>JBEKDI010000067.1:0-32585 GCA_050014435.1 Verrucomicrobiota bacterium | reverse complement strand
TGGCCAACTACAAGCGGCTCCGAGAGCTGACCGAAAAATGGGTGGGCTTATCCCTCCGTCTGGCCAAAGAAAAACGCCAAAGGACCGCGTAACGTATCGGAGAACGTTTCACTCCTCAGTAACTGCGCATTATTACCCGAAAACGAGTTTGGGGTCAATCCATAGTAGGTTCATTTTAGTTGTGTTCGACGAGGAATTTTGAAGAGTTGCTGCCACGCCCCGCAAAATGGGAGTTGGGCGACCGCTTTGACGCGAAACTTGGCTGGCTACGTTTTTCGCTTCGGACGGTAGTCGCGGGTATCAAGACACCTGTCGTAGGTGGCGCGGTCGATCTTTATCCAGTCAGTGCCGTTTACGCCGCGACGGTTGGGGCTGGCCGGACTGAACGGAAATCCCGACGCCATTTTCAACCAGCGGTTTTGCCGCTGGCCGATTTGGCGGATTTCGTCAGCCACTTCCGATAAATCCTGGTCTTGGCTCAAGACCAGCGCCACGTCATAAGTTCCATTGTATGCAAGGCTCACTATGTCGAGCGCGAGCCGAACATCAATGCCCTTTTCCTGTCCAACCAGGAAGGTGTGCGTTTGTCCGTTGGGCAGGGGAATGGTTTGATTGCGATAACGAAGCAGCCGTGAGAAAACGTGAACGTTCTGCCGGCCCATCTGCGCGAGCTTTGCCGTCCAAAAATGATTCCAGAACGCGTCATCCGCCGCGTCAGGAACGCCGGTATAAAAGCGAACCTGCCGCAATTGCCAATTCTGCTGTTGACACAATGCAGCCGCCAACGCGGCGACATCGTAATTTGGGAACGTGTATCCAAAAGCATTTCTTGCCGCGTAAAAGAGATTCTGGCCGTCAACGAATGCAACGGCGCGTTTGATTGCAGGTTCAGTGGGCATATAAAAAATAACCCCGCCCGAGGCCGTTACCGGCGTGTCGAGCGGGGGGTAGATAAATCATCCGCGCCCCGGTGCGCTATCATTCTTAATTAACGGTCTAAACCAGTGATTGTCAACCGGCATTTCGAGTCGAACTTAACTGCCTGCGCTCTCATTTGCAATAGCATGATTCTTCATCTCAGCCATACGATTTTGATTTCTTGTGCCAGCGCTTTGAATTCCGGGTCGCCGGTGACGAGTTCGGCTTTCTTTTCCTTCGCCAGCGCGGCGGCAAAGTATCAAGCCGTTTGGGACAGAGTTTCAAAGGCCATTCGGACCGGCTGGGAGCCATTGCCTTTTGCAGGATAATTCAGCCGCTCGAAGCCAATGACGCGGCCTTTGTGGTCTTTCATCAACACCACTTCTTCGCCCGTCTCTTCGCAGACGTACTCCGCCTGCGGACGGCCAAACCAAACGGTTAGCGTGCGCCCCAGCGGGTCATAATAAACATTCACTTCGGCCATATTCTTTCGCCTTCTTTGATGGCGTCAGTCACGTACGCCGTAATGAGGAAGCCGGATTGGCCCTCTTGTTTGCTTACGGCGCACACCCAACGCCGGGTGCGGCGGCTGCGATAGAAAAGATACACCGTGGCGTCGCTTTTGCTACGCCGAATTTCTTCCGGGCTTTCCAGCACAGTCTGCACTTCCGCTTCACACCCTGCCATCACGGGATGTTTGACCGTGGTAATGATCGCCCAGTACTCTCGCGTCACGCGCACCGTGAAACCGAGCGGCGTGCGGACATTAAAAAGAATGTTGCGCCTGTTGCTCATTTCACTTTCACCTTGGCCGGTGCTGCCCGAAAAGTTCCAAGGTGTGCCGCCCATCCGCCGTCGATTCATTGACCGTCTCGACCGTTTGAAACGGGAATGCCACCCGCAACGGCGCGACGCGGTTTCCCGCGCTGTCATATTTGCCTTCCCAACCCAGTTCCGTCCGTGTGACGGCGAGCGGTTGTTGAGTCCCTGCCGCCGACTCGTTGCGTTCTGCCATGACCGGAGTGTATCAGACCAGCCAACCATGCGGCAAGCGCGTCATTATGTGGCGTGGTCGCAGATGAAAGAGAGTCGGCCAAGATTCATTCTGAGAGGCAAAACCGGTCTGATAGGGTCGAAGGAGAAAAAGCAGCTGTGTTCATCTCAGCCAGATGATTTTGATTTCTTGTGCCAACGCCTTGAATTCCGGGTCGCCGGTGACGAGTTCAGCTTTTTTTCCCTTGCCAGCGCGGCGGCAAAGGCGTCGGCCATACTGATTTTGAAACGCGCCTTGAAATCGGCCGCGGTGTCGGCCATGGCGCGGTTGGTGGAGTGAAAATCAATCGGCAGGCCTTGAAGAATCTTCGCGGCTTCTTCCCATGCTTCCGGGCCGTCCTTTTTCACAATTGAATACCTGACCTCGGCGTAGTTGACGTCGGTCATGTGCAGCGGGCTGTCCTTTTTCCCGGCGCTGACCAACAGGTTTTCCATCGCTTCCGCGCCCGGCTCGTCGCGGAAGTAGGCGATGAGCGCGAAGCTGTCGAGCACCTTAGCGGACATGGCGCTCCTCCAGCTCGCACTCCTCTTTCTTGTGCTCCGCCCATTCTTCGGAAAACGGCTTGTTCCCCGGCCCGCGCTTAAGAATGCCGCGTCCCCGCTTGATCAGCGCCGCCGTCACGGGCTTCAGGAGGATGCCTTCCGGGGTCGCCTGAAGCACAGCCCTCGTTCCGTCTTCGATCTGGTACTCCTTGCGCAACCACGCCGGAATGACAACCTGACCCCGGGTGGTGAACCAAACAGAATCTGTTCTCGCTTTCGTATTCATCATCATTATTCTGACATGAAATAAAAAGTCCGTCAAGATGCGAAATGTAGGAAATTGATAAATGGGAGCCTCCTCTCCCCGGCCCTCTCCTCCACAAGTGTTTGGAGGAGAGGGAGATAGGAGAAACCTGCAAGAATTGATTTGACCCCTTCGGAAAAAACGCCCCATGTTCGGTCTTGCGTTTGAACAATTTGGCCGGTAATCAGTCAGTAATAGGAATCGCAATGCGGAGACAACAGGAATGATAAAAGTCGAAAACCTCAGCAAGTTGTTCGGCCCGAAGGTGGCCGTTGACCACATTTCTTTCACGGTGGAAAAAGGCGAGGTGCTCGGGTTTCTCGGGCCAAACGGCGCGGGAAAATCCACCACCATGCGCATGATCACCGGCTTCATCCCCCCTTCCGAGGGCCGGGTGACGGTCGGCGGCTATGATATGGCCCAGGATCCCATCGCCGCCAAGAGCCTCATTGGTTATCTGCCGGAAAACGCCCCGGCTTACACGGACATGACGGTCGAGAGCTTCCTCGGTTTCATGGCGGAACTGCGCGGGCTGCGCGGCGATGCCAGGAGAAGGGCCGTTTATCGTGTCGTGGAAATGTGCTTCCTCGAATCGGTCCTTTACCAGAGTGTCGATACGCTTTCCAAAGGTTACCGGCATCGCACTTGTTTCGCCCAGTCCATCATCCACGATCCCGACGTGCTGATCATGGACGAGCCGACCGACGGCCTGGATCCGAACCAGAAGCACGAGGTGCGCGAATTGATCCGCAGCATGGGCCAGCGCAAGGCCATTATTTTCTCGACGCACATTTTGGAGGAAGTCGAGGCCGCCTGCTCGCGGGCCATCATCATCGACCGGGGCCGGATCGTGGCCAACGGCACGCCGGCGGAACTTAAGCAGAAATCCGATTTCGCGGGCGCGGTCCTGCTCATCGTGCGCGGGACGAACGGGGCGCAGGTGGTCGAGAAACTGTCCGGCGTGGCCAATGCGCGCCGCGCCGCCATCGTCAAGGAGGAAAACGGCCGCGTCTGGGCGCGGGTTTATCCAAAAGGCGGAGCGCACAACGGCGATCTGGCGCGCAACGTCCTGGCCGCCGCCGCTGCCTGGCAGGTCGAGGAACTGCACACCGAGGAAGGCCACCTGGACGAAGTTTTCCGCAACATCACCCTGCCTGACACCCGAAAGGAGGTGGCATAATGAATTCCCTCGCCAATATCAAGACCATCATCAAACGGGAGCTGGGCGGGTATTTTTCCTCCCCGGTCGCCTATGTATTTATAGTTATATTTCTGCTTTTAACGGGATTTTTCACCTTCATGGCCGGCGGCTTTTTCGAACGCGGCCAGGCCTCGCTCGACGGCTGCTTTTTCCTGTGGCATCCCTGGCTTTACCTGTTCCTTGTTCCGGCGGTGGGCATGAGGCTGTGGGCCGAGGAGCGGCGCGTCGGCACCCTGGAACTGCTGTTGACAATGCCCATCACGGCCTGGCAGGCCATCGTCGGCAAATTTCTTGCCTCGTGGCTGTTCCTGCTGCTGGCGCTGGCACTGACCTTTCCCGTCGTCATCACTGTCAATTATCTTGGCTCGCCTGACAACGGGGTCATCTTCGCCGGCTACGTCGGCAGCTTTCTGATGGCGGGGGCCTACCTGGCCATCAGTTGCATGACCTCCGCCATGACCCGCAATCAGGTCGTTAGCTTTATCGTGGCACTTGTCATCTGCCTGTTCCTGGTGCTGTGCGGATTCCCGCCCGTGACCAATTTGCTGACGCGCCTGGACAAGCCGTGGCTGGTGGACACGGTGGCGTCCTTGAGCGTTATTACGCATTTCGAATGGTTCACCAAAGGGATGCTCGATTCGCGGGACATCATTTTCTTCCTGTCCATCATCGGGTTCTCGCTGTTCACCACTGGTGTCATCATTCGCAGCCATCGGGCGGGATAGCGGTTCCAAGGAGCAAGCCATGAAGCATAAGAATCTCGAAACAATTCTCTATTCCACCGCGGGCGTCGTCATCATGTTTGCCGTCCTGCTGGCGTTTTACGTCCTCACCAGCTCGTTCAAGCAGCGGCTCGACTTGACATCCGAAAAGGCCTTCACCCTCTCTCCCGGCACGCACCGGATATTGGACAAGTTGGATTCGCGCGTGACGATCCGTTTCTATTGCACGCAAGATACCACGGCCATGCCGCCATATTTGCGCACTTATGCCCAGCATGTCGAAGACTTGCTGGACGAATACAAGGAGGCCGGCCACGGCAAGATCGTCATCGAGAAACTCGATCCCAAGCCGGACTCGGATGCGGAGGATTCCGCCCGCTTGGACGGGGTGGCTGGCCAGGGCACTTCACCCTTTGGCGGCGATAAAGTATATCTCGGACTCGCGGTCAGCATGTTGGATGAAAAGGTGGCCGTTCCATGGCTGCCGCCCGACCGCGAACGGCTGCTGGAGTACGACATCTCCCGCGCCATTGCCCGGGTCATCAATCCAACGCCGCCCACGCTGGGCGTGATGAGCGCCCTACCCCTGTTCGGCGAGACGGCCAATCCCATGATGCGCCAGATGGGCCAGAACGGCCAGGAACCGTGGGCTTGCATCAGCGAGATCAAGAAGGATTTCACCGTCAAACAAATTCCCATGACCGCCAACAAGATTGACGATGACGTGAAGGTCCTGCTGGTGATCCACCCGCGCGACATCACCGACGCGACTCAATATGCGCTGGATCAGTTTGTCATGCGCGGAGGCAAATTACTGGCATTTCTTGATCCCCATGCTTACTTCGACCAAAAGCACGATCAGATGTCGCAGGTCCTGGGAGAAAGCTCCGGGCAATCCACGCTGGACAAACTTTTGAAGGCCTGGGGCCTGGAAATGGACATCAACAAAGTGGCGGCGGACATGACTTTTGCCGGCCACAACGGCCAAAACGGTGGGGTCATGCCCACCGTCCTGGTGTTGACCAAGGAAGGCATCAACAACGACGACATCGTGACAAGTCAAATCGATAATTTGGTGATGCCGTTTGCCGGCGTTTTCACGGGCAAGCCGGCCGACGGATTGAAAGAGACGGTCCTGCTCCACACCTCGCCGGATTCGCAACTGGTGGAGGGCCTCACGGCCACCATCGGCGCGGAGAATATGATCAAGGACTTCAAACCCTCGAAGATCGATTACGCCCTGGCCGTTCGCTTGACTGGAAAATTCAAGACGGCATTTCCGAGCGGCCCCCCTCCTCCTTCCAAGAATGAGGGGGAGAACGAAGCCCCCAAGGAGCCGCAGATCAAGGAATCCACCGGCAGCCCGGTGGTGATTTTGGTAGGCGACTCGGACATGTTGAACGATCAGGTTTGCGTGCGCGTGCAGGAGATTCTCGGCTATCGCATGGTGCAACCGGTCAACGGCAATTTGAACCTGATGGAAAGTTTCGTCGAACAACTTTCCGGCGACAGTGATTTGATCAGCCTGCGCAGCCGGGCCAGCTTGGACCGGCCGTTCACCCGCTTGCGGGACATGCAGGCCAAGGCGGGCAGGGAATGGGAGGAGAAGGTCAAGGAACTGGAGGACAGCAAGGCCGAGACCGAACGCAAGATCAGCGAATTGCAGTCGCGCAAGTCCGGCAACGAACAGCGCTTCATCCTCTCGCCCGAGCAGCAGAAGGAATTGGAGAACTATCAGAAGTCTGTGGCTGACGCCAATAAGGAACTCAAATCCGTCCGCAAAAAACTGGCCAAGGACACTGACTCGCTGGAATTTTGGACCAAGGTGGCCAATATCGGCGCCATGCCGGCGCTGGTTTCCGTGACCGGCATCGCCCTGGCGATGGTGAAACGCAAACGAACTGCCGCAAAATGAACCGCAAACAATTGATCCTTCTCTTGGCGGCCCTGATTGTTCTGGGCGGGGCCGGTTTGGTGCTGCATAACCGCGATCAGCAATCCTGGGATTCTTCCGGGGGCAAACTCGGCCAGAAGCTTTTGCCCGGCTTCCAGGTGAACGATGTCGCCGCCATTCACATCAAGGGCGGATCCGATTTGGACCTGGTCAAAAAAAATGACCGCTGGCTGGTGCAGGAGCGGAACGATTATCCGGCCAATTTCTCCGACATCAGCGAACTGCTCATCAAAATGGGCGATTTGAAAATTTCGCAGGCCGAGCCGATCGGTTCGTCGCAATTGGGCCGGATGCATCTGGCGGCGCCGGGCGGTGGTCCCGATTCAGCCACGCTGGTCGAATTCAAGGACGCCCAGGGCAAGACACTCTCCTCCCTGCTGCTGGGCAAGAAACACACGCGCAAATCAGATCGTCCGGCCCGGATGCAGTTCGGCGATGACGAAATGCCCGACGGACGCTTTGTCATGTTGCAGAACGATCCACATCAGGTCCTGACCGTGTCCGATCCCCTCAACAACCTGGATCCCAAACCCACCGCATGGCTGGACAAGGATTTCTTCAAAATCGAAAAGCCCAAATCCATTTCCCTCGCCTCCACCAACGCCGCCGATTCCTGGAGCCTGACCCGCGACAGCGAAGCCAGCCCGTGGGTGTTGTCGAACCTAAAGACAAATGAAGTGCTCGACACCAACAAAGTTTCCTCCCTGTCCAGCACGCTCAGTTATCCGAGCTTTGTCGATGTGGCTGCCGATGCCGCGCCAGCCAAGACCGGTTTGGACAAGCCGCTGGTGGTCACCATCACGACGTTCGATCATTTCACATACACCCTGAGAATCGGCGCCAAAACCCCGGAGAACGATTACAATGTGAGCGTGGCTGTCGCGGCCGATTTCCCGACCGAGCGGCAAGCCGGCAAGGACGAGAAACCCGAAGGCAAAAAGGCCCTGGACAAGGAATTCCAGGACAAGCTGAAGACGCTTCAGACCAAACTTGAGCAGGAGAAGTCGCTCAACGGCCGGATTTATCTAGTCAACAACTGGCTGATCGATCCCCTCATCCGCACCCGCGCGCAACTGATGGTGGAGAAGAACACCGGGAAAAAGGACGACACCAAACAAGTCTCCGCCGCGCCGGAATCCATGCCCGAGGCACAACCTGATGCGGGCACGTCCATTCCTGCCGCAGATCCCAATTGAACGCGCCCTCGTACTCATAGCTCAGCTTCTCCCGCCGCCTTGAATCGGAATACTACGTGGTTTTTGGTTTGGTTATGATCGACACCACTCCGATCCAGATCACCACGCCCAACGTCAGCAAGGGAACGACCCACGCAGGCAGCAGGCTGTGTATCTCGGCTAGTTCGCTTCCGCGAATGGCCGCCAGCCACAGATCCCAGCGCCAGTTGAACATCACGACTACCGCACCAAACATCAAAGCGATGCGACCGATCCCCGCCCGCAATGCGGCCGAACCCCCACGGCCCCGCATTTGAAAGAAATGCCAAACCCCCAACAACACCATCATTCCGCTCATGATTCCAGCCGACATCAGATCATGCGCCTTCCACGCCACGTAAATCAGCCCCGAAAAACACGACAGATACAGGCCGGCAACCACAGCAACGCGTGTCCCCAGCGTTAATGGCGTCCGGACGGTCTGGGTCATACCTGCTTCTTCCTCCTTTTGCCGGCGGATGGCCTGGATTCGCCGAAACATCACCGTGACCATCGTGGCGATGATGATGATGTAGAGCCACCAAAAGCCCGCCATCGCGGCATAGAATGTGTGATCACTCCAGTGGAAATGACGCCCTAAAGCTTTTACCGCAAACTGCCCAGGCAGGCACCAGGCCAGCACGAAAATCCAGAAGCTGCTAAAAGTGATTTTTTTGACCCGGCGTTCGCGATCGGCCGGCGAAGCCCGCAGAATCAACCAATGCGCGAAGATGCCGCATGCCATCCCGAGGAACGGCGCCAGGGTCGCCAGCCAGCCGGTCAGGAAACCCGATTTGGCCACCGCCGTTCCCTTCCCAGCCATCCCGGCCCCCACCGTTGCGGCGGACCCGGCCGGCAACGCGGCGAGCACCGCTCCGGAAAAAGCCTGCCCCGGCGCGCTCCGGCGCAACGTGCTCTCCACGAAAGCATGCACCTCCTCCTGCAATAGTTTGCGGCCCCGCGATAGCTGTTGCTTGACGGCGTCCTCGGACACTCCCAACTCCGCCGCCACGGACTCGATGGATTGGTGTTCGCGATAGAAAAGGATGAGCGGTTCCCGGTAGAGTTCGGGAATCTTTTCCAATGACCGCCATAGAATCGCCTCCTCCTCGTGGCTGATGGCTTGTTCCGACGGCAGCGCCTCTTGCGACGGCGAATCGTGCATGGCTTCCAGGACCGCGGCGTCATGCGCCGGCTCCCGGCCCTCCCGCTCCAGGCTTTTCTGCACAAGATTGCGGACAATGCCGCACAACCAGGCCCTGAGCTTCTCCGGTTCGCGCAGGAATCGGAGGTTTTTCCACGCCGTGATAAATGTCTCCTGGGCCACATCTTCACTCTGGCCGAGACGGCCGATGCGGCTGTAGGCCAGCGAACATACCAATATCTGATAGCGCGACACGATCCGGTTGAAGGCGTCCCTGTCACCAGCCAGGGTGCGCGAAACCAGTTCCGCATCGCTGCATTCCGTCGCTGTCATGGTCATATCGTACATCATATTGCTGAAGATGTCCCGTTGGAAGCCCATGAGGTGACAAAAAATCGTATCCGACGATCGATCCCAATGTTCCAGAGGCGGCTTAATTGCGGCTTAAGGACGCGGGCGTTTCGGCTTCCACCTGCGCGTCTTTTAGAAATTGCCACACAGTTTCCTTCCATTGCCGGCGGCATGGAACAACGGTGGCGGCGTGGCCGATGCCGGGAAATTCCTTGAACCATTTCCGCCCCGGCACGGCGTCATACACCCGGCGCGCCTCGGCCAGATGCGCCCGGGGATCGGCAGCGCCGTGTAAAAACAGAATCGGACATCGGACGCTGGCGGCATATTCAACCGGATTGTGGCCAAAGCCGTTGAAACCAAACTGCCGTCCGCCCCAAAAGACGAGCAATTCCGCCGCGGGAAAGGAAGGCACACCCATCGACTCAAAACGATTCCGCACGGTGGCCAGCATCCTGTCAAATACAGCTTCCGCAATGATCGCGTCCGGCTGGATGCCGCCATTGTGGACCGCTCTCAGCACCGCCGCGGCTCCCATGGAAATCCCGTAGAGCACCAGCTTGGAATGCGGCAGGTTCGCCTGGGCGTAGCGCACTGCCGCCGCCACGTCTTGCGCCTCATCGTAGCCTATCGTCGTGTAGGATTCCGATGAATCTCCCGAACCGCGAAAATCGACCAGCAACACCGAAAGCCCCATTTCAAGGAAAACCCTGGCCTCGTTCAGCGTACTCGTTTTCTCCCCTCCGTAACCGTGAAACAGGATGACCAGCGGTCTGTCCGGCGAGACCGGGCAGTACCACGCGCCCAATCGCATCCCGTTTGCGCCGGCGAAGCTCACCTTACGGCAGTCCGGGCCGAGGCTTGCCGGCAAAAGGGTCGTGCGCGCACGAGGCAGATCGATGCCGCAAAACACTGTTTTCAACTTTTGGCCGAAGTTTAGTCTCTCAGGCGGCGCCGTGCGCGGGCCGCCTGCGACAAAATGCGTCATGGCGTAGGCTTGCCGATAAGCAGCAACATTGAGCGCGATGAAGATGACAGCAAATATCGCCGCCACCAAGCCCAGCCAGCGTTTAAGCTTCTTCTTCAACTCTTCAGGGTCAAAAGCGTCGGCATTTGCAATTGTTCCAGCGACGACATAATGACACGGCAACCGAGTGCGCGTCAAATTCGCCTTCAATTTCCAAAAGGGATTTGACATTTCTGTCCCCTGCGCTTAAATAGGAATAGATTAGTATCATTAGCAAGTCACTTATGATTACCACAGAGTCCGCAACGCCACTTTCGCGCAACGAAGGGCTTAAAGCAAATAACCCGATTTTGTCGGGCACGATCAGCCAAACGCTGGCCGATGGCTCGAAGGACCGGTTTTCAGAGGACGACTACGAATTCCTGAAATTCCACGGAATTTATCAGCAGGATGATCGGGACAAGCGCAAAACCGGCAAACAATATATCTACATGGTGCGCGGACGTTTGCCGGGCGGCGTGGTGAATCCCTTTGTCTATTTGGCCTTCGACCAGCTTGCCAGCCAGTACGGATACAACACATTGCGCATCACCACCCGCCAAAGCTTCCAATTTCATGGCGTGACCAAGGGCAACCTGGGCAAATTCATGAAGGGCATCAACGACGCCACGGCCACAACCCTGGCCGCTTGCGGCGACGTTAACCGCAACGTCATGGCCGCGCCCACGCCGGCCACAAGCCCCGTGGTGGATGAGATTCAACGCCAGGCGGCCGTCGTTTCCGAGGCGCTCCTGCCCAAAACCCGCGCCTACCATCAAATCTGGGTGGAAGGCGTTGAATTGCAGTTGACTGAGTCGGACGCGCGGTTCGTCGATCCGCTTTACGGCAAAACTTATTTGCCCCGAAAGTTCAAGGTCGCCTTCGCCATCCCGCCGCTGAATGACATCGATGTTTTTACCAACGACTGCGGCTTCATCGCCATTGTCGAAAACGGCCGGCTGGCCGGCTACAACCTCACCGCCGGCGGCGGTTTGGCGATGAGCCACGGCAACGCCCAGACTTATTCACGCCTGGCCGATGTCATCGGTTTCATCAAGCCGGACCAAGTGGTTGAAACGGCCAGGGGAGTGGTGACGATCCACCGCGATTTCGGCGACCGCACCAATCGCAAGCACGCGCGCCTCAAATACGTCATTCAAGAGCGCGGCGCGGCGTGGTTCCGCGCGGAATTGGAAAAACGCCTGGGCTTCAAGCTGGAAACGGCCCGCCCCTTCCAATTCACCCGGCAGGGCGACCTTTACGGCTGGCACCAGCAATTCGACGGGAAATGGTTCCTGGGCCTGTTCGTCGAGAATGGCCGGATCAAGGACGCAGGCGATTACCGGCTGAAAACCGGATTACGGCAGGTGGCCGAACAATTCCAGCCCCAGCTCCGCTTGACCCCATCGCAAAACATCCTGCTGGTCAATGTGGATGGCAAGGACAAGGACGCCATCACCCGTTTGCTGGCCGAACACGGCGTGAAAGTGGAGAATCAGGCCGGCGTGGTGCGACTCGCGTCCATGGCCTGCCCGGCCCTCCCGACCTGCGGCCTGGCTTTGGCCGAATCCGAGCGCGTCATGCCCGATGTCATCACGCGCATTGAACAATTGCTGGCGGAGATCGGACTGGGCAAGGAGGAGATCATCATCCGCATGACCGGCTGCCCCAACGGCTGCGCCCGTCCCTACACCGCCGAACTGGCGCTGGTGGGCCGCGCCCCAGGCAAATACCAGCTTTACCTGGGCGGCAACGCAGCCAGCACGCGCCTGGCAAAGCTCTACAAGGAAAGCGTCAAAAATGAAGATTTGGCGGCGGAATTGCGTCCCTTGTTCACGCGCTTCGCGAACGAGCGTCTCGGCGCGGAGCGGTTTGGTGATTTCTGCCACCGCGCGCTCCTGCCCGCCGCCGCATAATTCCCATGCATTGTCTGTAACGTCATACCAATATCCTCCATGTCTGCCTCCATCATAACAGTCCGCGAAGTAGCCGACTTAAACGGCCAATTTGCTGGCAAACCCTCGGAAGAAATCCTGGCTTGGGCGGCCCAGCGTTTTGGACAGCGCGCCAGCATTGGCACCAGCTTCCAGGGGTCGGGCTTGGTCATGATGCATCTGGCCAAACAGGCCGGCCTCACATTCCCCGTCTTCACCCTCGACACTGGTTTGCTCTTTCCTGAAACAATGGAATTGCAAAAGCGATTGGAAGATGTCTATGGCTGGAAGATAGAATCGATCCACCCCGACTTGACCGTGGAACAACAAGAAGACGCCCAGGGACCGGAACTGTGGAAGCGCGACCCGGACCTCTGCTGCACCATGCGCAAAGTCCTGCCGCTCCAATCAAGGTTGCACGACTTGGATTGCTGGATCACCGGCCTGCGCCGCAGCCAATCCGAGACTCGCGCCCAAATTGGGATCATCGAGCTCTACACCCTCGACCAAAACTCCGGCAGCGAGATCGTCAAACTAAATCCGATGGCTGAGTGGACGCGCGAGGCCATTTGGGAATACATCCACCAGCACAAGATTCCATACAATCCGCTGCGCGACCAGGGCTACCGCTCGATAGGCTGCATGACCTGCACCCGCAAAACCGCTAACGGCGAAGGCGCGCGAGCCGGCCGCTGGACCGGCTTCAAAAAAGTCGAGTGCGGCATCCACACTTTCCTGTCCAAAAAGGCCGATTTCCAGATATAATTTTGTGTTGCTGGTTAGTTAGTGTGGATCATTTTTTCGGGCGGGCGTTGCTGGCGCGTTCGATGGCCCACGTCGCCGTGTCCAGGTCCAGTTCGCAGGCTTGACGTTCGAGTTCGACGGCCTTCGCGCCATCGTTACGGTCCCGTGCCAGGACCGAGCGAATGGCCAGGGCCACGACATTCGGACCTTTCTCCAGCTTGTCCAAATGATCCAGTGCGCTGGCGGCGTCATCGAGACGGCCTGACTTGAGTTGATCGAAGGCCAATCCGAGGAAGGCGCTTTTGCTGGGCGGATGGCATTCGGTGGCGCGGCGGTAGGCCTGGACCGCGTCGTTTGTCCGGCCCAGTCCGTCCAGCGCGATGCCGTAGTTGTTCCAAATTCCTCCGTCCCCGGATTCGATTTTCAGGGCCTGTTCGTAGTCCGGCCGCGCTTCCTCATATCGGCTGAGCGCCAGCAGGACGTTGCCGCGATGATGCAGCGCGGTCACGTCCTGCGCATCCAACGCCAGACTCTGATCAATGTCGCTCAAGGCTTCCGGGAAATGCCCCTTCTCGTACCAGGCAATCGAACGGAAAAGATAATCGCGCGCAAAGGACGGCAGCCTCGCGCCGAACCAGTTGGGCAGGGAAATCGCGACCATCAAAGCCATGCCCGCCCCGAGGCAAAGCGCCCCGCGCCACCGGCGGCGATGGATCGTTTCGACGAAGGCAACCAAACCGCCTCCGGCAAATGCCGCCAAGGCCGGCCAGACTGGATAGCGGTAACGATCGCAGACAAAAAAGGCGACATTGACCGCCGAATAAAGGGCGGCAAAAAAGAGCAGCACAAAAAGCGCGTCGCGATTGCCCCATTTGGCGGCAGCCCAGATTCCGGCGGGAGCCAGCATGAGCAGGACAACCCAGCGCACCGGCAGCAGACGCAGCCAGAGATATTCCATTTGCAGAAAGGCGAAGGCTTTGTTATTGGGGATTTCGGCGTTCCACAACGTCAGCCAGCATTTCTTCGCCATCAGTCGCAGCCACGAAACCGGGGCCGCCCTGACCTCCTCGATGGCGCGGCGGGTCCAATACCTGGAAATGGCCATGGGATTTTTTTCAGGCTGCAGGCCCCGCGCGCGCATGGCCGCTTCGTATCCCTCGCGCGACCATATTCCCACTGAATCCTCATAACGTTCGCCATAAGTGACGCGGCGTTCCTGCTCCGGAACCATCCCGTCCGCCGAGCGTTTGTTGCCCAGGTAAAGATCAGCGCCGCCTTCCGACGGCATGACCATGAAATGGTCCGATTGCATTTTATTAACAAAGCCCCACGGAACTGCCATGGCCATCCCGCCGGCCAATCCCAGCAAGGGCAACAGCATGGCGCGTTGCCGCGAGCGCCACCAGCGCCAGCCCGCCAGCAGCGGAAATATAACCATAAATATGAAAATATTGGACCGCTCCTGCGCCGCCAGCGCCATCAAGCCCCCGCTAAACAGCCAGAGCAAGCTGGCTTTCCATCCCGCGGCATCGGCGGCTTGGAGCAGGAGCAGCAACGCCAGGCAAATCAGAAACACGTAACTGGATTCCACCAGCAACTCGCCTTCAAAATACAGCGGCACCGGCGCGAGCAGATAGAGCGCCCCGCCCGCCAAACCTCCCAGCCGATGCCGGAACAGCCGCGCCCCCAACAAGGCAACCAGCACGCCTGTCAATACACCGAGAAAATGCTGCGCCGCCACGGCCAGATCGATTCCATGCGATCCGCCCAGCTTGTAGAATACCGCCAGGAACATGGGATAGAGCAACGGCCTGAGTCCTCGAAGCTGATGCAGGTCTTCGCCCGCCAGGAGCATTCGGGCCGCGGTGTCGTAATACTTCTGGTCCAGCGTCGGCACGCCAAACGACGGCGTCCGCGCGTGCTCGACCAGGAAGCCCAGCCGCACGATCAGCCCGAAAAGGAAGAGGCAGACCAGGCACCTTTTAAAAACCCCGGCTGAAATGTCCGGGCGCAAATCAACTTTTGTCAGTGCTGTAGGCGCGGAGCATTTTTTTGTCATTTCATGGGGTTGTTGCCTCTCGTGAAGGCAACAATGAAGCAGATGATCAGGCAAGCCAGATAAAACAACACCGGCCCTGTGACGACATGAATACTCTTTTCCCGCCAAATCATGCGGGCAAGGTTAATGCCTGCCCTACTTTCTGCAACCCTCCAAAATGTGTCTGGCATACCCTGAATTGGTCGAAACAGGTCGAAAGGGCCTTTTTTCATTTGCCGCGAGGAATGGAAAAACAAGCTTGATTGATACATAGGTCTGGAAAATCGGTAACACGGTAACAAGTGTTGATGGTCAAGGACTTAGCCGGTAACAGGAGGAGTAACAGAGGGGTAGCATGTTACCCCTTTTGTATCCGTCTGGGGAGATACGGAACTGATTGGCATGGAATTTGAGGACAGGGCAACGGCAATCAGTTCATTTTGTTACGCCTGCGATATTTTCAAGGGCTCGAGCTAATCTTAGGCAGTAATAAAGCGGAATGGCGCCGACTATACCAAAGGAGCAGTCGATGAGACGCCAACCAAGGGGTATTTCGCGGATAGGTCCGCAGATCAAAGCCAACGGAATAACCAACGCACATGCGATGAGGCCAGCTTGCACGACCCAAATGTTCCGCACGGGATCTATGAGAGGCCCGATGAAGAAAATGGCAATAACGATATGGGCGAATGCCAGCCAGTCGGTGCCGTAAGCCAGCCAGGGATGCCGAGCACAGGAATCTCGAAGGCCGCCCTGCACGGTTATAATCCAGCGGTCAAATCCGTTTCTGGCATCGGAAGCAGACGCCCGCTCAAGTCCTCGAACGCTTGAGGTCCAGTTTGCCTCTGATTTTCTGGAGTTTCCGAAAGCCACCAGGGTGCAATCTTCGGGGGCTGTGAAAGGGTCGTAGAAAAATGACATGGTTGGCTTCTCACGTTTTCCTTTCTTCCATGCTTAAAAGACATCGTTTCAATTTTTCCAGCTTCTTGCCCGGTTTTCGGTTCATGCGACTCACCGCCTGGGTGACGCGCGTATAGTGCCCCATCGCCAGTGTTTGTCCAACCCAGCGCAGCGAGACGGTCGTCCGCTGCCGCAACCACCACGCCAGCGCGGTTTTCTGCGGTGCGCCCTTGGGCAAGTCCTGCAAATCGGATGGCCTTAGTGCCAGCGCCGCCAGGCCCCCGGCCAGCAGTGCCCACGCCGCCGTTTCGCTGTGCGCCCGCCGCGCTCCGCCGCTGTGCGATTCGCGCTTTTTGCCAGCGACCGCCGCCCCCAGCTTTTCCTTCAATTGCTCAAGGAAATTTTCCCCGCCCACATACCAGCCCCGGCGCAGGTCCTGCCATCGTTCCTCCAGTTCCTGGCGTCCGGCCTTGAGGCCCAATTCCAAGACGCGGCTTTCCATGTAGGCTTCGTAGCCGCGGCGTTTTTTCTCCGTCAGTTTTAACCCCTCCAACATCCGGTCGCGCCACAGCCAGGGCGGCCCCTGCCCCGCTGCTTTCAAATACCAGGGATAACTGCTCCAGCGATAGCGCCGCAAGCGTTCCTCACCCGGGCGGATGAGCCCCGCCCGCGCCGGATTCAAATGGATATAGGTCCCCACCACCTCGAAATAAGCGGGAGACCGGCCGTCGATGACCACCGCCTTGTAGCGGCCTTGGAACAAATGCCCGAACAGATTGTGCCGGTGGTTGTAACGCTGGGTGTAGGTGCCCTGCAACCACTTCATGCCTGCCACCAGATTGCCTTCCGGCGTCTCCACCAGCAGATGATAATGATTGCCCATGAGGACATAGGCATGAATCCACCAGCCGGTCTTCGCGCACGCTTCACCCAGGGTTTCCAAAAACCGCTGGCGATCCTGGTCATCGCGGAAGATCGACTGCCCCCGGTTGCCGCAGGCCAAGACGTGGTAAACCGCGCCGGCATATTCAATGCGAAGGGGACGAGCCATAAATTGGCGCAAGCCTGACAGGCCAAACAACGCCTGTCAACGCCATTGTGTCATTTTTCTAGGACTGACCCCACCGGCACCTCCTCGGACTTGTTGGTGGCCCGGTCAATGGCCCAATCCGCCGCGCTTGCGTCCAGCCCGCGGGCTTTTTGCTCCAGCACGCTGGCCCGCGCGGCATCGCCGCGTTCCCGCGCCAGGACCGAGCGGATGGCCAGCGCCATCGCATTCGGACGCTTCTCCATTTTCTCAAGCTGATTCAATGCATTCGCGGCCTCGTCAAAATGGCCGAATCGGATTTGCTCGAACGCAAATCCAAGAAAGGCGCTTTCGCTGGGCGGCTTGCATTCCATGGCGCGGCGGTAGGCCCGCAGCGCCTCATCTGTGCGGCCCAGCCCGTCCAGCGCGACCCCGTAATTGTTCCATAGTCCCCCATCCTCTGAAATGATTTTCAGCGTCCGTTCATAATCCTGCCTGGCTTCGTCGAACCGGTTGAGGGCCAGCAAGACGTTGCCGCGCTGATGCAGCGCAGCGGTGTCACCGGGCCTTAGCGCCAGGCACTGATCAATGTCGCTCAAAGCTTCCGGGTAACGCCCCTTTTCGTACCAGGCAATCGAACGCAGACAATAATCGAGCGCAAAGGACGGAAGTTTTGCCCCGAACCAGTTGGGCAGGGAAATCGAGGCCATCACAGCCATGCTCGCCGCGAGGCAAATCGCGCCGCGCCATCTGCGGCGGCAAATTGCTTCTATGAAAGCCAGCAATCCGCCGCCCGAAATGGCCGCCATGACCGGCCAGATCGGATAACGGTAACGGTCAATGACGAAAAAGGCCACGTTGACCGCGGAGTAAAGTACAGCAAAAAGCAGCAGGACGAAGAGGGCATCGCGATTGCCCCATTTGGCGGCGGCCCAGATTCCGGCGGGGGCAAGCATGAGCAGGACGACCCAGCGCACCGGCAGGAGGCAGAGGAATTTATATTCCGTTTGCTGAAAGGCGAAGGATTTGTTGTTGGGCACCTCGGCGTTCCACAGCATCAACCAGCATTTTTTGGCCATCAGGCGCAGCCAGGCGGGCGGGTCGGCCTTGATTTCGTCCATGGTCCGGCCGGCCCAGTATCTGGAGACGGCCATGGGGTTTGAATCGGGCTGGCGGCCCTGGGCGCGCATGGCCGCCGCGTATTCCTCCCGCGCCCAGACTTCGCCCGGATCGTCATAACGCTCGTTGTAATTGACAAAACGGTTCAATCCCGTCGTTATCCCATCGGTCGCGCGCTGGTTGCCCAGATAAAGATTCACGCCGCCTTCGGAGGGCATGAGCATGAAGTGGCCTGACTGCAGCTTGTTGACAAAACCCCAGGGAACGGCCATGGCCATCCCGCCGATCAGTCCCAACAAAGGCAACAGCACGCCACGCTGCCGCGACCTCCACCAGCGCCAGCCCGCCAAAAGCGGATACACGAGGATGAAGACCATGATGTTGGATCGCTCCTGCGCGGCCAGCGCCGTCAGCCCGCCGCAGAGCAGCCACAACAGGCCGGCTTTCCATCCCGCGGCTTCGGCTGCGCGGAGCAGGATCAACAGCATCAGACAGATCAAAAACACATAGCTGGATTCCACCAGCAACTCCCCCTCGAAACAAAGCGGAATGGGCGCGAGCAAGTACAGCGCGCCGCCCGCCAGTCCGCTGAGTCGACGCCGGAAGAGCCGCGCACCCAACAAAGCGACAAGCACTCCCGTCAAGATTCCGAGAAGATGCTGCGCCGCCACCGCGAGATCGATTCCATGCGGGCCGCCCAGTTTATAGAATCCCGCCAGGATCATTGGATAAAGCAAGGGCCTTAAACCATGGAGGAGATGCAAATCTTCGCCGTCCAGGAGCATTCGGGCCGCCGTGTCGTAGTACTTCTGGTCCAGCGTAGGCACGCCAAACGACGGCGTGTGCGCGTGCCCGACCATGAAGCAGGTCCGCACGACCAATCCCAACACAAAGAGATAGACCAGACACTCTTTGAAGACACCGGCCGATATGTCTTTTGTCATTTGCTTTGGCCCTTGTTGGCGTCGCGGGCGATGGCCCAGGCAGCCGCGGCGGGATCCAGGGCACGCGCTTGCCGTTCAAGCGCCCCGGCCTGCGCGGCATCGCCGCGCTGCCGCGCCAGAACCGAGCGAATGGCCAGCGCCACTGCGTTCGGACGCTTCTCCAGTTTCTCTAGCTGATCCAATGTCCCTGCAGCATCCTCAAACCGGCCCGATCTGATTTGCAGGAACGCCATTCCGAGAAAGGCGCTTTCGCTGGGCGGATGGCATTCCATGGAGCGACGAAACGCCTGGAGCGCCTCGTTCGTCCTACCCAAACTTTCGAGCGCCACTCCATAGTTGTTCCATACCCCCGCATCATCGGGAACGATTTTCAATGTCCGCTCGTAATCCTGCGCGGCGTCCTCCAATCGGTTCAGCGCCAGCAAGACATTGCCGCGCTGATGCAGCGCGGTCACGTCGCCGGGATCCAGGGTGAGGCTCTGATCAATGTCGCTCAAGGCTTCCGGAAAATGCCCCTTTTCGTACCAGGCGATGGCACGCAGGCGATAGTCGAGCGCAAAGGACGGAAGCTTTGCCCCGAACCAGTTGGGCAGGGAAATCGAGGCCATCACAGCCATGCTTGCCGCGAGGCACAGCGCCCCGCGCCATTCGCGACGGCAGATCGTTTCAATGAAAGCCAGCAAGCCGCCTCCGGCAAACACCGCCATGACCGGCCAGATCGGATAACGGTAGCGGTCGCAGATGAAGAAGGCGAGATTCACCGCAATATGAAATAAAGCGAAAATAAGCAGAATAAAAAGCGCGTCACGGCTGCCCCACTTGGCGGCGGCCCAGATTCCGGCGGGGGCCAGCATGAGCAGCACAACCCAGCGCACCGGCAACAGGCCGAGCCACGGATATTCCATTTTGAAGAAGCCGAACGACTTCATGGTGGGCACTTCGGTGTTCCACGACATCAGCCAGCATTTTTTGGCCATCAAATGGAACCAAACGCCTGGAGCAGCCTGGATTTCGGCGAGGGTCCGCTGTGTCCAGTAATGGGAGATGGCTCCGGGGCTGGTGTCGGGCTGGCGTCCCTCCGCTCGCATGGCCGCGGCATAATCCTCGCGCGCCCACACTTCGATCGGATCCTCACGATATTCGTTATAATTGACAGATCGGTCCAGTGTTCCCATCATTCCGTCCGCCCCGCGCTTGTTGCCCAGGTAAAGGTTCACGCCGCCGGCGGAGGAAATGACCTGGAAATGGCCGGATTCCATCTTGTTGACAAAGCCCCAGGGAATGGCCATCAGCACCCCGCCGATCAAGCCCAGCAAGGGCAGCAGCGCGGCGCATCGGCGCAGACGCCACCAACGCCAGACGGCAAAGAGCGGAAACACCGCCATGAAGACGAAAATGTTGGGGCGCGCCTGCGCGGTGAGCACCGTCCAGGCGCCGCACAGCAGCCAAAGCAGGACGGCCTTCCATCCGGCGGCATCGGCTGCCATGAGGAGAAACAGCAGGCCCAGACAGCTCAAAAATGTGTAACTGGATTCGCTCAACAATTCGCCTTCGAAGCACAGCGGCACGGGCGCAAGCAAGTACAACACGCCGCCCGCCAGGCCGCCCAGCCGGCGCCGGAAAAGCCGCGCCCCCAGCAAAGCCGCCAGCACGCCTGTCAATACTCCGAGAAGATGTTGCGCCGCCACCGCCAGATCGATTCCGTGCGACCCGCCCGCTTTGTAGATGCCCGCCAAAAACATCGGGTAGAGCAGCGGCTTGTAACCGCGAAGCTGATGAAGATCCTCCCCCGCCAGAAGCATTCTGGCCACGGAATCGTAGTATTTCTGGTCGAGCGTCAACACGCCAAACGACGGCGTCCGCGCGTGTGCAAGCATGAAACACACCCGCACGATCAATCCCAACACAAAAAGATATAGCAGGAACTTTTTGAAGACCTCAGTCGAAATGTCCTTCCCGAAGGCTTCTTCGTTTGTCATTTTCGCCGGCCTCCGTTGGTGGCGCGGTCGATGGCCCACGCCGCCGCGGCCTGATCCAGGGCGCGGGCTTGTTGTTCAAGCGCGCCGGCCCGCGCGGCATCGCCACCCTCCCGCGCCAGGACCGAGCGAAGGGCCAGCGCCACGGCATTCGGATGCTGCTCCAGTTTGGCGAGCTGGTCCAACGCGCTCGCGGCGTCATCGAGCCGGCCTGATTTGATTTGGAGGAACGCAACTCCGAGAAACGCGCTTTCGCTGGGCGGATGGCATTCCGTGGCGCGGCGGTAGGCCTGGAGCGCCTCGTTCGTCCGGCCCAATTCTTCCAGCGCCACCCCGTAGTTGTTCCACGCCCCGGCATCCTCCGGGATCATCTTTAACGTCCGTTCATAGTCTTCCTTCGCGTCTTCCAACCGGTTCAGCGCCAGCAATACATTGCCGCGGTGATTCATTGCGGTCACGTCCTGCGGGTCCAACGCGATGCTGCGGTCAATGTCGTTTAGTGCTTCCTGGTAATGCCCCTTCTCGTACCACGCAATCGAACGCAACCTGTAGTCGAGCGCAAAGGATGGAAGTTGCGCTCCATACCAGTTGGGCAGGGAAATCGCGGCCATCACAGCCATGCCGGCGGCAATGCAAATTGTCCCTCGCCAGCGTCGGGTGCGGATCATTTCGATGAAGGCCAGCAAGCCGCCGCCCGCAATGGCCGCCATGGCCGGCCAGACCGGATAACGGTAGCGATCGACGATGAAGAAGGCGATGTTGGCCGCGGAGTAGATGGCGGCAAAAAACAACAGAACAAAAAGCGCGTCGCGGTTGCCCCATTTGGCCGCGGCCCAGATTCCGGCGGGCGCCAGCATGAGCAGGACCACCCAGCGCACCGGCAGCAGGCGCAACCAGACGAAATCGTTTTGCAGGAAGGCGAAGGATTTCAAGGTGGGGATTTCGGCGTTCCACAGCGTCAACCAGCATTTCTTGGCCATCAAGCGCAGCCAGGCGTCCGGGGCCGCCTTGATTTCGTCGATGCCGCGCCGGGTCCAATATTGGGAGATGGCCCTGGGATTGAAGTCGGGCTGGCGGCCCTGCGCGCGCATGGCCGCCTCGTATCCCTCGCGCGCCCAGACTTCCACCGGGTCCTCATAACGCTCGTTATAATTGACATGGCGGTCCAGCTCCATCTTGATGCCGTCGGCTGCGCGCCGGTTGCCCAGGTAAAAATTGACGCCGCCCGTGGCGGGAACGGCCTGGAAATGGCCCGATTGCATCTTGTTGACGAACCCCCATGGAATGCCCATGGCCATGCCGCCGATCAACCCCAACAAGGGCAGCAGCGCCTCGGCGCGGCCTGAGCGCCTCCAATGCCAGCCCGCCAGAAGCGGATAGACCGCCATGAAAACAAGAATGTTCGGGCGCACCTGCGCGGTCAGCACCGTCAGGCCGCCGCATAGCAGCCAGAGCAGCGCGCCTTTCCCTCCCGCGACGCCGCTGCTGCGAAGAACGAGCAACAGCACCAGGCAAACCAGAAACACATAACTGGATTCCACCAGCAACTCGCCCTCGAAATAGAGCGGCACAGGCGCAAGCAGGTACAACACGCCACCCGCCAGCCCACCGAGCCGGTGCCGGAAGAGCCGCGCCCCCAGCAAAGCCACGAGCACGCCTGTCAATACTCCGAGAAGATGCTGGACCACCACCGCCAGATCGATCCCGTGCGAACCGCCCAACTTATAACAAACCGCCACGAACATCGGGTAGAGCAGCGGCCTGAATCCATGCAGCACATGCAGGTCGTCGCCCGCCAGGAGCATCCGCGCCACGCTGTCATAATAGGTCTGGTCCAGCGTAGGCACGGCAAACGAGGGCGTGCGCGCGTGCTCGACCAGGAAGCCCGCCCGGATGATCAATCCCAGCAAAAAAAGCCAGACCAGATAATTCTTGAAGGCACCGGCCGAAATGTCCTTTCCCAAGGCCGAACCGGCATGATCATTGGCGCTGTCCATCGCGGCATTCACTTTTTGGCCGGCTGTTGTATAGGGTGGCTCCGTTGCGCCGTCATTGTGGCAAGGCGCGGCCAAAGCGCCAGCACAAACAAAGTTCAACATTGCCATTGGCGGGCGTGTCGTAAATCGTAAATGAGAATGTCTCGTTCACGGTGGATTTGCCTGGCCTTGCTGGTTTTCACGGTGGCGCTTTACGCGCCGGCGCTGCGCTGCCAGTTCCTGGCCATCGACGACCCAGCCTACGTGACGGAAAACCAGCACGTGCGGGCCGGGTTGACGCTCGACGGCCTGGCCTGGGCCTTTCACTCCACCACCGTGGGCAACTGGCAGCCGCTGGCCATGCTGTCGCACATGCTGGATTGCCAGATTTACGGGCTGCGGCCCTGGGGCCACCATTTGACCAACGTCCTGCTCCATGCGGCCAACGCCGCCCTCCTTTTTCTAGTTTTGACGCGAATGACGGGAGCGGTCTGGCGGAGCGCTTGTGTGGCGGCGCTGTTTGCCATGCATCCGGCGCATGTCGAATCGGTGGCCTGGGTGGCGGAGCGCAAGGACGTGCTCAGCGGTTTTTTCTGGCTGCTGGCGGTATGGGCCTGGGTCCGCTACGCGGAGAATTTCAAATTTCAAATTTCAAATTTCAAATTCTATTACAGCGGGGCGCTGCTGTTTTTCGCGCTGGCCTTGATGGCCAAGCCGATGTCGGTGACGCTGCCGTTCGTGTTGTTGCTGCTGGATTTCTGGCCGCTCGGGCGCGCGCGGGGCCTGGATTGGCCGTCGTGGCGGCGACTGGCGGTGGAGAAATGGCCGTGGCTGGCGTTGAGCGCGGTGTGGTGTGGCATCACGCTCTGGGCGCAGCGCGTGGGGGAGGCCGTATCCTCGACGGCGGTATTGTCCGTTGGCGGGCGGGTCAATCATACGATGATTGCTTATTGGGATTATCTGCGCGTGCTGGTCTTTCCATGGCATCTCTCGGCCTACTACCCCTACCCGCACCATGAGCCGGTGGTTTGGGGCGTGGCGGCGGGCGCAGGCCTGGTGGTGATGACATGGCTGGCCATGGCCGAGGGACGCCGGCGGCCGTGGCTGCCTGTGGGCTGGCTGTGGTTTCTGGGAATGCTGGTGCCCGTGATCGGCTTGGTGCAGGTGGGAGGGCAGGGATGGGCCGATCGCTACACTTACCTGCCTTCCATCGGTTTTTTTGTGATCGTGGTTTGGGGCGGGGCGGAATGGGCGGCGCGCCATGCCGTTGTCAAACTATTAATCCCCCTGGCCGGGGCGGCGCTCGTGGCCGTGACCGCGCGGGAGCTTCAGTATTGGAAGGACACCGGCACTCTTTATGGACGGGCCATGGAGGTCACGGCAAATAATTACCTGGCGATGACGCTGGTCGGGACCGCCGAGGAGGGCCGGGGGAAACTGGATGACGCCATCCGTCTTGAGCGCCAGGCGCTGGCCTGTAAACCCGCTTATCCCGAGGCGCATTTCTTCCTTGGCCGCGCCTTGGAAGGGAAGGGACGCGGGGCGGAAGCGGCGACCGAATATCGCGAGGCGCTGCGGTTGCGGGCGGATTTCGACGCGGCGCATGTGATGCTGGGTTTGCTTCTGGCCGGAGAGAACCGTTACGACGAAGCCGTGGCCCAATATCAAGCCGCCCTCAAGGCCAATCCGGAATCGGCGGCGGCGCAAAGCGATTGGGGAGCGGTTCTGCTCAAGCAGGGGCGATGGCCGGAAAGCGTCGCGCATTACGAGGAAGCCGTGCGGCTGGATCCGGCGCTGGCATCGGCGCACAACGGTTTGGGAATGGCCTATTTGCAGACCGGACGGCTGGCCGAAGGCACGACGGAGCTTTGCGCCGCCATCAAGATTGATCCCGGCGACACCGAAACCCGGCTCAATCTGGGCGAGGCATTCAACCAACAACAGCAGTGGGGGGACGCTGTGGAAGTGTTGCAGCCCCTGGCGTTGAAGTTGCCGGCCATGAGCAACGCGCAATTCCAGTATGGACTGGCATTGGAACATTTGGGCCGGATCAGCGACGCCATCAATTGCTACGCGGCGGCGCTGCGGGACAACCCGGATTTACCGGAAGCTCTGCAACATCGCGCCTGGATCGCCGCAACCGATGCCCGTCCGGAGTTGCGCGACGGGGCGCTGGCGGTCAAGTTGGCCACCCGCGCCTGCGAACTGACCGGCCAAAAGCGTCCGTCCATGCTGTTGACGCTGGCGGCGGCTTATGCGGAATCGGGCCGCTTCGAGGACGCGCTGGCTGCGGTGGACAAGGCCGAAGAATTGGCGAGGGCGCAAGGGCAAAAGGCAATCGAAACAGAAGCCGGAAGTTTGCGGGCGGCATTCGCGGCCGACCGGCCGTTTCACGGCCAATGAATGAGACAATCGACAGAAGGATGTGTCCTGATTTTTGGCAGCAGACGGCAGAAACTGCACACCAGCAGCAGGAAATATTTTCCTCAACGGCGCGTAGGGAATAGCCAGGAAATGGGCATCAGGGAGAAATATAGGATTATTGTGCCGCTCCGGAAGGGTTTGGGGATGACACAACCCCGGGGATTCCCCTACAAACCTTGATAATTACTATGAGGTTGCCTTTGGCATGGCCGTTGCTACCATTCATTGTGCGGTTAGCAAATGGCAATCAGTGAACCTTAGTGTTCTCATATAACCCGCCCTTTGCATGGTTCACGCCGCGTTTGAGAAAAAGAAAGAAAGTATATGAAGAACAAAAATAGCCGCAATTCAGGTTTCACCCTCGTCGAAATAATGATCGTCGTCGCGATTATCGGTCTGTTGGCCGCCATCGCCATACCCAACTTCGTGCGCGCCCGCACCACGTCGCAAATGAACGCGTGCATCAACAATCTACGCTTGATCGACTCGGCCAAGCAGCAATGGGCTCTGGAGCAACGCCAGTCCAGCACCGGCACACCAGTCGGCTCGGACCTGCAGCCTTACCTCGGCCACGGCTCGGCGGGTGAACTGCCGTCATGCCCTGCCGACAGCACGCAAACCTGGGCTTCGAGCTATGCCTCCGGCTTGGGCAACGTCAGCGTCAAGCCAACATGCAGTGTCGTCACTTCGAGCCATATTCTGCCCTGATCGGACCTTTGCCATGATCCCGTGAGATCATGGAGGACAAAAAGGCTTGGAAGAAATTCCAGGCCTTTTTTGTTTTCCCCTTCGGGGCGGGAAAGCAGAATCCGGGCTTGCCCGATGGAAAAGTCCTCTGATAAACTCCCCAAGCTTTGGCAAGCCGACGTGGCGGAATTGGCAGACGCACTAGACTCAAAATCTAGTACCCGAAAGGGTGTGTGGGTTCGACCCCCTCCGTCGGCACCATACTAATCAACGACTTAAGTAGATTCGGTTGACTTGTTGTTACAGTGTTGTTACACTTTAACACATGAAATCGAACTTATCACCAGATTCGCTTGCACCCGAGTCCAAGCCGGTTCGCCCGCCTAAAACGTGGCCGCACGTCATTCGTAACGGCGATGTTGCCGTAAAAATTTACAAGAACAAGGGGCACATTCGCGGTGAGAATTTCCAGACGTTCCTGTTGAGTTACTATGCCAGCGGGAAACGGCAACTTCGTCGCTTCATGGATTTCTCCAAAGCCTGCGAGGAGGCGACGCGCATCGCACAGCAGAAAGCCCAGGGCGCCCTTGGGGCAGCCGCATTGAGCGCACGAGATCGCATATCGCTCGAACAAGCGCTCGCACTGCTGGCCAAGAATGAAGGCATCGGCAGTGCCAGTGTTGCGCGACTGGTGGAGATCGTGCGCGATTACGCCACGGCTCGCGCGGGCCTGCCATCGGGCGTAACGCTCGCCGAAACCGCGCAGTTCTACAAACAGAAGCATCCGTCCAACATGCCGCGCAAAACTGTGGCCGAAGTGGTCGCGGAATTCATCGCCGACCGGCGGAGCGCGAATTGTTCAGCGGTGCATGTTCACGACCTTGAAATCCGTCTCGGTCAATTCTCCAAGGCATTTGAGCTGTCGATCATCGCGGTCAGTGCGCCGTTGGTGCAGCAATGGATTTACGGATTGAAGAATCAAAAGACTAAACAGGCCGTTGCCGCACGCACCAAGGAAAATATGCTCCGGCAGATTGTCAGTTTGTTCAACTTTGCCCGCCGGCAGAAATATGTTCCTGCCGAGCTTGCTTTGGAACTGTCGGAAATTTCCACGCCCAAAAAACAACACGCCCCCATCGGCATCTACACCCCCGATGAAATGCGCGCCATTCTTGCCGCAGCGGACGAGGCGGTTGTCCCGGCACTGACCATAGCCGCGTTTGCGGGTTTGCGGCTGGCCGAAGTTTCACGACTGGACTGGCGAGATGTGCGGCTGTCTGAAAAATTGATTGTTGTGAGTGCGGAAAACGCCAAGACCGCCGCCCGCCGATTGGTGCCCATCAGTGACAACCTCGCCGCCTGGCTCACGCCCCACGCCAAGCGGTCGGGCGCATTGAATCCCTGCGAAGAACATGCTGAAAATGTTGGCAACGCCTTGGGCGACCGTTTTGAACGAGCAGCAGCACGGGCCAAGGTGTCGTGGAAGCGCAATGGTTTCCGCCACTCTTACATTTCGTATCGCGTCGCCGTGCTCAAGGATGTGCCTGCCGTCGCGCTGGAATGCGGCAATTCACCGCAAGTCATATTTTCCAATTATCGAGCATTGGCCACCGATCCTGAAGCCAAAGATTGGTTCTCCATCTTGCTGGCGAAGAAGAGCTAGGTCGTGGCGGCTGGACCAGATTGCAGCCAACTCCGGGGAGATTGTTTGGTGTATGTGATACATCCGCCGGCGGCAAATCCAATTCATGATGAAAATAAAATTCATCATGAAATCAGAACCAAATCCAATCGTTGCGCTGCCGGACTACGAAACCAAGTCACAAGTGGCGCGGCGATTAAACGTCAGCCGCCGGACAATTGACAACCTCATGCGGCGACGCCGTCTGCCATTTATCAAAATCACGTCCAAAATTGTTCGGTTTCCAAAGGCCGAAGTAGATGCCTACCTCACCCGGCAGTTTCAAATCAACGCCATTGATCAGGAAACGCGATAGATAAACCTGCATCTGTCGCTCTCTGCCGCCGCGACGGGCACCAATCTTCGAGCAAGTTCTGCGGTTTTGTCAAAATCTGTAATTACAGGGCCGGGCTAATAGTAATTTTTTACACCTTCATTATTGTTGAATCATCCGGTTCTGGTGCAACCGGTGAAAATATGAAAACGACAAAAATCGAACAACTCTTGCGACTGACAACAGTGGCGATCATTCCGCAAGCAACAAGTGCATGAAAACAACAAAGCCGGAAGGAGGTGAAGGCGATGCAAACGCAAGATGATCGGGACAACCATGCGAATCAGTTGAATCCGAACAACGATGAGTATGGGCACAGTCGAGGCGAATAAAAAAGCGCGGGCCAACATCAAGGCTGGCGGGCAAACAATCCGCCAGCCCCTTTGCCCTTTTGGACGATATGGAAAATTTTAAGGTAATGGAAAAACCGGCGATAATATTTTTGGATTTTTTTAGTTTCGCCTTTGAACTCGGCAGCAACCTCGGTGAAGTGTTTTTCGAGCCAAAGGGTAATCATCCAAGAAAAAAGCCACCGGTCTTTTCCAATCTCTGCTTGTTGGGGGGTTAACTTCTTCGCGGTGACGATGGACAGCCACGCGCGCCGAATGTTTTCGACTGACGGCTGCTTTTTTCCTTTCAACCAACTATTCACCTCAATTGCCTTTGCGTCGATATTCCTCAAATAAGGATCTTTATTGGAAACGAGCAAGCGTGCCCATTTTCGCGGGCAAGACTTGCCGGATTTCCTGGTCGCGCCAGACATCTGCATTGCGTGCTCAAGCCAGGTCTTACGAAACGAAAGTGGAGATGGCGTTTTGATCATCGCGGTGATGTGGTTTTGGAGGTCTAGCCAAAATGATGAATTTTCGGACTCACTGGCGCACTTTTGAAGGATTGCCAAAATCATCAGCGGTCGGTCGAGCAGTTGACACATCAGGTCAATCATTCGGATTTTCTCAATCGTCGTTTTCTTCAATTGAAGAAAACGCAACCGTTGCGGGTCGGAGAAAGGATAAGGACTTCCTGGCGCTTGCAGCGCTTGGATTCGTCCCTGAAAAAATTCATCCATCCCGACGGCCATGCCACCAGAACGCGGCCACAGGGATTCCTCGTAAATTAAGAAATCGGCAAGCGGCTTAAAATCGCTCAAAAATGGTCGCAGTCCGGGGGTGTTCTGGCAGATAACAACGAATCGCTTCCATGAAATATCCGCATCATGGGCGCGCATTTCGACGATGGTGCCGGCGATACTTTTTTTCCAGCGTTCAAGTTCCTGCAAAGAATCGGGACGGGGTTTGTAAAGGGCTTCGCTTTCAGGGATGCTCAACGACCAATTTGATCCACGGCATGTTTTTCGGGTGGGGAAATAAACCGGCCAATGTTCTTCGATGGCGCGAACGATTCGCTTTTCCAACCGGCAACGGAGTGCCTTTGGATACAACAAATCTCGAAAAGACGGGTCGGACTTCTCAAGTATGGCAATCAAGCGCCAAGGATACATAACACGCGGCTTCAGGATTCGGTTTTGGCTTCGATCTCACACCGCTCAATGAAGGCGAGAATACTTGCCAGATGGAAAAGCCGGACACCTTTTATTTTTCCTGGTTCCCGAATGGAGACGGATCGAATAAAGCCCTTCCCCGCCCAATCATAAAGTTTTGGCCGCGAGCACCCGGAATAAAATTCATGCCCGCGCTTGGGTGCCCGCACCCAGACCGGCAAATCGCGCTGCCGGTCAGTCATGATCTGCTCGACCGACGGAGAAAGTGATCGTTTGCCATTTCTTTTCGTCCCCAAATCAGTGCTCATACGGTTACTCCTTGTTTGTGTTTGGTAGTCCGGCGTTGAACCGGCTCAATCTTTTCAATCACGGCCTCGGCCTCGGTATTTTCAGCCGCTTCCACCTGGCTAGGCGCTTGGTTCTTGGTCAGATCAAGTTTTTCCTCAATTTCACTCTGGCGGCGGGTCAGTTCTTGATAGCGGTCTTCGCGCTCAAACTTTGCCCCAACTTTTTCGCCAAGCTCTTTGACACGCTTGTGGGCATCAGTGATGTCCAACTCCAATCTTTCCGCACGTTCTTCAAATCCCTGAACCGTCGCTTCCAGCGAACGGATGGTGCCGAGAGCCGTGTCTGTGACCCGCGCGCCGTAACTGTTTTGGCCGCGCAAAACCATTTCGGTAGTGTTGTTGAAACTCGGACGCATAAACAAATCAAAACCAGCGAATTTTCCCAGACGAACATCCTCCCCGAAACGAGCCTTCAATTTTTCGGCACGCCGCAAAATCAATTCGCCCGCGATGCCCCGGTTGTTGGATTCCTGTCCGTCGAGTTCGATGCGGAATTTATCTCCCGACGTGTCCAGACGAACAACCAAGTCCTGCCGCAGGTTGGCGAGGCGGGTGGTGAAAATTTCTGCATCCTCGTGCGAGCGGCGCAGATTGGTGCGGATGCGGTATTGTTCCTCGGCATGGGCGGAACGCAGCCGTGTGAGACGTATCAATTCGGCGTCCACCTGGGCCTTTTCAATCACCAGCGGATTGCCCGACGCGATGGCCTTCACCTCGGCATAGGTCAACGCGGCAGAGTCCAAATCCTCAAGCCGGCGAATGGTCATGTCACCGCTCATCACTTGGGCAATGAATTTGGCCTTCGTCTCCAACGTCTGCCACATATAGGCGTCAAAGCTGCCCTCCGTGACGTAGCGAAAAATCTGGATTACGGAATTCTTATTGCCCTGACGGAGAATGCGCCCTTCGCGTTGCTCCACGTCTGCCGGTCGCCACGGCGCGTCCAGGTGATGCAAGGCAATCAACCGTTCCTGCACGTTCGTCCCCGACCCCATCTTCTGCGTGCTGCCGAACAGCACGCGGACTTTGCCCGCTCGCACATCACGAAACAACGTCAACTTGGAAATGTCCGAATCGTAATCCTGAATAAAGGCGATTTCAGAGCTTGGGATGCCGAGCTTTTCCAACTTCTGCGCCATGTCATTATAGACGGAGAAACCCCGGTCTTTCGGCGTGGAGAGGTCGCAGAACACAAGCTGGGCGGAACGCTCCGGCTTGGATTCCTGCCAGATGTTAAAAATCTTTTCGACCGCAAGATTCACTTTGCCCTGCGGTTCGTCCGGCGCGGCTGGTTTCATCAGCCGAAGATCCAAAGCCGCCTTGCGTCCTTCGGATGTGATTTTGAGCATGTTGTCTTCGCTGGGGTCAACCCGGCCGGTTTTTAATCTCTCGGCGCGGGCGGCGAGGGATTGCACGAATGCCTTTAGTTCCTCGGTGGCTGGCGCATTGCGGATGGTCGGCTTCTCGCCGTCGAGTTTCGGGCGCGGCAAATTGAGCATCGCGGCGGTCTGCACGTCGGCGGACTGGCGGAACATCTGCATCAATTCCGGCACGTTGATGAACCGTGCGAAGCGGGTGTTCAGCCGGTAGCCCGCGCCGTCCGGCGAAAGTTCCATTGCGGTCACGGGTTCACCAAACGTCGCGGCCCACGAGTCAAAGTGATGCAGGTTGTGTTTCTTCAGCTCGTCATGCTGGAGATACCGCTGCATGGTGAACATCTCGGCCATGCTGTTGGCGATGGGCGTCCCGGTGGCGAACACCACGCCTCCCCCGCCGTTCAACGATTGGATGTGGCGCACTTTCAAAAACATATCGAACGCCCGCTCGCTGGCCGTCTGCGGCAGACCCGCAACCCGCGTCATCTTGGTGACGTAAAACAGATTCTTGAAATAGTGAGCCTCGTCCACGAGCAACCGGTCCACGCCAAGTTCTTCAAAGGTCAACGTGTTGTCCTTTTTGTGTTCGGCAGCCAGCGTTTGAAGTTTGGCTTCGAGCCGCTTCTTCGCCTTTTCAAGTTCTTTCACCAGGCGGCGATTGGAACTGTCCGCGTGCTGGCGTTTGATCATTTCCAACTCGTGAAGCTGCTCCTTGAAAAATCGTTCCTGGGTTTCGCGGGAAAGCGGGATGCGCTCAAAACCGGAGTGCGTGACGATGACCGCATCCCAATTGCCGGTGGCGATGCGGCTGAAAAGTTTCTTGCGGTTCTGCGACTCGAAATCCTCCTTGCCGGCGGCCAGGATGTTCGCGCCCGGATACAACGTCAGCAACTCGGTGGAGAACTGGCCGAGCATGTGATTGGGGACGACAAACATCGGCTTGCCGGAAATGCCCAGCCGTCGCGATTCCATCGCGGCGGCGACCATCGTGTAGGTTTTGCCCGCGCCAACGACGTGGGCCAGCAGCGTGTTCGGTGTCTGCAAAATGCGCCAGACACCGGCCTTTTGGTGTGCGTGAAGTTGAATCGCCCCGCTTGCGCCGGGTAACGTCAAATGGTCGCCGTTGAACGTGCGGACGCGCGTGTGATTGAACGTGTCGTTGTAGAGGCGGCAAAGCCGTTCCCGCCGTGAATCATCCGACCAGACCCACTCTTTGAAACGCTCCTT
>JBEKDI010000066.1:0-33563 GCA_050014435.1 Verrucomicrobiota bacterium | reverse complement strand
TGAAATGTTCGACCAGACTCAACTTGGGATGAATATTCATCCCTCTCTATTTAAACACAACTTTATGTTGTACAAGGCAAATTTTGCCTAGTTGCCCAGAAATTTAAATGCGTTTGCCCTGCGCTCCGCGCCACTTGCCAATCCAGCCGTCACGTCTTATGGTAAGCCGTGTTTGTGCATATTTTATGAAACGCCGAATTTTATTTGGTTTTATAATCGCCGCCTTGGGGGTGAATTTGTTCTTCGGCGCGCAGGTTTACATCTACACCGCGCACGCTTCGCAGAAGGACGACCCCTACGAAAATTACAAGCTCCTGGCCGATGTGCTGGAGAAGGTGCGGCAGGAATATGTGGACGGCGACAAGCTGACTTATCAGGACCTCATTCACGGCGCGCTCAAGGGAATGCTCAACACGCTGGACCCGCACAGCGAGTTCATGGACCCGACGAAATTCGATGAATTGAAAAAGGACACGGAAGGGGAATTCGGCGGGTTGGGCATCATCGTCGAGCTGGGCAAGGACAATATGCTGACGGTGGTGTCGCCCATGGAGGATTCACCCGGGTATCGCGCCGGGATCCTTCCCCATGACCAGATCGTCAAGATCGATGGCAAGAGCGCGGCCAAACTTGACCTGGAAGATGCGGTGAAACGCTTGCGCGGCGAGTCGGGCACGTCCATCACCATTACCATCCGGCGCCCTTCCACAGGGCAAATCAAGGACTACAAGCTGGTTCGGGCCAACATCAAGGTCGATAGCGTCAAGGATATCGACGACAAGCGCGAATTTCCGCTGGGCGGAGACGGCATTGGCTATGTGCGCATCATTCAATTTGGTGAAAAGACCTCGGATGACTTGGGGGTGGCGCTGAGAAAATTGACGGACCAGGGGATGAGGGCGCTGGTGATTGATTTGCGCAACAACCCAGGCGGACTGCTCGAACAAGCCGGCCAGGTCTGCGAAAAATTCCTGCCGCGCGGGCAATTGATCGTCTCAACCGAGGGGCGCGGCTCCAGCCCCAAGTCTGAATACCGGGCCGAGGGCCATGGCAAACGCATCGACATGCCCATCGTTGTCCTGGTCAACGGCTACAGCGCCAGCGCCTCCGAGATCGTGGCCGGCTGCCTTCAGGATTTGCAGCCCATCACCCACGCCATCATCGTCGGCGAACAAACCTTCGGCAAAGGCTCCGTGCAAAGCATTTTGCCTCTGGCCGATGGATCGGCCCTGCGCCTGACCACGGCCAGATATTATACACCCAGCCACAAGATCATCCACGAGCATGGCATCACGCCGGACATCTACGTGCCCATGTCCGAGCAGGACGAGGCGGATTTGAATTATAGACACATGCCCGGCGCCATGGAAATCCTGGATGAGCCTGATCGGGAACGGATTGAGAAAGTCCACGACAAGCAATTGGAGCGGGCGGTCGATCTGCTGAAGGGCGTCTTGCTCTATGCCCAACGGGCGCCGGTCCCTGCCAAGGTGGCGGCGGTGGCGCCCCGATAAAACGGGCTTTCTAAAACTTTGACCCTGCTCGCCATCGAGACTTCGTGTGATGAAACCAGCGTGGCCGTCGTGCGCGACGGCCGCCCGCTGGCCAACGTCGTTTCCTCGCAGATCGCGCTTCATGCTGAATATGGCGGAGTCGTGCCGGAACTGGCCACGCGCGAACATTTGCGCCATTTGACCCCCGCATCCCATCAGGCCTTGCGCGAGTCGGACGTCACGATGAAAGAGATCGACGCTGTGGCGGCGACTCAAGGACCGGGGCTGCCCAGCGCGCTCATGGTAGGTTTGAAGGCCGCCCAAGCCCTGGCCTTCAGCCTGCGCAAACCGTTTCTGGGCATTCATCACCACGAAGCGCATCTCTATTCGCCCTGGATTACAGGCAACCCGCCCGTGGCTGACTTCGCCCAATTCCAGCCGTCGGTTTCCTTGATCGTCAGCGGTGGCCACACCCTGCTCGTCCATGTGCAGGCTGAGTTTAAACACCGGGTGCTGGGTGCGACCCTGGACGATGCGGCGGGGGAATGCTTTGACAAAATCGGCAAGTTGGCCGGCCTGCCCTATCCGGGTGGACCGCAAATTGACCGGCTGGCCGCCGGCGGCAATCCGAAGGCCTTCCCCTTTCCCCGCCCGATGTTGCATGAGCCGGGGGATGATTTCAGTTTCGCCGGATTGAAAACCTCCGTGCGTTATTTCCTGGAGAAAAACCCGGGGGTGCTCGATGCCGCGCCGCGCCTGCGTGATTTTTGCGCCAGCGTGCAGGCCGCCATCGTGGAGGTGCTGGTGGCCAAAACAATGCACGCGGCGGAACGGCTCGGCGTCCGGTGCGTCACCGCTTCGGGAGGGGTCATCTGCAACAGCGCGCTGCGCAAGGAACTGGCCTCCGCCTGCCGGCGAGCCGGACTGAACTTGCGACTGGCCGAAACGAAATACTCCACCGACAACGCCGTCATGATCGGCATCCTGGCGGAGCGAAAATTCAAGTCGGGGAATTTCCAAACATCGCTCGACGCCGAGATTGAACCGAGCTGGGCATTGTAGGACATCATTACAAGCCGCGCGCGCCCAAGGGGGCCGCTCCAATAATCATTCCCATGACCAGGCCGACCGCATGGCAGGCGTTGGCCACGTTGGGGATGACATTGAGCAGACAGAGGAAAAACCAAACCAGCATCATGCCCAGGGTCATTGGGGAAAGGTAAAGTCCCGAAGATGGATCACGGTGTCCGCGCAGCCAAATATACCCCAACAATCCATAAAGAACGCCGGACATGCCGCCAAATGCCGGCCCGTTGTAATAGTATTGGCCCAAGTTGGAGCCGACACCGATGATGATGACCAGGAGAATCAGGACCCTCGCGCCCTGGCGGCTTTCAACCAAAAAACCCATGTCCCGCAACATGAGCATGTTGAAAATGATATGGAGCATACCGAAATGAATGAAGATGGGAGTGAGCAGACGCCAGACTTCCCCGTGGCAGACTTCGGGCAGACTGCGGCCAAACCTTTCGCTGATGGACAACCAACCGAGAATGGGCGAGGCCGGATTCACCAAAAACACGAGAGTCGCGGCAACGGAAAGGACAATGAGAGACAGCGTCACCGGCGCGGCATTCGACGAGGTCAATATCCGGTCCCGCGTATGGACGCGTTTGTCAAATATGGCTTTTTCGCGCTTCTTGCGATCTTCCACGACCGCCGCATTTTGGCTGGCATGAAGGAACCTGTCGGCGGCGGGATTGAGCTGGTAATCGGACAACGCCTGCTGGCCGGCGGCGATTTGGTCCTCGGAATAAATCCAAACCGCCCACCCCTCCGCGTCCGGTTCAATCAGACTCCTGATATCGAGGGAAACCAGATAATCTCCGAGCGTTTTGGCGCTCGATTCGCTTTTCACATGGCCGATCAACCGCATATAGTCCTTCCAACAATCCCTCATTTGCCGCAGAAAATCAGCAAAAATTGGCAATGCCTTAATCTGCTGTAGAATCGAGCCTGTTGCTCGAAATCGGCGCGGAGCGCGGATAAAAAAATGTTTCAAAATGGTGCGAAAAGGTCGGATAAGGTGCGAAAAGGCGCGAAAAGGTCGGATTTTTTGGGCTTGATTCCAGAGAAACGCAAAATCGCAAGGAACGTCCGCCGCCACCAAGGCTGAGACGGACAGGAAAGGCGCACAGGAAGGGCGAGCCAACCGCGAACCACGGGAATTCTGACCGTTCCCGGGGAAGCAGGATTGGCCACGGAGCGTCCGCCGTTCCTCACTTCTGCCTTCTGCCTTCATAATTCTGACTTTTCCTCCGCATGGCCTTAATTGGTCATTTATTAGATGAACACTACAGTTAATGAATTGTTTCGTCAACAGATATTTAAAAGAATTATCAAAAAAGATGTGATTTTTCGCTGAATTTGAGTTAAGATGCTGCGGATCAAAGGTTTGGATAGCCGTAACCAGGAGGCAGAATTTTCACGCCAAGACGCGAAGGGGCAAGGCCAGGAACATGTTTCGGGGTTCGCCTCGTTCCGGCTAAATTTGGCCAACCATCATCAGGTTTTGGCTCTTGTCATCTTGATTCGCTCCAGCAAGGCGGAAGCTGGTTCGTCGTTGGGGTCTTGGGGGACGAGTTTGCCGGCGAAGGCGCGGGCGAGGAGCGAGGGCGTGAGCTTGTCCACTTGTCCGCGCGCCTTGGCCAGCCGCGCTTCGATCTGGTCGCCCAGCGCGAACAGGCTCTCCACTCGGCGCACGATTTCCTGTTGCTCGGGGAGCAACGGAAGGGAGAAGCTTAAAGCGCGCACTTCCTCGCTGTTGATATTGTTTACTCCGCTTGTCGAACGAGCCGGAATTTCAATCTGTGTACGAACGCCATAGCTTCCCAAAACTAAATTCAGAAATTCTGGCAAAACTTTTTTAGTGTCAGGTCGCAGCCGAATCAAGTAACCAGCGTAAGCAAAGTCGCTCTCGACTTTGCGCACCAACGCGCATTTTCCGACCAATGAAACGCTGCCGTTCGAGCGAATGAGGAGGACGTCTCCGGGACGCAACCGCAACTGTTGGAATTCCTTTTCTGGCAACTCGGCATACTTGAGGTCTGAGTGGCTAATTATGCCATCTACGATGTTTGGGATCCGCAGAACCGGCACACCGAGTTTTTCAGGGGAGCATTTCTGCGCCGTGCCGTATTTCAAACTTTCGATGACATCGCCGACAACGCTGTGTTGCCAGTCACTCGGCAATTCATTCTCAACATCGCTTGTTAGATTTACATTCTCCTCCCGCCAATCGGCGGTGAGGCGGCCGGAGCAGGCGGCGGCGAGGACGGATTGGCGAAAGCGTTTGAGCAGTGCAGGTATCTCCACCAACCGCTGCAGGCAGGCGTCCACCTGGCCCAACAGCTTCTCCAGCTTCGCCACAATCCGCCTCTGTTCGGGAAGCGGGGCGAGAGGGACTTCCGTATTCGGCGCAAATGCTTGATTGATGCCGCCTTGAGCCGAACCTTTGAAGTTTTCCAGAATCCGCTCCTGTCCGTCCTTCGAAGTGAGAAATCGGAAGAGAAACTGCGGCTCGATTTCTTTGACTGGCCGGCAAATGAAAACGTGCTCGTTTACGAAGGCCTGGTCGAACGGGAAGCGGTCATCTATGAAAGCTGTTTTGCCGGTCGTCGCACCGTCTTTAACCACGAGGATATCATTGCGCTGTATCCGGCCTTTCGTCATCGCAGCGGCAAATTCTTTCGGGACGTATTTGATCGAATCGAAATTGAAACCGCCGTTGTAGTTCAGGTGTTCACCGCCGATGCTGGGAACGCCTTGAGCGATTCCGCGCACTCCACCACGTGGACGCGAACCCGACTCCAAGGCAATGAGCACTTCTGCGAGAGAAGCGGTTCTCCATCCTTGCGGCATTTTGTCGCTCATTGCGGCAATCCTCCAGAACGTAGCGCCGACTGACAGTCGGCTGTGTCGCGGATTGGCAATCCGCTAACCGTCCCGCAATCCAATAGTACGGTCGCTCCGCCGATTAGCAATCGGCGATACGGCAGATTAACAATCTGCGCTACATCGTTGCATCCAGAGGCATTCATTTCTCCACGCCTTCTTCTTTTTCGAGCAACGTGATGATCTCGCGCAAATCATCCACGACGGATTCCAATTCTGTAATGGCTTCGCTGGCAAGATCTTCTGGTTCGGGCAGTTCGTCGCTGTCTTCGAGCGAGTCGTCTTTGAGCCAGGTGATGTCGAGTTTGTAGCCGCGTTCCTTGATGTCGCTGATGTGGAAGCGGCGGAGCCGCCCCAATTCTCCACCATCCACGCGCTTGCTCAACCCGTTGGGGTCTTTGCCGTAGGCGGCTTCGAATTCGGCGAAGTGCTGCGGCGTGAGCGGGCGGTCCTTTTTGGTGATGCCGGGCACGTTGGAACGGGCGTCGAAAATCCAGACGTGCTCGGTGGGCTTGCCTTTATGGAGAAAGATGACGTTGGCTTTCACGCCCTGGCTGTAGGGCGTGAACGTGCCGCGCGGCAGGCGCAGGACGGTGTGCAGGTTGCAATCCTGCATGAGTATCTCGAAGACCTCGCCAGCTTTGCCCTCGAACAGGCAGTTGTCAGGCAGCACAATCGCGGCGCGTCCGCCGGGCTTGAGCACGGTGAGAACGTGCTGAACGAAGTTTAGCTGCTTGTTGCTGGTTTCTATGGTGAAGTCGTCGCGATCGGGGGCCTGGTTCGCGCCTTTTGTGCCAAAGGGCGGATTGGTGAGCACCACGTCGTAGCGCTCACCCCGGTCCGGTTCGTAAATGGTGTCGCCGAGATGAATGTGCGGTTCCACGCCGTGCAGAAAGAGATTCATCAGCGCAAGCCGGCGCGGACGCGGCACGAGGTCCTGGCCGTAATAGACTTTCTTGCGGATGAAATAATCGGAGCGGTCAAAGACGCCGCCGGAAACCTGCTTTGATATGAGCCATTCCCACGCACAGACCAGAAAACCGCCAGTGCCACAGGCAGGATCGCAAATCTCGAAATCGGGATTCCCGCGGGGATCGGGTTTCATGACGCGACAGATGGTCTGGATAAGGGGACGCGGAGTGAAATACTTGCCAGCGCCTTTCTTCCCTTCGCTCGCGGCCTTTTCCAGCAGGCCCTCAAACGCCGCCCCTTTCACATCCACGTCCATTGCAGACCAGTCCTCCTCATCAATCATGGTGATGACGCGCTTGAGGTTGACGGGGTTGTTGAAACGCGCCGTGGCCTGCGCAAAGATGTCGCCGAGAATGCCGGGTTGTTCGCGGAGTTTGCGGAGAATGTCGGCGTAATGATCGGTCAACGCCGTGCCGGATTTCTCCTTGAGCGCGTTCCAATCGAACCCTTTCGGCACCACAGCGCCGCGCTCATCGGCCATCTTGAGGAACAGCAGATAAGTCAACTGTTCGATATAATCGCCGTAGTCAACGCCGTCGTGGCGCAGCGTGTGGCAAAAGCCCCAGAGTTTTAGAACGATGTCGGACATGTGTTATTTCGGTTGTAGCGCCGACTGGCAGTCGGCTGTATCGCGGATTGGCAATCCGCATACGTTCCAAAGCCGCAATCCGTTGGCGTTTCGCCGATTGACAATCGGCGATACGGCAGATTGACAATCTGCGCTACAAATAAGGCGCGATGTCCTCATGGCTGGCAGCCTCTGGTTTGTAACGCCGACTGATACGCGCTGCTCCAGCGCCATTCTTCGGGCGATTGGCACAACCCGGCTTTGACAGGGTTGTGGCGGATATAGCGGCGAATCCGCGCCTTTTCTTCGTCATTACGAATCCAGTGGTCGTAGGACTCGTGTTGCCAGAATGTCCGGCCCATCCGGCCAAGAAGCAAATTGGCCTGCCGCGCCGTGTGCCGCTTGCGACTGCGCAGAATATCACTGAGCGTATGGTTGGGCATTGGCCATAAGATAAGGTGGACATGGTTGGGCATCACCACCCATTCGTCGAGCAGGTATTGCGTTTGGTGAAAGTGAAGCAGAGCCCCGATCACCATTTGCGCCACGCCGGGGCCTTTGAGGTGACATTCCCCGGCCCCGCGATCAAGATATCGCTCGATCTGCCGTTGCAGTTCCAGGTCAATGAGTTCGCGGGCGGCAGGCTTGGCGTCTTGTAGGGCACGGAGCTTTTCAGCATGCTGGCGCTTGAATTCCTGCAACACTTCCTGAGGCAATGAATCCGCCAGACGGAAGGTAATAAAGTAGGAAGCACCTTCGCGTTTGACGTGGGGCAGATAGCCGCGATGGCATTCGTCCGCGATGATGAGGTCGAAGGCGTGAATGGGAATATCGAGCTTGTCGGCATCGTCCTCCGTGTCTGGATCACTGGCGGATTGGGCAAACGACGCTTCCGCGCCGAAGAGATTCCGCGCCATGCGCTGGATGGTGGAGACGTAAACGAAAGTGTGGGTCGAATTAGGATTGGTCAGGTATTCATTCGGCAGAACCTTTGGGTCGAACGGTTCATCGTCGCCGAAATCCTCCTTTTGGAACTTTTGGCTGTAAACCTCGTATTCCTGGGTGAACTTGTTCCCCTGCGGCGTATCGAAGGCGTTGAACGTGCGGACGGCTTGAGCGGCAAGCGCCTTGCGATCCACCAGGAACAGGATGCGGCGGAATTGCTTGCTCTCCAGCAGCCGGTAAACCTGCGCGACCGTGAGGAAGGTTTTGCCTGTGCCTGTGGCCATGGCGATCAGCAATTCACGCTGGCCGGCGAGGATGGAGCTTTCGGCGGCAACAATGGCCGCAACTTGATAAGGGCGCAGTCTGATTATCTTTTCCGCCGGTGTATCCAACAGCCATTTGCGGGCTGGTTTATCGTCAAAGGCAAACCTTTCTTCCATGGCCGGGGCCGTGTGAAAATCCAGGAGCCGCCGCGAAACGGGTTTTTCCTGGCGGGCGTCCAGATGCCAGATAATCTCGCCGTTGCTGGCGTAAAGGAACGGAACGTGAAAGCCATTCCAGTTGCCCGAACCGTTGACAGCGCCGCGCGCGTAACGCTTGGCCTGTTCCAACACGTTCTGAGGATTGACTGTGACTTTTTTGGCTTCGAGAATGCCGAGAAATCGCCCATTCACGAAAAAGCCATAATCCGCCGGTCCGTTGTCGGTGGGAATCTCGGTGACAACGTGGCGGGAGAGCTTTGACAAATCGAGGCCGTCGCGCCAGGGGATGATCTCCCAAGACGGACTGAGGGCGCGGAGTTTGGTTTCAATCCGCTGCTTGCGTGTCTGCCATTCCGCCTCGTGCATTTGAATCAACTCGTTGAGGCCGTCCTGCTTGAAAGTCTCGATTTCTGGAAGCCCGCAACGATCCAGGAATGGAGATTTCCTCTGACGCCGGAATTGTTCAGCGGGTTTGGCATAAGCCGGTTTGATAATGCAGGAGTTTATCGCGAAGTTCAATCATAAACGGGGCCAGCGATGAGAAGGGCTTTCGCCGCGTCCATTAGGGGGCGATGGCCAAAATTGCCCCTGAAAGCCGATTTGCGCCCAAACGCGGACGGAATAAAACACTGGAAAACCGCCCGATCTTTGGTATGTTGTTCTTGTCTGGACGACGCCGCGCGGAAGTCGGGTGCGGTGATGACCCGATAACGCGAAGAATTGCAGTTTAACTTTAATGAGACGTCGATTTTTTTTACCGGCCTGCGCCCTACTCCTGGCGCTGGCATCACCCCCTTACGCACTGGCCGGGTTCACCATGCCGCCCGCGAACGCGGCCGACCCGACTGACGCCAACATCGCCCAGGTTGAATCGGACGTGCTTCAAACCTGGCAATATTCGCAGCATCCTTTCGACCGGGAAATTTCCAGCCGGTTTCTGGACCGCTATCTTGAGTCGCTGGATTATTCCCATATTTATTTCCTCCAGTCCGACACGAATGAATTTGAGGCCTACCGCACCAATCTGCACGTGCTGACCCTGCAAGAGCACGACCTGAACCCGTGCTGGTTGATTTTCTCGCGTTTCATGGAGCGCGCCAACGAGCGCATCAATTATGTGACCAACGTGCTGGCCACCACCAACTTCGATTTCAGCGGCCATGATCGGTTTGTCGTCAATCGCCATGCCCTGCCCTATCCGAGGGACCTGAAGGAAGCGAAGGAGTTTTGGGTGCAGGAAATGCGTTGCGAGTATCTGGACCAATTGCTTTCCGCGCAAGCCATTGAGTTTGGCGGAACGGTCAGCAATTCCCCGGGCGAGGCCGGAACCACGGTGGGAAAGATTGAATTCTCACGGAAGAAAGCGCATCCGCTGGATTTCGATTATTTTCCCGCAAAGTTGCTGGGCAAGGACGGGCGGGCCATCGCCTCGGTGGAAATCAGCCCCAACGGCTCCAACGCCACGGTGAGCTGGCAATGGCCGAAGGGAACAGGTCCGGGCACAACCACTAACATTCTGTATTCCACGAATGGCGCGAAAATCGGCGAGATCCGTTTCCATCCGGTCGTCACGGTGTCCTTCACGAATCAGGCCGGCGCCAGCACCAACGCCGCCTCCGCCGTGACCAATTATGCCGCCGTGATTCAACTGGATGAGACGAACTTCCCCGCCATCAGAAGGAATTTGACGAGTCATTACGTCCAGATCCTCGACAACTATAAGGATTTGGATAATGACCGGGTGTTTGAATTGTACATGAACGCCCTGGCCCGCGCCTACGATCCGCATTCCGATTACATGGGGCACTTGTCGGCGGAAAACTTCAACATCCAAATGAAGCTGTCGCTCTTCGGCATCGGCGCGGTCCTGGAAAAGGACAAGAGTTTCTGCAAAATCAGGGAACTCAAGGAGGGCCCGGCCAAAAGGAGCGGACAGGTCAAACCGGACGACCGCATCGTGGCGGTGGCGCAAAGCAACTCCGAGCCGGTCGATGTCGTGGGCATGCCGCTGGAAAAGATTGTCGAGATGATTCGCGGTCCCAAAGGCACGCAAGTCACCCTGACCATCATCCCGGTGGACGCGGCGGAAACCGTTCACAAGCAGGTGACGCTGATTCGCGACGAGATCAAACTCGAAGACGAGGAGCCAAAAGCCTGGCTTTACGAGATTCCTTCCGCCAAAGGTCCGGCCTTGAAGCTCGGCGTCATTGATCTGTCCTCATTTTACGCGGACAACAACCATCCGGAAGTGAACACCACGGCCAACACGGCGCAATTGATCAACCGGCTGAAGAAGGAAGGCGTGAACGGCATCATTCTGGATTTGCGGCGCAATGGAGGCGGGTATCTCGAGGAGGCCATCAAGTTGACCGGTCTGTTCAATCCCAAAGGCCCGGTCGTCCAGACCAAGGACCCCACGGGGGAGATTGTGGCTGATCCTTCGCCGGAGCCGGGTCCGATTTACGATGGCCCGCTGATTGTCCTGATCAGTGTTTTCAGCGCCTCGGCTTCGGAGATTTTTGCCGGGGCATTGCAGGATTATGGCCGCGCCGTGATCGTGGGGGACCATTCGACCTTTGGCAAAGGCACGGTGCAAACCATGCAGGCCCTCTCCTCCTGGCTGGACATGAAACACCTGACCTACAGCCATGATCCCGGCGAGTTGAAGGTGACGATCAAGAAATTCTATCGCGCCGGCGGCGTTTCCACCCAGCTTCAAGGCGTGCTTTCGGATATTGAACTGCCTTCCATCGATGATGCGGCCGACGTCGGCGAACGCTCGCTGCCCGATGCCATGCCCTGCGATGCCGTGACCAGCGCCGATCATCTGGAAGAGATGGAGCTGAATCGCGTCAAACCTTACCTGGCGGAATTGCAGGCGCGCTCCCGGCAACGAGTCGAGAAAGACAAGGATTTCAGCTATATGCGCGAGGACATTGCACGGTTCCGCAAGGAAGAGGCGGACAAGAGCCTTTCCCTGAACCTGGCGGAACGGGTCACTGAGCAAAAGTCCGACACGGCCCTGATGGAGGCCAGGAAAAAGGAACGCCTGTCCCGCGGGAAGCGGAATGAGAAGGTGTACGAAATCACTCTGAAAAACGTGGATTTGGCGAAATTGCAGCCGTACAATTCCAAGAGCCATGCTGGAGTTGCCGCCAAGAACGATTCCGGGTTGGATTTCAGCGGGGATGACGCAGCCAGCGATCAACCAGCCCTCGATCCGACCCTGGCGGAAACCAAGCGAATTTTGACGGATTACATCGAGTTGCTGAAAAAGGGGCCGATCATTGCCGGCCACACCCAGACTTCACCCAATCTTCCTACCCGGCTGGAGGGAGTGTCCGGACAGTAACTCGGCGGCGGTCATCTTGCGTCCACCTTCGAGTTGCAATTCATGGATGCGCAAGGCCCCTTGGCCGCAAGCCACCACCAACCCGTTTTTGTCCGCTTGCAGAATCTCGCCAGCCTGGCCCCGGCGGTCTTTTTCGACGGTGGCGCGGATGATTTTCAGCAACCGCCGACCGGAATTCTCATTCAGCCAAGTAAAGGCGCAGGGCCACGGAATGAAGGCGCGCACCTGATTCCATAGCGTCGTTGCCGGCTTTCTCCAATCCATGCGGCCATCCTCCTTCGTGATCTTCGAGGCGTAGCTGGCGGTTGATTCGTCTTGCGGCTGGGGAGTAATGCCGCCGCGCGCGTAATCCAGAATCGTCGGCACAAGCAACTCCGCTCCCAAAATTGCAAGGCGTTCGTGCAACGTGGCGGAATTGTCTTCAGGCAAAATCGGGATGGACCGGCGGCTCAGAATATCGCCGGTGTCCAGTCCCGCCGCCATTTTCATGATCGTCACGCCTGTTTCAGCGTCGCCGTTCAGAATGGCCCATTGAATGGGAGCGGCTCCACGGTACTTGGGCAAAAGGGAGGCGTGGACGTTGACAGCGCCAAAGCGCGGCAGGTCGAGCATCGATTGGGGAAGAATCTGGCCGTAGGCGGCGACGACGAGCAAATCCGGATGCAACGCGGCCAGTTCGGCGAGAAACTCGGGCTGACGCGCGTTAGCGGGCTGAAAGACGGGAAGGCCAGCGCCGATCGCAATAGTTTTGACAGGAGACGGCTGAAGCTTCAGGTTGCGGCCCTTGGGGCGGTCGGGCTGGGTCACGACGCCGGGCACTTCAAACTCCGGAGAGGCGAACAGGGCCCCCAAGCTCGCACAGGCCAGTTCGCTCGTCCCCATGAACACGATTCGCAAGGGCATCAGGAAAAGGGTGCCGTCAGGGACCCGGGATCATACGAAGTCCTTGTGCCGAATCTGCACCTCCAGAACATCGACGAAGGGAATCATCTCGTCGGCAGTGGCGTTGTCGTGGAAGATCTGCAAGTAGAATTCGGAAGGGGTGATGCGGGTGATCCTTCGGCCCGTAAAATCACCGCGTCCCGATTTGATGAATATGACCATGTCCCTTTCCGCTTCGCCCGGAACAAGCCGGAAGAATCCGGCCAGCTTGGTCTCGAAAAAGCGGCGATTGAAGGAAAATTCGCCGCGCCGGAAGACGATGGGTTCAGGCAGGGCGGGCGCCGTTTCCTGCGCCACAGGCGCGGCGGGCTGCCGCACGGTGCCGACTCCCCGCAGAGCTGCAATGGGCTGCGATTCCAGCGGCGCCGCTGCAGCTGGTTCGGACGAGACCGCCGTATCCGGCGCCGGCGGCGGAGTGGCCCGGAACCGGATTTGTTGTTCTTCCACCGCTTCATTCGGATCCTGCCGTCCGGGCATGGCGAGGAAAATAATCGGGCTGAGCACGCCAAAAAGTGGCACGGCGGCCAGTCCGCAAACGGTCAATAGAGGCTGGCGTCGGTAAAGGGCGACTTCGAAAGCGGCGAACAAGTTCGCGCCATACAAAACCAGAAGAATGGTCAATCCGACCGGGCTGGCAAAAATCGCCATCAAGCCCAGATGGGCTGTCGGGCGCGGCGGTGTTTCAATTGGTTTGACAATGATTTCCTTGCGTTGCGCCCGTTCCTGGGGAAGTTCTTCAATGAACGGATCAATGAACGCTTTTTCGCGCGCAGACTTGGCCCCGGCCAGCAAATCCCGGACGGACTCCTGCGTGAACTTGTCATACGGTATCCTCTCCAGGTCTGTTCCGTCGGCTGTTTGCAGGACCACGCCATTTTCGTTTTCGGAAACGGGATCACCCGCAACCTTGGTGCCATCGGTCAATGTGTAGGACCCGGCTGCCGACGTCAGGGACACAAACGCTATTAAGCAAAAGAGAATTAAACCAACCCGTTGCATGTACCGATGCTGCATAACAAATCGGCCCTGGCAAGGAAAGCTCATTATGAGACTCATAAATGGCGGCTTAAGTCCTCGATCGTCCAGTTGGCCTGCGCCGCGCAAAGCCGGTCCGCCTCTACGCCGTGGCGCCAGACGGCATATCGAATCGTAGTGAGGGGCTCCTTCTGCCAATCCGGCTGCGCCAGCAACCCAGCCAGGTATCCGCCCAATAGATCGCCGCTGCCGCCCTGCCCCAGCCAAGGATTGCCGGAACTGTTAACGAAGATTTTGCCGGTGGCACAGCCAACGAGGGTTTGATGCCCTTTGAGCACGACGAAGCAACCGCCCCGTTGCTTGGATAATTCCCGCAACGCCCCAACGCGGTCCGCTTGCACGCTCGCGGCTGAACTGCCAAGAATCCGCCCTGCCTCGCCTGGATGCGGCGTAATGACTCGAATCACGCCCGGAGGCGTCGGCCCGGGCTGCAACCAATCGAGCGCACTGGCATCGGCAATCACCGGCAATGGGGTTTCGCGCCAATGCGTTCGCAGCTCTTCTTTGGCCGCGGCGGTCAGCTCCGACGCCGCCAGCCCGGGGCCAAAGAGAATGGCGCTGCAAGTCTTTGGCAGAGGTTGGCCGGACTGCCAGGGGTGAACCATGATTGACTGGCATTGCGCGGCAACCGGGACATAGACGGATGGTTGTGGAAAAATCGTAATCAAACCAGGGCGGGCGCGCAGTGCGCCCTGCCCCGCCAGGACCGCCGCCCCGTGATAGCCGAAACTGCCCGCGTAGATGGCCAGATGTCCAAAAGTGCCCTTGTTGCCCGTCACCGGACGGCGCGGCGGCAAATGCGCAAAATCGTTTCCGACCGTCCAATTTAAATCGCCCTCAAACGGGCACGGAACTAATCCCACATCGGAAAGGACTTCCAAGCGCCCGACAAACTGCGCCGCCTTGAGCAAGCCGCTCTTGGGCGCTCCGACGGTCAGAGTGAGTTCGGCAGCGATGGCCGCTCCTTCCACGCCGCCAGTTTCGGCATCCAAGCCGGATGGAACATCGACCGCAAGAATGGGGAGATTTGCGCCGTTGACGACTTCGATCAACTTGCACCAGTCGGCGTCGAGTGCCCGGTCCAGACCGATGCCAAACAATCCATCAACAATCCACGAGAAGCCGCCGCCTGCAATTGCCTCCTGGATTTTTGCCAGAGCATGGGCCGGATCAACCACATCGAGGAGAAGCGCGCCGCGTTCCTTGCTGAGGCGCTTGCGCGCGGCGCGGGTGTCGTCGCCGTTGTGGCCTTTGCCGGCCAGGAACAGGATCATCTCACCCGGCCTGGTCAGTTGGTCGAGGCGGCGGGCAATGGCGCGGCCCACGTTGTCGATGACTTCCGGCGCCGTCCGGCCCGCGGCCCAGGAGGCTTTTTCCCACTCGCGCATTTGAGCGACTGTTATGACTGGAAGCGGCATATTGAATTAGATATTCAATTCTGTGCTTGCGAATCAACTTTAAACCGACTGATCCCAACCGCTTGGCCGTCTCCAAGCGAATATGACCGGTTTGAGGGCTGTTTTATTCGTAATGCGTTCATTTTAGACCACTTGCATCTAAAGATGGGCAAAAACCCTGAAAATAAAATCACTTTGATTCGGTGCGACTCGGTGCGACTCGGTTTGAGTTTTCCAGGCAAAATCAAAGTAAATGCAAAGTTGTCGGAGGTGGCAGAATCTTTGGCAAAGGAATGTTCGGCAGGGGAATAAGACTGCAAATTTTTCGCTGCATTCCTGCCGATCATACCTTTTGGATTCCGCGGGCTTTCTATGCCCCTGGACCACGTTCATGATTTCGTCGCTCATGTTTACGCCTTTCCACTCCTGCCTTGATCGGCAATTCATCAGACGAATACTACATCTAATATATTTTATAGTCAACTGCCTTTTTATACAATTTCTAGAAGTTTGCATTTTTGCGAGGACAACTCCAAGGCCATGCGCGGCAATGTCCTGAGAATAAGCGCATCCCCCGTCGCCAAAGCTATGGCGGACGGGAAGGCGCAAAGGCACTGGAAACATAAAAATGATTGAACCGGGGCGGGGGCTGCCGCGACTGTATGGTCAAAGCAAATGGACCGTTCCGATTCAATACAGGACGACTTGCTGGTGCTGCAATGCCAGCAGGGCGACGCGGGGTGTTTTGACCGGCTGGTCCGGCGATGGCAACAACCGCTGCTAAACTACGCCTATCGGGTCACGGGCGATTGGGCTGTGGCGCAGGACATCGTGCAGGAGACGTGGCTGGCGGTCATTCGCGGCCTGATTACTTTGAAGGATGTGGCTTATTTTCGGACGTGGTTGTATCGCATCGCCAGCCACAAGTGCCAGGACCACTGGCGGCGGAAGCAGACGCGCCAGGGATTCGCGGAAGAGTTGCAAAAGCAACCTCTCGCCACCGGCGCGCCGCCCAATGCGGAACGGGCCGACATTGACGCCTCGTTCCGCCGCCTGCCGCCGGACAGCCGGACGGTGCTGGCCCTGATGTATCTGGAGGATTTTTCAATAGGCGAGATTGCCGGCTTGCTGTCGCTGCCGGAAGGCACCGTCAAATCGCGCCTTTTTCACGCCCGTCAACAATTGCGACAACTTCTGGAGAAAGACTATGGACCCGTTTGAACTCAAATTGAAAAATGCGCTGACCCGCAACGAACCCATTGCCCCCGCCGAACTGGCGGCGCTGAATGACAACATCGTCAAGTCCTTTGCCCGCAAGCAAAGGGGTTTCCATCGCCTGTTGGCGGTTTACCTGGCTGTGATGTGCCTCCTGATCTTCGCTCTGATGGCGTTGTTCATGGCCACCAGCGACCTTAAAATGTGCCTCTTATTCGCGGTCGTCATCGTGATTTTGTTCGAAGGCACGGCGCTGATGAAACTTTGGTTCTGGGTCATGCACAGCAAGATCGCCACCCTCCGCGAAATCAAGCTGCTCCAATTGGCCGTGGCGGAATTGAAGACACAGGCATCGACGGGTGCGCAGACCACGGCTCCGGCCTTGCCGGATGACGCTGATGAGTCCGCAGCGGCGTCAACGCCGACGGAACCATCCAAAGGAAGGTTGCGGCGGGCCTTTCTTATTGTTGCATGGCTGCTGGCAGTGCCCGCCTTGGTTTACTTTGGATGGCGTCAAACTCCCTGTCCGCCGCAGGATGTTACGACATACCTTGAGAGAGCAAACAGCGCGGCGGACGCGGCGCAATGGCAGCAAAGTTTTACAGTGACGCAGGCGCGTCAACACTTCTATCCCCAGTTGTTGACCGGCGGAAAGCCCGCCCGTGCCTGGATCAGCGTGGCGGCGGAGAACCACGAACCGATGTACACCGGGCCGGTCGATACTGAATCCATCATTGGGTTCGGACAGGCGGCGCCGGGGCGCTACGTCGTCAAAGGACGGACGGAGCAAGCGGGTGGCAATTTCACATTGCGCATTGGCGGCGTGGATGAAGTTCCCGGCACCCCATCACCCGGCCAATCTTTCCTGCGCCTTTTCTTCCTCATGTTGAGCGCCGCTGCGACCGTGGTGATTCCGCTGGTTTGGCTCCAAAACCGCTGGATTCGGCACATTGACCCGGAACCGCAAAGGTGGTGAGTTTTACGCGATGGGGAAAACACCGTATTGCAGCCGCGTTTTCCATTTGCAAGAATCGAGACAAGACCGCCAAAGTTTTCTGACTTTGGAAAGCAGAGATGTTGATGGAGATGCTGGAGATGCAACAGGCGGGGAAAGGAATTGTGAGCAGCGGTCATCAAAATGAAAGCATGACGGACAGAGTGGCGCGGGTGGAGCGGGCGATGCGCGCCTCGGAACTCAGTTATCGACGGTTGTTCGAATCAGCGATGGATGGCATCCTCATTCTGGACGCTGACACGGGGCGCATAAACGATGTGAACCCTTTTCTCATTAATCTGCTGGGTTTTTCCAAGAGTGAAATGACCGGCAAAACAGTTGGTGAGCTGAGTCCGTTCAGGGACATTGAATCCAATCAAGCCATGCTGGAAAAGCTGCAACAGCACGGATATGTCCGCTATGAAGATTTGCCGCTGGAAACCAAAGACGGCCGCAAGATCGCGGTGGAGTTTGTCAGCAATGTATATCAGGCCGGGGACTGCAAAGTGATCCAGTGCAACGTTCGAGACATCACCCGGCGCAAGTGGTCGAATGAAACACTCCGCATCTCCGAAGAGAATTTCAGGAATATCTTCGCAAACGCTCCAGTGGGCATCTTTCAATCTACAAACAATCGCCTGGTCGTCGCTAATCCCGCCATGGCCAGAATGTTCGGATACGCAGACCCAGCCGAGATGATCGCCAGCACGGTGTCGCCAGAGGCGTTTTTTGTCCGGCCTGACCAGCGGCGCAAGATGGTCCGCGAGGTCATGGAATCCAATGCCTACGTGGAACAAGAACTGGAGGAACGCCGCAAAGACGGTTCGATCTTCAGCACTGAAGTGCATATGCGGGCGGTCCGCGACGAAGCAGGTCAGACCAAGTTCCTCGAAGGCTTCATCAAGGATATCACCGCGCGCAAACATGCGGAAGGTGAACTGCTGAAAATGTCGCAGGCGCTAGAACAGTGTCCGGTCACCATTGTCATCACCGATCTGGTTGGCAACATCGAGTATGTCAACCCGGCGTTCACCAAGGCGAGCGGCTACACGAAGGAAGAGGTCTTGGGGAAAAACTCCCGTATTTTGAAATCTGGAAAGACGGCTCTGGAGGATTACCAGCGCCTGTGGGAAACCATCACCACCGGACGCGAATGGCGGGGGGAATTCCTGAACAAAGCCAGGGACGGGAGGCTGTTCTGTGAATCAGCCGTGATCTCGCCCATCGTGAACAAGGCCGGCCGGATCACCCATTTTTTGGCGGTTAAGGAAGACATTACCCAACGCAAGCAACTGGAAGAGCAACTGCGCCAGGCGCAGAAAATGGAGGCGGTTGGGCAACTGGCCGGGGGTGTGGCGCATGATTTCAACAACATCCTCGTGGCGACTCTCATGCACCTCGGCCTGTTGCAGAATAATCCCAACCTCAGCCCGAAAACGAAGGAATCTCTCCTGCAGGTGGAAAAGGAAACCGTTCGCGCGGCCAATCTGACACGGCAACTTCTAATGTTCAGCCGGCAGCAAGCGGCTCGAATCGGCCCCTTGGAGCTGAATGCGCTGATTACCAACATGGTGAAAATGTTGCAACGGCTCTTGGGCGAGAACATCGAGATCATCAATCATCTGTCCTCCGAGGCCATTTGGCTGAGCGCAGATGAAGGAATGATGGAACAGGTCGTCATGAATCTGTGCGTCAACGCGCGCGATGCAATGGCCAAGGGCGGGCGATTGACGATTGCCACCACAGTGGTCCAGATCACGGAACAACCCGTGGACCCACACCCCGATGCCCGGCCTGGACGTTTTGCATGCCTGTCGGTATCGGACACTGGTAGCGGCATGGATGAAACCGTTTTAAGCAGGATATTTGAGCCATTTTTCACCACCAAGGCAGCGGGCAAAGGGACTGGATTGGGTCTGGCCACCGTTTACGGAATCATCCAGCAGCACCAGGGTTGGGTTGAGGTGGAAAGCAAGGTGGGCCAGGGCAGTTCGTTCCGGGTTTGTCTTCCGGTGGCAAAACCATTGTGCGCAAGGGCTATTTCCAGCGTTGCAGAGGACATCAGAGGGGGTTCCGAAACCATTTTGGTGGTGGAAGACGAGGTTCAGGTTCGCCGATTGGTGGCCCTAACTCTGCGCAAGCTGGGTTACGCCGTGCTGGAGGCCGGCGACGGTTTGGAAGCCCTGAAAGTGTGGGAACAGCACCATGAAAAAATCGCGTTGTTGTTCACGGATACGCTGCTGCCAGGCAACATGACTGGGTTGGAATTGGCAGTGCGGTTCAAGAAAGAAAAGGCTTCATTGAAAATCATCAGTTCAAGCGGATATAGTCCGGATCTGGCGAACTGCCCGTTGGCGGCAGGCAAGGAGATCACCTATCTGCCCAAACCGTATGCCTCGGCCGTTTTGGCGAAAACAGTGCGGCGTTGCCTGGACAATCCCTGAGGCGTGAAATGGGCAATCATTTACCATGTAGATATTGATCATAGAAGCCTGAGAGCGCAGCCCACGGGGTTCACACTATGGGATCGCGCCAGTTGCGCCAATTCATTCCACAAGAGAGCCAGGATGGGCTGCCGGCGTCTCCCGCAAACAGCCCATCAGGTGCTCATCGGCCCCGACTCCAAAGCCCCATTCACTCGTTCAGTCCAGAGTGGTAGTAAGCGTCGCAACGCAGATCGCGTATTTCATGGAGCGCTTGCAATGGGGTGGTACTGGCTTGTTCCGTGATCAGCTTAATGGAAGAGACGCGCCATTCTATCAATGCCTGCGTGGCTGCCGTTTGCGAGCATGCCCTTCTGGACACGTCCTCCGCTGAGGGTGCGCTGGCAGGTCCGTTTAGGCTTGAGTCCGCAGCCGTGGTAGGCCGCATTTTGCCGGCTGGCTTTTGATTATGTTTTCGGGGGAATTTATTGTGTTTCATGATAAGAGAATAGGACGTGCAACGGGAGTGCGCCATGGGGTGTTATACTAAAACCCCTCTTCAAACTTTCTCCAGGGAGGGAGTTTGGAAAAGCGGGATAAAGTCCAGTTGGGCCTTACGCGCCACGGCTTGCAGATACTCTTGCGTATGGAGGGATTGGGGGCTCTGCGGATCGACGACTCCGATCAATGCCGTGAGGGCGCCTTCTCCCGGCGGCCGGCGTGGCAACCATGCGTCAATCCAAACATAAAGGTCCATGGGCAACTCCTCCGCAGCATAGACTGAAATCACAATCACGTCGGCCATAAGGGCTGCACGAATGGCATCCAAAAATATATCGATGTCGGCCAGGGAGTGGACATCGTACCACGTGTTTCGAATGCGATCCTCTCCAGCCAGTTGCATTGCCAGGCGACACATCGGCACCCCCCAGCTCTGGGTCAGCGGGTCCTGATAAACTCCCACGATGTTCAACTCATACGCCGCACGATTCGGGGCAACGGTCACCACGTCCGAGAAAAGCTCCTTCGTTTTCATAAGTTTTACATGCTGACAGGCGACCCTGACATAAGAACAATGGGGACGCCATGGGGTGTTCACCCCATATGGGATTTCCAAGGAAGGCAGCTTGAAAACAATTGGGAAAAGCTTCGTATGTTCAACTTTACGCTTGCGAAGCGGGTTTAAAGCTTCAACGTTTGGTTTTGTTTTTGAACTTCGATCCACAAATGATTCAGGCCGCGCTGGCTGAAGATGTCGGCTCGGGCGACGTGACGACACTGGCCACGGTGCCGGCTGATGCCCTGGCTTCCGCCGTGATGGTGGCGCGGGAGCCGCTGGTGGTTTGCGGGTTGCCCCTGGCGGAGGCGGTGTTCAAGGAGGTTTCCGCAAGGTTGGTCCTGACCCCGACAACCAAGGACGGGGAGCACGCTGGCAAAGGACAGGAATTATTGGCTGTTCAAGGCCCGGCCCGCGCCATTCTTGCCGCCGAACGCGTGTCGCTCAATTTCGTGCAGCGCTTGTCGGGAGTGGCCACGTTGACGGCGCGGTTTGTGGCAGCGGTGGCCGGAACGGGCGCGCAGATTCTCGACACCCGCAAGACAACCCCCGGCTGGCGGCTTCTAGAAAAATATGCCGTGCAATGTGGCGGCGGCGTCAATCATCGCTTCGGTTTGTTTGACCGCATTTTAATCAAGGACAATCATCTGGCGGCGTTGCGCGGGGAAGCGCCCAATGCCATCGAGGCGGCGGTGCGACGGGCGCGCGCGCAGTTTCCGAAACTGACCGTGGAAGTGGAGGCCGACACCGTCGAACAGGCCGGGCAGGCCTGCCAGGCGGGGGCCGATGTGGTCCTGCTTGATAACATGTCCAATGAGAATCTGCGGGCCGCGGTGCGGTTGATTGCCGGGCGCGCCAAAACCGAGGCCAGCGGCGGGGTCAATTTGGCTGGAGTTCGCGCCATTGCCGAGACCGGGGTGGATTTTATTTCCGTCGGCGCGCTGACCCATTCAGCGCCAGCGGTGGACATTGCGCTGGATTTCAGCACATGATGCCGAAAGACACCACGATCGATTCCCATATTTTATCCGCCATGCGCGGAGCACCGTGGGGCGTATCGGGAGGGGAATTGGCGCGCAAGCTTGGCGTCAGCCGCGCCGCGGTTTGGGCGCACATCGAGGACTTGCGCGCCATCGGTTATGACATCGAAGCCGGCCCGCACCTGGGCTACCGCCTGTTAAGTGTGCCTGACGTGCTGCACGCCGATGACATGTATTCGCGCCTGGGGCGGACACGGGTCATTGGCCGGGAAATCCAGGTCTTCGAGGAAACGACTTCGACGAACGACATTGTGGCCCGCCTGGCGCGGGGCGGAGTGAAGGAGGGCGTGGTGGTTTTTGCCGAATCGCAAAGCAAGGGGCGCGGACGGATGGGCCGCCGCTGGATTTCGCCGGCACGCAAAGGGCTTTGGTTCTCCGTGTTGCTGCGGCCGGGCATCCAGCCCCAGGCGGCGACGCAATTGACCATCGCCACCGCCACGGCGCTTGCTCGGGGCATTACCGTGCAAACCGGCATTGTCCCGGAGATCAAGTGGCCCAACGACCTTCTGATCCGGGGCAAAAAGATCGCCGGGATTCTGATGGAAATGAGCGCGGAGGTGGACCATTTGAAGGAGGTCATTCTCGGCATCGGCATCGACGTGAACCAGGAAGCGGGCGAAATCCCCATCGCGCTGCGCAAAACGACAACGTCAATAAGAATTGAGTCCGGCCAGATGGTGGACCGCGCCGGCCTGGCGGTGGCCATCCTGCGCGAATTGGACCGGGACTACGAGCGGATCAAGCGCGGGGAATTCGACGTCATCGCCGAGCAATGGCAGGAGCATTGCACGACCATTGACTCACAGGTCAGCATCCGCGTGGGCGACCGGGTGATTCGGGGCCGGGCGGAATCGCTGGACGCGGACGGGGCGCTGCTGCTGCGCGGGCAGCACGGCCATTTGGAGCGGATCACCGGCGGGGATGTGACGATGGAGAAGTGATCCGCCTTCGCCGCAGTGGCTACGGCGCGGCATTTTTCGCTTCGTGAAAAATGGTGGGCGATGAGGGATTCGAACCCCCGACCCACAGCGTGTAAAGCTGCTGCGCTACCACTGCGCTAATCGCCCTGACTTTCTAATTTAAGCTTGGCAGCGAGATTTACGAGAAAATTTCGATTGAGAATTTGCAGTTGAAAACTTGTGATTTGTCATCTGGCTTTGGTTCTCTGGCAGCGTTGCCATTCATCATCCAACTTCGCCGGTGAACCCCTGCTGGCGCAGGGCCTCGTACAGGACCAGCGCGACGCAATTGGACAGATTCAGTGACCGGACTCCTTCATGAAACATGGGTATGCGCAGCCACTGATCGCGGTATTGTTCCAGGATTTTTTTCGGCAGGCCGGCGGTTTCGCGGCCAAAAACGAGGTAGTCATCGGGCTGATATTCCACTTGCGCATAATGCCGCGTCCCGTGCGATTCGATCAGCCAGAGGCGCGCGCCGGGGGGCAATTGTTTTTGAAAGTCGGGCCAGCCGGGCCAGCGATGCCAGGTCAGGTGTTCCCAATAATCCAGACCAGCGCGTTTGAGCCGCGCGTCATCCAGTTCGAACCCGAACGGCTCGATCAAATGCAGGGTGGAGCGGGAAGCGGCGCAGAGCCGGGCGATATTGCCTGTGTTCGGCGGAATTTCAGGCTCCAGCAGGACAATGTTCATCTGTCAATAAAACACCTTCCACAAGACCAGCCCGTGGGCGGGCGCTGTCATGCCTGCGGCGCGGCGGTCTTTCCGGCGCAAAATGCTCTTGATCTCCCGCGGCGCGATCTTCCCCTGCCCGGCCTGGGCCAGGGTGCCGACGATCCCCCGGCACATCTTGTAGAGAAAACCGTCCCCCTCGATGACAAAGGTCAGGAGCGGGCCGTTGCGCCGGATGTCGCAGCGGCGCAAGGTGCGCACGGTGGATTTCATTTCATAGTTGCGGGTCGCGGCCAATGATTTGAAGTCGTGTTTTCCGACAAAGAGCCTGGCGGCGGCGCGCATGGCGGTAAGATTGAGGGGCCGGGGAACATGCCAGGCCTGCTGCCGCAATAGCGGGTTCATGGCCGGTCCGTTCCAAACGAAGTAGCGATATTGCTTGCCCTTGGCGTCGAAGCGCGCGTCGAAACCCGCGCGGCAGCGGGCCACGGCCATGATGCGGATGTCGCGGGGCAAATAGGCATTGATGGCCATGGCCATTTTGGCCGGGGGCATTCTGTCCTGATCGTCCGGAATATCCACCTGCGCGACCATGCCAAGGGCATGCACCCCGGCATCGGTGCGACTGGAACTATGCAACCGGGACGCGCCCGGGAAAATTTTGGAGATCGCCTCCTCGACGCGCTGCTGGACGCCCACCCCGGTCTTCTGCACCTGCCAGCCCGCGTAACCGGTCCCGTCATAGGCGATGATCAGCTTGAATTTCACCGGCTGAGGCTGTCGAGGTAACTTTGCAACAGGATGGCCGCCGCGGTTTGGTCCACGCGCTCCCTGCGTTTTTCGCGCCGCATGCCCGTTTCGATCAGCGCGCGGTTGGCTTGCACCGTGGTCAGCCGTTCGTCCCAGGTTGTGACGCGGACGGCGACAGCGCCCTTCAAACATTCCACAAATTCCCGGGCCTTGATCGCCGCCGGGCCATAGGTGCCGTTCATGTTGCGCGGGATGCCGACCAGGATTTCCCCAACCTGCCTGCTGTCAACAATTGTCTCAAGCCGCTTCAGAAAATCCTCCAGCGGTTCGGCGGCCAGAAACTCGAGCGGCTGCGCGATGATGGCGGTCTCGTCGCTGATGGCGACGCCGATTCGCTTTGTGCCGTGATCGAGGGCAAGAATGCGCATGCTATTACAATGTTCTCATCACCCGGGCCGCTGCGCCAATCGTTTTATCGAGATCCGCCGCCGTGTGGGCGGTGGAGATGAATCCCGCTTCAAATTGCGACGGCGCAAAATAAATACCTTCGTGCAACATGCCGTGAAAGTATTTGCTGAAGCGCGGGCGGTCGCTGGTCATGGCATCGGCCAGATTATGCACCGGCTGGCTGGTGAAATAGGCGCAGAACATCGAGCCGATGCGGTTGAACTGCACGGGAATGTTGGCCGACGCCGCGGCGGCTTTCATCCCGGCTTCCAGAACGGCGCCTGATTCCTCCAAGGCGGCGTAGGCGTTGGTGGCGGCAAGTTCCTTGAGGGCCGCCAAACCGGCCGCCATGGCCAGCGGGTTGCCGCTCAAAGTGCCCGCCTGGTAAACCGGCCCCAGCGGCGCCAGCAGGTCCATGATTTCCGCGCGCCCGCCAAAAGCGCCGACCGGCAGGCCGCCCCCGATTATCTTGCCAAAGCAGCTCAGATCAGGCCGGATGCCGAAACGCGCCTGCGCGCCGCCCAAAGCCAGGCGGAAACCGGTCATCACTTCATCAAATATCAGCAACGCGCCTTCGCCAGCGGTGATCTCGCGCAGATATTCCAGGAAGCCCGGCTTGGGCGGATACAGACCGGCGTTGCCCGGCACCGGTTCGACAATGATCCCTGCGATTTGCCGCGGGTTGGCGTCAAAGACCGCCCGCACCGCTTCCAGCTCGTTGAACGGCACGACAATCGTATGCTGGGTGAAGGCAGCGGGAACTCCGGCGCTGTCAGGATGGCCGAAGGTCAGCGCTCCCGACCCTGCCTTGACCAGAAGCGAATCGGCGTGGCCATGGTAACATCCGTCAAACTTGATGATCTTATCGCGTTTGGCAAAGCCGCGCGCCAACCGAATGGCGGACATGCAGGCTTCCGTCCCGGAATTGCACATCCGCACCTTTTCCAGCCCTGGCACGATCGCGCAGATCAACCGCGCCATTTCGACTTCGAGCGGATTGGGAATGCCGAAGCTCGTCCCCTGCCCCGCCGCATCCCGGATGGCCTGAATGATTTTTGGATTGGCGTGGCCCAGAATGGCCGGCCCCCACGTGCCAACATAGTCCACCAGCTCATTGCCATCGACGTCGAAGATATGCGCGCCATTGGCCTTGCTGACAAAAAAAGGGTGGCCGCCGACAGCGCGAAAGGCCCGCACCGGCGAATTCACCCCGCCCGGAATGTATCGCAAAGCCTCCGCAAACAACTCTTCAGATTTGGCGTTCGTCACCATGCAAAATCCATATTGTGCCGAAAAGCGCCAAAATCAAGGAAAGGCTTGTCAGGTTGTCCATCACGAGTACATGGGGAAACCGCCCTACAGACATGCCGGGGCAATTTATATAATGTAATCTATAAATGACGGTTCCTGGTTCGCCATCCAATCGCGACTTGAGATCATTTTTCTGTGAACGCCACGCTTGTTCGCAAACTGAATTTGACGAGCTGGTGTTCCAGAAATGCCTCTATCTCCACGCCCGGCTGATGGCCCCCCTGCTCCGCCGGCTCAAGCCCGATTACTTTGATCGCGACCTCCGTTTCGCCCATTATTTTGGCAACGCGAAAGACTGGCAGGAGGCCACAGCCGAAATAGTGTCCCTGTGCTACGAAGACCATATCCAGCCCCGCTTCGCCCGCAATACCCTGCGCCTGCGCGTCTCCGGCCGAAAGGCCAACGAGCTCGCGCTCAAATTCTTCGCTCAGGCCAACCCGGCCCAAATGCCTGAACAGAAGCCTCAACCAATTCGCCAAGCCAGTGGCATTGGCGCCTGACAAAGCCCTTCACGCTTCACGATAACGCTGCGCAATGGGGAATCGCCGGCCCACGCCGAAAGCTTTGGTGGTCACTTTCAAGCCGGGGGCGGCCTGGCGGCGTTTGTATTCATTCACGTCGATCAAACGGATGACCTGCCTGACGGTTTTTTCCTCGAAACCAAACCGGATGATGTCGGCCATGGACCGGCCATGCACGACATATTGATCGAGAACGGCGTCGAGGATGTCGTAAGGCGGCAGGCTGTCCTGGTCGGTTTGGTTGAGACGCAATTCCGCGGACGGGGCTTTGGTCAAGGACGACTGCGGAATGATTTCGCTGGCGCGGTTGATCCAATGAGCCAGGCGATAGACCATCGTCTTGGGCACATCGCTGATCACCGCCAACCCCCCGCACATGTCGCCATAAAGAGTGCAGTAGCCGACGGCCAACTCGCTTTTGTTGCCGGTCGTCAGCAGCAGGGAACCGAACTTGTTGGACAAGGCCATGAGAATGACCCCGCGCAATCGCGCCTGAATGTTTTCCTCCGTGGTGTCTTCGGCGCGGTCCTTGAAAACAGCTTTCATCTGCTGGCGAACTGCTTCGAACGGTGGTTGAATGGGAATGACATCATGGCGGATGCCCAGGCGTTTCGCCAGAAGCTGCGCGTCATCCAGGCTGCCCTGGGATGAGAATTGCGAGGGAAGCGATATGCCGTGGACGTGCTCCGGCCCAAGCGCCGCAACCGCAAGGCAGGCCACCACGGCGGAATCGATGCCGCCGCTCAGTCCCAGCACGGCGGATTTAAAGCCGCATTTCTGGAAATAATCGCGCAGCCCAAGCACCAGCGCGTCATGGACGTTCTCTTCGTCGCTGGCATCCGTCCTTGGCACCGGCTGGCCCGTCTCCACGTCGGCCACAACGAAATCTTCCGCGAATGATTTTGCCCTGGCTATCAACTTGCCCTCCGCATTGAAAAGCATGCTTCCGCCGTCAAACAGCAATTCGTCGTTGCCCCCGACCAGGTTGCAAAGGGCCACAGGCCGCCGCGCTTTGAGGGCGAGGCTGGCCAGCATGTCGTAGCGCAGTTTCTCCTTGCCCACGTGCCAGGGGGAAGCAGAGATGTTCAGCACGCACTCCACGCCGGCGGAAACCAGACTGGCCACCGGATCGGCGGGATAACGCCGTTGCGGCCAGAAATTCTCATCGTTCCAGATGTCCTCGCAAATAGTCAGGCCGCAGGCCGACCCGGCAATGGTCACGGGAAGATTGTCCCGCGCCGCCTCGAAATAGCGGTCTTCATCGAAGACATCATAATTCGGCAGCAAAGTTTTGACGCGCGTGGCGGCGATTTTTCCACCGTGCAGCAGCGCCGCGGCGTTGGTCACGTCCCGGCCGGGCCGGTTCCCGTTTTCGCCCACGAACCCGACCACCAGGGCCGTTTCCGCGCTGGCGGCGGCGAGGCGATGCAGGACGGCAAGATTCTTGACAATAAAATCTGGCTTGAGCAACAGGTCGCGCGGCGGATAGCCCGTCGTCGTCAGTTCGGGAAACAGCACGACGTCGGCCTTTTCGGCCTGGGCCCGCCGGGCGCCTTCCAAGATTTTGGCTTCATTGCCGGCCAGATCGCCTACGGTTGTATTGATTTGGGCCAGGGCGATTCTCATTTTGATCCCGAAAAAAGAACCGGGCTATTGGCTCCGCCGGAAAAACGTTTCGGGCAGACTCCCGAGCTCACTCCGCACCAATGTTCCGGTGCCAATGTGATGGCGCGTGAACCAGCCCTGGTTCACCTCCAGAACGTACTGCACATCATCCGACGCGGCCACGACGGAATTGGTGTTGTTCGGTTGCAAATCGTTTATTTCGACAATGCTGCCCTCCGGGTTGATATAGGCGGCGGTCAGCGGCAAAGGACAGTTCTTCATCCAAAACGAGGCCTGCATCGGCCTGTTGAAAACAAACAACATGCCGGCATTTTCAACCATATTGGTGCGAAACATCATGCCGGTTTCCGTCTGCTCGGCGGTCAACGCCAGTTCCGTTATCAGTTCCTCCGCTCCGAGCCACAGGCGGATGGTCTTCAACTGGGGCTGGGCCTTCGTCGGCAACGCGTGCTGGGCCGGCGCGGCTGCAACCGGCTGGACGTCGGATTTTTTATCACAACCGGCGAACGAGCCGGCCAGAATCAACAATACCAGTGCGAACCATCTCATGCGCCGAGAATGCGCGAACCCGGGCCGGATTTCAATGAAACTATTTCGCGACAACCCGGAGGCTTCTTGATAGGGCGGGCACTCCGCTGCCCGCCGCTCTTCGGCGCACAAAGGATTGCGCGCCCGCCCTCTTAACCGTAACCATGCAGTAAGAAGCCAACGCAAAGCCGCAAAAACGCGAAGGCGCAAGGTCAGGAAAGGGAATTGGCTCGTGGCCCGCAGTTCACCGTTTAGTGACCTGGATTCACACGGGCTCAATCTTCTTTGCGTGGTTGCGCCTTCGCGTCTTTGCGTTGAAATCTGCCTGCCTTATTGATTAGATACGCCTTGACGATCTGGTCACGAAACGCGCTCACTGTGTCAACTTGCGGTCGCCCGGAGAGCGTCCAGAAGCTCCATGTTCCGCTGCGTTTCAGCCAGGCCCAGACGCGGCGCCCGCTTCTCCAAAATGGCCCCGGCGAAATCCTCCACTTCCAAACGATACCGGTCGCTTTGCGCCACCGGGATTTCGCGGCGCTCCTCTTCCGTGGTCAGCGTCACCACGCCGGCGTTGTCGAAGAACGTGTCGGGAATTTCCAGCGCGCCGCGGGTCCCAACGATTTCCGAGCAAACCCGCTTCTGCGCGTTGAATCCACAGTTTAATGAAGCGATCACCCCCGACGGATACTTGAGTAGCGCGGAATAAATCACGTCCACGCCGCCCTGCCTCACCGCTTGCGCGGAAATGTTTTCCGGCGACGCCCCTCCGGGCTGCCTGCGCGTGATTTCGTCCATCACCATCCCGATAAAATTGACCGGGTAACAGCCGACATCATAAAGAGATCCTCCACCCAGTTCGGGTTTGTATTTGATGGAATCCGGATTCCCGAGCAAAAAGCGGAAAGTCGAGCCGATGAACTTGATTTCACCGAGCGCGCCGCTCCGCAGCACTTCCAGGACATGCCGGGTGCGGTCAGTGTAACGATACATAAAAGCCTCCATCAGCCACACATCATTGGCGGCGCAAGCGGCGGTCATCTCGCGACATTCGGCCGCGTCCAAAGCGAGCGGTTTCTCGCACAGCACGTGCTTCCCGTGTTCTGCGGCGCGGATCGTCCATTCCTGATGCAACGAGTTGGGCAGCGGAATATAGACGGCTTCGACCGCAGGATCGCGCAATAGTTCATCGTAGCCCTTATACAACGCCGGGCCGGGAAATTTGCCGCGGCATTCGGCCAGCTTGGATTCCTGACGCGAAGCCACGGCATGCAGCACGGAATTGGAGGACCGCTGGATCGCCGGCATGACGGCTTCCCGCGCAATGCGCGCATAGCCCAAGACGCCCCATCGGATTCTTCGCGGCCCAGATTTCGTGTCGCTTTTAGCTTTAAACGGATCACTCATCAGTCCCACGAACATGCCGAACCGCACCCGTTTCGTCAATAAACACTGAGATCACCCATGGGGTGAAAACCCCATGGCGCCGGCCAGTTTTTCGGTCTATTATCGGGACATGGATGTTGAAGAAATCCGGCCCGCCAGAGAGCCAGCGGTGGCCTGACTGCCATGACGGACACTCGAACCACACTAGTTTTGAGTGGAGCGCCACCACTGGTTGACGCCAGCCATTGTCCCCTTCATAGCACCACCAGATCGATCCCCGCCGCCTTCGCGCCGGAGTCAACCGCCGCGGAAGCCGCCAGCAGGTTTGTCGCGCTGAGCAAATTCGTAGTCGCCAACGGCAAGGCCGCTGAGGTCAAACAGGCTTTCCGAGATCGCCCGCACATGGTCGATGGCCAGCCCGGCTTCGTGCGGATGGAAGTTTTCAGTCCGCTGGATCGGCCGGAGGAGATCTGGCTCATTACTTACTGGATCGATTCTGCGAGCTTCAAGCTCTGGCACCACACCCATCTTTACCACCAGTCGCACAAGGGCATTCCAAAAGGTCTGAAGCTCGTGCCCGGTGAGACGAAGATTCGTCACTTCGAGCGCATCTGCTCCTGACGAACATGCGCGAGCTGAACCAGCGGGTCGCCGAAGCGCTTCATACCCGACGTTCCGAGTTGGCGGCGCAGATGGTGGCGCGGGAATTCGTTCGTCATCCAGAACTCGAACAACGCTATGGGAAAACAGGCCGCGAAAGATGTCTTGAAGACGCCGGGTATCATCTTGCTTATCTGGCGCAAGCGATTGCCTGTGACAGCCAGGCGCTTTTCGTCGATTACATTGGTTGGGCCAAAGTGATGCTGGCCAAACGCGGTATTCCGGCAGCCGACTTGGCCGGTTTGCTCGAGAACATGAAGGAATCGTTGCGGGCGGAGCTGCCGCCTGATTTGAGCCGGTTGGCTTGCCGGTATCTGGCCGGCGCGCTCCAACAATTGCCGCAATTGCCGAATGACGTGTCTTCGTTCATCTCGGAAAGCACATCACTGGCTGCGCAATACTTGCAAGCCTTGCTCCGGGGCGACCGGCACTTCGCCAGCAAGCTGATCCTCGTCGCAGTCCAGCAAGGCACACCTGTGCGCGACATCTATCTCCAGGTCTTCGAGCGCACCCAGCATGAAATCGGACGTCTCTGGCAAGTCAACCAGATCAGTGTGGCCCAGGAGCACTATTGCACCGCCGCCACGCAACAAATCATGTCGCAGCTTTACCCCTGCATCTTTGGCTCAGAAAAAACGCGGGGAACACTGGTGGCCGCCTGCATCACAGGGGACCTTCATGAAATTGGCGCCCGCATGTTGTGCGATTTTTTTGAAATCGACGGCTGGCGCACACATTACCTCGGCGCAGACGTTCCAGCCAAAGACATAATCCAGACCGTGGTGCAATATAAGCCCGGGGTTCTGGCCATTTCCGCGACCATCACCTATCACGTTACTGCGGTCCAGGCGCTGGTGGCCGCCGTGCGCCGCGCGCCTGAATGTTGCAATGTTAAAATTCTGGTGGGAGGATATCCATTCAAAATAGATCCGGACCTGTGGAGGAATATCGGCGCGGATGGTTCTGCGAACGGCGCTCAAGAGGCAGTCGCCTTGGCCGATCGCCTCACCAGCCGGTCTTTCGGCGGCGTCGATGCGGTCGAAACCGCTCCGGCCATTCACCTCCCCGATTCGGAAGGCCCCGTCGAGGCCGGGGAGGATGTGCCCGGTGTCTCTTCCGCTGCTGTCAAGGAATCCGTCTCAGCAGCCGAAGCGCTGCAACGCCGGGAGGACCGCATTTTTGAGGATTTAAGCCGGGCCAACAACGAACTTATTAACGCGCAGCGCGAAATGGCCCGCAAGAATGCCGAAGTGGTGGCTGCGCGAAACAAACTCGAGATCAGTGAACAACGTCTTGCGGTGGCGACGGAATCAGCCCACATCGGAATTTGGGATTGTGATGTGTTGGCCAACAAGATGGTCTGGGACACCCGGATGTGTGAACTTTATGGCATCGGCGAGCCAGGGTTTAGTGACACTGTCGAGGCATGGCGAAAGTATTTGCACCCAGAGGACCGGAACCGGGTCGAGGCCGATATCGCGGCAGCGCTTGGTGGGAGCAAGGATTACAACACCGAATTCCGTGTCATTTGGCCCAGCGGCGAGGTGCGCAATATTGAGGCGCATGGTGTGGTGCTGCGGGCGGGCGACGGTTCACCCACTCGAATGATTGGTGTCAATTGGGATATCACCGAGCGCTTACGAGCGCGTATCGAACTGGCACGCGAGCACGAACTAAATCGGATCAAGAGCCGCTTCGTGCGCCTGGTTTCGCACGAGTTCCGCACTCCCCTGTGCGTGATCAATGCGGCGGCGGCCTTGCTTGGAGATTACTCGGATAAGATGACTGGTGAGGAAAGGTCCGAGCGTACCCGCGAAATCCAGCGCGCTGTCGAGCGAATGACTCTCATGATGGAGGACTTGCTCCTCTATGAAACTTTCGAGTCTGAGAAAATGGAATGCAACACGTCGCCAGTGAAAATGGAGGCGATCTGCCGAGAATCAAGCTCTGAGGCACTGAACCATTACCGCACGCACTGCCCGATTGACTGCATCATTGAAACCTCCGCGCACGAAGTATTCCTCGACGAGAAGATCCTGCGCCACATTCTGCGCAATCTCCTGAGTAATGCGCTCAAGTACTCCTCCGACGACCAACCCGTGACGCTGAAAGCGAAGCGCGTTGCAGGCAACGCGCAGACCGAGGGCGAAAAGATGGCGCCGCAAGGAGATCACCTTCAACTGCTGGTCAGCGATGCGGGCATCGGTATTCCCACAGCGGACCTGGGTAAGCTCTATCAACCCTTTCACCGAGGCGCCAATGTCGGCAATCACCCCGGAGCGGGTATCGGATTGGCCATCGTTAAAAAATTCGTGGATCTCCATCAGGGTGCGATTCGTGTCGAAAGCACAGAAGGGAAAGGAACCTCTGTCTGGGTTTGGTTGCCATTTGCTTCCAGTGTTGGGACAGGGCTTCCGATTTCTCCTGCGCATTAAAGCGAAAGTGAAGGGTCAGTCCTAGGATATTGGCATTGGGACTTGATTTGGAGAGTTTAAAGTCAATCATAAAGCAACCGCGCTCGCCTCAATGGCGTCACATGGGTTCGAGCTTCCACGTCCCGGCGTTTTTCGTTCAAGCGGCAATTCTCCCGATCACGATCAGCCGAACGCCAGGTGAAATCTTCGTCGCCGAGATTCTTCACCGCTTCCACCAACCGCCGGATGAGGCCGCGCTGACACGGACGCTTTCCTGGCAAGCTGCCTTTTTCAGCCTTCTGCGTCTCATTCGTCTGACCTGTCTGACAGGCCCTACCCGTCCGACAGGTCCGATTACAAAATTAGTTTAAAATAATTGTTGCTTGAAACAATATCTATGATACTGTTGTATCCAGAACATTG
>JBEKDI010000065.1:0-33823 GCA_050014435.1 Verrucomicrobiota bacterium | reverse complement strand
TTGAAACCCAACATGGTGCTGCCGGGATTGACCTGCCCCACGCAAGCATCCGTGGACGAGGTGGCCAACATCACGGTGAAGAGTCTATGGCGAACTGTCCCCGCTGCGGTTCCGGGGATTGCATTTTTGTCCGGCGGCCAATCCAGTGAACTGGCTTCGGCCCGTTTGAATACCATGAATCTTCGATTCAAGTCGCGACTGCCCTGGGCGCTGGCGTTTTCGTTTGCCCGCGCCATCCAGCAACCGGCTTTGGAGATTTGGAGAGGCGAGGAGACCCAAGTGTCAGCGGCACAGTCGGCCCTGTATCATCGAGCCACATGCAACCGGGCTGCACGCCGTGGGGAATACAGTGCCGCGATGGAAAGGACGTCAACAAGCATCCCGCAACTCATGAAAGCCGCGGCATAACAAAGACAAAAAGGACCCCCGTTATGAAACCCGATACCGTCCCGCCCAAGACTCTCGCTACGAAGCCGGGATCGACGCTCAATGTGAAGCCTGATCCGAAGGAGGATTTGAAAGCCCTTCCCCTGCCGGAGGTGGAGAAGAAACTGGGATCAACGCCCGAGGGTCTCACCCAAGCCGAAGCGCAGAAACGGCTGACCCAATATGGTCCGAATGAACTTACCGAAAAGAAGACGAATCTCTTCCTGAAATTCCTTTCCTATTTCTGGGGTCCCATTCCGTGGATGATTGAGATAGCAGTGATTCTGTCGGGCGTGGTTGGGCACTGGCCGGATTTTTTCATCATCCTCCTGTTGTTGGTCGCCAATGCCGTAGTTGGTTTCTGGGAGGAGCGCGAAGCGAGCAACGCCATCGAGGCCCTGAAGGCCAGGCTGGCGGTCAAAGCCAGGGTGAAACGTGACGGGAAGTGGATCAATCCACCAGCCCGCGAGTTAGTGCCGGGCGATGTCATCCGCATGCGGCTGGGCGACATTGTGCCGGCGGATGCGCGACTGCTGGACGGCGACCCGGTGGAGGTGGACCAATCCGCGCTGACGGGAGAGTCGTTGCCCGCCGAGCGCAAATCCGGCGACGCGGTATTCTCCGGTTCGATCATCCGCCAGGGTGAAGCCGGCGCGATGGTCTATGCCACGGGCGAGAAAACTTATTTTGGCAAGACCGCGCAATTGGTGCAGGAGGCACACACTGTCAGCCACTTTCAAAAGGCGGTTTTAAAAATCGGCAATTATCTGATCATTCTTGCGGTGGCACTGGTGGCGATGATCATTGGTTTCGCAATCTATCGCGGCGACGCGATCCTCACCACGCTGCAATTTGCGCTGGTGCTGACCGTGGCCGCGATTCCCGTGGCGATGCCAACGGTGCTGTCGGTGACGATGGCGGTCGGCGCGCGGCTGCTGGCGAAGAAACAAGCTATAGTGAGCCGGTTGGTGGCCATCGAAGAATTGGCGGGGGTGGATGTGCTCTGCGCGGACAAGACCGGAACCCTGACCCAGAACAAGCTGACGCTGGGCGATCCCTTCAGTGCCAATAATGTCCCCGCCGAGAACGTGATCCTCAATGGCGCGCTGGCGTCGCGCGCGGACAACAACGACACCATTGATCTGGCTGTGCTGGGCGGCCTGAAAGACAAGGATTCGTTAAAGGCGTATGAAGTGCTTCATTTCCAGCCGTTCGACCCGGTGCATAAACGCACCGAGGCCACCGTCAAAGCCAAAGACGGAAAGACGTTCAAGGTGACGAAGGGCGCGCCACAGGTGATTTTGGCATTGTTGCCCAACGCCGGGCAGGTGAAGCCCGCCGTCGAGAAGGCGGTCAACGAATTTGCCGCACGCGGATTTCGCTCGTTGGGCGTGGCGCGGGCCGAGGGCGACGGGCCGTGGCAGTTTCTGGGCGTGTTGCCTTTGTTCGATCCGCCCCGCGAAGATGCCAAGGCGACCATCGCGACAGGGCTTGCGATGGGTGTCAAAGTCAAAATGGTTACCGGCGACGCACTGGCCATCGCCAAGGAGACCGCCAAAAAGTTGGACATGGGCACAAATATCCTCGATGCCGCCAGCCTGGGCGACACGAAAAAGCAAGAGACCACAGAGGTGGCCGAGTCCATCGAAAAGGCCGATGGATTCGCGCAGGTGTTCCCGGAACACAAGTTTCACATTGTAGATGTCCTGCAAAAACGCGGCCACATCGTCGGCATGACCGGCGACGGGGTCAATGACGCCCCCGCGCTGAAGAAGGCTGATTGCGGCATCGCTGTTTCCGGCGCAACAGACGCGGCGCGGGCGGCGGCGGCCATCGTGCTGATGACGCCCGGCCTTTCGGTAATAATCGATGCGATCAAAGAGAGCCGAAGAATTTTCCAGCGAATGAACAGCTACGCGATCTACCGCATCGCCGAGACGTTGCGCGTGCTGTTCTTCATGACGTTGGCGATCCTGATTTTTAATTTTTATCCATTGACGGCGGTGATGATCGTCATGCTGGCGTTGCTCAACGACGGGGCGATTCTGTCGATTGCGTACGACAACGTTCACTACAAGGACCAGCCCGAGGCCTGGAACATGCGCATGGTGTTGGGCGTCTCCACGGTGCTGGGCGTCATCGGGGTCGTCTCTGCCTTCGGCTTGTTTTATCTGGGCGAGCGTGTTTTTCACCTCGACCGGGCGCACATCCAGACCTTGATGTATTTGAAGCTGTCCGTGGCTGGACATCTGACGATTTTCCTGACACGCACGCGCGGGCCGTTCTGGTCCATACGCCCGGCGCGGGTGCTATGGGCGGCGGTGCTCGGCACGCAAATCGTAGCGACGTTGATCGCCGTTTATGGATTGTTTATGACGCCCCTGGGCTGGGGTTGGGCCGGGTTCGTGTGGGGTTATGCGCTGCTGTGGTTCCTCCTCAACGACCGCATAAAACTACTCGCATACCGGATCTTTGATCCAATCAAAACCCGCAAACGGTCCGATTTGACTCCGCAGATCGCCGAGCGAGCCTATGAACTCTATGAACAGCGAGGCCGCCAGGAAGGCGGAGCCGTTCAAGATTGGGTCCAGGCGGAGCGCGAGATTCAGAAAGCAGAAGTCCATAAATGAACCGCCGCTCAAAACCGCGCTTTCACAAGTCGCCGCTCCCGGCCTTTTCGACTTCGGCGCGCAACAGGTCATGCAAGGTGAGGATGCCCAGGATTTTACCGCCGTCTTCATCCACCACGACGACGAAGTTGCCGGGCGACTCGACCAACAGAGCTTGCAGATTGCGGACTGTCTGCTGCGGCAGGCAGGTCGCGGCGATTTCCAGTTTTGGGGCGCGGTTATCCCGCAGGGCCGCCTCGGCTTCCCGGCGCGCGAGAATGCCTGTCAGTTTGTCCTCCTGCACCACCGGGAAACGCTGATAAGGATGCGACTTCAGGACTTCCTGCAATTTGGCCGGGGCCAGATCGCGGATAATCAGGGGACGAAAATTCGCTATCGCCGAAACTGGCAATTGCTGCCAGCTTTGCAAATCGCGGGGTGGACGCACATGTTCAATATGGTGTCCGTCCTGGGTCAGAAGCGCGTCGTAAAAATTCTCCCGGTTCATCTTGCGGCTGACGGCCTGGCTTACCAACGCCCCAATCATGAGCACGGGCACGAGCGAGAACTCATGCGTCATTTCAAAGACAATGAGGATGCCTGTGACGGGCGCCCCCACTACTGCGCCCAAACAGGCACTCATCCCCACCACGGCCAGTGTCAGCATATCGGCGCGCGCCATCGGCCATTCCAGCCCCACCAGCCCCGCCAGGGCCACGCCCGTCATACCGCCAAAAAACAATGTCGGCGAAAAAATCCCGCCGCACCCACCAAAACCGTAACAGGTGAAGGTGGCGATGAACTTGGCGGCCAGCAGCACGGTCGCGAGTTGCCAGCCGATGTCGCCGGCCAGAGCGCTGGACAGGTCGTCGTAACCCAGGCTGAATACGCCCAGCCGTTGTGTCCGCTCAAACACCGCCACGCCCAGTCCCCAGGTGATAAGTCCACCTGCAAGCGGCAGCAGCCAGCCGGGAACCCGAGAGGTTTTCATTCGCCCGCGCAATCCCAATGACGCCTTTTGGAAATAGACACCCACCAGTCCCGCCAGGGCCGCAACCACGGGCGTCAATGCGTAACCCACCCACGACGGCGCGTCCACACCGGTGAGGGTGAAGGAGGGCTGCTTGCCGATGACTCCATGCACCACCAGCGCGCCCAGCACCGACGCCAGCAGCACGCCGCCGAGCAAACGGCTGTTCAGGTCGCCAATGATTTCCTCCAACACAAATGTCGTGGCCGCCAGCGGGGTGTTGAAGGCCGCCGCCAAGCCCGCCGCGGCGCCAGCCGCCGCCGCCAGGCGCCGGCTCTGCTTGGCTTCGCCAGCCAAGCCGGCCAGGTTAGAACTAACCGCGCCGGCCAGTTGCACGCTGGGCCCTTCACGACCGAGGCTCTGGCCGCCGCCGATGCTAACGATCCCGGCGATGAATTTCACCCAGGCCACGCGCCACGGCACCGTCCCAAAATCCTTCCAGAAAGCGAGTTTGAGCTGCGGAATGCCACTCCCAGCCGCCTCACGGCAAAAAGAGTTCAACAACCAGCCCATCAGCAGGGACGAAACGACGATGATTGCCAGGCTGCCAATTAGGAAGGTGGACGTTGACTGGTGGGAAAGCCCGGCCAATCCCAGCCGGTAGAGCCAGTTCATGCCCAATTGAAAAAACACCGCCGACGCTCCGGCGCCCAAGCCGTAGAGGCACGTCTGCAACACGGCGCGGGACTGCTTGGGCAGCCTTTGGAGGTAGCGGAGAAAAACCTGCATGTCGCATTTTGAAACATTTTGGTTCAAAAATCCACTGTTGAAACAAAATCAGGGGTCACGCCCTCACATATTGCATTGAGGATGCTTTGGGTTCCTCTACCAATTTGAATCTGTGTCAAAAGTAATTTCAAATTTGAGATTCGAGATTTGAAATTCCGTCTGGCGCGGCTCCGGGCGGCCGCCAGACAACGAAAAGTTCGTCCACGGTCAATTGAAAAGCTGGCAAGAGGGGTTCTTCGATGCGCTCCCGGCCGGCACGATGCCTTTGAAAGCCAGGCCGTGAGGTGTGCCGTGGTAAAACTCGATATTGTTGTAGTGCGGGTCGATCATCCAGAGCCGCGGCAGGTTGAAGTCTTCGTAAAGGCCTTTCTTGAGCGCGGTGTCGGGGCGGTGATCATGCGAATCAACTATTTCCGCCGCCAGCCTGATTTTGCCCCTCGCGCCAAGGGTTTTGGGATGTGTGAATCCAGGCCTTACCCTTTCACAGAAGTGCTTTTAACTCGTGAAGGTTATGAATGTGCGCCTTTGCATTGGCACTGCTTGTAACGCCGAGGCGGAGAATCTGAATTGTTTTCATCCCAAGCCGATTGCCGGCCTCGATTTCCGAATCTGGATTGTCACCCACTACCAACACCTCGTTCCGATGCAAACCATATTTGGCGAGGAGTTCCTTAAAGATGCGGTATTTGCCCCTCCGCTCAGGCTCATCGATCGCGTCAACATAAATGGCTGCAAATATGTCATCGAGTCGCAACGCCTTGACCTTGCTTTCCTGCAAACGGCGAAATCCGGATGTGACCAGAAAAAGTTGTCCCGGCAATTCCTTTAGCACGTTGAGATCACCATAGCCGTACATGGGTTGCGCAACTTCCGTCTGTCTGAAGGCTTGCCATCCCGCGTTCCGCATCGCTTCGGAGAACTGATATTTGGTCGCTATCAAATCGAACGCACAAAGCCAGCATTCGGCCAGTGCCTCGCGCAATGCTGATTCCGTAACCGCGCCGCGATTAGCTGATCGAATCGCCGCGAAGGCGGTCGAAAAAAGCTCGTCGCCCACCTCATTCGCCGCGGCGAGGCAACTGTCGAGATCAAAGATGATGGCCTTTGTCATGAAATTGATATTCACGCACAAAGTGGAACTATTCTCGTCAAGTTTTAGCGCATCCAATCACGGCTCGTCGGAGTCTCGCTCTACAAATTCCATTCTCTGTCCGTCAAAAATAATTTCAAATTTGAAATTTGAAATTCCGTCTGGCGCGGCTCCAGGGGGCGGTTAGACGGCAAAAAGTTCATCCACTGTCAATCGAAAGTCGGGCAAAAGGGGTTCTTCGATGCGTTCGCGACCGGCCAAGATGCCCTTTAATGCCAAGCCGTGGGGTGTGCCGTGGTAAAACTCAATGTTGTTGTAGCGCGGGTCAATCATCCACAGGCGCGGCAGGTTGAAATCTTCGTAAAGGCCTTTTTTGAGCACGGTGTCGGGCCGGTGATCATGCGAGTCAACTATTTCCGCCGCCAGCCAGATTTTGCCCGTCGCCGCGGTGACCAGGGCCAAATCCGGCCGCAGCATGACGCCGGCAGAGAGTTGGACGATGGAACGCGGGGCCAGGAGACGGGCCGGGGAGTTGGCGGCCAGGCTGGCGGAGACCCGGGCATGCAGGATGGCGCAGATTTGCTCGTGGCGTATTCCGGGCGCGGAACGCACAATGGTTTCGCCGTGGATTATCTCTTCGTAAATCACGCTCATTGATGACGCCGTGATTGTGGGAGATTTGCCGGGCACACTCAATCTGGAAATAAGAATCACAGCGCCAGCAAACGGCGCAGGAATCGGCCTGTGTGTGACCGCTTGTTCTTGGCCAATGTTTCGGGAGTTCCGACGCCGACGACCTGTCCGCCCTCATCGCCACCCTCCGGGCCCAGGTCGATGACCCAATCCGCTTCCGCAATCAGTTCCAGATTATGTTCGATGACGATCACGGTATGGCCGGCATCGACCAGCCGTTGCAGGGCCTCGACCAGCCGTTTCACATCGGCCATGTGCAGCCCGACTGTCGGCTCTTCCAACAAGAAAAGATTCGAACGCCCGGAGGGGAGAAGTTCCAGGGTGTCCGGCTTGCGAAATCCGGCCAGCAAATGGGCGACGATTTTCAGACGCTGCGCCTCGCCGCCGCTTAAAGTCGGGCTGCTTTGGCCGAGCTTGATGTAATCCAGGCCGGTGTCGCTCAAGGCTTGCAGGGCCCGGGCGATTTTGGGAAAAGCGGAAAAAGTTTGCAGCGCCTGCTCCACGCTCAAATCCAGCACTTCGGCAATGTTCAAATGGTGGAATTGGACGTCGAGCGTTTCCGGATTGAAACGCGTGCCCTGGCAGGTTTCGCACCGGACAAAGGCCGGGGGCATGAAGCTCATTTCGAGTTTAATCATTCCGGCGCCGAGGCATTCCGGGCAGCGGCCTTGCGGGCTGTTGAAGGAGAAACGGCTGGCGGAATAGCCGCGCAACCGCGCCTCCGGCGTCTGGGCGAAAAGTTGGCGAATTTCATCAAAGAATCCCGCGTAGGTGGCCGGCACCGACCTGACCGTGCGGCCAATGGGAGATTGATCCACCTCGTAAACTGCGCGAAGGGAATCGGCTCCCGTCACCGCTCCCGTTGTCCCTTCCGCGGCGGACGCCTTGCGCGGACGCGCCAGCCTGGCCCGCACCGCCGGCAACAAACAATCGCGCAACAGGGTGCTTTTGCCCGAGCCGCTCACGCCGGTCAGGCAGACGAAGCGATGCAGGGGAAAATTCACGGTCGGGTTTTTCAAATTGTGCAGCGTTGCCCTGGCCAGGGTCAGCGCCGGTTGTTTGGCGTCCAGATCGACCGGCCGCCGGCTGCCCCGCGCCGGATAAGATTTTTTCGCGCGCAAACATTGCGCTGTGACGGAACGGTCCTGTGCCATCAACACCTTCCACGAACCGGCAGCCACGACTTCCCCGCCGTTGATGCCAGCCCCGGGACCCAAGTCGATGATGTAATCGGCCCGCCGCATGGTGGCTTCATCGTGTTCGACGACCAGCAGGGAATTGCCCCGCGCCTTGAGCAGGTCCAGGGCGTCCAGCAACTTTTCGTTGTCGCGGGCATGGAGGCCGATGGTCGGCTCGTCCAAAATGTAGAGGACGCCGCTGAGATTGGAACCGAGTTGGGCGGCCAACCGGATGCGTTGCGATTCGCCGCCCGAAAGCGTGGTGGCGCCGCGGCCCAATTGCAGATAGCCCAGACCAACTTCGCGCAGGAATTTCAGGCGCTCGCGAATCTCCGGCAGGATGTCCCGCGCGATTTCGGCCTCCCGCCCGCGCAACCGCAAGCCCCGCACCCAGGCCAGCGCGGCATCCACCGAGGCGTTGGAAAGATCGACAATTGTGGGCGAGTCTTGCGCCGGGCCGTTTTTCGCCCGGGGCGGGCGCGCCTTCCAGTGGCGGAGGCGCACGGCGCGGGCGATGGCGTTGAGCCGCGTACCCTGGCACGACTGGCAGATTTCCCGCTCCCCCTCCTGCCAGTCGAACCACGATTCTTCAATCGAGCCGGCCCTCGCCCCGCGCTCGACGTCGGGCAGATAAAAAATCTCGCCAAACCCCCGGCAGGTGGGACACCAGCCGCGCGAGGAATTGTAGCTGAACATTTTCGGGTCCAGCGCCTCGAAGGACCGGCCGCAGGACGGGCAGGAGAATTCCGTGGAATGAATGGAGGTCTTGCCGTCATTGGCCAGCACATGCACGGTGCCGCGCCCCAATTCCAGCGCATTGTCGATCAAATCCTGCGCCGCTTTGCGCTCCGACGGCGCGGGCCGCCGCTTTTTGTCCAGCCGGCCCACCACGATTTCCACATCATGTTCGCGGAAGCGATCCAGGCGCAGGGGCCGGTCTGTCGGATGCATTTTGCCGTCGGCCCGCACCTCGGCGTAGCCGTGTTGGGCGGCCCAGGAAGCCACTTCGGTGTGGAACCCTTTTCTATTCTTGACAATTGGCGCCAGCAAGAGCAAGTCGCCCCGCCTGCGCATTTCCTCCGCCAGTCTGCGGCCCACCCGGTCCCGCGTCTGCGATTGGACCGGGCACTGGCATTGCGGGCAGACCTGCGTGCCGAGCCGGGCGAAGAGCAGCCGCATGAAATGGTATATTTCCGTGACGGTTGCCACCGTGCTTTTGCCGCCGCCGCGCGACTGGCGCTGTTCGATGCTGACGGACGGGGGGATGCCGGTGATCAAATCCACCTCCGGCCGGGCCAGTTGATCGATGAACTGCCGGGCATAGACATTCATCGAATCCAGGAACCGGCGCTGGCCCTCGGCAAACAGCAGGTCAAAAGCCAGCGTGCTTTTCCCCGAACCGCTCAAGCCTGTGACCACGACGAACAGATCGCGCGGGATGGTCAGGGAAATGTTCTTGAGATTGTGCTCGCGCGCGCCATGGATGGCGATGACTTCCGCTGGCGCCGCCTGTGTTGATGAATCAGCCACGCTCCATTCTACTTCCACACCCCCATATCCCGCAATTGCCGGGTCGCCTGACCAGCCCAATCCCGATTGGCCGCCGGCGAGGCCGGGCTGGGATGCAGGATGCGGCCGATGTTGACCCGCCTCCCCGTCGCCGCCTCAGCCGCCTGTTGTTCGGCATATGCGCCAATGCCAATGATCCATTTTGGCCGCAAAATATCGAACACCGCGCGCAGGTGGGCGTCGCAAGCCCGGGACAATCGCGTCCTTTCCCCGGCGCTCAATTTGTCGGGCGTCCGATTGCGCCCGCCCGCCTCCAAAAACGTCAGCGGGCAATAATTGACGACAAAATGACGATCGAAGAAATTCTCCGGCGCGCCAAAGCGGTCGGCAAAAAGTTTCCACAACCGTTGCCCGCTGATTTCCGAGCGCGAGCACTGGAATCCCAGGACGGGGCGGCACGGATGCTCCCGGGCGGGCCGGCCGATGGCACCGTCAATCTTCATCCAATCGCGCACCGCGCCGATTTCGCCGAAGGGCACCCCCGTTTGCGCCATGCCAAAAGGCCCCGGATTCATGCCCAAGAAAATGATGTCCTTCGGCGTCGCGCCAAAGCGACGCAGGTAGATCTCGTGCGTCTTCCAGGCATAAAGCAACGGATTATAGACGTGCGTCACGGGTGGCCTAAAACGCATCCTCTCCACCTCTCCGCACAAGCGCCGCGCGGCGTCAATCAAGAGCTTGTTCACGTTTTTTTAGGATGGTTGCTGACCTGGAGAAAGCGTGGCGAGCACAGTGATTGAAGGGAAAGACTGGATGGAATGAATTCCTCAAGCTGCCATGGCCGGGAATCGACCGCAACCTTACTTGCTGCCGAACGCGTCGTCCACGGAGGAGGCGGTGTAGGTTTGCATTGTTTTGACCGTCCGCCAATTGACCGAGCCGTCAAACAGTTCCACGTTCCCGCCCATTGCGCCGAGGCTGGCGCTATTGGTGGCGGCAGCGCTCGACGGAGAACCCTGGGCCATGGCCGCCCCCGCCGAGGTGTGCGGCGCGATTCTCATCAGCGGGACAGCACCATCTTCAGCAAGCGTCCAATAATTTGCATCCGCCAGCAACTCGTTCGTTGAGGCGGAGGCACTCAACTTGACGGGCGCGAGCGAGTAAGGATCGCCGGGCTTTCCGGGCACAACATCGTCGGCCAGATAGCTGTAACCGATAATGAAGCCGTATTGATCATGAAACGGAATATTGTAGGACGACCCTCCAAAATCGAGATTGGGACAATAAAAAATGTTGCTGCTGCCTGCGGTATAGGTCTGCACCAGATTTGTAAAGGTCTGGTCGGAAAGGCGAATGGAATGATATTGATTATCGTTGTCGGCGGCACTGGGCAGGACGTCTGCATTGTTAGCCGCGTACAGGTCGAAACCCACGTATAGTTGGTGGAGGTTGTTTTTACAAACTGCGCGACGCGCCTTCTCTTTGGCGCCGGAAAGTGCGGGAAGAAGCAGAGCAGTCAGAATCAAAGTCATGGCTATCACCACCATCAACTCCACCAACGTGAATCCGGCAGAGTCAACGGGCTCGTCATTCCTGCGAAGAAAGACTCGCTTCGTTTTCATTCAACTGGCCTATTGAGCATAATGTGCTCCATTCGTCACAGAACCGCAACAAAAATCTTTCAAAAATCTTTGTAGGTAAAATCCCTACAAAAAGGGCCTATTGGCCCGTCACCGCACGGTAATACTCCTGATCGCCGCCCACAGGCACACAGATCGCTCGATTCTCCAAACAACTGAAATTTGTTTTCAAAGCAGACCAATTGGTTTGGGTCAAATCACTGGAACTTTGGATGATGTAGGTGACGTTGCTTTGGCCTTGGAGGGTAAAACGCAGTCCAGCCGGTTCCGCCACCGGATTGATCAACGTCGGCGGCTGGAGTGCGCTATATGCCTGAGCGACCGGCACAGCAACGGTCGTGGCTTGATTGGTTCCGGGAGGCGAATAAATGCGCCAGACCTGTCTGGTGTTGTCCAAAGCGTAAAGATTCCCGACATTGTCCCAAGCCACATCGTAATAACCATCACCGCCCGTTTGGTCGATATCGGTCATGAAGTCCCCATTGGTAGAGCAGTAAAGGTATATTCCGCCGGTTGTGTCATATTCGAAACCATTAGTGCCCACCACGGCGACGGCGAGTCGGGAGCCAGCAGGATCTGAAGCGATGCCGTAAGCTTCGAGCAGTTGCGGGAACATCCCATCCGCCCAATTTGCCATCGTAACCGGCATCCCGCCGTAGGTTTTAAAACTCATAACGGCGTAGGCTGGGTCTTCCGTTGTCAGCATTTGAATGACGTCAATATAGCCGTTGGTGTCCACCGCAATGTCGAAAGGCGACTTGGTCAAAAAGGACGAATCCAACGGAACGACCACGAAGCCCGGGTCATTGTCCGCCGCCACGCCATTGGTGCCGATTTGCCAGCCATTGACTCCCACCGAACCCGAAAGCTCGGCGTCTGTCATCCAGATTGCCGCATTGGCGCCAGACCCGATCACACTCAGTCCCGTGAAATAAACTGTAGGCTGCGGGTAATTGTCCGTCCGGACGACTTGGCGCTGGCTATTGTCATCAAGGATTGGATTGAACGAGACCACAACCCCCTGATTGGCGTAATCATCCACATACACCCGGTCATCGGCGCCAATGGCCATTTTCCAGGGACTGTCTGACTGCCCCCCCCAGCCGTAGCCGCCCGTACTGAACCCGCCTTCATCAGCAGGACTGCCATCAGCGTTGCACTTAAGGATGCCGACTTGGTCACCCGGGGAATCCCCGCCGGTGGGATAGGAGTTCGCCACATAGACCCGACCGTAATACAGACTGTTTGTATTCTGATTGACAGCAATGCCGCTCGGAAAATTGACAAAGAAGTTCGGACCGTCGTCGGTAATGTTGGTCCAAGTGGAATAGCCGGTCGACGCGGCGGTTATGCTTACCGTGTAAACGCCCTGGGCCATATCCGGCGTATTGGACCAAATCGCGGTGTTAAGTCCTGAATTAGTTCCAGCCTCTTCCTCCGCGGAGGACAGGGTTTGGACCAAATTCGTTCCGCTATAAATCCTGACCCATACACCCCCGGAGGCGGTATCATTGAGGATGTAGCTGACAGTCAAGACGTCGCCGGGAACGATGACCGCCGCGTCTAATGAGCCGTTGAGCTTGATATCGGTCGCATAAACATTGGCACAGGCCGTCAGGGCCGATGAGACGAAAACCAGCACGAGGGCCAGACTCCCAGCCAGCCGGGCGAAGTTTGTCCGGATTCCCAAGAAAAAAGCGCCAAATTCCTCCCGAACAGTCAAACGCGGGTTCCCACAATAGAAACAATCAGTGAGAACACGAACAATCACAAAGCGCTTGTCCATTGGCTTCCTTTTTTGATCTGCAAAAGTCTAACACAGAAACCGCACATTAGACAAGCTTTAATTTGTGACAAAAAACCGTGTCCGAACGGCTCCCGGCCGTGATGGTTTGACACCAGTGGCCCGCGGATTACTTTCGCCTCATGTGTGCGGCCCAACCTGCCTGCATTCGCCTTCGCGGCGTGCGGCAGAACAACTTGAAAAACGTCGACCTCGATCTGCCTTTGCGCAAGTTGGTGGTCATCGCCGGTTTGAGTGGGTCGGGCAAAAGTTCCCTCGCTTTTGAGACCCTTTTCGCCGAGGGCCAGCGCAGGTACATTGAAACGTTCTCCCCCTACGCCCGCCAGTTCCTCGATCGCATGGACAAGCCTCAGGCGGACAGCATCGAAGGCATCCCTCCCGCCATTGCCATCGAGCAGCGCAATACGGTCAAGTCCACCCGCTCCACCGTCGGGACCATGACTGAAATCACCGATTACGCCAAACTGTTCTGGCCCCACTTGGCGCAACTTCATTGCCGGCGCTGCGGTGAACCGGTGCAAAAGGATTCCCCGCAAAGAATCTGGCCCGCCGTGCGCGCTCTGGCGCCGGAGGGTGAAGCTCTGGTTACGTTCGACCTGCCCCTCAGCGCCAAGTTTTCCCTCGATGAATCGCTTGCGCTCATCGCCCGGCAAGGTTATCAGCGCCTGCTCTTCAACGGGGAAGTCATTCCCCTTGAAGAGGCCCCGGCCCGGTTCATGGCTTCCGGCGCGCCCCGCGTCACCGTGGTACAGGATCGGGTCCGATTGAGCGCGCCAAATCGCGCCCGTTTCGTCGAAGCATGCGAGCAGGCCTTCCACTTTGGAAAAGGCAGGCTGGCCGTCCATCCCCTGCCCCCTGACCTGCGCGCTGTCCTTGTGCCTCCCGTCCCTTTTTCCAACAGGCGGCATTGCGCCCGGTGCGATTTGGAATACGCCGCACCCACACCGGCCTTGTTCAGCTTCAATCATCCCATCGGCGCCTGCCCGGCTTGCCGTGGTTTCGGCCGCGTCATTGCCATTGATTACAATGCCGCGATACCCGACCAATCCAAATCTCTGGCGTCGGGCGCAGTCAAGCCCTGGCAAACCCCCTCCAACGCCGAGTGCCAGGAAGATCTGCTCAAGTTTGCCCGCCTGCGCAAAGTGCCCGTGGATATCCCCTTCCGGGACTTGCCGCAAAAGTGGCGCGACTGGGTGATCGAGGGCGATCCAGATTACAACAAGGACAAAGCCCACGAATGGCCCAAATCCTGGTACGGCGTGAAAGGCTACTTCCGCTGGCTGGAATCGCGGGCCTACAAAATGCACGTGCGCGTCCTGCTCTCCCGCTATCGCATTTACCGGCAGTGTCCCGATTGTCATGGTGCGCGCTTTGGTCCCGAGACTTTGCTCTACCGCATCAACGGCCTGACCCTGGCGGATTTCTATCGCCTGCCGGTCCGCCAAGCGTTGCCGTTTGTTGATTCCCTGATGGCCAAGGGGCCGACATCCAAAACTTCCGATCCCTTGGCGACGGCCCTCGGCGAGGTCGGCTCCCGCCTGGCTTACCTGGACGAAGTTGGACTGAATTATCTGACGTTGGACCGCCAGACCCGTTCCCTGTCCGGCGGCGAAACCGAAAGGGTCAACCTCACCGCCTGTCTCGGCTCGCGGCTTGTCAATACTCTGTTTGTGCTGGATGAGCCGAGCGTGGGATTGCACCCGCGCGACACCGCCCGGCTCGTCCGCATTGTCCGGCAATTGCGCGACGCCGGCAACACGGTGGTCGTCGTCGAGCATGAAGCCGGCGTAATGCGGGCCGCGGATCAAATCATCGAGTTGGGGCCGGGCCGGGGCGAATCCGGTGGAGAGGTGGTGTTCCAGGGGACCTGCGCGGAAATCGTGCGAGACGCCAAATCGTTGACCGGCGCTTACCTGGCCGGCAGAAAGCGCATTGAAATTCCACATCGCCGTCCTGTCCCCCGCGGGCGCAAGGGCAGGCTGCTGCTGCGTGGCGCCAATTTGCACAACTTGAAAAACCTGGCCGTCGAAATTCCGCTGGCCCGGCTCGTCTGCGTGTCGGGGGTCAGTGGCTCGGGCAAAACCACCTTGCTCCGCGATGTTCTCATGCCCGCGCTCCTGGAAAAATTGGACAATCCGGGAGGCGGCGCCACTCCGCCGGCCCCGGAGCAGGAAAGCGATGAATCCCCCCCCGCCGAGAGCCTTCAACTGGAACTTCACCTGAAAGGTTGGGAAGCTCTCGGCGGGGTTGTTATTGTGGATCAGTCTCCATTGGGCCGGACCCCCCGCTCAAACCCGGCAGTTTACACCGGCGCATTCGACAAAATCCGCGCCTTCTTCGCGGAATCGGATTCCGCTCAACAACTCGGCTTGGACGCGGGCGCATTCAGTTTCAACTCGGTGCAGGGCCAGTGCGAGCATTGCCGCGGTTCGGGATTTGAAAAAATCGAAATGCAGTTTTTGAGCGATGTCTTCATTCGCTGCCCGGAGTGTAATGGCCGGCGCTACCGTCCGCACGTCCTCGAAGCGTCAATCCCCCGCCCCGGTGAATCTCCGAACCCCGCCGCTTGGAACATCGCCGACTTGTTGGACGCCACAGTCGATCAAGTCATCCAATTCCTGGCCGGCTTCCCTGACTCCAATCCTGCGCGGCAGGCGGCTGAAAGTTTGAGACTCCTGCAGGAACTTGGCTTGGGCTACTTGCGACTCGGCCAGCCGGTCAACACCTTGTCCGGCGGTGAAAGCCAGCGCCTCAAACTCGTCAAGCACCTCGCCCAAGGGCCGCAGGCCGCCGTCGCGCCCGGCGATAAGCCGGTCATCTTCTTCTTCGACGAACCGACCACCGGTCTGCATTTCGATGACATCCGCATCCTTCTCAAGGTCTTTCAACGCCTGGTGAATGCGGGCCATTCCGTTCTGGTCATCGAACACAACCTGGACGTCATAAAATCCGCCGACTGGGTGATTGATCTCGGCCCGGAAGCTGGCGACGGCGGGGGCAAAATCGTGGCCCAAGGCACCCCCGAAACGCTGGCCAAGACCCGTTCGAGCCATACCGGTAGGGCCCTTGCGGCAGACGCAAGCCTGTGAAAATTCCTAATTTTCCCGTGGTATTTTTCTTGTTGCCTGAAACTTTAGGACGGAAAATCCACAGAATATGATCGGCCAGCAATCTTTAGCCCAAGTCGGCGCAGGTTGCGCGGATCAACGCTGGAAGGCAGTGGCGGTATGCGTTCTGCTGGCCGCGATGACCTTTGCCGTTTTCGGCCAGACGCTGACTCATGGGTTCGTTGACATCGATGATTATACTTATGTGGTCAAGAATCCAATGGTCGCCCGGGGCCTGACGCATGATGGGATCATCTGGGCATTTACCCATGTCCATTCCTCGAACTGGCACCCCTTGACCTGGCTTTCCCACATGCTGGACTGCCAGTTATGCGGTTTGCATCCCGGCGGCCATCATTTGACCAGCGTCCTGTTGCACACCGCGTCGGCCATCCTGCTTTTCCTCGTCCTGCGCCGGATGACGGAGGCGCTCTGGCGTAGCGCGTTTGTGGCGGCGATGTTTGCGATTCATCCCTTGCGGGTGGAATCGGTTGCCTGGGTGGCTGAGCGGAAGGACGTGCTCAGTGGTTTGTTTTTCATGCTGAGCATCGCCGCTTATGTCCGGTATGCGCGCCTTCCATGGTCCTTTGGCCGCTACGGGCTTGTCCTGCTTCTGTTTGCGATGGGCCTGATGTGCAAGCCGATGCTGGTGACTCTGCCCCTGGTGTTGCTGTTGCTGGATTACTGGCCGTTGCAACGAATGGAAACCCGGAAGCTTTCCAGATTGGTCATGGAGAAACTGCCATTGCTCGCGCTCTCCGCCGCCTCCTGCGTCGTTACCCTGCTGGCCCAGAACAAGGCGCTCCAATCGACTGAATCCTCATCACTGCCACTGCGCCTGGCCAACGCATTGACGTCCTGCATGGTTTATCTTGGCCAGATGATCTATCCGGCGGGACTGGCCGTGTTCTATCCTTTTCCACACCACGGCCTGCCGGAGTGGAAAGTGGCGCTGGCCGGGATGCTGTTCGCCGGCATTACTTCGGCCGCCTTGTGGCAGCGGCGGAAACAACCCTGGCTGTTGATGGGGTGGCTCTGGTACTTGGGGATGTTGCTGCCGGTGCTGGGCATCGTCCAGGTCGGCGATCAGTCGCACGCTGATCGCTATACTTACCTGCCGCAAATCGGCCTTTATGTGGCCGTGACATGGCTGGTGGCGGAGTGGTGCGCGAACCGCGCAATGCTCGGGTTCCTCATGACCGGCGTGGCCGGACTGCTGATGGTCTGCGCCTGGAAACAGACCGCTTACTGGAAGGACAACGAAACCTTGTGGACCCATGCGCTCGCCTGCACCACGGGCAATTCTCTGGCCGAATACAATCTGGCTTACGATTTTGTCGAAAAGGGAAGGTTGGACGAGGCGATTGGCCATTGCCAAAAGGCGTTGGATATTAACCCGGACAATCCGGATGCCCACAACACCCTCGGCGTGGCCCTGGTCAAAAAGGGAAGGGTGGACGAAGCCATTGGTCATTATCAGGTGGCGCTAAGATTGGAGCCTTCCAATGCGAAGGTCCATTTCAACTACGGCGAAGCGCTTGAGAAACGGGAAAAATGGGACGAGGCGATCTCCCAATATCGCCTGGCGCTGCAATGCAACCCCGATTACATGGAAGCCCACCTCAATCTGGCCAATGCCCTTCGCCAACAGGACAGATTGGATGAAGCCATCCTTCATTTCCAAGCGGCCTTGCAAATCAAACCCGACAGCGAGAAAGCGCATGACAACCTCGGCATTGTTCTTCTGGAAAAGGGCGACGTGGATGAGGCCATCACCCATTTCCAAAGGGCGCTGCAAATCAACCCCCGCAACGCGAATGCACAAAACAACCTCGCCAACGCTCTGCTGCAACGGGGAAACATGGGCGACGCCATCGCCCATTTTCAGCAGGCGCTGCAAATCCATCCCGACGAACCAGCCATCCAGAACAACCTGGCCTGGCTACTGGCCACGTCTTCGGAGGCGTCGTTGCGCAACGGGGCCAAGGCGGTGGAACTGGCCCGGCAGGCCAATGCGCTGACCGGCGGAAATAATCTGACCGTTCTCCGCACCCTGGGCGCCGCCTGCGCGGAGGCCGGCCAATTCCCCGAAGCGCTGGAATTTGCGCACCATGCCATGCGCCTGGCCGAGGCCCAATCCAACAGTACGCTGGCCGGGCAGCTGCAATCGGACATAAAACTCTACCAGGAAGCCAGGCCTTTAAGGTAATCGCAAATCCGCAAACATGTTCGGCCCACAACCTTCTCCAAGAGTCCCCGTCGGCAATCGCTGTTGGAGCCAACACTGGCGGGTGACGGCGATTTGTCTGGCGCTCGCGGCGATCACCATCGTCGTTTTCGGACAAACGGCCCGTTTCGGCTTTGTCGATTACGACGACGACGTATATGTGTCTGGAAATCCGGTGGTGCAAAAGGGGCTGACGTGGAAGGGAGCCGCCTGGGCGTTCACCTATGGAGGAATCGGCCATCGGCATCCGTTGACCTGGCTCACGCACATGGCCGACTGCCAGCTGTATGGCTTGTGGGCAGGCGGGCATCACCTGACCAGCGTGGCCCTCCACGCCGCCGCCGCAGTACTGTTACTTCTGGCGTTGAAAGAGTTGACCGGCAGCTTGTGGCGCAGCGCCTTGGTGGCGGCGGTGTTTGCGATCCATCCGCTAAGGGCGGAGTCGGTGGCCTGGATCGCGGAACGCAAGGACGTGTTAAGCGGTGTTTTCTTCATGCTGACACTGTGGGCTTATGCGCGCTATGCGCGCCGAGTTTCGCGCCCGCGCTACGCGGCTATGGTAGGGGCGTTTGTCCTGGGATTGTTAAGTAAAAACACGCTGGTCACGCTGCCGTTTGTGCTGTTGCTGCTGGACTGGTGGCCGCTGCAGCGCCTGAGGCTGACAACTTTTTGGGAATTGGTGAAGGAGAAGATTCCGCTGTTCCTGCTTTCGGCCGGGTCATGTGTGGCGACTATTCTGGTGCCGGAGGAACCGATGCAATCAAGCCGGGTCCAGTTCCTTGAGCGGCTGGCAAACGCCGTCGTTTCTTACGTCATTTATCTGCGGAAGTTGGTTTTTCCGGTCGAATTGACCATTCCTTATTTCTACGCCCCAAACGGTCTGCCGTGGTGGGAGGTTGCGCTGGCCTTTGTCCTGCTGACGGTGATTTCCATAACCGTGGTCGCGTGCCGAAAGAGACGCCCCTACTTATTGGTGGGCTGGTTCTGGTATCTTGGCATGTTGGTTCCGATGAGTGGAATTGTTCAAATGTCCTACAATGCCTATGCGGATCGCTATACCTACCTGCCTGGAATCGGGTTGGGTCTGGGCGTGGCATGGGCCTTGGGAGACTGGAGCACGAACTGGAAACATCGGCGGGCAATTCTCGGCAGTCTGATAGGTGTCGTGACGGGCGCCCTGATGGTTATCGCCTGGAGACAAACTGGATATTGGAAGACCAGCGAAACTTTGTGGACTCACGCCATTGCCAGCTCCCCTGGCAACTATATCGCCCAGTACAATCTGGGTGACGATCTGGTCGAGAAGGGAAGATTGGACGAGGCGATGACTCATTACCAGAAGGCGGTGGACATCAATCCCAAAAGCGCCGAAGCCCACAACAACCTGGGCCTCGCCTTTTACCAGAAGGGAAAGACGAACCAAGCCATCGCGGAATATCAAATGGCGTTGCAGGTCAACCCCCATCTCGCACTCGCCCACTATAATCTCGGCAATATTTATCTTCAATTTGGAAAGCTGGACGATGCCATCCTCCAGTACCAACAAGCCCTGCAAAGCGAGCCGGACCACGCGGTAGTCTGCGTCAACCTCGGCAGCGCATTTCAGCAAAAGGGAAATTTGGACCAGGCTGGCATCTATTACCGCCGGGCACTGCAAATCAACCCCGACGACCCGAAGGCCCACAACAATCTCGGTGAGATTCTTCTGCAAAAGGCCAGCTTGGCCGAAGCGATCGTCCATTTCCAAAAGGCCGCGCGGCTTAATCCCGGCGACGCGCGGGCCCACAACAACCTCGGCTCCGCTCTCCAGCAACAGGGCAGAGCGGACGAGGCCATCACCCAATACCGCGAGGAACTCATGACCGAACCAAACGACGCCAAGACCCAAGACACACTCGGCATCCTTCTTTTGGAAAAGGGCGATGCGGATGAGGCGATCACTCATTTTCAAAAGGCGATTCAAATCGACCCCCGCAACGCAAAGGCGGAAAACAACCTCGGCAACGCATTCTTGCAAAAGGGGAACACGGGCGAAGCCATCGCCCATTTTGAGCGGGCGCTGCGTATCACCCCCAACGAACCAGCTATCGAGAATAATCTGGCCTGGATTTTCGCCACGTCCCAGGAGTCCTCATTGCGCAATGGCCCCAAGGCGGTGGAACTGGCCCGGCAGGCCGATCAATTGAGCGAAGAAAATCCGACCATTCTTCGCACACTCGCCGCCGCTTACGCTGAGGCTGGTCGATTTCCCGAAGCCCTGCAAACCGCGCAACATGCGTTACGGCTGGCCGAGGCCCAATCCAATTCCACGCTGGCCACGCTACTCCAATCGGAATTGGAGCTTTACCAAGCAGGCAAGGCCATCCCATAAGGATCGATCACGTTGTTTTTGCTGGTGATGGGGCGCAAAGGATATTAGAACTGAACTTATGACTGTACAAATGCAGAGTGTTTCTTACGGCGGCTGGCCCCGGTGCATCCGGCTCGCCAATCAAGATATTGAATTGATCGCGACCACGGACGTTGGGCCGCGCATCATCCGCCTGGGCTTCGTCGGCGGACCCAATCTGTTCAAGGAATTCGCCGAGGTGGGCCAGACGGGCGGGGAGGCCTGGCGCAATTACGGCGGACACCGTCTTTGGCACGCGCCGGAGGCCATGCCCCGCACCTACGCCCCCGACAACAGCCCTATCCAGCACCAATGGGACGGCGCTGCTTTGCAACTCAATCAACCCACCGAGTTGGCAACGGGCATACAGAAGCAGATCGAGGTCAAGCTCGACCCCCAAAGCAACAGCGTTACCGTACGGCATCGGCTCGCAAATAGAAACCCCTGGGCGGTGGAGCTGGCCCCGTGGGCGTTGAGCGTCATGCAAGGCCCCGGCCGGGCCATCCTGCCGCAGGAGCCGCCCGCCAATGACCTGCTGCCAGTCCGGCCCGCCGCATTCTGGGGCTACACTGACATGGCTGATCCACGTTGGACATGGGGATCTAAATATATCCAATTGGCCTCCGACCCCGCCGCCACCACACCGCAGAAATTTGGGGTGGGTAACAAACTGGGATGGGCTGCCTACTTCCGCGATGGCCAAGTCTTCATCAAACGCTTCCCCTTCGATCCCGCAATGACGTACCCCGATTTTGGCTGCAACCTCGAATGCTACACCAACGGCGACATGCTGGAGGTGGAGAGCGTGGGGCCGCTGACCAAACTTGCGCCCAACGCCACCGTTGATCATGTCGAGCGCTGGTTCTTGGGTAAGGCGAAAATCGGCGAATCCGACCACGAAATCGAGCAGGCCATGGCCCCGTTGTTGCGCCAATTTCCCTAGACCTGCCCGAGCCATTTTGGGATGCAGATCGACGTTCAACGCACCGAATACGACAGCGGCAAGCTGGAGCGGGCTGATTTGAAGGCCAGTCCGTTTGAACAGTTCGCCGCCTGGTTCGAGCAAGTCTGCCAGAGCAAAGTGATCGAGCCGAACGCCATGAGCCTGGCCACCGCCGGGGCGGATGGCCGGCCTTCGGTGCGCACCGTTTTATTGAAGAGCTATGACACGCGCGGCTTCGTCTTCTTCACCAATTTCGAAAGCCGCAAAGCGCGCCAACTCATGGAGAACCCCAACGCTTCGTTGCTCTTTCCCTGGCTGGCCCTGCAGCGGCAGGTCATCATAAGCGGGCGGGTCGAAAGGGTTTCGGCCGCTGAGTCGCTGGCGTATTTCATCACCCGGCCGCGCGGCAGCCAGATCGGCGCCTGGATTTCGCAGCAGAGCTCAACCATCACCTCCCGCAAGCTTCTGGAAATGAAATGGGGGGAAATCCAGCGCAAGTTTTCCGAGGGCGAAGTCCCCCTGCCCTCCTGGTGGGGTGGTTACCGGGTCGTCCCGCGCGACATCGAATTCTGGCAGGGACGGGTCAACCGTCTGCATGACCGTTTTCTTTACACGGCCAAGGAGGACGGAACCTGGGCCATCGACCGGCTGGCGCCCTGACAGGCCGAAACCGCTCGTTCATTCCGTGGCGCGTATGTCCTTCCGCAGCGGTTTTTTCGGCGCGGGAACTTGGATGGAAAGGCGGTGCGCCGTTGCAGCATCCAGTTCCTGCACCAATTCATCGCGGCTTTTGCGCAGGCCAAGGCGGGTCGCAGCCCCTTCGGCGGTCAAACCCTGCAGCAGCAGCAGATCGTAGGCGCCGATGACATCCAGCAGGATGTTCTCGCGCTCGCTCTGCAACCCAGGTGTCTGAGCCCAAAGCGCGGAGGCAGAGGCGGTGTCGTCCGCCAATCCATTCAGGTACGGCCAATACCTGCTTTTATAGCCAGGCTCTTCACCGGAACGAGGGGTCACGCGGAGTTGGACGATTGCACCCGCCCTGGTGTTCAAAAAATCTTGCGCCTTATTTTGTAATCACCCTTGTCTCTAAACCGCAATCGGCGCCTTGATGGCCGGATGCGGATCGTATCCCGTCAACTCAAAATCCTCGAACTTGAAATCATGGATGTTTTTGATTTCCGGGTTCAATTTCATTTGCGGCAGCGGGCGCGGTTGACGCGACAGTTGCAATTTGGTCTGCTCGAGGTGGTTGCTGTAGAGATGCAGATCGCCAAAAGTGTGGACGAAGTCACCGGGTTTTAATTGGCAAACCTGCGCCACCATCAGGGTCAACAACGCATAGGAGGCGATGTTGAATGGCACGCCCAAAAATAAATCGGCGCTGCGTTGGTAGAGCTGGCAACTCAGTTCCCCTTCCTGGACGAAGAATTGAAAAAGCGCATGGCAGGGAGGCAGCGCCATTTGTTCGATTTCCCCAGGATTCCACGCGCTGACCATCAGGCGCCGGCTGTCCGGATTCTGCCGGATTTGTTGGATGACGGAATCGATTTGATTGATGGATCGCCCGTCCGGCGCGCGCCAGCCGCACCATTGCGCGCCATAAATCCGCCCCAGGTCGCCGGAGGGATCGGCCCACTCGTTCCAAATCGTCACGCCGTGCTCATTCAAATACTTGATGTTCGTGTCGCCACGCAGAAACCAGAGCAATTCATGAATGATCGACTTCAGGTGCAACTTTTTTGTCGTTAGCAGCGGAAAGCCGGCGGCCAGCGGGAACCGCGCTTGCGCGCCGAAAACGGATTGCGTGCCCGTGCCGGTGCGGTCGTTTTTGAATTTTCCGCGCTCGAGGACGAGCCCCAAAAGTTCGTGATATTGTTTCATAAAAACCGCGTTCTATCTTAGGCCCCGGCAGGCCGGCTTGATCTTCCAATGGCATTTCTCCAACGCGGCCCGGGCCGCCATGACGTCCGCACCGGACACGGCTTGCACAATGCGCACCGCCCGCTCCCGCAATTTTCGATTGGAAACATTCATATCGACCATCAAGTTGCCGACCACCTTGCCCAGCCGCACCATGGCCAGCGTTGTCACCATGTTCAATATCACTTTCGTGGCCGTGCCGGCTTTGAGGCGCGTTGAGCCCGTCAAAACTTCCGGCCCCACGTCCGGCGCGATGACCAAATCCGGCCCGCCCGCCGGCGGCATTGTCAAATGAGGATTGAAACAGAGCAACACCGTTCTGGCGCCTTCCTGCCGGGCCGCGGCCAGCGCTCCCCATACAAAGGGCGTCCGCCCGCTCGCGGCGATGCCCATGACCACGTCACGCCGGTTCACCCCCCGGCAACGCACGGCAGAAGCGCCCGCCGCCGCGCTGTCTTCCGCCCCTTCCACTGATTTCCATACCGCGGATTGCCCTCCGGCGAGCAGGGCTTGCACCCGGTCCGGCGCGATGCCAAAAGTCGGCGGACATTCCGCCGCATCCAGCATCCCCAGCCGCCCGCTCGTGCCCGCGCCGGCGTAAAAGAGCCGCCCATCCCGCCGCAAAGCTCCGGCCACCCACTCGATGACCCGCGCGATTTTTCGTTTCTCCTTTATCAACGCGAGTCCGACTTTCGATTCTTCGTCAATCATCAAGGCGACGGCCTTGGACAAGGACATGCGGTCCAGATTCTTTGAGCGCGGATTTCTCTGTTCGGTTGGGACGGGCGCGCTCGACGCAGGTGGAAGAATCGTGTCTGGTTCCGGCGCAGTCATCTGCTGAACACTCCCCGTCCCGGCGCAGCCGCCAAAATGTGCCCGGGCCAATTCCAGCGCGCCACATGCGCCCTCCCGCCGCAAAATCGTCGCACGCGCCCAGGGCCAAAGTTGCAATAACCGCGCCCGCACCTGCCGCGCGAAGCCGGGCTGCTTCAACAGAACACCGCCCGCCAAAAGAAATTCGACCGGCGAGCCGCGTTTGACCATCCGGCGCGCGCAATCAATGCCGTCCCCGGCCAGCGCTTCGGCGGCAACCGTCAGGATGCCCCGCGCCGACCTGTCGCCCTTCACCGCCGCCGCGAAGACTTGCGTCGCCAGCGCGGCGATTTCTGATTTGCCGGCGGCTTTGGCCCAATCGATCAAATCCTCCGGCTGGTTCATTTGCAACGCCTGCAAAATATTGCGGCCCAGCAGCGGCAAGCGTCCCTCCCGATCCAGGAAACGAACCGACTCCTTCAATCCACGCAACCCAATGTCATAGCCGCTGCCTCCATCCCCCAGGATATGTCCCCATCCGCCTACGCGCACTGTCTTGCCGTCCGGTTTCCGACCGTAACAACATGAACCGGTGCCGCTCAGAATCAACACCCGCGTCGCGCACTTGGCCGCCCCGCCGAATCCGTCCGCTGCCAGCGCTGTTTCCAGATCATCCGTTGCGTAGCAAGGTGTGCCCGGCCAGACTTTGGCGGCGGCAGCATTGATTCGACGCCGGTCCGCTTCGTTCCTCATCCCCGCCATGCCGATGGCGATCCCGGCCACAGGCGTGACGGCCCGCCCCTGCATGGACTTGATCGTCCTGAAATGTTCCTCCAACGCGGCGTCATCCAAAAACCGCAAATTCGCCGGGCCAAATTCCGCGCGGCGCCAGGGCAAATCCCCTCCCGGGGCGAAAAGCGCCACGCTGTGGGTCGCTCCGCATTCCACGCCAAGATACGAACCGCCGGGTAAAGTGGGATCCATGTAGTTCTGTTTTCTCTGTTTGTTACACCGCCAGGATGCTATGTTTATAATGCCTTGACCTTAATCGAACAACAGATTTTGGACAATCTAATCGCCTTGGAAGAAGCGGCCGCGAAAATGGCCGCCGCCAATCCCAAGCCCGATTTGCTGCCCATTTTCTCGCGGCTCGACGAGCTGGCCCGCCAGTTGCCGGCTGGGAGCGAGCCGGAGTTGTTGCACTATCTCCATCGCAAAAGCTACCAAAAAGCCTGCGCCTTTTTGCGCCGGCGCCAGCGCGGCTGAATTTGAACTTTGACCTCAACGACACCATTGCCGCCATCGCCACTCCTTTGGGCGAAGGCGGGATTGCCGTTGTCCGGCTTTCCGGCCCGCAAGCGCTGTCGATTGCCGACGCCAGTTTCAAGCCCGCCGGGAAATCCCCGCCTTCCGCCGCGCCCACCCACACCCTTCATTTCGGCAGGATTGTCCGCCAGGGCCGCGTGGTGGACGAAGTTTTGCTGGCCGTGATGCGCGCGCCCCGCAGCTTTACGCGCCAGGACGTGGTCGAAATAACCTGTCACGGCGGCGTCCTGCCGGCCAAGATTGTCCTAGACACGCTTCTGGAAAACGGCGCGCGCCCCGCTGGTCCGGGCGAATTCACCCGGCGCGCCTTTCTCAACGGCCGCATCGATCTGGCCCAGGCCGAAGCCGTGGCCGACCTGATCCATTCCCGCACGGAACTGGCCCTCGCCGCCGCCAATGAGCAACTGGCCGGCAAGCTTTCCCAACGCATCAATCTTCTGCGCGATGATTTGATGAAGATTCTGGCCCACATCGAAGCCCATATTGATTTCCCGGACGAGGACATCGCCCCGGACACGCGCGAAAACCTGGTCAACCGATTGCAGGCCGGCATTGCGTTCGCCGATGAATTGCTGCGCACGGCCAACGAAGGCCGGATACTGCGCCGGGGCATTCGCGCCGCCATCATCGGGCGGCCCAATGTCGGCAAATCCAGCCTGCTCAATCAACTTCTGGGCCACGACCGCGCCATCGTCTCCCGCATCCCCGGCACCACCCGCGACACCATCGAAGAAACCGCCAACGTGCGCGGCATCCCGGTCATTTTTATTGACACTGCCGGATTGCGCGAGGCCGACGACGAAATTGAAATCGAAGGCATCCGCCGCAGCCGCGGCGCGCTGGCCGGCGCCGAACTGGTTCTTCACGTCCTCGACGCCGCCGAGCCCCTGGCCGCGGCCGACGAAAAGCTGCTCTCCGAATTCGCGCAAAAAAAGCGGCTGCTCATCCGCAACAAGACCGATCTGCCTGTCCGTCTCCAATTGCCGCCGGGCACGCCGGCTCTGGATGTCTGTTGTCTGACCGGCAAGGGCATTGAAGAAATCAAAGATGCCATCAAGGAAAAAGTGTGGGCGGGGGAAATCCAGGCCGGGATGTGGCAGGTGATGATCAACTCCCGCCATCAGGACGCGCTGCAACGGGCGCGCGCGGGCCTTGAACGCACCGTGGCCGCGTTGCGGGACGGACTGGGATTGGAACTGGCCGCGCTGGACCTTCGCATCGCCGCCAACGCCGTCGGAGAAATCGTCGGCAAAACGACCACGGATGATTTGCTGGATGCCATCTTCAGCCAGTTCTGCGTCGGGAAGTAACAGCAGAATTCGGCTACCGATGTGCGATCTCCGTTGGCAACCTTCTTCGGCGTCGCTCCAATTTGCAAAAATTTGAAAATATTACTTGCGCGTAACCTAGAGCACGTGCTATACGTCTCTAAGTTCGATGAAAACTTGCTTAAACATATCAGCCACGAGTTGGCCGACGATGACAGTCGCAAAGGCGACACGTCATAGCCGGTACACCCAAGGCTATGTGTTTAGCCTTGGACTATCCATGGCACCTGTCGGGAAACAGCCCGAAGGTAATTTGGATAGACTGGGTGTAGGCAGGTAACGAATCGAAAGAGAATTTCTTCAACCCTGCTTACCCAGTGTAGGCAGGGTTTTTTGTTTTCCCTGAAGAGCATGAAATAGGAACGAATAGCGACGAAAGACAGACAATCTGTGAATAGAAACAAAGCGACATCCAGGTGATGTCTTCTGGCGGCAAACTGAATTTGGCGAGGACGAGCAGAGAACCCTCACCGGTGGAGTGTGCCCACAGCCGGAAAACAGCGTCACCAGGACGAACCAGACGAGTTTTTTATTTACATATCAAGGGCTTCGCAGGAGGTGTGCCCCTAAACACCGAAACAGCCGCCGTGAAACCGCGGGTTGGGATCGAGTAGATCGCCAAGAGGTGTTTGTTCTTTGTTGAAATGGCATGGGTCGGGAGCGCGCAAACTCCCGGCCCCTTTACTTTCGCGGTTGTGATTTTATAGCAGAATATCTGCGCGCCATGCAGGAAGTCCGGGTGCGATTCCGGGCAACGGCACCATTCATTCATAGGCTGAGCGTCAGCACGCGGCCGAGTCTCCAAAACTCAGCCTGCTCCGGGCAGCACGGAGGCAGCCTGCCATTTTCCGGGGTCGTGGCAGACAAGTAATGCGCTTGCCTTGCAAGCAAGTCCATATGGGAGCGTTACCCATCGACTCCACCATCCACCGCGGGGAACTCGACCGACGCACAGAGAGAAGCCTCATAAACTTCTTCAGGTGGGTTTGACTCCCACTCCCGCTACCAATTCCAGGTGCAACAAACCCGAGGTGGGCGCGCTACCCACGCCTTCCGCCAAAATCTAAACCCAAAAGAAAGGAAACCCCGTGAAGCCCATTCTTCGCCATCAAAGCCAGTTACTCTTTCGCAAGAGCTACAAATCAAGGCGTGTAATTCGAATCCGGCCTGTGCCGCGAGTGAATATTGTGTTCCGCCCCGTGAACCGGTTTGGCGTAAAGCCGCAATTAATAGTCATCCACAATGGAGGTTCAAATGAACACCGAAAGTGATTGCCGATGCCCGCGGGACAATGGCGGCGATTCCGCAGACGAAGTGGCCGCTTTGGAAAAAGAGAATGAAAACGGCTGTCCGGATTCTGCGCCGCCCAAGAGCAGAACATCCGAGCTTCTGAAAGCCATGTATTACTTCGTGCTTTCACGGCTCTGAACAATTCCAACCGTCTCGTAGCTCAAAAGGTGTTTGCGCACGGCCACCAGCGCCCGGTTGATAACCGGAAGACCGCGGAGCGTTACCGCGCGGGGACGATCCGCCTTCGCTCGTCGAGCTACGGCGGAGCCATCAAAATTCCCCGGGTAGCTGAGGCAGATTAGCGCCTCCCTGAAGAGGAGGAGACGTTGGCGCGATACCAACCTCGGGGGCCATGTCTTGGCCCTGCGCAAGTAGTCCGTGAATGCAAAGCAGCTCGAGCGACTGGCCCTTCAAGCCGGACCTAATCGGTGCGAGTCCGATCACGGATACCATTTCGTCCGCGTAGCTCAGATAGATCAGAGCGGCGGCTTGCGAAGCCGAAGGTCGCAGGTGCAATTCCTGCCGTGGACGCCATTTTCAAGCCCCCGTGCCTCAGCAGCAACAGGGCGAGTTTCGTAAACTCGTATTCGTCGGTGCGAGTCCGACCAGGGGCTCCGGCAGGATTGTGGTGTAACAGCAGCATCTCTCCCCGTGAAGGAGACGGTTCGGGTGCAAATCCCGGCTTCCTGACCAATTTCTATGGGCCGTCCACGTTCGACGGGTGGGAGGATTGCGTTATTCCTGACAGGGACGTAACGCCGCCCGCTACTGCTGGGGCTGCCTTTGTCTCCAAAGGCGGAAAATACCTTTTATAATCCAGAACAGCCCCAGTCCGTCAAAGCCCACGCTAAGAATGTCGAAATTGCCCAAGAATATCGAATCACCCATGGCAAATCCGATTCCAATCAAAACAACGCCTGCAATTATGCTTTTCATATTTTGTTAAGAATCGTTGATCAAAAAGCAGTTCTTATGCCGTTTGCCGGGCGAACTCGCGCTGCCATAACTACCTCGTAAGGACTTGTGTCCGTGGCCTCTACAATGGCCACGATACCCAATCCCTTTCCATTTATGCCCATCCGGCGCAGGACGCAGCTTTCATGAAACAGGGAATACAAAGCATTGACAGAGGCCAGGGAGGTGGAAAACAACGCCCAATTCTCAAAGGCTTATGAAATCTAAACGCACCAAACGGATCAAATTGGTCAAGCGCCAGTCCAAGCTGCTGCTCCAGCCCTGCCACGCGAACTAATTGGGAATGTCAACCGGAGGAGCGAGCCTCCAATGCCGTCGGAGAAATCGTCGGCAAAACGACAGCGACGATTTGCTGGATGCCATCTTCAGCCAGTTCTGCATCGGGAAATAGCTATTGATCATCCAGAACGCTCAACGGATAATCCACAGTCTTTCCGGCCTTGGCCCGCCGGATGGCGGCCATCGCTTCGGGATTGGCCAGGATCTCCATCTGCTCCAAAAGACTGTCCATCCGTTTCCGAGGCACAATAAACGCGACGACTACACCATTTCGGGTGATGGCGGAACTTTTTTCTTTCCGACAAAGAGCAGGAAACTGCGCCTGCCCCTGCGTCACGGTCAATGTATCTTTCATAGCAAACTCTGCATAGCCTGGTTTGGCCCCCCGCGAAAGCGGGATTTGGGTCTATGGATGTTCGATCGCCGCTGTTCCCGTCAAGCCCTCGAAATCTGACGGGTTCCGAGTCAGCACAATGTCCGCGCCGGCTTTTACCGCCGCCAGAGCGTGGCCATAGTCATAGACACGCGCACCAAGCACTTTTAGATCGGCTTCGTCCAGACCATCGAGCCATTCCCCGGCTGATAGCTCTATAATCGTCACCTTTGATACAAAATCACGCAGCCATTTTCTTGCGTCCTTGGGAGACCAAACGACCCGCGCTCCCAAACTTCGAATGTCGACACCCCGGCCCGTCATAATCGCAAAAAACTCTGATAAATTATGGACGCGGGCCAAGTGCTCGTCAGCATCAAGGCGTTCCGCCACCACATCTGAAACGGCGGCGTTTATCATCGCCGATCTGTCCCAGTAGTATTTTTCATGCCCTCGAATCCCGCTCTTCGCGGACCGCCTTGGCGATGGCTTCAGCCGTGATTTCCCCAGGAGCATCCAGCATGAGGCGACCGTTGCGCCGGACAAGTTTACCCAGCGCCCGCTTAGGCTCTTCGGGCACCAATCGCTTCAATATAATTCGCGCGCCATCCACCTCCGGTTCAAAACTCGTGCCCGGAGGGAACAATTCCAAGCTGGCGATGCGACCCCTTGAATCTGCGGTTAAAGTCATAATGGGAATATCCCATTGCATTGGACGAAAAGTCAAGTTCGACCATTGGGCTGATTTGAGCTTGCAGAGTGACAAATATGAACTAGACTTAGCTAGATCTATGATAACTGTAAATACGCATGATGCCAAAAGCAGCCTTTCAAAACTACTGGCCGCAGTGGAAGAGAAAGGCGAGGTCGTTTTGATCTGTCGCAATGGCAAGCCCATCGCGGAGATGAAAGCCGTTAAGGCCGCCACCAGTCGGCTTGAACCAAACCCCGCGCTCAAAGTCACCTTCGCGCCGGGTTTTGACCCCACCGAACCTGCCATGGAAGAGGATTGGCCGGAGGAAAACCGATGATGCTCCTGGATACCTGCGTCCTACTGTGGCTGGCGGCGGATACGACTGCCATATCAGCGCGGGCGAAGGATCTCATCCGCAATACGCCGGAAGGACTATTCGTATCGGCTATCAGCGCCTTTGAGGTTGGCCAGAAAGCCGCTGCTGGAAAATTGTCGCTCCCGCGCTCGGTCGATGCCTGGTTCGATGCGATGGTGCAATGGCACGGTTTGCATGAATTGCCGGTCAGCGGGGTAATTGCAGCGCGGGCCAACTTGTTGCCGGCCATTCATCGGGACCCGTTTGACCGGCTCCTCATCGCCACTGCGCAAGAGCACCGGCTTGAGATTCTAACCCCCGATACAACCATCGCAAAATATCCGGGCTTGGACACTCTCTGGTAAACGGAATTGCGCGGGAAAGACTGCTCTTCAGGCGTTCAGCGGACGGGTATGGGGCCGGTGATGACGGAACAGCCGTTCACGATTGGCGTAGAGATACCAGACAATCCCGGTGTTGATAATGGCCACCACCACCATAAACCAACTGAATTCCTTCAGTAATTCGTATATTTCCACCGGAACAAAAAACGCCGATTCCACGATGGCCAGCCAGCCGGCCCACTTCACTCGAAATATCAGCCCCACCCCTTCCGTCAAAGGGAACAAGGACCACAGCAATGCGCCAATGGCCGCATCCCGAACCCCCGCCTGGGTCACGTTGGCAATGTGCAATGCCAGGCGCGTGAAGAATTTATTCTCGGGATGAATTCGCAAGTAATGAAAAACCTGTTTCACCACCGGTCGGCTGATGAGTTGTTCATACTCCGCCGGGATGTTGTTCGCCGGTTCAAAATACAGCACCACGGCCAGGAAGATGGCCAGCAGGCCCTTGCCCAGCTTGAACAGAATAATCAGGTAGAGCGTCGGCGCCCGCCGGAGCGGCGGCTTCTGCTCCACCGCGCCCATCAGATCGACTGAGGCTGGTTTATCAATCTCCATCATTGAATCTTCTCCAGGAGCAACGCCGGCAGCGCGTCGATTCTTACCCGGCTCTGTTTCATGCTGTCGCGCTCCCGCAACGTCACCGTGTCCTTCAACTCGGGCCCCTGCTCTCCCAGCGTGTCAAAATCAATGGTCACGCCGAAGGGCGTCCCCGCCTCGTCCTGCCTCCGGTATCGCCGCCCGATCGCTCCGGCCTCATCATAGAAGACCGTCATGTGCGGGCGCAATAAATCGCGCACTTCCCGCGCCTTCTTGACCAATTCCGGTTTGTTCTTCAGCAGCGGAAACACCGCCACTTTGACCGGCGCGATGCGCGGATGAAAACGCATCACAATGCGTGTCTCCATCTTCCCCTTTTCATCCGGCGCATTGTCCTCGCCATAGGCGTTGCAGATCAGGGCCAGCGCCAGCCGGTCCACACCGGCCGAAGGCTCGATGACATGCGGCACGTAACTCCCCCGGGCCAGCCCCGCCGCCTCCTCCCGCGCCTGCGCCTCAGCCTTGTCCGCCGGCTCGTTTGTTTTGACCAGATAATTGCGGCGCGATTCAAAATATCGCGTCGATAAAGCAGTTTTTTTCGCCTCATCCAGCTTGCCCCAGGCCAGTTTCAATTCTTCATCGAACACCCCCATCGCTTTGCCGGAAAACCGTTGGTGTTGCGACAAATCAAAATCGCTCCGCGCGGCGATGCCTTCCAATTCCTCCCCCGCCAGTTCTCCGGCGGCGTCTCTTTTGCTGAACGGGAATTTATAGAGGATATCGACCGTGGCCCGGGCGTAGTGCGCCAGTTCCTCCGGCTTTTGCCAATACTCGACCAGCGTGGTCCGAGGCAAACCGATGCGCTCGTAGAACGCCAGCCGTTCTTCCACCCAATACTTGTGCCACATTTGCCAGCCCCAATTCGCCTGCGGCTCGCCGGGATGCCCGGGGCCGGCGGGCTGGGCCACGCTGCCGCAAATCGCCTCCACTACTTCGTCGGGCCGGATGAAAAACTCCAGTTCCATTTGCTCGAACTCGCGCGAGCGAAAGGTGAAATTGCGCGGGTTAATCTCGTTGCGAAACGCTTTGCCGATCTGGCAAATGCCAAACGGCACCCTCTGCCGGGACACTTCCGCCACATTCTTGAACTGGGCAAATATGGCCTGCGCCGTTTCCGGCCGCAGATAAGCCATGTTCTCCGCGCTCTCCACCGGGCCGACATACGTCTTGAACATCAGATTAAACATCCGCGCCTCGGTCAACAGGCTGCCATTTTCCGGGTTGTAGCGGGTGGAGTTTTCCACCTTCTCGGTGCGTTCGTCCAACAGGCTCGCCTCCGTGATTCCGCGCAGCGCATAAAATTGCCGCGCCACTTTGCGCGCACTGTCCGGATTCTTCCCCGGAGCCAGCAAGACCGAATACGGTTCCTTGCTGGTCTTGGCCTTGTCGGCGGCATCCTCCGCGCCGCTGTAATGATAAACGATGCCGCTTTGCGCCTCGATCTGGTCGGCCCGGAACCGTTTCTTGGTCAGGAGACAATCCACCATGGGATCGGCGAAAGTTGTGGCGTGGCCGCTGGCCTCCCAAATCTTCGGGTGCATGATAATGGTCGCCTCCAGCCCGACCACGTCATCGCGCCGTTGCGTCATGGTGCGCCACCAGGAATCCTTGACGTTGCGTTTCAACTCGGCGCCGAGTGGGCCGTAATCCCAAAAACCATTGATGCCGCCGTAAATCTCCGATGATTGAAAAATAAAGCCCCGTCTCTTGCAGAGAGAGACAATCCGTTCCATGAGATCGTTCGCCTTGGAATCCGCCATAGGTAGGCTATGTTCTCAAACCCTCGCCCAAAGTCAAGGCACGCAGCATTCAGGCCTGTATTTCATGCACTACAACTGCTGCCGGATCCACCAGACTTTGCGAGTAACGCCAGCAAAGAAGGCGGGCATTGCCGATCTCGTCTGGACAAAGGCTGAAATCGAGGCTCTCTGGCCTTGATTTTTGGGGGCGGCGAGTTCAGCGTGTGAAAACCACTGTCATCCGGTTAAAACATGTTGAAGATCAATTGGTTATGAGAATTGGCTGTTTCATTTTGAGATGCGGTTTTCGCAACCAATTCAGCCAGAGGCACTTGCTCAAACACGTTCACGCT
>JBEKDI010000064.1:0-33961 GCA_050014435.1 Verrucomicrobiota bacterium | reverse complement strand
AACTACAAGCGGCTCCGAGAGCTGACCGAAAAATGGGTGGGCTTATCCCTCCGTCTGGCCAAAGAAAAACGCCAAAGGACCGCGTAACGTATCGGAGAACGTTTCACTCCTCAGTTCATAGATCATATTGGCAAACGGCTGGTCTGGCTGGGGGAAAAGGCTCCTAGCGAAGCGGAGTCGCAGGAATTGTGGGAGTCCTTTGGCTCCAACAGATTGGCGCCGATAACGGAAGTGCCCCAAAGTTTGGAAGATTTTGTCAAAGCGCATCCTGATTCCCCATGGTGCCCTTCTCTCGAAGTTTATCTGGGGGAGCGGTATCTCAAGGCAGGATACTTTTCGCTGGCCCTCGACAAATGGGAAGCGGTTTGGAAAAGGACAAAAGGTTTGACGGATCAAAAGGGAAGGCAGGTAGCGGATTCCGCTTTGGTGAACCGGTTGCAGTTGCTGGCCAGTCTTGGCAGGACTCAGACCGTGAAGGACTTGTTTGACGAAACCAAGGCGCGTAGGTTTTCCGCGCTGACCCGTCCCCATTACGACCGCTTGCGGATGCAGTCGGCGATGTGACGAGCTATACCTACAACACCAATGCCCAGGTCACGAGCATCACCCAGCCGACAGACTTGATCACAACAAATATCTACAACACAACCCGTATACCCGCATCGTGTTCCGGGTCGGCGACGCCGATGCGAAGAAATTGGCGGACGGCTTTGCATTTTTTGAAGCGCGAGACTTGCAAAATCTGGAAACGGGCCAGGCCGTAACCCGCATTGAAAGAGCGGACAATGATTTCAACCTGACCGTTCCTTCTCCCGAAGATGTTGACCCGGCAAAAGCGCAAGCCACCCGCCAGGCCGTCATTGCGGCTTCACGGGCGAAATATGCGACAGCGCGTTCGGAAGTGGAGGCGATGCTTCTAACCAAATTCCAGTCGCAAGCATCCGAGGCGAAGGGAGTAAAGTCGAAACCTACCCCACCGACGGTTTCGGAAAAACAAGAGCCTCACGCTGAAATGGACAGTGGATCAAGAACTGTTAATCCAAGCGTCCCGCAGGCCGCTTCACAACCGACCGCGCCGCGAGATTTAGGCCGGGGCGGGGAGCAGCACAGAACCATTCAGGAGCTGATTCAGTCTGAGGCGCAGGCTTTGGGGTTCCAGGCCGAGATTGAACGTCAGCTTGCGGAGGGTTCCATGCAAGCCGCCGACCTCATCGTGCGGAAGGATGGCATTGCACTGGCGGTTGAGATCAGCATCACCACCACCGTTGACCACGAATTCGGCAACGTGAAGAAGTGCCTTGCTGCCGGGTTTTCCCGTGTCGCCGTCGTCTCTCCCAAGCCGGAGAAATTGGAGGCCATTAAAGAAGCGGTGGAGGCTGGCCTTGGAAAATCCGCCGCAGCTATGGTCAGCTTCTACACTCCCGATGAATTGATCGCGAAACTCAAATGTCTTGTCGTCAAGGAAGCCGGAAAGCCCTCGCCGCCGCCCAGTCCCGGCGAGAGCACGATGCGAGGATACAAAGTTCGTCGCCACAAGCCGGCACTTTCAGCAGAAGAACGCCAGGCAAAAGAAGAAATGGCACTCAAAGTCATGGCCGAGACCATGAGGCCGAGGTGAGACAGCCATTACCGTTTCGTTATGCGAAAAAATGGACCGGCTACTTTCAGGCACGAATATGCTTCAATCATCCGGCAGCGAAGTTTTGTGAATGATTGCTTGGGACTTTCTTCCGCATGAAAAATCGAAGGGTGCTTGATGCCCATATCGCGTGCCGCTTCCGCTCTGGTCTTGCCAGCGGCAATGCGGAGCTTTTTTGCCAGGGCCGCAAGCTTCGTTTCTTCGACAAGCTCTTCTTTCATGCCGGGAACGTTGCCAAAAAATGAGCAAAAAAGGCGATATTTTTCTTGCAAATGTATTCGTTTCAAATACGCTATGTGCGCTATGAACAAAGCTACGAACGGATCGCTTTCGGAATCCAAGAATGTCGGCATCTGGATACGCGTTTCCACCGAAGACCAGGCCCAGGGCGACAGCCCGGAGCATCACCTGGAACGGGCAAAATCATACGCCGCCGCGCGCGGATGGAGGGTTGTGGAAACATACAATCTTGCCGGCCAGAGCGGCAAAGCGGTCAGAGAGCACCCTGAAGCCAAGCGCATGATGAAGGACATTGAGCGGGGCCACATCACGGGCTTGGTCTTTTCCAAGCTTGCCCGCCTTTCCCGCAATCGCCGCGAACTGGAGGACTTTTCTGACTTCTTCCGCAAACACAATGCCGACCTCATTTCCCTCTCCGAAGCCATTGACACTAGCACCGCCGGTGGCCGGATGTTCTTTCACCTTTTGGGCGTCTTTGCCCAATGGGAACGGGAGGAAATCACCGAACGGGTCAATGCCTCGGTCCTCACCCGCGCCAAACTCGGCAAATCCATCAACGGCAGCGCCCCCTACGGCTACCAATGGAAAGACCGGAAGCTCGTCATCCACCCCGAAGAGGCGCCCATCCGCCGCAAGGCGTATGAACTCTTTCTCCAGCACCGCAGGAAGGGCGTGGTTGCCAATCTCCTGAACGCCGCCGGGTATCGCACGCGCGGCAACTGCCCGTGGCGCGACAGCCAGGTGTATCGCATTTTGACCGACCCCAGCGCCAAAGGCATCTACTACTTCAATCGGCTCCGTCAAGTTGGCGAATGGAAGACGGAATTGAAGCCGGAGGCTGAATGGGGCAAAGTGTCCTGCGAACCCATTATTGCCGAGAGCCTGTGGAATCAGGTCAATCAGATCATTGAAGAGCACCTGAAAAGCTTCAAGCGGTCGGGCAAGCTTCCCGTCCAATTATTCGGCAGCCTGGCCCATTGCATCTGCGGCGGCAAAATGTATGTCCGCGCCAAATCGCCGAAATATGTCTGCCGCAAGTGCCACAACAAAATCCCCATGACCGACTTGGAGGCGATTTTCCACGATGAATTGAAAGCGTTCTTCGCCGAGCCGGAACGCATTGCCGAGCACCTGAAAGCAGCCGACAAGAACCTGTCCGAAAAGCAGACCCTGCTTGCGGCCCATGAGCGCGAAATCGCCAAAGTCCGGGAGGAAATGACCCGCACCCACCGGCTGTATCTGGACGGCCAAATCACGCCCCAAGGATTCGGCCAATTCTACAAACCCGCCGAGGAACGCTTGAACCAACTGACCGTGGAGCTTCCGAAGCTCCAGGCCGAGGTTGATTTCCTCAAGGTGAACCAGCTTTCAGCCGACGACATCCTCCATGAAGCCAACACCCTCTATGACCGGTGGCCGACACTCCCGCTCTCCGACAAGCGCAAGATCGCCGAAAGTCTCGTTGAGAAGATCGTGATTGGCGACAGAGAAATCGACATAACCTTCTCGTATCTGCCCACTTCTGAGGAAGCGTGCAAAAACCAACAGGGGTTAAGGCCGGGATGAGGGCGAGCCAAAAAATTTCATCCTTCAGCCTTCATCCTTTCCGCCCCGGGCGAGCCAAAACACTTACTTTGCCATCCGCCAAACGGTGGGGTGAGACTCCATCGAAACCTAAATCCATTGCTTTTCACCCGGTGAAACAACCCTCTGGCCTGGGTGGCAGAGTCCGAAGATCATTCGTCTGGTAATTGGCTTCATTGGCTATCGGCTATCCAAGACTTTGCCGTCCAGTCCAGCGCTCCCGTATTTTGCAGCTTGTCCCGTCAGCGTGTCTCGCCATAGCCAGGCGTCGGCGGAAGCCAGGTGAGGCCGTCTTTCCATTTCTTAATTCATAATTCACACTTTCCCCTTCTCGTTCCCTTGCCAATGATTCCTCTGCCGACTCTTTTTTCAGCCTTCAGTGTTCCCATATTTCGCGGTTAAGACCTTTTTTCATTGCCCCGTGATCAAAAAATTTCTCAAGCCTTTGATGCCCAACGTATTAAGCCTATTTCCATGAAAATATAATATCTTTTTGATAGTTCTTTTAAAATCTGTTGACTAAACAATGTGTGAACTGTAGTGTTCAGCTAATGAATGACCCATTGAGGCCATGTCGGGCGGGAGGGGGGGGCGAATCCTAATCTTGATCGTAATCTTAATCCCAATGAGGCTGCGCCGGTGAAATGAATTCAATCTGTGAAAGTCTGCGCCCCGGACTCCTTCGGGGGTGTCATTCTGTGGCCATGATCCGCACCACGGAGCCTTGCGGGCCAGGTCTGAGAAGCCTTGAATTGTTCGGCCGAATTCAGGGTGATTCAGGCCGTTTAAAAGTAATTAAAACCAAAAAAAGAAAAAATCGTGGAATCTCCAATGTCAAATCTTGGATTCTCCTGCAAAAGCCGGTGGCCCTGCTCTTTGCAAAGAATGGGCCAAAAAATCCGACCTTTTCGCACCTTTTCGCACCTAATCCGACCTTTTCGCGCTATTTTGAAACATTTTTATTTTATGGAAAATCCAGTCTGCGCCGGTCAAAACAACCCAAAGATCAGGAATGCGATTAGGATTAGGAGGATTGCCAAAAACGGAAATCCTCCTGAAGAACCGGGAGGGCTTCATGCGGAGTTGAACTTTGCCGCCGCTACAGGCAGACTCGTCCGGGCAGTGGCATGAGTTACGACGCATCAATGGAAACTTTGCTGGAAAAGACCTGGGCCGGTCGGCGCATCGGCCCCGGGGAGGCATTGCGGCTTTACGGCCTTCCGCTGGAGGAATTGGGGGCGCTGGCCGACCGGCGGCGCCAGTTGGCCCGCGCCCAGGCCCACGACGGGCGCGGCAACAAGATCGTCACCTACATCGTCGATCGCAACGTCAATTACACCAATGTTTGCAATGTCTATTGCAAGTTTTGCGCCTTTTACCGCACGGAAAAGGACGCCGACTCTTATGTCATCACCTTCGAGGAGATGGACAAAAAGATCGAGGAGACCATCGCCCTGGGCGGGACGCAGATCCTGATGCAGGGCGGGCATCACCCAAAACTTACCCTGCAATGGTATCTGGATTTGCTGGCGCACATTAAGGGCAAATTCCCGCAGGTCAACATCCACGGCTTCAGTCCCAGCGAGTTTGTGCATTTCCGCGATGTTTTCGGGCTGCCCGTCGGGGAAATCATCTCCCAATTCGCCAAGGCGGGCCTGGGGTCCATCCCTGGCGGCGGCGGTGAAATCCTGGTGGATCGCGTCCGGCAGCGCATATCACCGCTCAAAGCCATGAGCGACGACTGGCTGGGCGTGATGGATGCGGCCCATCGCCTCGGGTTAAGCTCCACCGCCACCATGATGTTCGGGCACGTGGAGAGCATCGAAGATCGCATTGAGCATCTGGAGCGGGTCCGGGCGCAGCAGGACAAGAGCAAGGGTTTTACCGCCTTTATCGCCTGGACATTCCAGGCCGAACACACGCGGCTCAAGGCGCCGACGGTGGGCGGCCACGAATATTTGCGCACCCAGGCGCTGAGCCGGATTTATCTCGACAACTTTCCAAGCGTGCAAAGCTCGTGGGTGACGCAGGGGCCGGAGATCGGGCAGGTTGCGCTGAAATTTGGGGCCAATGATCTTGGCAGCATTATGATCGAGGAGAACGTCGTCTCGCAGGCTGGCACGACCCATCGCATGGGCGTGCCCGACATGCGCCGGCTCATCGCGGATTTGGGATATGAACCTCACCAGCGGGATAACTGGTACAACCTCCTTAACTAACCGCGAACATCGAATGATGAAACTTTTATTGCTTGGCATCGGGCGCTGGGGCGCCAACCACTTGCGCGTCCTCCATTCCCTGCCCATCGAACTTTATGTGGCCGAGCTGGATGGCAAAAGACTCGAAGCCGCCAGGAAATTGGGCATCCCCGATGCCCGCCTCTCCACCCACTACAAGGATTTCGCCGGGCAGGTCGAGGCCGCGGTCATCGTTACGCCGGCGCAATCTCATTTTCCGCTCTGCCGGGAGTTTTTGGAGGCGGGCAAGGATGTGTTCGTCGAAAAGCCCCTGACCCTCGCGCCCGCTGAGTCGAAGCAGCTTGCCGAATTGGCTGACAAGAAGAAGCGCATCCTGCAAGTGGGCCACATTTTCCGGTTCGATCCGGCCACGCAATGGCTTCGGGACGCGGTACAATCGGGCAAATTCGGGCGGGTCAACATTCTGCGCGGGCATTTCGGCGGATTCAAACGGCCGCGCAACGACAGCGGAGTCATGTTCGCCGACGGCATCCATTTTGTCGATTTGTTCAACTATGTTCTCAACGCCACGCCGTCCAGCGTCCTGGCCATCCACCATGATTTCATGGGGCGCGGCATGGAGGACGTTTCGCTCGTTTCGCTGGAATATGAAACGCCGCTGGGCAACACTTGGGCCACGGTGGAAAACGATTATTACTATCCGGGCAAATTCCGGGACGTCACAGTGGTGGGTGAAAAGCTGAGCGCGGTATGCGATTACAACGTGGCGCAATACAAGATCAAGGCGTATGAAAACCGGCATGTGCGCGACGGGGCGGATTTCAAGGGAGTGGAAGGGGTCATGACGCAGATTGAATGTCCGCCGGAGGAGCCGCTGCTGGCGGAATTGCGCGCCTTCATCAAATCCGTCCAGACCCGGCAGAAGCCGCTGGCCGACAGCTGGGCCGGCTACGATGCCGTGCGCGTGCTCGACGCCGCCCTGGAATCCGCCCGCACCGGCCAGCGCATTGCTTTAAAATAAGATCTCGCAGGATGAACCATCCAGAATTACTGCTGATTCCCTTAATGATGCTTTTGGATTATTTTCTAACGGTTTGGGGAGCGGTTTTGAGCGAGCGAAAATATAGACACCACTTCAAAATTGAGCACTATGAACTCAATCCAGCTTTCCAAAGTAGCGTTGCGCGAAAGCAATGGCTTAATCCTAAGCATCTTGGAATTGTGTCTGCATTAACGGTGATTTGTTTTTGGTGGTCAAGTGTTTGGAGGGGCCAAGATGTTTTTGCAGAATGTTTGTTTGGTTACTTGACAATCCTTTTCGCAAGCATCATCGGACGGCACGCGTCGAATATTCTTACTTTCTATTATCATATTCGTCATCCCGAATGTGTTTCCGGTGAAGTCAGGATGAGTCATCTGCTGGCATTGAACAATGCTCGATTTCGTGGGTTGTCTTTGTTTTTTCCTTTGATTTTAATTGCATTTTTTTCGCCAAGTCCCTTTGTTATCGGGGGCGTGCTTTCCCAAGTTGCTTTATTTTTTGTGCATTTGAAATGGCTGGCAAAGGCAAAAGTTAAAATGCAAACAGAGAACCCCGCCTAGATATTTATGCAAAAAATCCCCCTATCGAAATGTTTCGTAAACCCCGAAGTGGAAGAAGCGGCCCTGCGCGCGTTGCGTTCAGGGCAGTATATCCTGGGCAAGGAATGCCAGGCGTTCGAGGCCGAGTTGGCCGCGCACACCGGCACGCAGCACTGCGTGCTCGGCTCGTCCTGGACCATGATTGTCTATATGATGCACCTGGCGCAGGGCCTCAAGGCCGGCGACGAAGTCATCGTCCCTTCCCACACCGCCATTCCGACGATGGAGCCGTTGATTCATTGCGGCGCCACGCCGGTCTTTGCCGACATTGACGACACCTTTTGCATGGACGCGGCGCAGCTTGAATCGCTGGTCACGCCGCGCACCGTCGGCATCATTCCGGTGCATCTCTACGGCCATCCGGCGGACCTGGAGCGCGTGTTCGCCGTCGCTGCCAAGCATAAATTATGGGTGCTGGAGGATTGCGCCCAGGCGCACGGGGCGCTTTACAAGGACAAACGCGTCGGCTCGATGGGCCTGGCCGGCGGTTATTCTTTTTTCCCCTCGAAGAACCTGACCGTGCTGGGCGACGGCGGCTGTCTTTGCACCAACGACGCCGCGCTGGCGGAACGCGTGCGCATGTACCGCAATCACGGGCGCAAGGACAAGTACCTGAACGAGTTCGCCGGGTTCAATGTGCGCTTCAACGAAATCCAGGGCGCGATCGGCCGCGTGATGCTCAAGCATTTGGACGCCTTCAATGAAAACCGCCGCGCCATTGCCGCGCGCTACAACCAGCGCCTGGCCGGATTGGTGCAGACCCCGCCGGAACGGCCCTGGGCCAAGGCGGTTTACCATATGTACGTGGTGCGGGCGCAACGCCGTGACGAATTGCAGAAATTTCTCAAGGAAAACGCCATTGAGACGGGGATCCATTATCCAGTGCCGAACCACCAGCAGCCGGCGATTACATCCCGGTTCCGCAACATCCCGGCCCTGCCGCGCACGGAGCAGGCCGTGAAGGAGATTCTGTCCCTGCCCATCCACGGCGAGATGAGCCTCGAGGCCGCCGACTCGGTCTGCGACGCCGTGGCGAAGTTTTACGGGGCGAAATAGACGATCCTGGAAATCGCCGTTGACACCCACCCGAGGTTGTGATACTAATTTGATACTGGATGCGGCGCAAAATTCGCCAACTGGCAGCCGACTTGGAGCGGGCCGGATATGTGAACCGTGGCGGCAAGGGCAGCCATCGCAATTACGTTCATGCGAAGGGCGGGCGGGTGACGTTAAGCGGTCATCCCGGGGAGGACGCCAAACATTATCAGGAACGGGACGTGCGCCGGGCGTTAGACGCGGTAAAAGATTGAAGGTCATGACAGTCAAACAGATCAAAGTCGAAGCGGCGCGATATCCCAAATACGTGGAGTGGAGCGACGAAGACAAGTGCTTCATCGGGCGTTGTCCGACGCTGTTTGGCGGCGGGGTTCACGGCTCAGACGAGGCGAAAGTCTATGCAGAACTTTGCCAAACCACCGAGGAATGGATTGAACTGTTGCACAAGGACAAAACGCCTCTGCCGGACGGAGGCCAAAAAGCATACAGCGGCAAGTTCGTCCTCCGACTCAAACCCGCGTTGCACCGGCGGCTCGCGGCCAAAGCCATCGCCGCAGGCGAGAGCCTCAACAGCTATTGCGTAAAAACTTTGATCAAGTCGTGAAGACCTTTCTTCACTGCCACATTTTTCAAGGTTCAGTTTCCGGGCCTTCCTGGGAGCCAAGTTTGATTCAAATTTGATTGTGAACGAAACCCAGCCTGAATTGAGCCTCGTCATCCCCTGCTACAATGAGCAGGACAGTTTGCGCGCGCTCATCACGGCGATACGCGCGGCGGTGGACCCGCTCAAACTGCCTTACGAGGTCGTCATCACGGACGATTGCAGCAAGGACAAGTCGTGGGAAATCCTCAAGGAACTCGCGGCGGCGGACCGGCGCATCCGGCCGCAACGGTTTGCTTTCAATTGCGGCGAGTCCGCCGCCAGTTGGGCGGGGATGAAGGCGGCCCGCGGCCGCTACATCGTCACGGTCGATGCGGATTTGCAGAATGATCCGAAGGATTTGCCGGCCTTTTTGCAGGCGCTGGAAAAATTTGATTGCGTGTGCGGCACACGCGTGGCCACGCGCGGAGAGGGGGATAATTTTGTGCGCATCGCCTCGTCCCGCATCGCCAACTGGGTGCGGAATAAATTGTCGGGCGAACAAATTTCCGACGCGGGCTGCACCTATCGCGCCTTCAAAAGGGACTGCATCGCGAACTTGAAATTCTTCAAGGGCATGCACCGCTTTTTGCCCACCTTGATCAAAATGGAGGGGTTCAGCGTGACGGAGATCACGGTTTCCAACAACCCGCGATTCGCCGGGCAAAGCCATTACGGAGTTTGGAACCGGCTGTTTGCGTCATTCTACGATTTGCTGGCGGTGCGCTGGATGAAACGGCGCATGTTCCGCTACGAAATCGCGGAGAAGATTAATTGACCGTTTATTCGTAGGTTTTTTCCAATTGCTTGACACGATTATACACGGGGGAGTCGGGCGGGACGCGGCTCTTGACTTTGGCAAATTCGCGGCGCGCCTCCCCGGGGCTGCTTTGCGCCAGCAGGACCACGTAATCCAATTCGATCCAGGCCCGGCGCGGATCACTGATGGTGTTGCCATACATGGTCAGAAAATCGTGCAATCCCGGCGCGCCCCGCTTCCGGGCGGCCTCCAGCACGGGTTGCAGCCGGGGCACCATGCCGGGCAATTCGTCGCCTGAGATTTCCAGTTGAACGGGGGCGGCGGTCGTCGGCTCCTTTTCCTTGAAGTTTCCCCAATACTCGTAGAGTTGATACGCGCCCAGCGACAAACCAATGACAATCACCAGTCCCACCAGAAATCTCATGGACCCTCCACACGTTCTATGCGGGCGCCGAGCTTGCGCAGTTTTCCGTCAATGTTCTCGTAGCCGCGGTCGATATGATAGACGCGGCTGACTTCCGTCGTGCCGCGCGCCGCCAGGCCGGCGATGACCAGCGCGGCCGAGGCCCGCAAATCACTGGCCATGACTGGGGCGCCGCTGAGGGGTCTGCCGCCCTTGACGATGGCGCTCGGCCCTTCAATGGCAATTTCCGCCCCAAGGCGGGCCAGCTCGCTGACATGCATAAAGCGCGATTCAAAAATGCGCTCCGTAATGATGCTTATGCCGGGGGTCAACGCCATCAGCGCCATCATTTGCGCCTGGGCATCGGTGGGAAAACCAGCGTAAGGGAGAGTGGTTATATCCACTGCCTTTAACTGCCCGGTGCGCGAGATTCTCAGCGCCGGGCCGTCCCGTTCCACTTTCACGCCCGCCTCCCGCAGCTTGTCCAGCACGGCGTGCAAATGATCCGGCCGCGCGCCGCGAATGGTCACTTCACCACGGGTCGCCGCCGCCGCCACGGCGAATGTGGCGGTTTCGATTCGATCAGGTATAACTTCATGTTCGGCGCCGTGCAAACTTTTCACGCCGGCGATGGTAATGGTTGGGCTGCCGGCCCCGCAAACCCGGGCGCCCATGGCGTTGAGGAAGTTGCCCAAGTCCACCACTTCCGGTTCGCAGGCCGCGCTTTCGATGATGGTCACGCCCTCGGCCAGCACGGCGGCCATCATGACGTTGGCGGTGCCCAAGACGGTCGGGCCGCAACGTCCGCCCAGGAATAATTCCGCCCCTTTGAGCTTTCGGGCCGTGGCGTCAATATAGCCGGCCTCGATGCGGATTTTTGCCCCAAGCGATTTCAGGCCCTTGAGATGCAGGTCAATGGGACGCGCGCCAATGACGCAGCCGCCTGGCATGGAGACAAGGGCCTTGCCCGTTCGTCCCAGCAACGGACCCAGGATGCAAATGGAGCCGCGCATTTTGCGGATCAGTTCATAATCGCCCACTCCCTTGATTTTGGCCGCTTGCAGGCGCAGTTCACTGCCCTCGAACTTGGCGGTGGCACCCAAGGACACCAGAATTTCGGCCATGAAATGGACGTCGCTGAGATTCGGGACGCGGCGGATGACGCAGGGTTCGCTAGTCAGCAAGGTCGCAGCCATCAGCGGCAGGGTGGCGTTCTTCGCCCCGCTTATCGTGACCTCACCGCGCAGGGGTGTGCCGCCTTTGATAAGAAACCGGTCCATTCAAACAATACCGCTTCGAGCGGCGATATCGTGTGATTGCGCTGCCACGTGCGCAACAAAAATCCTCTGGAACTGATTGTAATCCGGCTCGATGGCTTCGACCTTCCATCCTGCGCCCTCAAAGATGGCTCTGACGCTCTCAGCGCCGTTGTCGTTTAATTCCAGCATGGCCTGCCCTTCGGGCTTGAGCAACGCGCCCGCTTCAGCCGCGATCCGCCGGTAAAAGTCCAGCCCGTCCGCCCCTCCGTCCAACGCCGCCCGCGGCTCATAGTCGCGCACTTCGGGTTCCAACGTCTGAATGTCCGCAGTCGCAACATAGGGCGGGTTGGAAACAATCAGATCAAAACTACCCTGCCCATCCAAGGCGGCAAAGCCGTCGCCCCGATGAAACTCAATCCGCTCCGCGACCCCGTGGCGGGCCGCGTTTTGGCGGGCAGTATTCAAGGCGTCGCCGGAAAGATCGGTGGCGACAATCCGCGCTTGCGGCGCATGGACGGCGAGCGCAATGGCCAGACAACCGCTGCCGGTGCCCAAGTCCAGGGCACGGGCCTGGCAGCCGGGAGGCAGTTGTTGAAGAAACGTCCAGGCCCGCTCGGCCAGCAATTCAGTTTCCGGGCGTGGCACCAGGACGTGTCGGCAGACGGCCATTTCCAAACCGCAGAAGGAAACCGAACCGATAATGTGCTGCAGCGGCTCGCGCTGGCCGCGCCGGCGCACCAATTCGCGCAACGTTTCCACTTCGGGCGCAGACAGCACCCTCTCGAAATTCAAATACAAATTCATGCGCGGCATTTTCAAGACATGGGCCAGCAGCAATTCGACCTGCAGGCGCGGCGCGCCGACGCCTTTTTTGTTCAGAAAATCAGCGCTGCGTTGAATGACTTCCAAAATGGTCACGTCCATGAAAATAGGTTCAAACTGGAAAGTTCAAAGCGCAAAGTTCGGCCCGCGTTGTTATCCGCAGCATTCATTTACACCTTTTGGGTTTATGCGGCGCAATCTGGGTGCGTTGGCCCTAAGTTTGAATCTTGAACTGGCGTGGTTGCGCTCTTATGTTCGATCGCATGAAACGAGCTTTCATTCTATTTTCAGTTTCCATTTTCTTGCTGCGCCTGCCCTTGATGGCCCAGGACGCCACCGGCAACACTTCCAGCAACCCGGCCAACACCGCTGCTGCCATCGCCGCTAAGGAGGACGCGGAGGAGCGTTACAAACGGTTGGCGGCCGACCTGCAGGCCGTGCAGTCAGACAACGAAGCGCTTCACGCCAAAATCACGGCCATGGAGGAGGAAATCCAGACCTTGCGCACGGCCCAAGCCCATTCGGCGGATAATTCAGGGATTCAAAATGATCTCAAACGCCTGGCGGACGCGATTCAGGAAGTCGATAAGAAACGACTCGAAGATAAGGAGGCCATCTCGGAGGAAATCCGCAAATCTATCGGCGGATTGGAACGATCGCTGGGGTCTGTTTCCACGCCCGCACGTCCGTCCGCGCCAAAGCCTTCCACTGTTGCTGAACCGCTGGCCTCGGACAAGGGCTACCTCTACACCATCCAGGAGGGCGACAGGCTCGATTTGATTGTCAAAGCCTATAACGCCGACTTTAAAAGCAAAGGCCTGAAAACAATCACGTTGAGACAGGCCAAGGAAGCAAATCCCAACGTGGATTGGAACCGTCTCCGGGTCGGGCAAAAAATTGTCGTTCCCCGTCCGGATGGCGGGTAAGGGGAGAGAAAGCTCACCATCAGCCCAAGTTGGCGGCCGCCATATTGACACCGGGGCGCGTTCCTATATAGTTATAGGATGGACTTTGTCCGAATTAAGATTTCCAATGCAAATCACGCGCGCAGGTGAGTATGGGGTTTTGGGATTGCTGAATCTGGCCCGGCGCAGTCCGGGGCAGATGGCCATGATCAACGAAGTCAGCCGCACTGAGCGGATTCCAAAGAGTTTTCTTGCCAAGATTTTTCAAAATCTGGTCAAGGCCGGTTTGGTCCGGTCCATCCGCGGAGCGCGGGGCGGATTTGTGCTGGTCAAGGATCCCGCGCAGGTCTCCATTCTGGAGATCATCGAAGCCATTGAGGGAAAGATCGCGTTCCAACGTTGCAAGCAGCTCAAGCCCGATTGCGAACATGCCGGCGGCTGCGCCCTGTGCGGACTATTCGAGGAGGCCCAAGACGGGGTGAAAGACGTGCTTTTGCGCACGACACTGGTCGATTTAGTCCGGCGGGAGAAGACAATCGAATTGACACGCAGCCAGAAGCGCCACGCCAACTGAGGGGGAGGAGCCGGGGCAAATCGAAATGCGACAGGTTTATCTCGACCACCAATCCGCCACCCCCGTTTTGCCAGAGGCGCTGGAAGCCATGCGGCCGTTTTTTGCCGGAGACTTTGGCAATCCTTCTTCCGCGCATCACCTTGGCCTGCGGGCGCGCGAGGCCGTGGCCGCGGCCCGCGCCCAAATCGCCGCGTTGATCCATGCCGATTCGCCCGACGAGATCATTTTCACCTCCGACGGGACGGAATCGGCCAATCTGGCGATCAAAGGATCAGCCTATGCCAGCCAGCGCCGGGGCAATCATATTGTCACCAGCCAGATCGAGCACCCGTCGGTCATTCACTCCACGGAGTTTCTAGAGACACAGGGATTCATCACCACTCGCGTCAAAGTCGATCGTCAGGGTTTTATCGACCCGGCGGACGTGCGGGCGGCCCTTACCGACCAGACTGTTTTGATCGCCGTCCACTTTGTCAATCATGACATTGGCACGATCGAGCCCATCCGCGAGATCAGTGAAATCGCCGGGCGGGAAGGGATCGCCTTGTATGTGGATGCCGAAGCAGGGGCTGGATGGCTGCCCATCGACGTGCAGGCATTGGGCGCGCACCTGCTTTCCTTCTCGCCGCATCGTTTTTACGGTCCCAAGGGCGTTGGTGTGCTCTACCGCAATCGGAGGGCGCGACTGGCCAGCCTGCTGCACGGCGGGGGACAGGAAAACGGCTGGCGCTCCGGGATCGAGAATGTGCCGGCCATCGTTGGCGCCGGGGTCGCCGCCGCAGCGGCCCTGCGGGAAGGGGCGCATTGGAGCGCGCATTCTCTCCGTATGCAACAGCGGCTGTGGGACGGACTCAGGGCTGGAATTCCTTACGTGCAACTGAACGGGCCTGAGCCGGGGTTGAGACGGGCGCCGACGAACCTGAATATTTCCACTGAATTCATCGAAGGGGAAAGCCAGGTGTTACTCAGCGACATGCACGGCATCGCGGTAGCGGGCGCGATGGGATGCGTGAGCAAATCGATCAAGGTGTCCCATGTGCTGAGCGCGATTGGTTTGTCCCGCGCGCTGGCCCAGGGCGCCGTTATGATGTCACCCGGCAAGGATAACACCGAAGAAGAGATGGATTACGTTATCGAAACGTTTGCAAAAATCGTGGGCAAACTTCGCGGTATGTCGCCCACCTGGGATGAATTTGAAAAGGGCACGATGGATTCAATCATCAGCCCGAGACAACGGCAGTGACAGGCGCTGGCAAACAAAGCCGCGGGAGTTACACGAGAAACTCGCGAAACTCCCGACGGCCCGGCTTAAAATGTTAAATGGATTGGAGGTGGATCCTAAAGCGTGCTTTTTCCCGAGGCTTTGGCCTTGGCCCAACGCGCCTTGGCGGCGGCGCTCAGCCTGGCCCTGGCGGCGGCGCTGAAGCGTTTTCTCTTCGGCGCCTTGGCGGCGCGCACGGCACCCGCTCCGCGTCTGAATCTGGCCCAGCGCGCCTTGGCGGCGGCGGCGATGCGCGCGCGGCCCGCGGCGGACATGCGGCGCTTGCCGGTCTTCCGGCCTTTGGTTCCAGGCGGGCGCCCGGCGCCCCGGCCGCCGATGGACGTGAGTTGCGCCTGGAGGCTTTCAATTTCTTCCATGATTTCAACGGCTCGCTTTAATTGAGCCACCGTAAGGTCATTAATATTTGACATGATGAGTGAGTAATAAGGCAACGGGGCTGAATGTGTCAACATCCTTCATAACATTTTTTTAAAAAGTTATTCACATATTTTATAACGGAGCGCGCTTGATTTGATAGGTTGGCCTATTACCAATTGGGATTGTAGCAACCACCTTCAGCGGGTAAGCCGTTATGTGCCTAGGTTTGCATACCAACCCGACATTAATTGGCGCCTGGAAATCAATTGTCACATAGGCATAACCGACAATGACTAGAGTGCCGGCCTGCCGTGAAATAAATGAGTGTTGGCGGGATGACTGCTACGCGTGAACAGGGGAAACGGTTTGCGGAGTCTTGAGGCTGCCGTTGCTTCCCGTCTTTTTCAAAACCGTGGCCAGTTTGTTTTGGTCCACGGGCTTGGCGATATAATCGTCCATCCCCGTGGCCAGGCAAAGCTCGGCATCCCCTTCCATGGCATTGGCTGTCATGGCGATGATCCGGACGCGATCGAGACCCTGAGCCGATTCGATCTGCCGGATTTTTTTGGTGGCTTCGTAGCCATCCATTCCCGGCATCTGGCAATCCATAAAAATGATTTGATAAGGATGTTTGCGGTGCGCTTCCACCGCTTCGAATCCGTTGTTGGCCATAGCCACCTTGTAGCCGAGGTTTTGGAGTTGCTTCGCGGCCACGATCCGGTTGATGGGGTTGTCTTCGGCGAGAAGAATGCGAGTGTCGCTTGGCGCCATGAGCTGGTGTTCGGTGCTGCTGCCGGGAGAATCCGGCGCAGGCGTCGCGGCGTTGCCGGAAGGAGTAACCGGAGAGGATGGGCGACCGGCATTGTTTGGCTTTCCAAGTTTGACTGTAACGGAGAAGGTGGAGCCTTTGCCCGGACTGCTGGCCACGTTGATGGCGCCATCCATCATTTCCGCAAGTTTTCTGCAAATGGCCAATCCCAAGCCCGTGCCGCCGAACCGGCGCGTGGTGGAGGCGTCCGCCTGGCTGAAGGATTGAAAAAGTTTTGTTTGATCCTCTTCGGAAAGGCCGATGCCGGTATCGGTGACGGCGAGACGCAGCTGGATATCGTCCGCAGTCTCGTCGAAGCGACTGACTTCCAGATCGACTTTACCTTTCTCGGTAAATTTGACGGCATTATTGAGAAGGTTGAGCAGGATTTGGCGAATGCGCGTGGGATCGCCAACCAGGGTGGAACCGATGCACGGATCGATGACAAAACTCAAGTCAAGGCCCTTGGCTTGAGCCTGCGGAGCGAGAAGCTTGACCGAGCTGGTGATAGTTTCATAAAGGTCGAACTCCACTTTTTCAACCTGCATCTTCCCGGCCTCGATCTTGGAGAAATCGAGAATGTCGTTGATGATGCGGAGGAGGGAATCGGCGCTGGTTTTGATGATCTTGCAGGAGTCGAGTTGATCAGGCGTGAGGTTGGTGTGAAGCAGCAGGTCCACCATGCCCAGGACGCCGTTCATGGGCGTGCGGATTTCATGGCTCATATTGGCGAGGAAATCGCCTTTAGCTTTGCTAGCCATAAGGGCGGTCTGGGCCAGTTTCTGGGTCTTCTCTGTGGCGAGAATGAGTTCATGATTGGCCTGGGCCAACTTGGAGTTGGTGGCTTCCAGGGCCGCTGTTCTTTCCAGCACCATTCTCTCGAGATCACACAGGCGAAGCTGGGCCTGCTGGTAAAGACGCCATTTTTCGGTCATCAAGATGGCCAGTTGCAGCACTTCGATGCAGTCGAAAGGTTTTTTGAGGATGACCAACCGGTCCGAGTAGCCCAATCTCTGCAACATTTGCTCCCAGGAATAATCCGAGAAGGCGGTGCAAATAACTACTTGCAGGTCGGGATACTTTGCCCAAATCGTGGCCGTGGTCTCGACGCCATCCCAGCCAGGTGGCATGCGCACATCCACGAATGCCATGGCATAAGGACGGTTTTCGACCAGGCTCTTTTCGATCAGCTCGAATCCTTCCTTGCCCTGGTAGGCCGAATCAATTTCAAACCGCGGCAGCTTGGACTGGTTTTCGGCCTCCCCGAACAACGCTGCCTCGGTGGCACGCAAATCATCCTGGCCGCTCTGACTGGGAAGGAGAATTTTGCGAATATCCGCATGAATGGCCTTGTTGTCGTCAACCACAAGGATTCGACGATTTGATTGAGGATCAATATCCATTTTTTCGGTTGCTATCATTCGCTCAAAAATAGCATCGGCAGAATGCGAGAGGCGCTTTAGGGGATTTTCGAGCCTCTTGCTGTACGCGGGAGGCGCTCTTTGTTGCGGCGGCGCCGCCAATGGGCGCCATGGTACCCCTTACGGAAGGATTAGAACCCATGCTGTACGGCGTGGCGCAGTTTCTGCTGGATTGCTTTCTCGCGCTCGGGAGCGAGGATTTTCGCGCCGTTGTGCTCCGTGACGTAGAAACCGTCGATGGCCGCGCCTTTTTCCGTTGAGATTTTCGCCAGATAGACGTTGAGGTTCAAACCGGCCAGCGTGCGTGAAATGTCGTATAACAATCCCGGACGATCCTCGGTTTGAACGTCGATAATCGTTCGAACGTCGGAGGTTTCATTGTCCAGGGAGATGACGGTCGGGATGCGGTCGCCTTCGATGGATTTGTAAGGGGACGGCGCGGTTTTGGTTTTGGCGATCAACGCGGCCAGGTCGATGGTTGCTCCCGTCAGGACCTTGTGCGCGAGATTTTCAAACGTGTCCCGTTCCTCGCGATTGGCCAAAAGGGCGGTGCGTGCGTCCGTAACCCAAAACGTGTCCAGAATGACGCCATCGTAACGGGTCAGGATTTCGGCGCTCAGGATGTTCAGGCCCGCCGCGGTCAGGCAGCCGGTGATCTGGCTGAAGAGACGATCCCGGTCCCAAGTGCATACGATCACGACGGTATAGCCGCGGTCGGGCTCATTGTGCCAAGAAATAACTGGGGTAAGCGCGTTTTCTTCATTTTCCGACAATTGCAGACGGATGAAGCGATGGACGTGAGTGACGTCGCGCAGGATTTCCTGGGCGTCGCTGATTTGCAGGTAGCGGGCGGGGACGTTGTTGAAATGGGCCTGGATTTCCGCCGGGTCAAAGGTTTGCGGGGCCAGGCGCTGGACTTCATCGGCCAGCAGTTCGCGCTGGCGGGCTTCGGCCAGAAGGAACTCGGTGCCGCCGGTCAGAACTCGGCGGGTTTTTTCATAGAGCCGCCACAACACAGCTTCCTTGAAGCCGTTCCAGAGTTGATCACTGGTGCCCATGGAATCGGCGAAGGTGTGCAGGGTGAGCAAATCAAGGTATTCCACGCTCTGAATGCGGCGGGCCAGCCCGTTGATGACGGCGGGATCATCCAGGTCGCGGCGCTGGGAGATTTGGGCCATGGCCAGATGGTTTTCGATGACCAGGCGGAGGGTGTGCGTTTTGGCGCCATCCAGGCCGAGCCGGCGCGAAACGCTCAAGGCGACCTTGCCCCCAATCTCCTCATGATGGCCGGTGCGGAAGGCCTTGCCCGCATCGTGCAGGAGCAATGCGAGGTAAAGAATGTACGGGAATTCGATACTTTGAAATAATTCCGCATAAGCGGCGAAGGGCGGCTTGTTAGCGTGCCAAACCTGGTCGAGTTTTGCGATGCAGAAGAGGGTGTGTTCGTCCGCGGTGTATTGGTGATAGAACTCATGTTGCACCAGGCAGGTGAGCCGGCCGAATTCAGGCAAGAATTTGCCGAGGAACCCGACTTCGTGCATGATGCGGAGGACCGGGGCGACGTTGCCGCGCTGGTCGAGGATTTCCAAAAAGGTCTCGCGCACATGGGGGTCGCGCAGAAAGGTGTTGTCCACCAGCGACAACTGATTGCGGATGAGTTGGGCGAGGTCGGGATGCAACTTAAGATTGCGCTGCTGAGCGTGCAGGAAGACGCGCATGAGGCGTTTCGGACTGTCGCGAAAGATGGTGGAGGTGACGGGCAGGATTTCGCCGTCGATGAAATTCAAGCCATCGACCGACGGTTCGGTCTTGCGGACGGGTTTGGACCGGAAGAGCCGGCGCAGGGAGAGCCTTCGCTGGGAAGGAGGCGGGAAGAGGGCCAGGCGGCGTTCGAGGGTGCGGGTGATCAAATCGATGTTGCGCGTGTGGGTGTAGAAATCGCCCATGAAAAGCTCCAATCGCTTGGCGGGGGAGCGCTCCTCATAACCCAGGTTCAGGCCGACGGAGGGTTGCAGGCTCTTGGCCAGAATATCCGTGGAGCGATCGAGGTAATACTGCAACTCGGTGCGGACGCGGAGTAGAAAGCTGTAGGCGGTTTCCAGTTGCTTGCTTTCGCTGGCGCTGATCATGTCCTTGCTTTTCAGCTCGGCCAGCGTGCGGGTGCGATGTTTGAAGTAGGCCATCCAAAGCAGGTTCTGATAATCGCGCAAGCCGCCGCAGCCGTTTTTGATGTTAGGTTCCTGCATGCAGGCGGAATTGCCGAATTTGGCGCGGCGAGTCGCCTGGTCCTGCAAGCGGGCGATGATGTATTCGTTCTCAAACCCGACGACGCACTTGATCAGGAGATTGCGCTGGAAGCGGTCAAAAAGCCCTTGATCCCCGGTGATGAGGCGGGCTTCGATCAGGGAGGTTTTGGACTGCATATCGCCATTGGCGACCCTGACGCAATCCTCCACGCTGCGGGCCGAATGCCCCACTTTGAAGCCCAAGTCCCACAGAGTATAGAGCACGCCATCGATCAGCGCGCGCAAGCCCGGACGCGCCTTGCCTTGGGCCACCATGTCGGTTTCGTGCAGGAACATGATGTCGATGTCGCTATGGGGGTTCAGTTCGGCGCGGCCATAGCCGCCCGTGGCCACCAGGGCAAACGCCGGCCAGGACGTTTTATCCGGCGGCGGCGCTGCTTGCTTGATGCCTTCCAAAATGTAACGCAGCAACAGGTCAATAATGGCGGAGCGCGCCTGGCAAACGACGCGGCCTTCGCCCCCGGCGCGATGGACAATTTTCAGACGGTGCGTTTCGACCTTGAGGAAGATTTTGAAGCGCGTCAAATCATCGCGGGGATGGGTCTGGGCGGGCAAGATCAGGCGCGCGGCGGCGCTGGCCTGGATTTTTTCGAGCAGTGTCGGCATCCGCAATCAGAATAGGGCAGTGGCAGGAGCGGCGCAAGCAAGCGGGTTTCAAGGCTCCCGGGTCAATTGCCAGGCCGGATCCGGGTCGAAAGCGGTCATGGCCCCGGCGATTTTCGCCGTTTTTGGACCCAGGTTTCTTTCAAAGATTTTGCCCTGTTGATTGACAATAAAAGTCATGATGCCCGAGTTGTCCCATTGCGCCGGCCAGGCCACCAGCGCGAAGCCGGCGATCATGCGGCCATTGATGATGTAGCTGTATTTGCCCCCGGCGGCGTGACGCCCCTGCCGGGTCAGTATTTTGAAATAATAGCCGTGGTAAGGCTTCTGGGCGCTGGTCATGATCTTGGTGTCGTGGCGGTAGCCTTCACCATGCGCCGCCGCAATCAGCGGTCCGAAAGGACTGATTTCCTCCCCTGCCCCGGCGCGCCAGTAAAGGCCGTCATGCTTGCCCGGATTGCTGCGCAGGTATTGGGCATATTGCAGCACTCCATCGCCAAGGCGATCCTTGCCGGCGTACTCGCGCTGGGCCTCGAGGTAGGCCCGGCAAACAGCAATGGCCCCCAACTCGTTCATGCCAATGCGGCGGTTGAGGATTTCCTCCCGGCCGGCCGCGGTGTCGAACGACCAATGGCCATCGTGCCGCACCAGCGGAATCGGAAACGGCCAGGCATCGTTGCCGATGTCCAAAGCGATCTTGTCGCCGGATTCCCGGTTCAAATTCACTATCTCGGAAAGCCTTTTCACAAAAAGGGCGAACCTGTTGCTGGCCTGAACGGGGTCGGCCGAAACAAGCGCGCGCGATTCCGGCCCGAATATCGTGTCGAGCGCATTGGTATCCTTGGCCAGGGTCGCCGCAGTCAGGGCCTTGACGGCGGCTTCCGGGGTGGGAAATTGCTCCGCCTGCGCGGCCCATACGGACCGCGGTGCCGTCAGCACGGACATCAGCACGCCGCACAAGCCGGTATAACGGACGAATTTGAAGAAGAAGGATTTCATATTAAACCTCAACGCCGGCCTGAGCCTTCTGATCGGCTTGAACCGACGCTCATGCTGCCCCGGCTTTCCTGGCCGCGGGAACTGGATTCGCGGACTTCGCGCGAGCTTTGCGAACCGCCGAACAGACTCTCAGAAGGTTCGCTTCTTTGAACCGGGCGCGACACTTCGGGCGCACGGCTGGTCACGGCCACGCGGGACGCCTCGGCAGGACGCGCGGCTTGCCGTGACTCAGGCATCCTTGAAGCAGGCAGTCTGGGCGCGGCATAGGCGCGGACGACCGGGCGGCTTTCATAGCCGCGATCTCCGCCGCCCACGTAAACTGAACCCGGATGCGGCTTGGGGCGCCACAGATTTCCGTTACCGGGAACGAGTCCCTGGCGTTGGCCCGGCGGAAGATGCCACCAGCCATCAGGACGCCCATGCCCCGGTCCCCAGGCGATCAAATGATGGCGCCTCCAATCCCAATCGAAGCCCAACCACAACCCGATGGGGAAACCGATCCCGAAGGTGCAATAGATGCCGGGCTGATAATAGATGAGGTCCGGCTGATAATCCGGCACATATAGGTCATTCGGATCAGCAGGATCAATGTCGATTGTACCGCCATCGCTTTGCACATTTTCCTGCGGAGTGCTGGGAAGATTCCCCAAAGATTGGGCCTTGGCCCGCAGGCGTTGGATGGAGTCCATGACATCGGCTTGTTGATTGGCAAAGGCTTCGCCAAGCTGGGTGGTCCAGGCGAGATTATCGTCCATCCATTTCAGGACAGTGGGGTAACGGGCCAAACCCTGCACGCTGGGGTCCCAAGCCTGGGCGGAGATTTGATTCGGATCTCCGCCCCCGCTGATATAGCGTTCCGCCATCACGATTTGGGGTGACAAAGTCGAAGCTGGCAGAATGAGGCCAATGAGGGGGTCTGGATAAAGGGCAATGGGGCCGAGCATTTGATCCAAATCCGCAGGGGACCACACCGCCGTGGCCGGGCCAGGGGGAGGTGCGGCATCTTGAGCGGAGCATTGCATCGACGCACCCGCCAAGGCCAGCAGCCCGGCAGCAACGACTGCCATCTTCTTCATGACTGTATGCTGGCGCATCTTATCGAATAGTCAAGCCCCGCTCCGCAAAATTGATAATTGATAATGGATAATTGACAGTGGGGGCATTTGTCGAGATTCTTTACAACCCCGGCACGCAACCGCATGGAAACAGAATCACTTTGATTCACTTTGAGTCGTATGACCGGCTGAACCGTTAGTTGTTTTGTAAGGCCTTCCTGCACAGATCTTTGCATACGATTTGTCCGCCGGAGCATTGGTTTGTTGTGGTTTTAACTAAACTAATCATAGTTTCACTGGCGCAGCCTCATGGGGATTACGATTATAATTGGGATTGCCGAAATAGGCCGGCACGGAGCAGCCACAAGCTGCCCCCTGCATTGCACGGATTTTGGCATTTTAAGATTATTTCATCTATTCGGTTGACAGGCCATGCGAATTGACAATGGGGCGGGTTGGGCTCTCCGAAAATATTCATTGTCAATGATCCATTATTTCAAAGTTCATTATATGAATACTACTGTTAAAATATTGTTTCGTCAACAGATTTTTAAAAGAATTATCAAAGAATATGATATTTTGATGGAAGGCACTGCGCATCAAAGGGTTGAGAATTTCGAGGAAAGTGCGTATTAAGAATTAAGAAATGGCTGAGCAGTTCCCGGCTATGCACTCCCGGGCAATACGTCTTTCAGGCTTTGGGACCACGAATGGCGCGAAACGAAGGGGTGGAGGAATTGGTTACCGGCTGTGTTTTTCGAGGAGAGCTTTTAGGTCGGAGCTGTTGAAATGCTTGTTGCGCTGATAAAGGTCGATGATGTCATCCGCGGATGGGTGTCTGGGGAATGCGCGCATGATTTCTGAAACGGTAACGAGCTTGCGCCAGTCTTTCTCAGCGCCATCTGCGGCAGTATCCGTGCGCTGCTCGCATAGTGGATTCTCCCATTCCCCCTGGCATTTGTCCGAAGCCTCGTCCAGCCACTCTTTGACGCGGGCATCAAGGGCTTTTTGTTGCTTCTGAATCCGGGGGTATAAATGCTCCTGCCCGTTGGCGCACAGCCAAATGGCCTGGGCAATGTGATCGAGGCGGGCAAGGACATTAAGACAAGTTTTTTCACCTTGGGCATTTGTGCCGACGAGGCAGGCGCCCCTCGCCGGGGTCCACTCGACGACGAGGTCCTTGGGCTCGCATCCGGCTTTCTGGCAAAGCTGACGAATGATTTGAATCATTATGTGAATATCGGGCAATGGGATTAATTGAATACACATATTTAGTGATTCCATTGGCAAATATTGCTGATGGGTGCATTGAGATTAGGACACCGCCGACAGAATTGGCAGATTGCCTTTCCAGTCACTGACGGTAACTTCGGCGGGATGAAATGCGGAAATCACAAAACTGATTTGGGGGGCTGCCGCTGGCTGGCGATTTGGGTGACGCTGACGTCGGGTTGTCTCATGTTTTGCTCCAATGCCGGGCACGCTGACGACTTGCCCAGTGATACGCCGAAGACGTTTACGCCCAAGACCGACAGCTTCGACTACGTGAAGCGCAAGGAGATGATACCGATGCGCGATGGGGTGAAGTTGCGGACTTTCATTCTGGTGCCGAAAGGCGCAAGCCAGGCGCCGATGCTGCTCACCCGCACGCCCTATAACGCGTCGGATCGGGTGTCGCGCTTTAATAGTCCGCATCTGGCGGCGGTTCCGCAAATGGAGGACACGGCTGCGGCGGCCGGGTACATCATTGTTTATCAGGACGTGCGCGGCAAATACGGGTCGGAAGGCGATTATGTGATGACCCGCCCGCTGCATGGCCCACTCAACCCGACTGAGGTGGATCACGCGACCGACGCTTACGACACGATTGATTGGCTGGTGAAACATGTGCCTGAATCCAACGGGCGCGTCGGCACAATCGGCGGTTCCTACGAAGGGTTCACCACCGTGATGTCCACGGTGCATCCGCACCCGGCGCTGAAGGTGGCGGCGCCCTTTGCGCCGATGGTGGATGGGTGGATGGGGGACGATTGGTTCCACAACGGCGCTTTTCGGCAGGACGGAGCGCTGGCGTACTTTTATGGGCAGGAGGGGACGCGGTCGAGCGAGGAGAAGTGGTGGTCCGGATTCCGCGACGATTACGATGAGTACCTGCGGGCCGGTTCCGCGGGCGCGATGGCTGCATCCCGCGGGCTTGAGCAGGTCGGCTTCTGGCGGGCCGTCGCGGAGCATCCCGCTTACGATTTGTTCTGGCAGGACCAAGCGGTGGACAAGTTGCTGGCCAAGGAGCCGCTGGAGGTGCCCATGCTGATTGTCTCCGGGCTGTTCGATCAAGAGGACATTTATGGCGGCCCCGCTCTTTACAAGGCGCTGGCGGGCAAGGACCCAAATGGCAGGCTGGTCCATCTGGTTTTAGGCCCCTGGAACCACGGCCAGGGGCGGCGCGAAGGCCGCGGCATCGGCGAGATTCAATTCGAAGGCGACACGGCGACGTGGTTCCGGCGCGCGGTGATGCAGCCATTCCTGGATCATTACCTGAAGGATGCGCCAATGCCGGACTTGCCGCGCGCCCTCGTGTACGAAACGGGCGCGGACCAGTGGCATCGCTACGACAACTGGCCGCGATCCTGTGCCGAAGGATGCCCGGAGCACGCGCGCAATCTTTATCTCCTTCCCGGTGGCCGGCTCGGGTTCGAACCTCCAGCCTCTTCCAAGACGGAATACGACGAGTATGTCTCCGATCCGGCAAAGCCGGTTCCATACCGGCAACGGCCCACCATGTCTTCGGACCCGACTTGGGGTGAATGGCTGGTGGATGACCAGCGTTTCGCCGCCTGCCGTCCGGACGTTCTGGTCTATGAGACCGAACCGCTCAAAGAGGCGCTGCGGGTTGCGGGCGAGCCGATTGCCCGGTTTTATGCATCCACCAGCGGAGGCGATTCGGATTGGGTGGTGAAGATCATCGACGTCTGGCCGGAGGAAGTGCCCGACCATCCCAAATTGGGGGGCTATCAGCAGATGCTTTCGGCCGACATCCTGCGGGGCTGTTACCGGCTGGACGCGGCCCGGCCGGAGGCGATCAAGCCGGGGAAGGTCCTGCCCTATCGGCTGCGATTGCCCAATGCGAGCCATATGTTCCTGCCGGGGCACCGCATCATGGTGCAGATCCAATCGACCTGGTTCCCGCTTTACGACCGCAACCCGCAAAGCGATGTGACGAACATCATGTTCGCCAAGCCCGGCGATTTCGTCAAAGCGACGCAGCGCGTCTGGCACACGCCGCAAAACCCAAGCTTGATCGAACTGCCGGTGACTGCGGGGGCCGCGAACTGACGGGGGCTGGGATAGTTGCATTTCGCTTTTTTGGCACCTGGCTGCCTTGGGAAAAGTGCAGCAATCGAAAAGATTGAGAATTGGTCATCTGTTATGTAAACAGTGAAGGGCACCCGGCCGTTTGATTCCTGCATAATTGAGTTGCACAATAGGGGCGGGTTTGGCTTTATTTATGGGCTTGGCATTGGCCATGAAACGAGAGCGCGTGACGAATATTTACTCCGGGCATGTTCAAGGGATCGGGTTTCGTTACGCGGCGCGGGTCTTGACGGCCAGTTTCGAGGTGACCGGGACGGTGCGCAATCTGCCTGATGGACGAGTGGAATTGGTGGCGGAAGGCGCGAGAGAGGAATTGGAAGCCTTTCTCCAGGCTGTCCGCGACTCGGACGTGGGGCGTTTTATACGGCAGGAACAGACCCTGTGGTACGAGGCAAAAAATGAATTTCGCGGTTTTGAGATCATGCATTAAATTAGAGTGGGACAGGACAAGATGAAGTACGCGATTATTGCAGACATCCACGCCAATTGGGAGGCGTTCCAAGTCGTATTGCAGGATATCGAGAAACAGAAATGCACGCATATCGCCTGCCTGGGGGACGTCGTGGGCTATAATGCCAATCCCAAAGAGTGCCTGGACAAGGTCCGGGCCATGAATATCCCGACCATCAAGGGCAACCACGATGAGTATTGCTCAACGGATGAGCCGCTGGAAGGTTTCAATCCCCACGCCGCCGAAGCCGTCAACTGGACGCGCAAACAACTGAATGCGGAGGACAAGAAATGGCTCAATGACCTCAAGTACGTCCGGTTGCTGTCCAATTTTACCATTGTCCACGCCACGCTGGATGGGCCGCAACGCTGGGGCTATGTTTTCGAGAAACTGGCCGCCGCCGCCAGTTTCACCTATCAAAACACGCCGGTTTGTTTTTTTGGCCACACGCACGTGCCGGTGGCGTTTATACGTGACAGCGTGGTGCGCGGCGGCACTTACTCCAAATTCAAGGTGGAGGCGGGGCGGAAATATTTTGTCAACGTCGGCGCCGTGGGTCAGCCCCGCGACGGCAATCCCAAGGCGTCCTACGTGGTTTATGACATGGACGAAGGCTCGATCGAGTTGCGGCGGCTGGATTATGACATTCCCACCACCCAGAAGAAGATCCTCGCGGCCGGCCTGCCGGCGCGGCTGGCGGAACGGCTCGCGGTGGGAAAATAACCGGGGCCGCGGGAACGCCCGCAGTTGAAAATTCTGATTCTCAAACCCAGTTCCATGGGCGACGTGATTCACGCGTTGCCGGTGCTGAGGTTGCTTAAGCGGCATTTTCCCAAGGGCGAGATTTACTGGTGGCTGGATGCGGCCCTGGCGCCGTTGCTGGAAAAGGACCCCGACCTGACCGGCATTATTTCCTTCCACCGCAAGCGCTGGGCGGCGCCGCGGCGCTGGCCGGAGATTGGGGCCAGCCTGCGCCTGATGCGCCAGGAGCGTTTTGACTGGGCGATTGACCTGCAAGGGCTGGCCCGAAGCAGCCTGTTCGCATGGCTGGCCAATGCCGGGTTGACCGTCGGCCTGGATAATTTGCGCGAGGGTTCCCGCGAAGGAGCGCACGCCTTGTACGACCTGACCCCGCCACGCGCACCCGGGAACCTGCATGCTGTGGACCGTTATCTGGCGGTCCTGCCTCTTCTGGGCGTGCCGGTGCATCGGGAATTCGAGTGGTTGCCGCGCCGTCCTGAAATTGCCGCCCAAGTCGAACAGAAATGGCATCTCACCGGCACGCGCTTGGTTGCGCTGTTGCCGGGAGGACGATGGGAAAACAAACGATGGCCCGTTCAATACTGGATTCAACTGGTCAAACTGATCTGCCAGAACCCGGAAGCAAAATTCGTCATCCTGGGCAGCAAAGACGAGGGCGCGCTCGACGAGACTATAGCAGCAGCGGCCCCCGAGCGATGCCTGAACCTGGCCGGGCACACTTCGCTGGCTGAAATGATCGAGTGCCTTCGCCTGAGCCGGTTGGTCATTACGAACGACACAGGCCCGATGCACGCCGCCGCCGCCTTGGGGAGGCCGGTCGTGGCCCTCTTCGGCCCGACCAACCCATTGAGCACCGGACCCTATGGGCAGCCTGGCAACGTGTTGCAAAACAAGGAGCTGCCTTGCGTGCCGTGCATGAGCCAGAGATGTTCCTACCGTGAGCCGTTGGCTTGCCTTCGTTCGATCAACCCGCAATCGGTGTTTCAACGGGCACGGCAGGCGTTGGAGGCCGGGCGGTGAAGGGCGGGGCGCGGTCCATGATGTTCGAGTTCCGCAATTGAAAATTGGCAATCGAAAATGTGTGATTTGTCATCGGGCCCCGGCCCAAACCGGCTTGTCATTCTCGTGAAAGAGGATAAATTCATCCCATGTTGAAAGTGTTGCTATGTGTCTCTCTTTTGCTGGGCGGTATCAGCCTGGGGGCAACTACGGTGGAGTTGAAAGGGAGGGCTGCCGTCACCGGCAGAATCCTGGAGGACAAGAAGGATCAGATTATTATTGATATCGGCTACACCGTTCTGTCGATTCCGAAGAGCCAGGTGGTCAAGCTGCTGGATGACAACGCCAAGGCCGCCAAAGCCGTGACCGCGCCGGCCATGGAGCGCGGTTTTTATTCAACCTCGGTTGCGCCGCCGCCGGAACGCAGCGTGCGCGAGCTGGCCAATGAGTTGGGCGAGGCGGTGGTGCAGGTGCGCACACCGGCCGGTTTGGGTTCGGGCTTCTTCATCAATCCCGAAGGATTTTTGATCACCAACTTCCATGTGACGGAGGGCGAAACGCAGATATCCGTCGAGGTGTATCTGCAGCGAAACGGCCAGATCGAACGCAAGGTTTACAAGCAAGTCCGGATTGTGGCCTTGAACAAATTCGCGGACCTGGCCTTGCTGCACATCGAGGACAAGGACGCGCCAAAATTCTCCTGCGTGATGCTGGGCGATTCCGACAAAGTGGCGGTGGGCGACTCGGTCTTTGCCATCGGCAGCCCGCTCGGCCTGGAGCGGACGGTGACGGAAGGGATCGTGAGCACCAAGACGCGGCAATTCGAGGGCACCCTGTATTTGCAGACGACGGCGCAGATCAACCCCGGCAACAGCGGCGGGCCGCTGTTCAATTTGCGCGGCGAAGTCATTGGAGTGACGAATATGAAGATCACATTCGGCGAGGGCCTGGGGTTTGCCATTCCCGTGGAAGCGGTCAAGTTTTTCCTGGACCATCGCGAATCCTACGCCTACGACAACGACAACCCGAGCAATCCGTATCGCTATCTGGAACCGCCCAGCCGGACCAAGAAAGCCGTGTCGCAATGACAGGTCCCGGCTGAATTTATGCCGCATCGCTTCATCCTGGTCCTTGTCCTGGGCGGTTTTTGCCTGGGAGCGCGCGCGGCCGTTTTGCCGGCTGAGAAGCTGTTGCCCAAAGACACCGCTCTGGTGGTCACCATGCCGGACGGCCGGGCTGGCTGGAGCATTCTGACCAATTCACCCTATGGCCGGTTATGGCAGGATCCGGCGGTCAAACCGTTCAAGGACAAGTTTCTCGACAAGTTTGGCAGCGACGTCCTCACGCCTCTGGAACGGAGCCTGGGCATTCATTTTTCGGACTACAGCGGGCTGGCGCAGGGGCAGGCAACCTTTGCCCTGCTGCCCATGGCGGCGCCGGAGAGGCCGGAGAGCCATTTTGCCCGGCTGTTTTTGCTTGACACAAAGGACCAGGCCGCCCGGCTCCAAACCAACCTGGCGGACATCCGGCAAAAGTGGGCCGCGGCCGGCAAGCCCATGAAGACCCAGAAGATCCACGACGTTGATTGCGTCACGCTCCTGTTCTCGCCCGAGGAGCTTTCGTGGGACAAAATCATGTCTCCTACGAACCGCGCGGCGGGAGGGGACGATATTGCGGGCAAGGCATCCACCAACAAGGTGGAAATCACTTTCGGCCAGGCCGGTTCCTTGTTGCTGGTCAGCGATTCGCCCCAGGCCATCGAGAAGGTCCTCATCCGGCAAGCGGGTGGACTTTTGCCCGCCTTGGAAGAGCAGCCGGCCTTCCAGGCTGACTTTGCCGGCCGTTTGCGCGGCGCGCCTTTGTACGCCTGGTTCAATGTCAAGGATTCGATCGATATCCTTACGAAAACTCCCGCCAGCGACGACGCGGATGCCGTCAACGAGCCGGCGCTCAAGCCTGACTCCCCGCTGGTCGCCTGCGGGCTGACCGGTCTGACGTCGGTCTGCGTGGCGTATCGGAATTTGCCGGAAGGACTGGGCGCGCAGCTCTTCATCGGAGTGCCGGAGAGCAAGCGGCGCGGGCTGGTCAAGGCCCTGGCCGGCGAAGCCCTGGACGCCAGTCCGCCCGCTTTTGTTCCGGCGGACGTGACGAAATTCTGGCGCTGGCGCATCAACATTCCGCACAGTTGGGCCCAAATCGAATCGATGTTGAACGATCTGAATCCCCAATACAGCAGCGTGATCAACTTCGTCCTGCAAACCGCCGGCAAGGACAAGGATGAAAAGTACGACTTGAAATCCGAGCTGTTGGGCAACCTGGGCGATGACATCATCCATTACGAAAAAGCGCCGCCGGGCAATACCCTGGCGGATTTGAATTCCGCGCCTTCACTTTTCCTGATCGGCTCCCCCGATCCCGGGAAACTGGCCGCGGCGTTGAAAACCGGCCTGGGTTTCCTGGGCGCCATCAAGGATCGCGAATTTCTCGGGCGGAAGATTTACACGCTGACTCCGACCACCCAAAGCGCAGGCCCGTCCCGCTCCTTCAACTTTGCCGGCAGCGGCGGCTACGTCGCGCTTTCAGGCGATCCTGGGATTTTGGAGGAATTCTTGCGGAGCAGTGACAGCAAAGGCAAAACACTGGGCGACACTCCCGGACTGGCCGATGCCGCGCAAAAAGCCGGAGGCATGGGCACCGGCTTGTTCGGCTTCGAAAACCAAAACCTGGCCATGCGCACGCTGGTGGTGATGTTCCGCACGCAACCGGTTACGGTGCAGGAGATTTTGGGGGCGACCAGCGGGCTGGCCGGCGGCGTCAATACCGCGGATGAAGCGGTCAAACTGCGGCAATGGGCCGATTTTTCCCTGCTGCCGCCTTACGACACGATTTCGCCTTATTTTTACTTCTCGGTTTATTCGGGCGGCTTTACCCCCGATGGGTTCAACATGACCTTCTTCGCCCCCACACCGCCCAAGTTGAGATAAGTAAGAATTATGAATCAGGAATTAGGAAGTGAAGAACAGCTTCGCGCCTGGCGCTGGCTCATACTTCTGAACTCATAATTCTTAATTCTTACTTTTCTTTATTCCTGCGGATAAACCAATATGCGGTCATGCACCAGCACGATCAGATCATTCTTCTTGTCACCAGTAACGTCGGCGATGACCGCTTCGCGCGGTTCGAGTGAGTCATTGCGCCGCGAACGGAAGGTGCGCTCTTCAAAAACCGGCCAGCGGTCCGCCGGCACCAGTTTGTGCGGTTTTTCGAAGGCCACCAAATCCAGGTAGTTTTTGGCCGTCTCCAAAAAGACAAGGTCTTTGCGCCCGTCATTGTTTAAATCCCCGTCCACCACGTCCGCCAGATGGCCGTCCTTGATGGGCGTTTCGTAACTGTCCAACTCGGAGAGATCCCAGACCTGCCCGCTCGTGGCCATGGTTCCAACCGCATTGGCCCCGAGGAACGCGATGCTGTTGGCGTTGGAAGAGCCGAGAGCCACGGCGCGCAACGAGGTGAAATCGCTCATCGGCAGCGGCACGTTGCGCACCACCTGCCAGACCCCGGCCGGGTCGCGCTCGCACAAGGTCAGCGCCTTCCGTTCGGAGTCAAACATAAAAATCGAGGCGATGGCGTTGGTGCCATTGCGCAGCGCCGCCGCCCCCGTGATGCGCGAGTCGCTGGAGGCGCCGTTGATCTGTTCCTTGACCACAAACGACCACTCCGGCTTGCCGTTGGTGCCCAAGCCGGGTTCGTTGGTCAGGACGACGGCCCGAATGAAATTCTTCTGCGCCAGCAGCAACTCCGGTTTGCCGTCTCCATCGACGTCCGAGGCGCTGACCCACGGCTCTTCCGTGCTGCCGCCGGGAGGGGGAAGGTCCACTTCGTCAAATGTGACGTGATCGGGCTTCTGGATGAGGAACTTGATTTTCTCGTAAGGGATCAGCACCACCAGATCGGCCAAGCCGTCCTGATTGGCGTCGTGAATCGTCATGGAACTGGGCGAGGCCTTGAATGCGTCGCTCAACTTCTGCGTGTGGCTTTTGCCTTCCGCCGTCAGGGTGATCAGCATGCGGTTGGTGTCCTGGTCCACAATGGCCGCCAAGGCCGGTTTGGCGTTGGGCCGCAAGGGGCCGACCGCCATGGTCAACGGCTGGCCGTCGATGGGCAAAATCGTCGGGAAGGCAATCCGGCCCTTTTTGTCCAATGCCGTGACCCCGATCTGATGTTCGTCGCGGCTGAGAAGGAAAATGTTTTGCGTGCCGTCTCCTTTCCAGTCGCTGACCGCGATTTCGCTCACGCCGGTCAGGGTTGGAAACGTTTTCGCCGCCGCCAGGGTGCCGTCGGGTTTCTGCAACTGCACGGTCAATTGCCCGCTGTCAGGCTCGGCCACCAACAGATCGGGCAGCCCGTCGCCGTTGATGTCGGCCCACAAGATGCCGCGATGGGCGCGAGAGGTGTTGTTCAAGGGAAAAATCTGGAACTGCCCTTGTTTGAAAGAGCCAGACAACGGCTCGGCGGGTTTGCGCACGAAGTTCCAGACCTGGGCGCGCCCGGAATTTTGGGCGATGGTGACAAGCTCCGTTTTGTGATCGCCCTCCAAATCGTCCGCCAGGTAGGCGCGGATGGGAGGCAGCGGGAAATAAATCTCCGGGCCAAGTTCACCGTCGGCGTTTTGCAGGCGGAAGCGGAACGGATTCGGGCTGTCCCAGTTGATTAGCAGCAAATCGTCGCGTCCATCGCCGTCAATGTCCAAAACCTGCACGGCCTTGACCGCGCCGGAGAAGGGTATTTTGCGCGGCTCGCCCAGGGAATGGTCGGCTTGCTGGGGCAGGAGATAAAGGTTGTTCTCGCCCAGCAGGATCAAATCGGTCAGCTTGCTTCCTGTGAGGTCGCCGGTGGCCAGCGCGTTGGCCGTCAACTGGCCGTCGTTAATCGGCCAACGTTTTGGCGTGCTCCAATTGTTGCTGCCCTGGTTGTAGAGCACCACCAATTCCTTCGGGTCGCCGTAATAAGCCAGGTCCGGCCGGCCGTCGCTGTTCAAGTCCGCCACCGCCAGCGAGTAAATTCTTTTTTCCGAGGGGATCGATTCGATGCGAAAACGCGCGTCGGGCGGCAATTCATTCATCTCCGGTTTCACGCCGGGCCGGGCGGCGGTGACGTTGGTCTTGCCCGTCTGATTATAGAGCAGCTCGATCTTGGAGCGCGCGTTGTTGACCAAGATCAAATCGGTCAAGCCGTCGCCGTCAAGGTCCGCGGCATGAAGCAGGGAGATGGAGGGGTCAATAGGAAAAACCTCCGGGCCGGTGAACCCGAAGGAGGCCAGCTTGTCCTCCGGCGGCGGCGGCGCGCCCAGCACAGCGGCGCAGGCCATAAGACCAGCGCATAATCCCGGCAAGATGGAACTGCATTTCAACATGGCGCTTCGAAAAATGCCATTGCCTCAGCGCCTTCGCCAGCTTTATTCATGGGGCTTTATTCATAGGGTTCAGCTCAGGGCGAGGTGATGCGGTAGAAGCGGCCGGGGCTGTTCGTCTGCAACGGTTCGCTGAAGAAGAACGAACCGTTAGTGAGAATGTTGGTCTGGAGCGGTGTCCAAACGGGATTCGCCAGATTGGTGCTCACTTCCACAACGACGGCGATGTTGGTCGCCCAGGAGATCGTGAAACCAAACGCGTTGCTTTGCACACCAAAACTGGGGCTGTTGTTCAGACTGAGGAGTGAAACGTTCTCCGATACGTTACGCGGTCCTTTGGCGTTTTTCTTTGGCCAGACGGAGGGATAAGCCCACCCATTTTTCGGTCAGCTCTCGGAGCCGCTTGTAGTTGGCC
>JBEKDI010000063.1:0-33986 GCA_050014435.1 Verrucomicrobiota bacterium | reverse complement strand
GACGGCCACGGATTCGGCCTGCACAGCGGGGCACTGGCGGCGTCGGAGTTGGGCGGAACGCTGACCGCCCACAGCGATGGGGTCGGCCGGGGCGCCACCTTCACCTTGGAATTGCCCCTGCAACCGCCAAAGATCCGCTCCTGATCGCAGTTTATGCCGAGTTCAAGGGGCGATTCTTTCAAATATCTGAAGAATCGCCTTTTTTCATCTTTACAACTCGCCATGATCCAAGAGGACTGATGTGAGCAACGATTTGGATCTGAACAAAGCTGCTTTTCATGGGCTGACATCCACTCAATTCTTTGATGGCAAGTGGAATAATATTAACCTCGGAATATTCACTGGAAAGTCATCTGATCAAACGGAAGAAGGTTGCCTTGTTTGTCGCCGGCAAGGACTGTCGCCATTGATTGCTGCCAAGGGTTGGGGAACCACTGACCGAAGACCACAAAGCACTCGCGCCCAAGGCCGGGCTGGATTGAGCGGCATAGCCCACAGTATAAGACGGCCATGTCAGCGTAATATTTGAGGCGCCAGCGGACACGGCAAGGTTGATGGGCAAGGAGGTGGCACCCGGCCCGAACTGGTAATTTGCGGCAATTTCCGCGGGTGTGAGGCGGCCGTCGTAAATGCGAAACTCGTCAATGGCCGCGTTGAGCCAGGGGTTTGCGGCAATCAGGGAACGGCCAATGAAAGACCACGCTGTGCCAATGTTGCTTAATGCCGGGGTCGTGTTTGTCGCCGCGCAGAGAAGGGCGCCATTGGTGTAGATCGCGCTGTAATCATTGGCAGGATCCACGATGCAATCGACCTGCAAAGAAAGGTTGTCGAAGATCTCCGGCGAAGTGAGGGTCAACGTGCCGTCGGTAGTGGCAGACTGCAATTCGACTGAATTGGCGGAAGCGTGCGGGCTGAAGGCGAGATAGTTTTGGCCATTCGAGCCGGAGATGTTCCCAAAGTCAAAGAAGGGCGCCCAGTCTCCATTTGTGTCAAATGCGCCCCAGAATTCAATCGTGGCCGCGCCAGAGCCGGAGACCAACCCGCCGGGCAGATTCACGTAACTGTCGGATGTTCCGGGAAGGTTGAGGGCTTCGTCCGTGCTTGTCACATTGCCCGCGATGGTCCCATGCGCCATGCCGATAGAATCCCATACAATTGGTTGGTTTGAGGTGAAGCTGTAGCGATGGGCCAGGGGAGGCTGGGCATAAGCGAGGCTCTGGATTTCCGCGCCGCTCAAGGCCCGACCGAAAATGCGGAACGAACTTATCTCGCCACCGAACAACGGATCGGCGGAAAACTGGCTGTGGCCGATGTAATTGCTGCGGGCCAGCGTCTGCCAGGGACGGATGGTCAGGCTGCTGTTTGTGGCAATGGGATTTCCGTTCAGGTAAAGCAGTCCTTCCGAGCCATTGAGAGTGACGGCGACGTGACACCAGGAATTTGAGGGCAGCGGGCCGGACGCTTCAATCCTCTGTTCCTCGCCGTTGCCGTTGGTGGTGATGGCGAAGCGCATATTACCGGAACTGGCCTGCGGCGTGAGGAACAAGTATGCGCCCGTGTTGGTGCCAAAATCAAAAATGCGCTGCCAGGTTGCGCCGCCGTTCCATTTGACCCAGGTGGCAAAGGTGCTGGCGTTGGCCACGGGGTCCGGCAACAGCACATATTGGGAAGTGCCATTGAGGCTGAGCACATTGCCGAGGCTGGGGTCGTTGGTGATGACGGCGCCTTCTTCCAAAATGCCATCGTAAAGCCCGAGGTGTTCGCGGGCGTCAACGTTGAATGGGTAGAACGCGCTCCAGTCGTTGGTGAAAACCGGCCAGCCAGCGGCGCTCCAGGTGAGCCGGCCGACCCCCAGCGTGGCGGTGCCGTTATTGTTGCCATCGTAAAAGTGATAGGTGAACCAATTCGTGCCGTTGTCATTCAAGATGCCGGCCTGGCCGGGGCCGATAAAGCGCCCGGAGCTTTCGAGAAACGTCGAGCCGCCACCGCCCACCATGTTGCTGCCGTTCTGGTCGAGATAAGGCCCGGTCACGCTAGCACTGCGTCCCACACGGATATTGTAGGTGCTGTTGATTCCGCTGCAACAGCCGCCCCAGTTCACAAACAGGTAGTAATAGCCGTTGGTCTGCCAGAGGAACGAAGCTTCACTGGTATTGCTGAAAAAAGCGGTGCTGGTATCGGCAACTTTCGTCAGCGTCGAGTTCGTAGCGATGCGCAGACCGGTGGCCGGGTTCAGTTGCAGAACAAAGATGCCATCCGAGTAGGAGCCGAAAGACATCCACATGGTGCCGTTGGTGTCCTGAAGAATGCTGGGATCAATGCAGTTGTAGCTCACGCCGGACTCATACTGAATAATCGGGCCGTGATCGGTCCACACCGGCGCGGTGAGCGATGGAGTGGTGACCAGTCCGATGGCGGAGGTGATCGTGCCCCAGATAGAGGCCGCGTAATACAGATAATATTGGCCATTCTGGTAAACGATGTCCGGCGCCCAGTAGTAACCGGTAAAACCCAGCACCGCATTCGTCGTCCAGGCCGGCGGACTTTCAGGAAACACCGGTTTGGCGTAATTCCAATTCCGCAAGTCGGACGTAAACATGACATTGATCCCCTGGCCGTCGCCGAAGGTGTAATAGAAGCCGCCGTCCTTGATCATCCTGGATGGATCATGCACAGAGGTATAGCCGAGGACCGTTTGTTCCTGAGGCAGAAGGGGGGTGGAAATCGTTACAGGCGTCACGGTGAGTGCGATCGAGTTGGTGCTGGAGAACTGTCCGACCTGAGCAGTGAGGGTCGTAGTCCCCGCAGCAAGCGCCATGACAAGGCCATTGGTGTCAATCGTGGCCACATTAGAGGCGCTCGATTGGTAAACGATCGTTGCGGGCAGCGAGGCCGGATCCAACGCCGTCAGGACCACATTCTTAACATTTGGGTAATTGCCCGAAACCGTCAAGGTCTGGATCCCGCCCACCGTCAAGTTGGTAGGGAACGATTGGAGGAAGATGTTTTGCAGGGAGCCGCCGAGGGGGACGGTGGTAACAACTGTCCTGCCCGCCATGGCGGTCTGGGTGATAACGAGGTCCGCCGTGTCCTGCGCCTTTCCGTAAGCCAGAAGAATGCCTCTCGAAACCCAGTTGGTCACTGTGGCCGCGAAAGTCCCCGGCAGGATCAGTTCGCCGGCGGCAATATTCATCGACCTTGTGGCGTCAGATACTGCATCAATTGTATCGAGAGTAAGGCCATTGGTGATGCTCAGGGTGCCACCATAAAGATTCACATGGCCGCCCCAATACATGTTATCAATGCCCGCAAAAGCGGTCCCGTACATATTCATCGTCACATACGGTCCCCCCCAGTACCACCAAGTGTCACCGAGGGCCAGACCCTGGCCGGACACGGAGGAGCCGCTGAACAAATTGAGAACGCTGGGCTGGTCCGCATCGTCCTGCACTGGGACAAGATACGAGTTCCAGTTGAGCTTGCCGTAAATGTTGAGGCTGGCTCCAAACTCCGGGCCGTAAATCATCCCGCCCGAGTAGGCGCTGGTGCAGTTTTCGACTTCACCCGCAACGATCGTTATAACGGACCAGCCATTGGCGGGACTGAGAGCCACGGATTCCGCATCAGTCGGTGGCACCGTCTCGCCATTGTCCCAGTTGTTCGTTGAGGTCCATAACCCATTATTGGCAAGACCGGTCCAGTTCCAATTTTGGGCTGAAGCATTTTGAATCAAACATGTCGCGAGAACAATAGAGGCTATATGACACGACTTTTTTAATATCATTGGCATCTCCCATTTGGATTCCTGCCCATAACCAGCGTGGGCTTGCTTCATTATTTTCCTCCTTTTCCACAGGTTTGCAAATCCATTTCCCAATCCGCCCTCGGTTTTTCTCTGGCGCAGGAGGATTCCTCCTGAGTTTCCAGTGTTCAAAGGAGCTCCGGAGTTTTCCCGGAGGGGACCCCGAGATTCCGGTTTCTTCTCGCGCGGTTGACGGTGGATTGCGTGTCACACAATTGTTTCAAATTCGTCAAATGTTCGTAACACGATGGATGTTAGTCTGACAAGGATGCGGCTCGCTCCGTTGAGGTCATTTCCATTGGCGATCATTGCTCCCGGTTTTCCGGGACGACCAGCCATGCCCTGCAGAAGGGATGCTCTTTCGCACCGGCAAAGCCGGAAGCGCAGCCGTTAACTCGTTCCCAAACCCTGATTTTTCAAATGCTCCCAATTCACACCACCCCACTTCTGGCAGCCAGCGCCTTGGAATTCGCGATCAAGAAAGCGACGCCCGAAGGCAAAATCACGATGTCGGCGCTTCTGGTGCTCTCGCTGTTCAGTTGGACAATCATCATTACCAAAGCCCGCCAACTGGCAATTGCGCGAAAATGGTCGAAAAAATTCTTTGCCGCCTATGAGGCCACGCGCGATCCGCTGGATATCAAGCGCAAGGAGGAAATCTTCGAGGGCGCGCCCGCCTACAGTCTTTACATCCGCAGCGTTGACGAACTGGAATACCATTTGAAGAGCTATCCGGTGAAGGTCAAAGCCCGGGCGGACCTGGTGTCCGATCCCACTCTAGGCCATGGCAACACCGCGGAGTTCGTCCGTTCGAACGCCAACCGAATCAGTCCGGCCTCGTTCGAGGCGGTCAAGGTGGTCATGGAGCAGACGGCTGCCGCGGAGGCGATGGCGTTGGAAAAAGGGATGATTGTATTGTCCACGGCGGTGGCGGGAGGGCCGTTCCTCGGTCTGCTGGGCACGGTTTGGGGCGTCATGGAAACCTTCGCCGGCATCGCCAACGCCGGCGCGGCCAGCCTGACAGCCATGGCTCCGGGCGTGGCGGGCGCGTTAATTTGCACGGTGATCGGTCTTCTGGTGGCGATCCCCGCCATGTTCAGCTACAATTTCATGGTGACGACCATCCGGGCCATCACCCAGGAACTGGATGGCTTCGCCAGCCTCTTCGCCAACCAAATGGAACATCGGTACGTGGACAACCGCCCCATATCCGAAGAGTTAAGGGATGCCAATGAAATGCTGGCCGCGCGCATTATCAGCGCGTTGAATGCGAACGAACCAGCAGTCGCGGAACTGTCCCGGCAGGCAACATGAAGAAGTGCTCTCATTCGGCGCATCACTCGCTGACCGAGTTGAACATCACTCCTTTGCTCGACCTCGCGTTTGTCCTTCTGGTGATTTTCATCATCACCACCACGCCCATCATCAATGACCTCGACCTCAACCTTCCAGCCGCGTCCAAACATCAGAAGGACCCGCCCCGCAAGGCCAACTATATCACGGTCCAGGCCGACGGAAAACTGTGGATCAACAAGGCGCCGGTGACCATTGCGATTTTGCAGGCGAAACTGGTCGATCTGCGGGTCGATGATCCCGATTTGAGTGTGATTGTGCGCGGCGACAGCAAGACCCGTTACCGCCAGATTCGCGCGGTGCTCGACGCCTGCCAACAGGCCAACGTCGCCAAAGTGGACCTGGAGACCGAAGCGGCGGATGGGAAGAATCCATGAAGAAGACATCTCGTCGCGGTCACAGTACATTGAACGAATTGAACATCACTCCGTTGTTGGACCTGGTGTTTGTGCTGCTGGTCATTTTCATCATCACCACGCCGCAAATGGTCAACACCCTGGAGATGGCCCTGCCGGCCGCCAAACCGCCACCGGCCAATCCCAATGCTCCCAAGCCCCGCATCAACCATATCGTGATCGGTGAGAAGGGAGATGTGTTTCTCAACGACGCAGTCGTGCCGGACGGCCAACTCATGAACAGGTTGCGCAGCCTCAAGGCAGACGATCCAGACCCAAAAATTGTTGTTAAAGGCGCGGACAACGTCGAATACCAAAGCATGATCAAGGTGCTGGACGCGCTCCAGCAACTGGAGATAACTAAAATCGGCCTGGCGACCCAGGCGGGATCTTAACCAGCGCCGTCCCTCTTTTTCACCTTACGGCTGCAAATTCATGGAACCAGCGTTGGTCGGGGTGAGGAAAAAGCCTCCGGCGTTGGTGGCGTCCTGAAGTAGCGCTCCGAGAGCGCTGTCAGTGGCGCGGCCTTTGCCATCGCCGAACACCACGGTCAAAAGACCGGTCTTGAAATCGATCGTGCCGGTCAAGGAATTTGTCGGAAGACCCCCTGAATCCGCCAATTTGTCATCGCTCACAGAAATGTTGGTGAAGGCAAGGAACAGGTCGGTGTTGGAGAGGACCAGTTCGCCGTTGGTGAATGAAAGAGCCGGGGTCCCGGCGGGCGGCGCAATCCAAGGCGCTCCTCGGGTGGACAGAATGTTGGTGAAGCCGTTGGTGTAGAGCGCAGGGGAATGGTACAGTTTCTTCTGTTTGATCCACGTCAGGGCATTGGTGGGCGCGGCGGCCTGGAGATTGGTGAGGTCGATCCAGCCCAGCAACAGGCCGCGGTCGGTGTTGGTGTTCTGAGTGTAGAGGCTGGAATAGACGGGAACACAGCTCCCCCGAGACACAGGCACCGTCTGGTTGAAGTGAGTTCCATCAGACAGTGCGCCGCTTAGCATGACGACGCCTCCATGATTAGTGACCAGGGCGTAGCCATCGCCGGGGGGCAAATTGGTCGAAACATCGTTGGACGGCGAAAAAAGCATAGTGTACTCGGCCGACGCCAGGATGTTGGAAGCCCGATCAGCAACCAGGCCCGCGGTGACGCCCGACTCGGAAACAGTCCCGGTAATTTGCGAGGTGGCGGTGTCTAGATTCAGAGTTGCTCGAAAGGGCCCGGCGCTGAAGTCGGCGCTGCCGGAAGCGCTGAAACTTGTTGCGAACGCGTAATTCCCCGCGGGCGTCAGAAACTTGCCACTGAAAGCGCCTGTATCCCGAAGCACCAAGTTGTAAAGCATTCCGGACGTATTCACTCCAACGGCGCTGGAAGGGAAAAACAGCCCGTAATAGGTGCCGGCCAGGGGCGGGAAAAAATTGGTGATGAACGTGGCTGTCAATACCAAGTTTGACTGCATGACAAACGACAGCGACGGGGCGCCGCTTTTCTCCAGGACGCTGCCGCCTGCCGCGCCGACCCAATTGCTGAAGAGGGAGGTTTTGTCTGGCAGGGCGGTAATCCTGTAGCCTTCGCCGATATAGAGCTTTGCGCCATCGGCGGGCGCGGTGTTGCCGGCGACCAAGGCCGCGCCCCGGAAGCTGCCGCTGCCGGTTCCTGCTTGGGTCACGGTCAGGCGGGCCGGAACGTTGTAGAAGAATTCGCGATAGATAGAAGCGGACCGGTTACTGTTGGCATCAACACAATATGCGCTAAAGTAATTGGTTCCGGGCACGGGGGCCAGGGCCACGGACCAATTGGATATCCCATTGGCGCCTGCCGTCAGCTTCGCAAGCCCGTTGGTGTTGGCCAGGGCGCAGATTACATTGGCAATCGGAAGATGCCCGGAGGCTGTCCCCGCGAAAACAGGCGCCGAGGTGCGGAAATGCGCCGCCGGGGTCGAGACGGTGAGCACGGGAGGAATCTCAACAAAAGTCGCCGTCAAAACCAGGTTTGACTGCATGATAAATGAGTTCACCGGCGCGGTGCTGGATGCGCCGGAACTGCTAAGCCAGTTGACGAAAAGGGAAGTTTTGCCAGGTATGGCGGTGAGCTTGTATCTCTCGCCAATATTGAGCATGGCACCGTTGGTCGGGGGGGTGTCGCCAGCCACCAAAGAGGCTGCCAGGAACGTGCCAGTCCCATTTCCGGCGTTGGTGAGGGTAAACAGGGCCGGCACTTTGTAAAAGAACGTCCTGGACACAATGGCTGAGACACCGCCTGACGCATCCCAGACTTGCACTAACAGAGTGTTCGTGCCGGGCAAAACAGGCATCGTTCCACTCGACGCGCTTTGCACGGCAGGCCCCACGCCTGGCAGGTTGGTCACTGCAATGGACCAGTCGGAGAAAGTGAGGCCATTCGCCAGCGCTGCCACACCCGTGATGACGGAACCGGTCATCCCATTGCTCAACCAATACACGACATTGGTGAGATGGACGTTGGCGGGACTGGCTCCGGGAAGAAGCGGCGAACTACCTGCGATCCCTTCCAAAAACAGCGCATCGGTGCGCTCGTGCGCCTTGGGGGAAGTTATGACCGCGACCGGCAGTTGCCGCGCCATGAAATCGGCGGTCAAAACCAGATTCGATTGCATGATGAACTGAACGGTTGGCTTGTAGCTGATGACGCCGCCGACATACCAATTGCTGAAAACCGACGCCAGCGGCCTGGCGGTGATGGAGTAGCTTTGTCCAAGATTGAGCACCGCGCCGTTGGTGATGGTAAATGAGCCTGTCCCGCTCCCGGTCTTGAGGATGGTCAATCGAGACGACGCTTCGTAAAAGAAGGTCACGGAAGCCATGGCCGAAATGTTTCCCGACGCATCCTCGCTTTGCACCGACAGGATATTCGTGCCAGGAAATGGAGTCGCCGTGAATGACCAATCGAAGCTATTGGTGCCCAGGGTGACTGCTGCTGTCCCGGTGATGTTTGAGCCGCTGAAAAGGTTGGTGAAGGAGTACATCACTCCAGTCAGGTGGTTAAGATTGGGAGGCGTTCCGGGGAATAGTGGCGCGCTGGTGGCAGTTCCAGAGAAGAGCCGCGAAGTCGTGCGGGCATTGGGTTTCGGCGACACGATGGTAATGCCGGGAGGCTTAATGGTCAAAGCGGTCACGGAACTGGTCAAAGCGCCCCAGGTGTTGCTAATGACAAGGGCGTAGCTGCCGATATCCCTGGAAAAAACAGGGTCAATGGTCAAGGTGCCGCTCGTGGACCCGGAGATGTCACCTCCATTGGTTAAAGCATTGGTACCATTGAGTAGCCATTGATAACTGATCGGCGCAATCCCCTGGGCGAGGTAGGACAAAGCGACGGAAGAACCGACCAGCGTGTTTGTCTGCGCCGGGGGCCAATTAGTGGAGGGAAAGAAGGAAGGCGGGATAAAAGTGGGGCTGAGTATCTGGAAGATGAGGCCGGATCCATTAGTGCCCCCAGCGGCGCAGGTGCCGTAATAATTGCCGACATCGTCGGCGGTCAAGCCGGCGGACGGATTTGCGCCGTCGGCATTGTCAGCATTGGTGTCCAATGCGCTGAAGGAGTAGCCGCTGTAATCGCCTTGGGGCGTGGAGCGGAATAGCATCCCTTGCCCGTTGACTCCATTTTCTGCGGTTGTTCCATAGAAAATGCCGTCCGAACCTAGAATCAGAGTCTCGCTGGCTCCGGCATTAAGCTCCGGGAAGGAGCACAGCACGTTCGCGCCGCCGGTGTTCGTGATTTCAAAAATGCAGCCTCCCCCTTGCGTGCCTCCATACGCGGTCGTCCCGAAGAAAACTCCGTTGGCTCCTTGCACCAGGGTGGAATTTGGGGTGATTGGATCGTTGCCGGGCGTGTCGTCGTTGAACGAATAGAGCTGGGTAAAACCGCCTGCCACGGTGAATTTAAAAAATGTGCCGGCATTGATGGGGCCGCCTTGCTGCGTGGTGCCGTAGAAAGCGCCGTCGCTGCCCAGGGTCAGGGCATTTGGAACGGCACCGCTTGTGGCGACAGAGCCTGTGGCCGGCAAGATGAAGGAATACAAGCCGGTGAAAGCGCCATTGGGTGTTACCTGAAAAATCGTGCCTGCGTCGTTGCTCCCGCCGTATCGCGTCGTGCCATAAAAATTGCCGTCGTTGCCCTGCGTCAAAGCGCCAACCGGCATGGCGCCGTCGGCGCTGGTTTCGTAGCCCTGGGCATTGAGGGTCTCCGCAGCGAAAGTGTGTAAAAGTGTGAAAAAACCTGAAGGCGATAACTTGAAAATCGTGCCGCTGAAATTGGAGCCGCCCAGCCGGGTGGTGCCGTAGAAATTTCCGTCCGTTCCCTGGACCAAATCATTTGGCCCCAAATCGTAATTGGTTTCTCCACTACTGTTGGTGGCGGGCGGGAAGGAATACAGATTGGAAAGGCTGCCCGGCAGGGCCAGGCGGAAGATGGAGCCTGCGCCGTTGGCGCCGCCGCGCAGAGTGGTTCCATAGAGGTTACCGTCACTGGCCAGAACCATTCGGGAAGCGGGGGCCTGCCCGACGCTGTTGCTGAAGGAGTAGAGCACCGTCGGACCTGCAACGGAAGCGGGCAGGCAGACCGCAAGGCACAGCACAATGCCGGCAAACTGCGCCAAGCGGAAGGCGGCATGGAGGCCTTTTTTCATTATCCAAGTTAATATCTGTTAAGTAGCCCGGACTTTCGCCAAACCCCCGTTCTGAGTCAAGGCATCATCACCCAATAAACGCAGATTTAACAGGAATGTCACATTCCCGTGTCGCAAGCATCATATTTCCAAGAACTTGTGAAAATGGCGGCAAATCGTCACGTAATTGTCACACAAATACGCTTTGAGCGGGCGCGGAAAAACTGTATCAAATGACCTGCAACGGCATCTGCCATGCAACTGAGGATGAATCTAAAATATCAATTAGCTGGAATAATGGCTGGTATAGCGGGGTGCTGGACCCTGGCCGCAACGGCAACGGCCCAGGTTTCGGCCGACGCGCTGTTGGACAAGCTGGTGGCCAAAGGCATTCTGAGACAGGACGAAGCGGAACAATTGAAGCAGGAGTCCCTGACCAACACTGCGCCGGGCCTCACCAATCATGAGGGGTTCAAGTTCAAGGTTGGGAAGGTCATTAAAGACATGGAGCTGTACGGCGATGTGCGGATGCGTTACGAATACCGGGCCGCCCAGCTCGAGCCGGGAGCCGGGGCAGCCTACGACGCGGCGGACCGATGGCGGTACGCGGTGCGCATCGGGTTGCGCGGCGACCTGGCCGATGATGATTTCTATTACGGGCTTCGGCTGGAGACTTCCCAAAACGAGCGGTCCACTTGGAACACCTTTGGAAGTGGCGGCTCATCTCCTTATAATGGGCCTTTCAGCAAAAGCAGCGACAGTATCTTTATCGGGATGGCATATCTGGGATGGCGTCCGACCCCATGGCTGGACATTTCGGTTGGCAGAGTCCCGCAGCCGCTCTACACGACGCCGATGGTTTGGGATTCGGATTACACACCTGAAGGATTAGTCGAGAAATTCAACTACAGCTACGGCCCTGTGGATTACTTCGCGACATTGGGACAATTTGTGTACCAAGACGTAACCCCGACCAGCGCCGCGGCAGCGCAAGGGGGATCAAGTGCGGCGAGTTTTTTGGGGAACGTTTCCGACCAAAATGCCTATCTGCTGGCCTGGCAATTGGGGCTGACTTACCATCTTGACACCAACGTATCTTTCAAAGTTGCGCCCGTTGTTTATACTTATGTGGGGCATGGGAACGCGAGCTCGGGATTTTATGGCCCGTTTGTGGGGCAGGGAGTAAACGGATGGACGTTCAGCGCCAACGGCTTCACCCCGGGGGGCGTCCCCAACGGCACCGCCACTGCCTCCAGTGTGCCCGGAGGATTCGTTCCCGGAACGGTTATTTCGCCGCCGCTGGGTTCGGCCAGCTATAACCAAACCGGGATTAATGATCTGGCCATCGTTGAATTGCCGATGGAGTTGAACTTCAAGCTTGGGCGCCTGGATGCCAAGGCGTTTGGCGATTTCAGCATCAATTTGAAGGGGGATGATCGCGCCCGCTCGGCCTACTCGATCGGCGGTTCGACTGCTTTTCCTGGCGGTGTGCAATTGAACCAGGACCAGGCCATGCAATTTGGCCTGGCAGTTGGGAACAATCTGGGGCTGGTTTATGGCACAACGTCGAGAAGAGGGACTTGGGAAGCGCGGGCCTATTGGCAGCACGTCGAACAATATGCGCTGGATCCCAACCTGCTCGATTCAGATTTCTTTGAAGGCCGCGGCAATTTGCAGGGACTTTACACGGCGTTTGCGTACAGTTTCACTGATGCCATGATCGGCACCGTGCGCTACGGTGTTGCCCAACGGATCAACGACCAACTGGGCACTGGTGGTTACAACGCCGACTTGCCCCTGCCCAACCCCATCACGCGGTACCAAGTCATGCAGGCGGACCTGACCTTGAGGTTCTAAAGGTGATGCCCGGCGGGTTACTCCGGCAGGAGCACTGTCACCCGGCCTTGGTACTCCATTAACTGGGCCTTTTTCTTTTTCTTCAGCGGGTCGTTGTCATCTCCGGCTCCGTTGGATGCCAAGTCCGAACTGGTTTGGGTGGTTTGGTTGACTTGCTGAGTCGTGGCGGCCGCGGAGGCGGAACTGCTGCCCGTTGGGGCCGCGGCCACTGCCGCCCCCGACACGGCCCCGCTGGCGCTGACGGCGCCGGCTGAAAATGCCGCGGCGACATCGCTTGCTCCGCTCACGCTCACGCTCCCCACGCCCACAATGGTTCCGCTGACGGTCCCGCCCGCGTTCACGGTGGCCCCTCCTTGCGACAAAACGGTCGCGCTGATATTTTGCAGGGCGCTCACATTCGCGCCCAAGCTGGCCACGATCAAACCATTGACGTTTCCCGTGGCTGAGATATTGACATGACCGCCAAAAACCCCGGACCCGGAGGCGTCAACATCGCCCACGTATTTGACCGTCCCGTCGCTGTTCTTGCTGCCGGCAATCAGGTTTATGCTGGCGTTGTTGGCGACCACCGGCCCCAGAACAAGCTGCTCAATGCCCCCCTTGCTGGCCACAATGTTGCCTTCCGGAGTCTCGATTGTGATGTTCCCAACATGCCCTGATCCCCCGCCAGGAACTGGTTTGGGAAAACTGGTGGCCAGGATGCCGCTGGCCGGCAGGACATCGTAAACTATCGCCTCTTGCCCCTTCTTGTTCAAGTAGTACTTGTTGACCACCGCGGTGTTGCCCCCGTCGCCCGCATTGACATCCCCATACAAAGACTCCACTAAGACATCGCCCCCGTCATACGCGGCGATGCGGGAGCCATCCACATTGATGTCATTGGCCGCGATGACGCTGATGTTGCCGCCAAACAGACTGACGATGCCAAAAGAGGTTCCAGAACTGGCGGGCGGGACCAGCAACGAGCCGACATCAATTGCGCCGCCGCAAGTAATGTTAATGGCCCCGCCATAATCAGACGTGATCCCCGAGGCAATCATGTTAAGATCTCCGCTCGTGGAAATGTGAATGTCCGCCCCGCGGGCGGTATAAGGCCCCAGCGCCGCATAACCATCGATTCCCAGCGAAACCAGGCCGGTCCCATTGCCCAAATCTATCGAACCTGCATTGATTCGGAAAGTTCCCGGTCCGGCCACCTGATAACCCGCCGACAATCCAGGCGACTCGAGGAGAGATTGGGCGTAAATTGACTCTATGGACGCCGCAGGAAGGAAAGGGGTACTCATGCTCAGCAAAGCCTGCTCGACCGCGGAGGACATTGGCCCCGAAAACTTCAAGCTTCCTGTCGTGCGATCGTAAGTGAACTGGTTCTGCTCGTTGAGAAGAGTGGGATTCAGATTGGGATTATTTATTTGAACGAAACCTGAACCAGGAAGAAACTGTTCTGAAACCAGCTCCAAAGCCGTAAAATCAGGCTTTTCTCCGGGCGGCAGAGCGACGATAACGAAACTGCTATGATCGAGGATTTCTCCGCCCGCAGAGAGGACGGTGGTGTCGCTTGGATGGAGATTCTGGATCAATGCGTAGGAGTCAACGATGTTGCCTGCCGCATACATTTCGACGGCTTTCGGGGAATCTATGCCAAAGTCGGAAACTGAGCCGCTGATATTGATGAGCACCGGGTACGGGTCGTTCAAGTGCATCAGTTCATTGTTGGCAGGGTCCTTGCCAGCGAAGGTGCTGGTATTCACCCACTCGACGCTTTGACTGTCGGAGAGGCTGATGAATTGATTCATCCCGTTCAGGCTGCCGCCGTCCGTGGTTGTCATGACAAGCTGCCCCTGCGGCGAAGGGAACAAAATGAGGCTTTGATCGAGAGTAATTCCGCCGGCTGCAGCTTCAATCGTCAAATTGGGAGGAAAGATGAGGCCAGGCGCTGAACCGGCGGTGCGCGGCGGAACCCCTAAGATGGTGACGCCCCCCTGCATCGCCTGCAAGACCACGTAGTCCAGAGGGTCGTAATCGAATACATTCTGAAAAGGATTGGAACCTCCAGTAATGGGATTCTGCGGTTCAGTATTAAACATTCCGTTTGGATTGCGAACCTCCTGCAAGAAGATGTTGTCGGTCGCATTGACCGTCCATCCGCCTTTGATCAGACTTAAAGCAAGGCCGCCAGTGCCGGAGGTGCCTGCGTTTTGAGCCGAGATGATGCCCGTGCCGTTGGCCAAAACATAATGCCCGGCCACAGCGCCGCCCGCTTGCAGAATCACATTGCCTGGATTGGCCCCGAAAGCACCGCTTCCGGGATCTTCAAAATACGAATTCTTATCAGGCATCTCGGCCGTGATATTGCCTCCGGCCGTGATCTTGACATTACCGCCACTTGCGGTGCTGATCCCGCCCAAGTTGGGGTCAACGACATAAGCAGCGCCTGATTCCTGAAAGTCATAACCCTTCGTACTGGTGCCGCAATCAACGTTGCCGGCAACCGCCCGGACATCGATGTTGCCGCCAATGCCGGTAAACGTGTTGATGGGATTGTTAGCATTATCCATCTCCAACACTAACCCCGTCACAATCCCCCCACTCCCCACCGTAACGCTGTTCCCGGCCAGCACAGTGATGCTTCCGTTGGCGGATTGCACGCTGGTAGGGCTGCTGCTGCTCATGTCGCTCAGGGTAATCGTGCTGGCGTTGGGTGTGGAGTTGGCTGTGACGATGCCGGTGTTAACGTCGGCGCCCGCCGTCAGATTAATGTTCCAGTTCTTCCCCACCGTGAGGCTGTCATTCAAGGTAATGTCGTTGCCCGACTGCAAGGTCAACGAGGCGAACGAGCTGCTGTTATTATCGGGCAGAGTCCACGCCGAGTTCAGCGTCATACTCTGGGAATCATGCAGCAGAATGGAGCCGCCAGCCGTTGTCTGGAGGGTTCCCGGGCCTGCCGTGGCGCCGCCGCTTGTGACGCCGCCGGCGGTGATGCCGCCGCCCGCAATAAGATTGATGTTTTGGTTGGCGGTTTGCAAGCTGGCGCTGCCGTTCAGGGTAATTGAGTTGACGCCAGATGTGGAGTTTTGCACGACGCTGGAGGGGTTTTGGGGAGTGCTGGAAGCGTTGGGAAAAAAATTGGCGCCGGCGAGCAGGTTAATGGTCCAGTTCTGTCCCGCCGTAATGCCTCCGCCCGAAGCCATCGTGATATTGTTGCCCGCCTGCAAGGTCACCGAAGCAGGCATGCCGCTGTTATTGTCGGGTAGAACCCATGTCGTGGCGCCCGTGGAGCTACTACTCAGGGAGATACTCTGGCCAATGGATTGCAGCAGAATGGAGCCGCCCCCGGTTGACACGATCGTTCCGATGCCTGTCGTAATGCCGCCGCCGGCAATGAGGGTGATGCCTCCGGCGGCGGTTTCCACGCCTGCGCTCCCTTTCAGGGTAATCGAGTTTTTGGTGCTCGAAGAGCTGGACGTGATGCTGGAAATAGTGGCGGGGGAAGAACCAAAACCCGAAGATTTGACGCCCGCCAGCAGAGTGACACTGCAATTATTTTGCGCCGTGAGGCTGTCGCCGGCGTTGAAGGTAATGCTGTTGCCCGCTTCCAACGTCAAGGTGTTCAAGCTGGCAGGCAGCGTCCAGGGCGTTTGCAGCGTGATGGTGCCGGAAGCTTCCAACAGGATTGTTCCGGTGTTGACATTCTCAAACGCGGTTGCCACGTCCACATCCACCGTGCCGGAGTTCCCTGTTGCAGGGATCACGCCACTCGTGCCCGCCGATGCCGAGCCGGAGGTAAACGTTCCCAGCACGATGTTTTCCGGGTCCATCAAAAACAAACCCTTGCGCCAGCCGGCTTGCGCGCTGGTGTCAATGCCCGAAGACAACGAAAGAATATTCGGCGCGCTGACTTCAATATTGCCGCCGTTGCCGCCGGCCGCGCCCCCGGTTGCGCTGATTTGACTGCCGGGGTTGTCGCTGAACGAGCCGCCCGATTTGACGGTAATGCTTCCGGCCGAGCTGATGCCGCCGCCCCCATTGGCCTGGATGACTGAGGCGCCGGCCAATTGGATGTCCTGGGAGGCGTACAACTCAATGACCCCGTTATTCTGCCGCACGGAATTGGCCTGCAGCACACCGCTATTGTTGACAGTCTGCGCCTGCAAGAGCACCTGGCCCGCGTCCGCCACCACCCTGCCCTGGTTGTTCACACTGCCGGAGGGCAGTCGCACCGGGGCCGACAGACTCAACCCGTCCGGCCGGAGGGAGAGCAAGACCTCCTGCCCGGCCACCAGCGCCGCCGTGCCGCCGGGAGCGGCAATGGTCCCCTGGTTGTCGATCTGTTTGGCGATCAAGAACAAGGAGCCTCCCGACGCGGTTTGCAACGTGCCATAGTTCACAATCGGAGCCGCCGTCGGCGGGCCGTCGAAACTCCAGCCGGCGCCCCCGCCCGACGACCAGGGATTGATCGCCGCCGTGGTCAGCACCAACCCGCCCGTTTGCACGAAGGCATTAGGGCCAAAGTAGAAGCCGCTGCTGTTTTGCAGCACGACAATGCCATTGGCGTGCAATGAGCCAAATATGGCCGAGGGACTCGCATTGTTGATGTTGTTAAAAACAATCGAAGCGGGCGAAGGTTCCTGAAAGATGGTCGTTTCTCCGGGGGCGATATTGAAGCTGTTCCACCGCAGCACGGCGCCCGGCGAGGTGGTGGTGATTTGTAACGTGCCGCCCCGCTGTGTCGTCTGGGCCGCGCCTGAAACCACCGTCATTCCTTGTGGGTTGCCGCAGACTCTTCCGCCCGCCAAAAGGAAGCACAACGGAACCAAGACCAGGAAAGCTCCCTGTCGGCCCTTCATGATCAATTGCTTTTTCATATATGAAACATCCTGGTTCTATTGCCTTAAATTTAAAGCTGCGCGCTGACGCTGAACGAAATACGCTCATGCATGGCCCTGGTAAAGGCGCTATTCTCCAGGGGCCACCCGATCAAAACGTGGCTTTCGACATGAGAGCCGATATGAAAATTGACCCCCACACCGGCGTCCCAAAGCCCCTGGCGGCCATTTTGGCCCGTGCCCGGGTCCAGTTGATAACCTTCCCCGTAGTCAGTGAACGTGGTGATCTGTGTGCCGATCTTCAAGGCGCTCTCCCCCCGCCAATAGAGGGGCGAACGAAATTCCAACTGCCCCATCCATCCCTCGTCGGCGTAGAGCTCTCCTTCCCGGTATCCTCGAATGCTGCCATTGCCCCCCAACTCGAGCTGTTCCAGGTTCAGGAGGGGTTCGTTGGCCCACTGCCCGGCCATGCTGCCATACAGGGTGAAGTTATCGGGCAGAACCTGGGTGCGCGACAACTGCGGCCGAACCGCCACAAATTCCGTCGTGGCCTCAGTTGAGTTGGCGATCAGAGAGGGGAATGCCCTATCCCGTGATAATGTTCCGCCCAGGTCCGCCACCACCGAGACACCGCCATCAAACTCGTTCCAAAGCTCGCTCGGAGGCCCAAATTGACCCCAACGATCCCGGCGCGATCCAGTCCAACCGCAAAAAAGCGGCGTGTAATGCAAGGCGGGAAACGACGCGGTGCCCGGCGTATGGAAGCTGCTGGTTACCGTATAACCGGTGCTTCCGGGTTTGGGCGGGATTACGAATGTGGTGTTAAAGTAATTGGTCGGCAGCGTCACCACTTTGTCGTCCTTGTAATCCACCCCCGCGCTCAAACTCGACTGGATTCCCGCCCAGTCCGGAATTGGAATACTCAGCCTTGCCCCGACGGTGATTTGGGACGTGTACTGCTGGGAGACGAGTTGTTCAGAAAGCGACGAATTGGTTGACAGCTGAGTTGTTGAGACAGGCCCGTAAATGGTTGGCCCGGTGGTGGACCGGGACGCATAGGCGTTGAACTCCGCGCGTCCGCTGGCCGGGGGCAGCACAAATTGTTTGGTGGTTTCGTTGTAACCGAAATGGGTCTGGTCCCGGGCAATTTGTTCCTCCGCACCCGTCGGCGGCCCCAACGGCGCCCGGTAAAAGGCGCTGTAATAAGTGACCTCCGGTTCGTCAGGCGGGTACAATGACAGGTGTGTGCCTTCGCCCAGCGAGGGTTTCATTTCCTCGGGACTGAAGCCATATTGCAATCCCACGCTGTGATCCAACTGCCACAGGTTGTCATAAGACACGTTGGCATTGACCCGCAATTCCGGCGTGCCTGGCGGACTGTAATTGTCAAGGTCCACCCGCCCATGCAACGGCAGCCTGTCTTTGACGTCAAGGATCAGGGCGGTGGTACCCGGCTCAAGCCCCGGCCGCACTTCCGGCAGGATTTGCCGGTCCGGATTGGAATTCGCCCGGTCCAATTCAGTTCCAAACACCTTTCCATTGAGAATGCGATCCCCTGATTCCAGGGACTGCACGTAGGGCAACGACGCCATGATGTTGTTCGAGCTGTAGTAATGATTGTGCAGGATTTTAACTTTGGCCACTCTCCCTTCCGTCACCTGAAAAAAAACCAGTCGGTTGGTGACCTGCTGGGGGGGCACGGAGACTTTGACGGTGATAAAGCCGCGTTGGAAATACTCCATTTGCAGAACACCCATGGCGTTGGTGACCGTGGCGATGTCCACGGCGTCGCCGGTGTACGGGGCAAGAACGCGGGTAATGAGATTGCTGGGCAGGAGTGTGTTCCCGGTCACCTCATAGCGGTCCACCTTGAACTTAAGCGGGGATTTGGTGGCGGCAGGGGTATTCACCGGCTGGTTGGTGGGGCCGCTCCCAACCGTTTGTCCTGCGTGACTTCGGCCAATCCCCACCACCGCCAGCAGCAGCCAAACCAAGACGCCTGCGATATGCAGCGAGCGGGCGCGTGAGGGGCGGCGCGGCGGCGCCATCTGCCGTTCCCGCCATTCCGTCGGCGTCATTCGAAACTGCTTCTTGAACGAGAAATTGAAATGAGCCGGCGACCCGTGGCCGCTCTCCAAGGCCACGTCGATGATTTTCCGGTTTCCTTGCAGCAGCAATTCGCACGCGGTCTTGAGCCGGAGGTCCGCGACGTAGGAGAGGAAACCCATCCCGAATTCCGCTCGAAACATCCGGCTCGCATGGCGTTCGCAGCAATGCAGCATGCCAGCCAAGTCCCCGAGGGACCAATGAGACAGTTCCGACTCTGAAGTCTGGCTGATGAGTTGCCGCAACCGACTTTTTGCCTCCTGCTGGTTTAGCTCATTTTCAAGGCCCTTCTTGAGCGCCTGCTCCAACTGCGGCCCCACCATTTCCGCAAATGTATGCGCGAACGCCAGCCGGCCGGACAAGGTCAGCAGCGCGTCTTGCGCCAACAATAGCGCCACGCGGCCTGCCAAGGGGTGGTCGGCTGGCAGCGTCAGAAACGGCGCGCATTGCCGCGCCACTTCCGTCTCGAGGCATTGCCGCTCCAGGGCCGTCAAAAAACCCATCAACATATTGACCCGCAGCGACATCCCGCGACACACGGCCCGCCCCAGCACGCTCGCCCGAAGAGTCATTTGTGATCCCGGCGGACAGAGGATCACACCGCCCAGAGGCAATTCCTTGCTCCCCTTATTGTCAAATGCGTAAGCAATGCCCTCGCACAATTGAAAGACCAGCCAATCCGACGCGGCCAATTGGCACTCGGCGCCGCCCGGAATGACGCGCTCGAATTTGGCCAGATGAGCTGAATTCGCCATCTGCATTGCTTTGCATAATTTCGCCATATCCTGAGTTGTCCAGATTAGCCGCAATCACCCTGGCGCCGTGTGACAATCCTGTAACATATCCGTGGCGTTTGCTTTACGGTGCGTTGCCCCTCAATATCAGTCTCTTAACTTATGCGCATTAACGGAAAAGGTGCGGACCCCTTCGGATCCGCACCTTTGTCTCATCCCCAAGCGGGGACGTCATTATCGGATATTACTTCCTGGAAGCGGCTTATGGGACGAATGGGAGCAGGGGACCACCGTCCGTAGTGCGCTTGACGTTCATGTTGTTGATAAGGATCGCCGTCTGAGGAAACACACTCACGCCCTGCAGGCCGATTTCATAATCAACTGCCAGGACCAGGCCCGGGCCAAAGCTCGCGTCGACAAATCCACCATTACCGCCAGAAACGGCGTTGCCATAGTTGAGGCTTTCATACAAATGCTCGTAGCTCCAATCGAACCACGGACCATTCTCCACCGCAGCGATATTATATGCAAAAACATTCGTCCCACCCGCCGGTGTAAGAATAGGATTCACGTTATTGTAGGTGAGAGCGATGCCGGCAACCGTGCCACCGTTAAGCGCGGCGGTATCGACCAATCCCTTTGCGTCCGCGAATGAGATGTAACCCACCACAGCACTTGTATCACTGGTGGGCACACCAAGTTCGCCGAGGGCCTTGGCCACGTTGCCACCCGAGCCGTAGCCGCTATTGGCAACAGCCGTCCACGGTCCGGTATTGCCAGCCGTGTTGGGTGTGCCAACGCCTCCGTCAACCGTCCATTGATTGATGGGGAGGGCCGCATTCCAAGCAGCCAATTGTTGCGACGTGATGCGAGTGCCGGAGGTGTTGTCACGACCGGTTAGTTTTATCACATTGGTGTCACCGGGGTTGCCAGTCCAGTAGGACAAGGGCAATTGGCCGAGTTTAAACAAGTCGAAGATTTGGCCATCGTTAATGGTGCTGATAATATTGGAAGCGTTTGTATTTCCCGCCCACAGAAACGGCTGCACTGCTATGCCTGTGCCCAAGTGACTTGATTGCGCAATCGATGCCACAAGTTCATTCAAAGCGGGACTCGACGGATAAGCCGTGGATGACTGACTCACATCCGAGAATGCAAGATCACTTGCATGAGTAAATGTGGCAGTGCCAGCGGCGGCGGTGGGCCCGAGGTCTTCAAAGTTTTGCGCCAAGGAGGTATTGACGCATTCATTGACTCCCTGTGCCGAACCGTCGAAGGAGCAGTAAACGGTGCAAGGGCCGCTGAGAAGGCCGGCAGGCAGACCCGCCACTTTGTTGTTGGTGGGGGTGCCCCCGAAGGTGAATATGTTGTTGCCGCTGCTGTCGCCAGGTTGATTGGTCAGACCCAAGTCTAACAGACCTTGATAGACCTGCGCACGGAAGGCCGTGGAACCGCTGATAAAAACCGGGTTGTTTGGAGTAACCAGAGGACCAGGAGGGAGCGCTTGGGTGACGGCCGCGGAAGCAAGCCCGATCACCAATGCAGTGAATGTTTTGTTGAGTTTCATATTACGTTTCTTTCTATTTATTTATTAGGGATTTGTTAAGCCAGATGCTTTTCTACGTGTTTTTTTGATTCAGGGTTGATTGCCTCTTAGCCAGTAAGAGAGCGGAATTGTTTCATGGATTGGCAAGTATGAAGTATAAATTGCCCGTGGGCGACGTGATGGTGATGGCGTTCGAGTGGGTGGTTATGGCGCTGACGGGGTAGGAGCTTGGTGTCCAGCCACCAGGCATTGTCACATCGGTGTTCTGCAGCAGGGTCAATGGGTAGCCCGTGGCCGCCCAAGAGACAACCACGCTGGCGCCGGTCTGGGAGATGCTCGGAGATGGCGTGGGCACGCCGGAAGTGTAATCCACTTCGCCGGTGCTGCCGTTGAAGGTGAAGTAACCCAAGTAGGTGCCACTGGTTCCGTAGGTCGAAGGCGGCTCTTTATATAGCGCGGCATAGACCGTTGAACCAGATTGGCTGATGTTTTCCAGCGATCCGCCGTCATATATTGAGACATCTTCACCCTGGAAGTCGATCAGGCTGGGCTGGCTGAAAGGCGTAGCCAGTGATTGGTAGCTTAACGCCTGGCCCGAAGCTACGCTGACGATTTTGCCGCTGGCATCCAAAGATGTGACAGTTGTGCCGATCCCGCCTCCGATGCCCTGGCCGATGACGCCAACCACACCGCAAATGGTATTTGCATCGCCCTGTGCTGGTCCGAAGTCACCAAAGGGCTGGAATTTTCCCGCCCTTGACACCCAGATTGTATCCGACGCGGCGTCCACCGCCACAGCCGTGAAGGCAACATTATTGAGAGAACCGAAAGCGGTCACCAGTTCGTTCTCGGTAAAGACAGGGGAGTAGCCGTTGTTGGCCCCATTATTCAACACCGTCGTGCCCGTAAGCGTCAGGAATGTGCTGACTGGGCCGAGGTCAACTGTCACGTCCACGTCACCGGTATTGACGGCGTTGCGGAAATTCAACAGCAGATCCTCGTTATGATAGGTGATTTGCGCCATCGCTTGGGAGACCGCAAAGAGCGATGCTCCTGCCATTGCTGTTAAGATTGATTGTTTTATATTCATAGTGTCTGTTTTTTTCATTGGCCTTTTTGGGGCCGGTTGTCTTATTGTCACTTCTTTTCAGCGCAACAAATTGCGCTTCAACATTCTCTGTCGTTTTGCGGCGATTTTGGTCTGTTGACTCGGAACAACTTCGATTCAAGCAGTTCCTTGCTGAACGTGACCTGACTATATAGGTTCAAGAAAATCGTTCGTCCGAAAAAGAGACATGGTTTGATGAAAAACGGATTTGGCATGGCACATTCTTAACTTGCTTGGAATCAGCAGCTTGCAAAGTGGTTTTCAAAATCAAACGCCCGGTTGGCGTTGCCCGCACAACGTGTCAGCGATTCTTTACAATCAATAGGCCGTACGGGTTGATTATGACCCGCGCGATGGCTCGAAGTTACCCGGGGTTTCACAGGATCGTCACAAGCCAGACACATTGTTGTAACATTGCGTATATAAAGTTCCCCTTCAGAATTGAATCGCGAGTTGTGCATTTAAAATAAAGTCACATGTTAGTAGGAACACAAGCACGAAAGAAGCGCAATTCCACCAAGGTGAACCTGATCTTCTCCGTAGTGTTTCACGGTTTGATCGTGGGCGCGTTGCTCTATGTTGCCGCCCGCGAAGGGTTGCTGGGCAAGCAGGTCAAGAAAATTGCCGTCGAGATGGTGAAGGAAAAAGCGCCGGAGAAACCGAAGGAGGTGGCAAAGCCCAAGGAGAGCGTGCCCAAGTTGGATATCCCCAAGGCAGCCTCGCTGGCAAAAGCCGAGCCGCCCAAGGAGAGCGCCGCCCCTCCCCCTTCCTCCGTTAGCGCGCCGCCGGCCGTCGCGCCGCCTGCGGCTGACCTTCCTTCCTTTTCATTTGAAGGAGGCAAGCCGGTCATAACCAGTTCCGACCCCGTGCAACTTTACAAGGGATTGGTGGAAAACTCGTTGCGATTCAACTGGGAGCGCCCCAAAGACATGGATGATCATACCAATTTGGCCGAGGTGGAAGTGGCGGTGGATAAGGCAGGCGAGATTACAAGTCCTGTCTGGAAGAAATTCTCGGGTCAAAAGCAATGGGATGATTCCGTGCGCCTAGCCATCGCCAGCACCGGCAGGTTGAGCCGTCCGCCGCCCACCAATTTTCCATCCCGTGTGGTAGTTCGTTTCGATGTCGAGGCAATGACGCCTGTTTCCCAGTGATGCAGTGGCCGCTACCCCACCGGGGTGCGCCAGCCCATGGGATTGCCGTCGGGACCTGTGACCGCTTCACCTTTTGGACCATTCATCGGCGGCTTCCAGTTTTCGTCCAAATGAATCCGCTTGGTTTGGCCCCGCTCAATCGTCACCGGCACTTTCACCCTGGAATAATCCTTCGCCTGGGCTTTGACCGCTTGCTTGACCGCCGGCGTGGCGATCACCTCTGCGCTGTCGCTGTAATGTCCGGCTGAGTTAATCACCGTATTCACCAGCTTCCCGTCCAGTTTATAGATTCTATATTCGGTGTATTGTTGCCAGATCTGGATCCCGTTGCAGGCTGCCCACCATTTCATGGGATTCTTCTTGATGTTCTTGTCCTAGTCTTTATCTTGCCCTCTCATGGCGAGCATTCGTAGACTAAAGGCGATCCCATTCCGGAGGTCCCACCCGGCCGGCCGGCATGGTGGGGCGCTCAACCGGCTCAATCCCCGTAAAGAGGTCGCCTGATGCCTTCGAACGAAGCAGACAGCCTTTCTGTTCGCTGGGATGTGCTCAAGGCCGAGGGTGCGGCATTGTTGACGTTGCACGGCGGCCTGGACGCGGCCTCGACTCCGGTGGCGTGGGAAGCCTTGGAGAAGGAACTGAAGGCCGGCGGATTCTCTAGTCTGGAGATAGATGCAAGTGATTTGGCCTATTGTGACAGCGCGGGCCTGGCGTTGCTTTACTATCTCTATGCCGGACGCATGACGCCCGGAGCCACGGTGCGCATGAGCGGACTGACTTCGGAGTTGCAGAACCTTTCCGGCAGTTTCTCGATAGCGGACTTGACAGCCTTGCGGGGGCACCACCCGCCCCGCCGCTCCTTTCCCGAAGAGCTGGGCGCCGCCACTGCTGCGTGGTTTCACGATTTGCGCGAGCAGGTTGAATTCATCGGAGAGGTGGCGGTGAATTTGGCCGGCAGCATTTTCCGACCGCGCCGAATGCGCTGGGGGGAAGTGTTCCGGGTATTTGAGGTTGCCGGCGTCAACGCGCTGCCCATCGTATCGCTCATCACCTTGCTGGTCGGCATGGTCATCTCGTTCGAGTCGGCGCAGCCGCTGGCGCAACTTGGGGCGCAGGTCTATGTGGCCAATTTGCTGGGGTTGGTCATGACGCGAGAGTTGGGACCGGTCATGGCGGCCATCATGCTGGCGGGCCGCTCCGGCTCGGCCTTTGCGGCGGAATTGGGCACAATGAAAGTGAATGAGGAACTCAACGCCCTGCACACGATGGGCTTGTCGCCGGTGCAATTCCTCGTCGTGCAGCGTGTCATGGCCGGCGTATTATTGACACCGGTCCTGACCTTGTACGCCATGTTCGCCGGCCTGGTGGGAGGGGTGCCGGTGTTGCTGGGCCTGGGATTTCCCCTGAAAATGGTGTTGCAGCAGATTCAAACTGCGGTTCATTATGGTGATCTCGCGGAAGGCCTTTGCAAAAGCATGGTCTTTGGACTGGTCGTCTCCTCCGTGAGCTGCCTGCGGGGCCTTCAGACCGGCGTGGGGCCGCAGGCTGTGGGCGAGTCCACCACGCGGTCGGTGGTCAGCAGTATTTTGTTGATTATTCTTTCCGACGCGATCATAGCGTCGGTCACTTATACGTTGAGACAATGATGGAATCCGGTGCCAGTTTGATTGTGGTGCGAGACCTTACCATTGGGTACGGGGGGAGGGTGGTTTTGGACCGGATCAATTTTGAGGTGCGCCGCGGCGAGGTCTTCGCGATTCTAGGCGCTTCCGGCTCGGGCAAAAGCACACTGCTCAAACATATGATCGGGCTGCACCAGCCGCTGGCCGGGGAGGTGCTCATTTCCGGTGAAAACCTGGCCGGGGCCGAAGGGCCGGCGCGCCTGCGCATTCTGCGCAAGTTCGGGGTGCTGTATCAAAGCAGCGCGCTCTTTGGTTCGCTGACGGCGCTGGAAAACGTCCGCCTGCCGCTGGATGAATTCACCAACCTGTCCGATGACGCCAAGGACCTCATTGCGCTGTCCAAATTGCGACTGGTGGGTCTGGAATCCTCCGCCACCAAGCTGCCCTCCGATTTGAGCGGCGGCATGCAAAAGCGCGCCGGCATCGCGCGCGCCATCGTGCTCGATCCCTGCATCCTGTTTCTGGACGAGCCATCGGCGGGGCTGGATCCCATCACGTCCGCCGGCCTCGATGCCTTGATTCGGGAACTGGCCAGGGGCCTGAACATGACCTTCGTCATGGTCACGCATGAATTGGCCAGCATTTTCGCGGTGGCCAATCGCGTCATCGTGCTGGACCCGAGGGTGCGCGGCATCGTGGCGGAAGGGCCGCCGTCCTATTTGCGCGACCACGCCGCCCAACCCTGGGTGCGGCACTTCTTGAAAAGGGAGGCCGCATGAGCCAGCGCGCCAATCATTTTAGAATCGGCATTTTCGTGCTCATTGGTTTTGGCCTCCTGGTCGGCGCGTTGTTTGCCCTCGGTATCGGAAGCCTTTTCGAAAGAGGGGACGTGTTTGAAACATATATCGACGGCGGGGTCGAGAACCTCTCCGTTGGGGCGCTGGTCAAATTACGCGGAGTGACCATCGGCAAGGTGACTGCCATCAATTTCATCGGCAAGGAACAACCGCAGTATAAGGGACAGTCCGTCGTCATTCTTTTCAAGGTTCCCAGGAGCGCGGGCGTCGTCACCGGGACGGACAATGTTCAGCAAATGCTGGACACGGAAGTCGCGCGCGGTCTGCGGGCCAGGGTCGAGGGGCAGGGTTTTCTCGGCCCCAGCCTCGTCCTGCTGGAATACGTGGACCCAAAACTCTACCCGGTTGTGCCCGTGCCGTGGACGCCGAAATATTATTATATCCCCTCGGCCCCCAGCCTGTTTGCCCACGCCTTCGCCGCGTTGGAGAAAACTTTGGCGCGCACGGAAGACCTGGATTTGTCCCAATTGCTCGAACGCACGCAAAAGCTCATCGAGTCGGCTAATCGCGTGGTCGAAAACATCAACCGGATTGATTTCAACCGCCTGGGCACCAACGCCGATGCGCTCGTGGCCGAGTTGCGCGAGACCAACCGCGGCTTGCAGCGCACCCTGGCCGACGCGCAGGACGCGATCAAGGGAGCCGACCTTCCCACCGTGAGCCGGAACGCGCAGGCGCTGGAGGCGCGATTATCCGGCGCGGCCGTCGAACTGCGCCGCGCGCTGGCGGGCGTCGATACGGCCGAATTGAACGCCTCGCTGATCAACATCAGGTCCGCCACCGAAGATTTGGCCCTGTTGCTCCATAACCTGGAACAAAGGCCCTCCTCGGTGCTGTTCAGCAAACCGCCGAAGCCGGCGAGCAGCGTTGAAGAACCCCCCAGGAAATGAGACCCATGCCTGAACAATATCCAAACACCCCATTGCCGGCGGCGCGCGTCCGCCGTGGTTCATTTGTTCTTTTGGCGCTCGCCGCCCTCGCGCTCTGCGGTTGCGGTTCCGAGGCGGCCTGGAGAAGCCAGAGTTTTGCTTTTGCCCTGCCGGCTGAACCTCCGGCCGCCGCCTCGAAAACGAATGTGCTGGCCATGCGGCGCGTGACGGTTTCCCCTCTTTTCCAAAGCCGGTCATTCACCTACCGAATGGCGGAGAATTCTTACGAACATGATCCTTACGCCGGGTTTTTTATTCCGCCCGCGCGCGCCCTCGAACAACCCATCGGCGCCTGGTTGCGCGCCGGCGGGGCCTTTGGCAGCGTTCTCGAAGCGGGCAGCGGCCTGACCGCTTCGCTGGTGGCGGAAGTTTCCATCAACGAGCTTTATGGCGATTTTCGGAAACCGGCCCAGCCGGCCGGGACGATGGAAATTCATTTTGTACTTTACGAACTGAAGCAGGACGGGACGGGGCGGGTCCTGCTGGACAAGGAATGCTCCCGGCGCACCCCGATGGCCAAAGCCGCGCCCGCGCCTTTGGCCGCCGCCTGGGACGCCGACCTGCGCGACATCATGACCGACATCAATGCCGACTTGAAGCGGCTGCCCTTGAATTGAGGCGCCGGCTGAGAGGCTAAAACCGTTCGGCCGTCGCCGCAAGCTGGCGCGCCGCCTTGTATCGCGCTCTCAGCCTCGGATCGGTCACGATTTGGGCGACCGTTTCGCCAATCACCGCAATGACCCCGTACAACGGCAGGGCAAACACCAGTCCGGTGGCCCCGGCGACGGTGGCGCCCATGAAGAGCATCAAGACGCTTAACAACGGGTGAACGTGAAGCTGGCGGCCCACCGTCATCGGCATAAAGACAAAATCGTCCAGCAGCCGGACGGCCAGGAAAAGGCCCAGGCAGGCGTAAGCCACCCCGGGCTTATCGGGGAAGTCGGTGGCGGCCACCAACACCACCATCAGGCAACCCACAATCGATCCGAGATAGGGAACCCAAGCCAGCAGAGCGGCGGCCAGACCCAAAAAAATAGCGTAGGGAATCCCCACCAGCGCGAGTCCGATGGCCAGACAACTCCCTTCCAGGACCGTGAGCAGCAACAACCCTTGAAAATAGCTTTGCAGGCTGGTGTCCAAATGGGAAAAGAGCAGCAGCACCCTCTCAAAAAATGCGTTGGGCACGCTTTGGATGATGTATTTCTTGAGCCGCGACGAGTCAGTCAACATGAAATACGTGATATAGGGCACCAGCAATATCGACGGCAGCCACTCCAGCAACTGCAAAATGACTGGCAACAGGTTCTTCTGGACGAAACCGTTGCCAACATCCCGCACATGCTGGTCGTCAAGTTGCGCGCTCATATTTAACCTCCTGAACACCGGCATAGCCCCCTCCAGCGCGCCGACGGTTTTCCTCAGCAGGTTTTGTCCGCCAGCCACGTGCCGGCTAAAACTGCCATGCGACGCGGCCTTGGACAGAAAGAGAAAGAGGAGGACGACAATGCCCGCCGCCACCATCGTTTGAAAAAAGCAGACCGCCATCGCGGCCGTCTCACGCCGCCAGCCTCGAACCACCAGGGCGTCCACCACCGGACGGAGGCAATAGTAAAGCAGCAGGGCCAGGAGCAGAGGCAGGACCAGCCAGATCATTTTCTGGCACAACAGGAGCAGCAGGACGGTGCTGAGAATGACCACCACCAGGGTCGCGGCGCTGGGTTGGGGGATCTTCGTCACAAGCTCGGTATGTGTTTTTCGCGTTGCATCAGTTGCCGCGCCCGCCGGCTTAAGATTCGGGCGATGGCCAGCAGCACCTTGACTCCAATGTTCTTGTTTTTCATCAAGAGGGTCGCGAACTCCGCTTGAAACAACGCCACCGTCACGGTGCGCTCCATCGCCACCACCGTCGCGCTGCGCGGCCCCTCGTCGAAAAGCGCCAATTCGCCCACGGATTCTCCAGGACCGACGTCCAGCAGAACTTTTTTCAGCGACTCATGTCCGGGGTCCACGCGCAGCCGGCCGCTGACAACTATGAAAACCCCGTGCCCGGCGTCGCCCTCCTCGAAGACCACTTCGTCCTTCTCGTAAATGCGCTCATACAAGAGTTCGTCCACCTCCAGCATCTCCTTGCGGGTCAACTCGTGAAAGATCGGAATGTTTCTCAGCACCTCGACTTTTTGATCGTCTGCATCAGCGTTGAAGAATCTCATTGCGAATCCAGTTTACTCCCGGTCACGGCCCGGCGAATGGAGGGCCATCCACAGGGTGGAAACCAGGCCAGCGCCTTTGAGGATGACATCCAGCCAGGAGCGTTTCCCGGCGGCAGGCGCGGGTTTGGTGCGGCGGAAGGCGGCCAGGACCGACACCGCCATGGCGACGGTCGAGGCAATGGCGCCAAAGGATTTGGCGCGCTTGCCGAGCGCGTGAAGGTCAGCCCGCAGCGCCGCCACGTCGCCCGCCAGTTGGACGCGGTTCAACTCGCTTTCGACGATCAAGAGTTGTTTGCGCGTTTCGAGCGGGCTCATGGGAAGATTTTTTCCAGGCAGGCGCGGTCCTTGCGGAGTTGATCGAGCGAGGCGGAAAGCATCTCCCAGCCACGGAACAGCCTGGTGAGCCGCCAGTAAAGAAAACCCCCGGCCCCCGCGTAAAGAACGGTGAAAACCAACAGGATGACCGCAGGGGAGTAAGACCCCAGTAAAAGCACGACGGCTGCCGTGAGCGTCATGCCGCCCAGCAGCGCGCAGACAGCGGCGCCCAGGGCCAGAAGCACGGCGCGCACCAGACGCTGTCGCTCCTCCTGCACTTCCACCGCCAGCAGTTCGAGCCGGTTTTCTCCAATGATCAACAGGCGCCGCGCCAAATCTTTCGACGTGGCGGCCAGTTGCCCGAAGCTGGCGTTGGGTTCCTCCATCGCGCCATCAATCGTTGCGACCCCGGCGGCCCAGGATATAGCCGACAATCAGCCCCAGCCCGACGCCCACGGCGATCGACTGGTAAGGATGCTCACGCACGCATTCGTCAGCGGCTTTGGCGCCTGCCACGGCCTTCTCGCGCACGCGGCCCGCCACCTCTTTGGCGCGTTCCAGCGCTGCGGTGAGACGTTTGCGGGCTTCCCCGACTTTTTCCCCGGCCACGCCGGCGGTGGCGTTGATCAAGGCGCTGGCATCTTCGGCCAGTTGGTTCTCAGCATCATTCGTTTCTTGTGTCTGTGTGCTCATAATATTTGTGCTTTATTTGTTTGTGTTTTCAATGGCCCAATCCATTTGGCATTCCAGTATTGGCATGTCCCAATTCGACTGCCGAGCCAACTTCAAGCGGGAACACGAGAATGTCAATGCCGTCGCCGCTGCTTTTTTGTTCCCGGATACTTGGCAGCTTTTATGGTTATCGCAAGCAAAATTTGCGGGCATAAAAAAATGTTGAAAATGGTGCGAAAAGGTTGGATTAGGTGCGAGAAGGTGCGAAAAGGCCGGATTTTTTGAGCCATTAAATCGATTTGGATTAAGATTGAGGATTTTTTGACCCTCCCCCCGGCATGCCACCTCCCCGAGAAATCCAGTGCTCTGTTTTAGTTGGAAAAAATTGGACGGCAGCAGGTTCGAAGCAAAAAGTGGCTAAAAGTCCAGTATCCGAGAAAAGTGAGATTTCCCGGATTTCCCGGCGCGATCTTGCCGAGAAATCATGGCCGCAACGGTTTTCTGACTGCCGACCCGCCGTGCCAACTCCGTTGCAGGAGAATCTACAATTTGGAATCGGAGATTTCATGGTCCTTTTTTTTATTTTTTTTGGTTTGGATCGCTTTGAAACGGCCTGATTCACCCTGAATTCGGCAACACATTCGATGCAGAGATGGCACAGCGAATTGGCGCGAGGGAATGCAGAGGACACAAGGGCGAAAGCATCCGGGTTCCCCGCTCCTGATGAGAAGGACTTTGCCCGCAGCACATGCGGATGGATGCAGATAAAGCACTCTTTTCCCATGTCGGCGCTCATCTGCGTTGTCTGCGGGCACTTCATAATTCCGACTTGTCCTTTAATTATGGCACAAGAGGCGAAAAGTGTACACCCCGCGGCGGGGTCAATCTTTGTAATCACGAAACCCTTGTAAATATTGATGAAAACGGGTGTCGGGGGGCTTTTTGTCAACTATGTATTTGCGGTATTTTGATGTTTTTAAAGGAGACCTCGCTGCCGTGTTCCTGCAATAAAATATGGCCGTCCGGCCATTCGCCGAATCCGGGAATATTCCTGAACTTGCTTGCGGCCACCGCCGCGCGAAACGCCGACGAACCGCGATCGTACTCGACGATTTTGCGCCCGTTGAGCCAGTGCTCGACATGGCGGCCGCGGGAAATAATCAGCGCGTGGTTCCATTCGCCCATGGGGTTCGGATGGGCGAACCCATCTCCCTGTCCCCCGCTGCGCGGGGCGAGGGGAGCAATCAAGGTTCGACGGCTGGATCCCCGATAGGGGCACCCGGCCAGCAGGACAACCCCCCCGGACGACCGGCAGGTCGTTCCTGCCGCGGACAATAGCTGTGGGTACAGAATGGGCGGCCAGATTTCCCGACTTGCTTTCCCTCACCCAGCCCTTTCCCTCCGGCGGGAGGGGGAGCGGAAAGAGGGCCCCCTGCCAGGTGGATCATTTTTCCGAGATGCCACCCACCACCCCCTGATCCTGGACCAGCGTCCAGTCGCTGTCCGGGTTGTAGGCTTTCAGCGCTCCCGCCTTCCGGGCAGTTTCTTCGCCAAAATTGCGCTGATAGATTTTACCATCCTGGTTGACGATAAAGGTCATAATACCTGACTGGTCCCAATTCTTCGGGTAAGCCACCAGCGCGAAGCCCCCGGTCAAGTGGCCGTGCTTGATGTAATTCATTTTGCCACCAGGAGCCGCCGCTCCCTGCCGGGTGAGGATTCTGAAATAATAGCCGTGAAATGAATGCGGACCCGCGCCGTTGTGATGCCCATACCCCTCGGCGTGAGCTTCAGCAACCAACGGTCCGAACGGGCTCTCCGGTTCATTCCCGGAGGATGGCCAGTAAAGGCCATCTTTCTTGCCGGGCGTACTCTTGAATTTCTGCGCGTACTCGCCTGTTCCGGCCACGCCCAGGCTTTGGTATTTTCTTTGCGCTTCCACGTAGTCCTGGCAAACGCCGATGGCGTAGAGTTCGTCTTTACCAATATGCCGATTGATGATTTCCTCCCTGCCCGCCGGGGTGTCGAAATGCCATTGCCCGTCCGTTTTGACCAGGGGGATCGGCATCGGCCAATTATTCGTGCCGACTTCCAGAGTTATTTTGTCCTCTCCCTCTTTCACTTGATTGCAGCCCTCCGCCAAGGCGGCCGCGAATTGCCGGGCGTTGTTTGCGTCCTGCACCTTGTCGCCCGTTAACAGACTGTCAAACTCCGGGCCGAAAATTTCATGGAAGGCGGCTTGATCTTTGGACCCGGCAGCGGCCCGCAATGCTGTTATGGCGTCGTCCGGCGAGGTGAATGACCGCTGTGCGATAATCGGTTTGTTTTGTGCGTCATTTGGCTCAGCCCCCTCAAGACTGGTTTGCAACATACCTCCGAGTCCCGCGCAGAGAGCGATTGTGAAAAGCACGGCAAAATGACCAAATCGGTTAAATGATTTCATAGCCCGAACTTTGACTGGAATGCATGGTCTCATCGCCTTCCTCGGTGCGCCACCGCACGGCTTGCAAAGCCGCGATGACTATAAGCATGGACGTCGCGCCCCCTGTCAAAACCACCGCCGAAAAGATAAACGTCCGGGCCGGGGGCCTCGACCACAGCACCGCCATCCGGACCTACGTAGCCCACACATCCCATCAAGGTTGCCAAAAGCGCAATTCCCCCTCCAATCTTTATTCGGTTCTTCAATGTCAGGTTCCTCTTCATTACATAAGGCATCCATCTCACAGCAGGAGAAGGGCCAACGAATCATGAGAGCGTTTCCTGCGATTGGATTGCTCCAAATTCTGACCAGCCCCACCTTTTGCGATAATCGCGTTGCAAAATGCAAGGGCTGTGCCAGCAAGTCGCAGGAACGCGCGGATAGCAGGACAACTCCCCGGACGACCCTGTGTGGAAAAGGCTGGAGACTGGGTGAATTGATAATTGACAATTGACAACGGGCATCAGCGGGGGGTGAGGGGAGTATCGGGGTTCGACGCCTCGATACCCGACAGGGCAGTCCGGCCAGCACGTCGCGGGAACGCTTGGCCAGCAGTACAATCACCCGGACGACCGCCAGGTCGTCCCTACCTACGATGTGTCCGGCGGGATGCCCGCGTTCCCCGGGAATCAAAATTCGATCTGGCGGGGAAATACCGAACGATGAAATTGTAATGACCGATGCTCACCACGCAGGGGTTCATGGGACTAATGGGACCCATGGGAGGGACGGGACTCTTTTGGTCGTGGTTGGACACCGGGATTGCCGGCTCCACCCCCCGGGAAATGGGTGCAGCTTGAAACTGTTCTGGATTGCGATGGACAGGGAGGGACGGCAAACGGTAATTTCCCAGCCATGAATCATATTCGGAAGATATTCCAATTCCTCCTTGTCGCGTTTCTCGGATTGCTGGCTGCGAATGCGCCCGCCGCCGGTCTTGATGGCGCCTGGAAGATTGAATTGGCGAGGCCGGGCGGCGTCAGTCTGCGAACGTATTTGGTCCTTCATCAGCAAGGGACGAATCTGGACGGCAAGGTGATCATCAACAATTCGGTTGATCTACCCCTTCGCAGGCCGCAGGTGGAAGGATCGAATGCTGTTTTCAGCGTCGATTGGAACACGGAGTATCGGGTTCGCCCCGAGGGAGACATTCTGCGCGTTACTCTGATTTACGGCGGATCGTCGAAGGAGGAGGCCAGCGCGACGCGGGTTCCCGACGCAGAGACGATGCCGCCGGCATTCCTGGCACTGCCTGCCATTGGCGCCGTTCCGGAAAACGGATTGGGCAGGACGCCTCCGATGGGTTGGAACAGTTGGAATCACTTCGGCGGGGCAGTTGATGACAAGATCGTTCGTGAAACGGCGGATGCGATGGCCA
>JBEKDI010000062.1:0-34005 GCA_050014435.1 Verrucomicrobiota bacterium | reverse complement strand
TATAATCATATCTATCGAAACACCAATACATTAAGTGATTTCAGCAGATTGAACATCCTCAGCACCAGCGCCCGGGCGGGTGTTTACTTAGGCGAATTCTGTTCCGTGGAAATCCAGGCTAGGTGGCCCAAAGGGCCGGCCCATGAAAATACTCTTTGATCAAGGCACTCCCGCGCCACTGCGGCAAGGCCTGGCTCCGCACCCAGTATCCACCGCTTTTGAAATGGGATTGGCAAAGTTGGAGAACGGGGATTTGCTGGCGGCGGCAGAGAAGATATTCGACGCGTTCATTACCACCGACAAAAACCTCCGATATCAACAGAACCTTTCGGGGAGGCGATTAGCCATTCTGGTGCTTCCAACGACAAGCTGGCCGGTAATCCAAAAACATCTTGGTTTGGTTGCTGATACTGTGAATACGCTGAAACCGGGTGATTTTATCGAACTGAAGTTTTAGGATGTTCGAAAAGTCACCCACGACTTGCTTCCTTCTCTGGCGCATGGTACTTGAAGAGATGTTTGGGAGAATCTTATGAAAGCCATACGTTTCAGCCGGCGGCAGTTTTTGAAGAGTTCGGTGACTGTGACGGGGGCGTTTTTGTTGAGTCGCGCCGCGATCACGCTGGCCGGGGCTGTCGCCGCCAAACGCACTGCGGTGGATCAGGTGACGCTGGGGCGGACGGGCATCAAGTTGAGCCGGCTCGGCATGGGCACGGGGACCGACAGCGGGCGGTTGCAAGTGGGTTTGGGCCGGGAAGGGTTCAACAGCCTGGTGAAATACGCTTACGACCAGGGCATCACGTATTTCGATTGCGCGCAGAGTTACAAGACGTTCGAGTGGATCGGCGGCGCGATCAAGGGCTTGCCGCGTGAGAAGTTGTTCATTCAATCCAAGATTCCTGACCAGCAGGAAGATGTGCTGAAGGTCATCGATCATCATCGCAAGGTGTTCGACACGGATTATGTCGATAGCATGTTGATCCATTGCATGGTCAAGCACGATTGGACCGACGAATGGAAACGGGCCATGGACGGAATGAACGTGGCAAAGGACAAGGGGTGGATTCGGAGCAAGGGGGTTTCGTGCCACAGCCTGCCGGCGTTGCGCGCGGCGCAGGAATCCCCCTGGACCGAAGTACACCTGGTGCGAATCAATCCCCAGGGACGGATCATGGACGGGCCTGGTGAGACTTGGCGGCCGGGGCAGCAGGACAAAGATAAAGTGGCGCCAGTGCTAAGTGAGATGAAGGCCATGCGCGCCAAGGGCCGCGGCATCATCGGCATGAAGATCATCGGCAACGGCACGTTCAAGGACCCGGCGGACCGGGAGAAATCCATCCGCTTCGCGATGTCCCTGCCGGAACTGGACGCGGTGGTGATCGGATTCAAGAACCGGGCGGAGATTGACGAGGCGCTGCAACGGATGAACCGGGCGCTGGCGGAAGGGTAGCCGGCGCGGATGAACTCCTCGAGAGTATGGCGGAGCGTGCGAGGCCAGTGTATGGGAGGAATGGGATGCATGGGAGCCATGAGAAGTTGAGATGCTCCCGGCCGTGATCGCGGCCCGCGACTTGCCATTGGTGCTAATCCATGATAGTAGAGAACATGTTGTTGCGAAATCTATGAATAGCGGACGTTGCAGCCGCCGTGAATTTTTGCAAAGTTCCGCGACCGTCACAGGCGCGATTATGTTGAGTCCCGAGACGATAACCCAGGCCCGGGCGGTCACCGCAAAGCGCACCGCCGTGGACCAAGTGACGCTGGGGAAGACTGAAATCAAACTCAGCCGCCTAGGCATGGGCACGGGCAGCGGCAACGGAGGCACACAAACCGCCCTTGGCCGCGAAGGGTTCAACAGCCTGGTCAAATATGCCTATGACCAAGGCATCAGGTATTTCGATTGCGCGCAGAATTACGAAACGTTCGGGTGGATTGGAGGCGCGATCAAGGGCCTGCCGCGTGAGAAGCTGTTTATTCAATCCAAAATCTGGGGCCAGAATAATAACGTGCTGGCGGCCATCGATCATCATCGCAAGACGTTCAACACGGATTACATCGACAGCATGTTGATCCATTGCAGGGTCAACCACGATTGGACCGACCAATGGAAGGCGATGATGGACGCGTACGACGAGGCGAAGGCAAAGGGATGGATTCGGAGCAAGGGCGTGTCCTGCCATAGTCTGCCGGCATTGCGCGCGGCGAAGGAATCGCCCTGGACGGAAGTGCATTTGGTGCGGATCAATCCGCAGGGTTGCCGGATGGACGGACCGGAGGAGGAAGTGTGGGTGTCGGATGATTATGGACACGAAGTGTCGCTGGTTATGAAGGAGATCGAAGCCATACGGGCCAAGGGGCGCGGCATCATCGGCATGAAGATCATCGGCAACGGCACTTTTGTTGACGCGGCGGACCGGGAGAAGTCCATTCGATTCGCGATGTCGCTGCCGGCTTTGGACGCGGTGGTGATTGGATTCAAGAGCCGGGCGGAGATTGACGAGGCGATTCAGCGGATGAACCGGGCGCTGGCGGAAAGTTAGCCGCCGCGATTGAACTTGTCCACCACCTGATGGATGGCGCGGGTGTGGTCGGGCGTGCTGCCGCAGCAGGAACCGATGATCTTCGCGCCAGCGGCAAGAACCTCCGGCACACCGGCGGCCATGTCGGACGGGGATTGTTTATAGACGGCCTTCCCCTGCTCCAACACCGGCAGGCCGGCATTGGGCTGCGCCATGGTTGGCAATTGACAGGCGTCGCGATAGATCCGCACGACCTTGGCTGCCGCCGCCATGTCCATGCTGGTGCCGCAGTTCAAGGCCACAAAGTGCGCGCCTTTCTCCTGCGCGAATTCGGCCGCCTTCTCGGGAAACACACCCATCATCGTCACGAAGAATGTTTTGTCGGCTGACAAATCGTAAGCCAGGGATGCGATAATGCAGGGCGCGCCGGCGCCCTTGGCCGCTTCGATGGCCAGGCCGACCTCCTCCAGGGAGGTCTGCGTCTCAATGATGAGGGCGTCCGCGCCGCCTTCCACTAGCGCGGCGGCTTGTTCATCGAGCGCCTTGCGGGCGTCGGCGTGGGAGAGTTCGCCGTAAGGCTCGAGAATCGCGCCCAAAGGACCGATGTCGCCCAGCACATATCCGGTCCGCCCCCCAAAGGCCTGGCGGGCGATGCCGACGGCGGCTTTATTGATGGCGCGGGCGTCTTTGGCAACCCCGTGGCGGGCCAGAGTGATGCGGCTGCCGCCGAACGTATTGGTGATGATGCAATCGGCGCCGGCTTCGGCGTAGCGGCGCTGGATGGCGAGGACGCGCTCCGGCTGGGTCAGGTTCCAAAGTTCGCCGCACGAGCCGTTTTCAAGGCCGGCGAGCATAAGTTGGGTGCCCATCGCGCCGTCGCACACGAGGCAGCGTTCGAGCACGACTTCTTGCAGTAGTTTTTGCATGGTCTGATTTCAATGTGCCCTTATTCTGGGTGCAAGTTCAAGCTTCAAAAGACCCAGGGTTTCGACCATGAAACTGGCACAGAATTCAGCAGAGACCGGGAAAGTCCTATGCGTCTGCAGAATCGTTGGCAAGCCCACCGGCTTAGTTCGTTACGTGCCATGGGCGAGCCGGGCCGTGGCTTGATGGCGTGGGGGCAAGCCGTAAGGACCGGAGCGGAGCGCGAATCAGGCAGAGGTCAGGCTGATGTTGGGGGCGGCGCGAGTGCGGGAATTTTGTGGAGGCCGCCGGAGCAAAAGTTCCCGCTCTCACGGCGCCGGGGTTGCCTGTCTTCGACGATTTGAGACGGTGGAACGCAGCGTAATGGAGGCGCGGGCCAGTGGAGCGGTTCACTGGCTGGCGCTGGAATGAAGCGGAGTGGAACCGGCTTGAATTGGCGAAGTCAGGCCCCAAAACCAGCCGCTGTGTCGCTGACATCTGGAGGCACAGGCTCGCAAAGCCCCTTGGACTGAGAACCGTAGCCGGGAAGACTGCCAGCGACTCTGCGGCGGTCGTGTCTTCGCGGGGAGCGCGCTGTCACGGCTTGGTGGAGGCCCAGCCTCGCAGCCTGGCGAGAAGCGTAGCCGGAAACGAGTCGTGCTCAAGTCGTTGGTTTTGGGGCGCGGGGCCGCGCCTCATCGTCTGAGCGAAGCTCTGACATTGGGCAAGGGGGTTCCTGCCGGCCTGAGCGCGCTCCAAAACCTTGGGATTACTGCCAACGTCGGAATGCAGAATTGACATTCGAACGGAACCGACTTCCCCACCGCGCGCGAGGGCAGCGTCCCAGCGCCGGGCGGAGACGTCCGATAACCTGAGGCGGCGCTGCGGCTCGCGGCAGGGGTGGGGGGCCGCGAGAGCGTAGGCAGGCGCGCGCGGCCAATGATGCACGACAATAAACGACGCCGACCGTTGCGCGCTTCGATTGAGCGCCAAGCGATTCTGAGAGCGGGCGCAAACTGAATTTCAATGAGCCAGGCGAACTGACGTTGTCTTTGGACGGCGGTTGGCGGAATTGCGTCGTTTCGGGGCACATTGCCACCTGGTTGAAACAATTGGCAGTTGCAAGGCATTGTGGTTGTTTGAGTTAGGCCAACAAGACCAATTGGCCCCATTTGATTGTCGTTCTGAAGCAGAGAAAGAGCCTCAAATCCTGAATTTTGATCATTCCTGCATAAACACCCGGTAAGGAATCTATTTGATCGTCTTCGACCCCCATACGTTTCCTAAAGGGGGTTCTCTTCCGCATTCATTCCCCCAAAAAGTCGTTTCAAGTTTCAATTTTTCGTGAATTTGGGCTGAATTCTGGTCTATTTCTAATTGACAATCTCGATCAAGCCGCGCCTGTCGTGCCCGCTGGCGATTCAAGCCTTGACCGCCAAGCATCGCTGATGCGAAGCAGGGATTCGGTGATTCTGGCCTGGATCCCAGCAGTGGCACGGCACCTGCACCGCCATTCATTGGAATCGAACCGGCCTAAAACTGAATGGTGGAGTTTGTCCCGATGGACGGAAGGTGCGATGGGCTTGGCCGGCTTGGGAGCGAGAGCCGAGCGGCAACTCCGCCGCAAGGCCGGGAAATAATCGCCCCCACATGGTTCTGAATGGTGAGCCAGCAACCTGGCTACGTCAAGCGGAGCCAGTAGAAAGCTGGCGTGTTTTTGGATTCCATTCAGCTATGGAGGATGTGCCATGCCGACTTTTTGGACATCCAGGCGTTTCTGAAAATGTGTCAAAACGATGTTGCAGAAGTGCAGCGGGGTTGCGAAATTTCACCCCGTCTTGCTTTTCACGCTTCAAATCCTCAAAAACCCTCGTGAGCTTTCCATCATCCTTTCTGGCCAGCACTCGCACAAGGCCGCCATGCTCTTTCCTAAACTCCAAACCGAATACAATCTCTGCGAATTCGAGCTGCTTCCGTTCCCTTACGCTCGCTTTTGGCGCGGGTAACATTACTCGAGTACTCGTCTTTTTAAGATTTTCCCCGTTCTTACCCGTTTCTTTACATGCAGCTCCACCATGTCCTTTTTGTTCCTGAGCTAACGCTAGCTCAACATGAGCGGACGATAGCTCATGATGAGCTATCACCGTCTCTGGTATTGACGCGGCCACACGCGACGTGGCGGGGCCTGGAGACGCAACCGCCAAGAGGGAATATATTTTTGGTCCTCTCGGTCCTGGTGGCTCTTCGATTGTGAGAACAAGATTTACCAATTCCGGCAGTAATCGCTTTATGGTTGCCACTGAGCATCCTGATTTAGAGCTTATCCAGTCGTGTGTTGTTTGGAAGCGTTCAGACTGCATGTCGCTGGCAATCTCAGTGAACGCATCGTAAAGCGCCAGCGCAGAAGCCTTGCTGTCACTGCCATCAAACTTTCGACGGATGAGTTCTCTCGCGTCTTTATCCTGCCAGCACCATCCGGGCTTTTCCTTGCAGTTTCGCAGTTTGATCGGCTTCATTTTGCTGGCATTACCGGCCGGGCCGGCGGTTATAGCTTGAAGCCTGGCAACGTCAATTCGTACCGGCGGCCAAAAACTTTTTGGAACGCGGAGCGCGGGCGCTCCGATAATAGCGCGACAACATCCGGGCCATAGTAGCGGGGTAACTCCTTGCCGCCTTCCTTCAGGATCAGCCACCTTGTCCGGATCTTTCCGGGCTGCGGATCGGGCTGCCAAGGAATGCTCCGTCGTTCGATGGTGGACGCGGAAACTACGAGGTATTGTGCCGCCTGCTTCTTAGCCATCCATACTGGCGTTGATTCAGGCATGGATCACCGCCTTCTTGGCGCGCGTGGCTTTTGTCTCTCTGGCGACTCTGGCGGAGTGGGTGTTAACCACCTTGCGGAATTCGCCGGCTATGAGCCTTTGTTGAAGCTCCGCTGCAGCCGCTCTGGTGAGGTACTGCTTGCCGTAAAGATTGTGGGTTACGAGGATTTTATCTTTCCGCCAACGGTAGGCGGTCATGCGGGAAATGCCGACATCTTTTATCCACTTGCTCAGGGCGACGATGCCGGGGGGAGCCGTCTTTGAAACTGTGCTGCCATTTGAATTTGCCATAACGTCGATACACCTTTCGTGCTCTCGAAGTTATGCCCAACCACAACGGGCAATGGCCTGCGGCGCGCCCTCTCGCGCGGGTTATACCGACGTGCTCCGCTCTGCCCCCGGAGTCGCCCAACATGGAGGCGTCCCATAGTCCGCTCTCCCTTTTCGCTTCATTTTACCCACGTTACGCTATGTTTCATTCCTCGCAAGTATTATTATTTGGGTGTGGACATCGGGCTTGTAGAGGTGCCTCCTCTTTAAAACGTTCCAGGCATAGCGAATTTTCCCTGGGACGTAAGTTTCGACCCACGGAACCTGGAGACGGCGCAGAGTTGTGCGATGGACCTTGAGTAGTTTGGTGGCTTCTCCGACAGAGAGCCAAAGCCCTGAATCTAATGGAGGGGGCGAGGCACCCATAAGAGCATAGCTGTTCAGAGTTCGTTAGCAGCGCGTTCAAGAACAACCGGGCCGAAATGGAGCCGCCGCGCCTGCGTCTTGCTGTGGTCATCCGCCAAATGGCCATACACTTTGCCGATGAGAATTCCCCCGTCCTGGTGCCCCACCCATCGGGCGATGGTCATAAAGTCAATCCCGCTCATCACGCAGTAGGAAACGAAGTAGTGGCGCAGATCGTGGAAGGCCACGCCTGGCAGCCCGGCGCGTTCCCTGGCCATTTCCAGCGACTCCCGGAAACTCTTCGCCGGCCTGTCAGTGTCCCCGCGTTGCGGAGAGGCAAAGAGCCATTCAGTATCGGGCGGTCGGCGTTCCAGCATTTCTTTCAAGTGCGCTTCCAATTTGTCGTTGAAGTCCACTACGCGGGCCTGCTGGTTCTTTGTGTCAACTGTAGAACCTATGGTGAGCTGCTCCCGTTCAAAATCCACGTCGGACCATTTCAAAGCAAGCCCCTCATTGCGACGCGCCCCCGAGTACGCCAGCAAGCGGACGTAATCCACAAACTCGCGGGCGTTTTTTGTCAGCGGGACATCCGCGCCGGCCTCGTTCTTTTTCGTCTCAAACGCAGCCGCGCACAGCCTATCAAGATGACTCTGAGCAAAGAGCGGCCGTTTGGGCGGGATGGAATGCAGTTCCCTGTTCAACCCGGGCGGAATGGGAATGAGGGGCAAATGTTGGTCCACGTCGCGCGCCCGTTTCAAGACGTTGCGCAGCGCGATAATATCCAGTTCGACAGTTCGCTTGGACATTTTTGCGAGAAGGCGTTTTTTGGCGAAAGCCGCGATGTGAGCCGGGCGGATTTTATCAAGGCGGATATTGCCAAGGTGGTCTTTCCAAAGTTTCAGCGTTCCCGTCTCTTTGGAAATCGTGCCCGGCTGTTTGGTGCCGACGCCGGCTTTGAGGTTTTCCAAATATTCGTCGGCATAGTCGGAGAATCCAGGAACGCGGCCGATGGACAGCGCCCCCTGTTCATCGTCACGCTGGCCTTGCAGCCGTTTAAGCGCTTTGACCGCCTCTGCCTGAGTGCGGGCCGGTACACCCGGCTCGACCTCCAGGGCCTCGCGCCGGCACGTCTTCCCCACGGTGTCCGCCCGTTCTCTGGCAATTCGGCCATAGTACCGGCCGTTGCGGAGATAAAGCCCCCGGATCGGCTGCTCGTGGCCGTCCAGCACTTTGGAGAATTTTCCCGCCTGCGAATTTGTCTTTTTCATAATGTGCCCTCTGCGTTATATTGCATATCAATGCGTAACAATCGCACAGTGGGTGCAGTAGTTGTCAAGAGCGAAGTGGCACAAACAGTGGCACAGGCGCGAAGTGCAGGGCTGGATTATTTCATAAGTGTTTTGTATTCAATGATTGCCGGAGTGGCGAAATGGCAGACGCACAGGACTTAAAATCCTGGGTCCGTAACAGGACGTGCGGGTTCGAGTCCCGCCTCCGGCACCATAAATACTTTTTTGACAGCGAGGCCTTCTGTGGGCCGGAGTGTCAGAGTAATGATTGTCAGGGGAATAACTCCAAGCCGGTGGTTCACATTCCCTTGACAATCATTCCTCTGACGAATTCTTCCGTCAGCTCCATCGTTCCGCCCCGCAAGAACGCGGGATCGCGCCAAGTCAATGGGTTGGAGTTTTCCAACTGGTGGTGTGCATGTCGCCTGTTTCAGAAAAGGCAATGTGCATGGCGAAGGCCTGGCGGAGGGTCTGCGGGGAATGGGTGCTGCCGGCCAATGCCACGTAATCGCGCAGGATGGGGCGGTAGTCGGGATGGGCGCAGTTTTCGATGATGGCTTTGGCCCGGTCCATGGGGGACTTTCCGCGCAGGTCGGCTATGCCCTGTTCGGTGATGATGATCTGGACGGAGTGTTCGCTGCTGTCAAGATGACTGACCAGCGGAATGATGGTGCTGATCTTCCCGCCCTTGGCCGTGGAGGGACAGGTGAAGATGGTGAGGAAGGCGTTGCGGGCAAAGTCGCCGGAGCCGCCGATGCCGCTGACCATGTTGCGGCCCAGCACGTGGGTGCTGTTGACGTTGCCGGTGATATCGACCTCGATGGCGGTGTTGATCGAGATAATGCCAAGACGCCGGACAATTTCCGGGTTGTTGGTGATCTCCTGCGGACGAAGCAGCAGCCGGGAGCGGAAGAATTCCAGGTTTTCGTAGATGTCGCGCAGCACAGGATTGCTGACCGTCAGGGAACATCCGCTGGCGAAACGGATTTTGCCCTCCTTCACCAAGGCCAGCACGGCGTCCTGAATGACTTCGGTGTACATGTCAAACTTCGGGATTTTCGGATGCGCGCCCATGGACTTGAGGACGGCGTTGGCGGTATCGCCCACACCGGATTGGATGGGCAGGAAGCTGGACGGGATCAGGCCGCGCTGAAGTTCGGCCGCGAGGAAATCGGCGACGTTATCCCCAATGCGGGCGGTGGTTTCGGAGACGGCGCTGAAAGAACCCACTTCGTCGGGAAGGTTGGTTTCGACAACGCCGGCTATTTTCTTCGGATCGACCCTGATGGTGAGCATGCCGATGTGGTCGTCAGGACGCAGCAGCGGCACGGGCTGGCGATGAGGCGGGTCCGCGGGTTCGTAGATGTCGTGGAAGCCGCGCAGCGCCTGGGGATGGTAGTGGTTCAGTTCGACCAGGATTTTGCCCGCGACCCGGCAAAAGGTGGGGGCAGCGCCGACCGACGTGGCGAGGGTGATCTCACCGGAAGCAGTGATGTCGCTGGCTTCGACCACCGCCCAATGAACGGGGCCAAGAAAGCCGTAGCGAACCGCCTGCGGCAATTGGGACAGGTGCATGTCGTAAAACTTTGTCCGCCCCTCGTTAATGCTTTTTCGCAAATCAGGATCATTTTGGTAGGGCGTGCGGAACAGGATGGCGTCAGCCCGTGCCAGCGAGCCGTCGAGCGAATGGCCGGTGGACGCGCCGGTGATGACGCCAACGCGGAATGGCTGGCCGGAGGCATGGACCTCTGTTGCGCGGGCCGCGATGGCCTTGGGGATTTCTTTGGGAGCGCCAGCGGGTGTGAAACCGCTGAAAGCCAGGGTTTGGCCGTTTTCAATCAGGGACGCGGCCTCGGCGGCGGCAAGGCGCGGGAATGTATCATTTGTCATAAATCGATTTCTCTCAGATGGCGGACTTGAGACGCGTCGCTGGCGGACTTGTGGCCGGAATCGCTCAACAGCAGCAATTCTCCGGCTTCGCCGACGCCGGCAAAAGTTCCGACGCGGAAAATGCCATTGAGGTCAAGTTCGACCCGGCGCGGATGGCCCCACAATTCGTTGATTCGCGGGAGAAGCGAGGGGAATCCGTCAGTGCGCATCTGCTCGACCACCCTTCGCAAGTGGGCCAGGACAACCTGGGTCAACTGGCACAAGTCCGGCGGCGAGGCCATCAGATCGGCAAGGCGAACGACTTGATTTTTCAAGCCGGGATCGTGGAGGTCGGGGTGATTGAAGACATTGATGCCAATGCCGGCCACGGCCAGTCCGGGAGCGAATTGGTCCACCAGCAACCCGGCCAGCTTGCGGTCATCCACCAGCACATCGTTGGGCCAGCGGACGCGGAAACGGCTCAAGCCGATTGACTGAAGCGCGTCGCAAACGCCGAGGCCCACCGCCAAGGGCAGACCACGCCAGGCTGCGGCATCAGGCCCGGTGGGAACAACGGCGGAGAGCCATAATCCGCCTTCATCGGAAATCCAGCCTCGTTGAAAACGCCCGCGGCCAGCGGTCTGGCTGCCAGCGCGGACGGCTTCCCACGCGGGAAGCTTGGCGGCAACAAGATTGGTGGAGTTTGCGGTGGCAAGTTCATGGACATGCCAGTCCTCACAAACAGCGCGACCAACTGTGTCCGCCTGGGTCATTAATCAATCCTCAATGCGCACCAGGACTTGGCCTTCGTCAACCGCGACGCCGACTGTTGTGAGTATTTCCGCAACTTTTCCAGCTCTCGGAGCGGACACGACGGTGTTCATCTTCATCGCTTCGAGGGTCAGCAGATGGTCGCCCGCTTTGACTTCCTGGCCGGGTTTGACAACGATGGCGATGACCCGGCCGGCCAGAGGACTGGGCACCGCGCCGGGGCCGCCACTGGTCTTTGCGGCGGGCGCGGGCTGCGACGGCGCAGTCTGAGCCGGAGGAGGCTGGGCGGGAGCGGCTGGGGCGCTCAGAGCCGGCTGCGCGGAGGCAGCGGAGCCAGGTTCATCAGGGACTTCGACAGTCACTTCATAAGATTTGCCGTCCACCGTTACACGGAGTTTTTTGATCATAGATTTTAAAAAATGGTTATCGAACCCTGTGGGAGAGGAAGTGTTCCACGCGGCCTTCCATCGCCCAGGCATTGCCTTCCGGCGCAAGGGCGACCGCGTGCTGCACGGAGACAACGCGGTGGGGCCTGCCCAATACCACTGCGATGGCCGCTGAAATGACAGCCAGCAACTCAGGCTGCAGAGGTTCCACGGCCAGGGTCGCCTTCGGCGTGGCCACAACGGGCGCGGGAACGATCGGAGCGGCCACAACCGGCGCGGGGACGACCGGAGCCATTGGCACAGGCTGCCGAGGCGCAGGCGTGGCTTGCTTTGCGCGGGAAACCCACAGGTGGTAAAGCGTCACCACCAGTAATGAAATGGCAATCTGGGTTAGAAGCGTGGTGATAGACATAACGGTTTAGAGCGGGATGGTACCGTGTTTTTTGGGCGGACGGGATTCGCGCTTGGTCAGCGTATTGCGAAGGGCCAGCGAAACGCGGGCGCGGGTTTCGGAAGGCGCAATGACGTCTGTGATCATTGCTTCGCGCGCAGCCTGGTATGGGGAGCAGAATTTATCGCGATATTCCGTCACAAGCTCCGCTTCCCTGGCTTTGGGATCCTTGGCGGACGCAATTTCCCGTTTGTAAAGAATTTTGACGGCGCCTTCCGCGCCCATGACAGCGATCTCGGCGGTAGGCCATGCGAAAACAAAGTCAGCCCCCATGTCGGAACTGCACATGGCAAGATACGCGCCGCCGTAAGCTTTTCGAAGGATGATGGTGACTTTGGGCACGGTGGCGGACGCATAGGCGAAGAGCATTTTTGCGCCGTGCCGAATAATGCCGCCGCGTTCCTGCTGGATGCCGGGCATAAAGCCGGGAATGTCCACCAGAGTGACTAATGGAATGTTGAATACATTGCAAAAGCGAATGAAGCGCGCGCCCTTGTCGGATGAATCAATGTCCAGCGTGCCGGCTTTGACGGAAGGGTTGTTAGCGACGATGCCAACCACCACGCCCTGAATGCGGGCGAAGCCGACAACGAGGTTGCGCGCCCATTCGGCATGTACTTCGAGCAAGTCGCCATTATCCACCAAGCGGGCGATTACTTTGTGAACGTCGAGCGCGTCTTTGGCGGAATCCGGCAGCAAGCGGTCCATTTCGGGGTCGTTGCTCAAATCCACCTGTGGGGTGGGATGATGGGGCGGATCGAGCAGGTTATTGGACGGAAGAAAGGAGAGCAGTCGGTGGACAAGTTGGACGGAGTGCGCATCGTTGTCGGCAATGAAATGAACATTGCCGCTGATGCTGGCATTGGCTGTGGCGCTGCCGATTTCGTCCATTGTGCATTTCTGGCCGGTGACCGCCTGAATCACTTCCGGCCCGCAGATGAACATGTTGGCGCTGCCTTTGACCATGATGATGAAATCCATCAACGCCGGTGAATAGGCCGCGCCCCCGGCACAAGGCCCTGCCACGACGGCAATCTGCGGCACGACGCCGGACAGCAGCACGTTGCGAAAAAAGACCTGGCCGTAGGCGGACAGGGAGTCGATCCCCTCCTGAATGCGCGCGCCGCCGGAATCGTTGAATCCCACCACGGGGCAGCCGACCTTGAGGGCGTAGTCCATTTGTTCGCAGATTTTCTTGGAATGAATGCGCCCCAAAGCGCCGCCGCCCACGGTGAAGTCCTGGCTGAATGCCGCCACGACGCGGCCCGCGACGATGCCAGTGCCCGTGACCACGCCGTCAGCAGGCAAGGATTTGTCCTCCATGCCGAAGTTATGGCACTCGTGCTCGGCATGAAGGCCGGCTTCTTGAAAGGTGCCGGATTGAAAGAGCTTTTCGATGCGATCACGCGCGGTCATCAGGCCCTTTTTGCGGCGGGCGTCCAGTTTGTCCTGTCCCCCGCCCGCCCGCGCGATAGCGCGCCGTTTTTCAAGCTCTTCTACTAATGATTTAATTTTCATGAGTTATTAATTATGCGCCAGACGCAGGTTCCCCGCCAGCATTCACTTTTCGACCGGTTTCGTCATGCACAACTCGGTGAGCACGCCAAAGGTTGATTTGGGATGAAGAAAGGCGACGAGCTTGCCCCCCGCGCCGTCAAACGGCTTTTCATTAATCAGTCTCACCCCAGCGCCAGCAGCCTGACGAAGCTGGCTTTCCACATTGTCCGCGCCGAAGGCAATATGATGAAAGCCGCCGGCGGGATTCTTCTCGAGGAATTTCGCGATGGGACTCTCCGGGCTGGTTGGCTCAAGGAGTTCGAGATGCACATCGCCCACGGAAAAGAACGCGGTGCGGACTTTTTGAGAGGCGACTTCCTCGCGGTGTTCACATTTCAAGCCCAGGGCTTTTTCATAATAAGGAATAGCCTGATCCAGTGAAGGAACGGCGATGCCGAGATGGTCAATTTTTGTTATCATAAATAGTTATAGATTTATATAAAAGTTGGGTTTTCGGAGGAACCGTCGAACTCTGCCAACAGAATATTTGCGGCGGAGACAGCGGTGGTTTCGCCGCGAAGAACGGACTCGCGAAGGGCGGGCAAACGAGCCTGGACACGCGGGTTATGCTCGAAGCGGCGTTGCAATTCATCGTGGATCAAATCGGCAAACCACTCGAGGGTTTGTTGCCGCCGGCGGTGGGCGATGACACCTTTGGGCTCCAATTCGCGGAAAAAAAGTTCGATTCGTTCCCAGACGTGTGGAATTCCTTCGCTTGTTCGGGCTGAACAAAGGCCCGCTTGCGCCTTCCAGCCGGGGGTGGCCGGTCGCAGAAAGGAAAGGGAGGCCTGTTGTTCCAGGCGGGCTTGTTCGGCGCGCTGGCGATTGTCGCCATCGGCCTTATTGACGAGGATGTCATCCGCCATTTCTATGATGCCTCGTTTGATGCCCTGCAATTCGTCGCCGGCGCCCGGCAACAAAAGGAGCAAAAAGTAATCCACCATGGACCGCAAGGCGACCTCGCTTTGCCCGACGCCCACGCTTTCGACCAGCACCAAGTCGAACCCGGCAGCTTCACACACAAGCATCGTTTCGCGGGTGCGGCGCGCGACCCCGCCAATGCTGTCGCCAGACGGCGAAGGCCGGATGAAGGCGCGCGGTTCGCGGCTGAGATTTTCCATGCGGGTTTTATCGCCAAGGATGCTGCCGCCGGAGCGTTTGCTACTGGGATCGATGGCCAGGACCGCGACCGACTGGCCTTGCTCGACCAGATAACAGCCAAAAGCTTCGATAAAGGTGCTTTTGCCGACGCCAGGCGCGCCGGTGATGCCAACGCGCCGGGACTTGCCAGTGTGCGGCAGCAGCTCTTGCAGGACTTCCTGGGCCTTCTTTTCGTGCTGCGGCGACTGACTCTCGATCAAGGTGACGGCACGCGAAAGGATGGCGCGGTTTCCAGCCAGGACGCCGGAAACATAATCGTCAATAGTTGGCTCGGAAGCGGTCATGCTTCCAAACGCGCGGACAATTGCGCCAGCATTTCCCTGGCTGCCTCGGGGATGCAGGTGCCCGGCCCGAACACGGCGGCCGCGCCGCTTTTTTTCAGGAATTCGTAATCCTGCGGCGGAATGACCCCGCCGACCACGACCATGATGTTGGAACGTCCGATTTTGCCCAACTCTTCGAGCAACTGAACCAGCAAAGTCTTGTGCCCGCCTGCGAGCGAGCTGATGCCGACGACATGGACATCGTTCTCCGAAGCCATGCGGGCGACTTCGTCCGGCTGCTGGAACAACGGCCCGATATCGACATCAAAGCCCAAATCAGCATAAGCGGTTGCGATGACCTTGGCGCCGCGGTCATGGCCATCCTGACCCATCTTGGCGATAAGGATGCGCGGACGGCGGCCATGCTTGCGGGCGAATTCGTCAGTCAAGCGGCGAACCTGCTCGATCTGCGGATCCTGGCCAAATTCAGATTGATAAACTCCCGACACTGAACGAATAACAGCTTTGTGGCGGTGGAAGATTTTTTCAAGGGCAAAGGAGATCTCCCCCAATGTCGCGCGGACTCGAGCCGCGTCAATGGACAGGGCGAGCAGATTGCCCTTGCCGGTTTCGGCGCAACTGGTCAGGGCGTCGAGGGCGGCCTGGACCCTGGCATTGTCGCGTTCCGCCTTCACTTGTTGCAGGCGCTGGATTTGGGATTGGCGCACGGCGGTGTTATCCACCTCGCGAACTTCGAGCTTCTCGGCCTTCTCCAATCGAAACAGATTCACGCCGATGATGGATTCCCTGCCGGAATCAATGCGGGCCTGGCGGCGGGCGGCGACTTCCTCGATGCGAAGTTTGGGCAGGCCGGTTTCAATGGCCTTGGCCATGCCGCCGAGGGCCTCGACTTCCTGGATATGCGCCCATGCCCGTTTCATCAGGGCCTGGGTCAAGGCCTCGACATAATAGGAACCGCCCCAAGGATCAATGACTTTGCAAATGCCCGTTTCCTCCTGAAGGAGAAGCTGGGTGTTGCGGGCGATGCGCGCCGAAAAATCGGTTGGCAAAGCGATGGCCTCGTCGAGGGAATTGGTGTGCAGCGATTGAGTCTGACCGAACGCCGCAGCCAGAGCCTCGACGCAAGTGCGGGCGACGTTGTTGAACGGGTCCTGCTCCGTCAGCGACCAACCCGACGTCTGCGAATGCGTGCGCAGGGCCATCGATTTGGGGTTTTTCGGATGGAACTGCGCAATGATCTTGGCCCACAAGGCGCGGGCGGCGCGCAGTTTGGCGATCTCCATGAAGAAGTCCTTGCCCTGCGCCCAGAAAAATGAGAGCCGGGGGGCGAAAGCATCAATGTCGATGCCAGCCTTGATGCCGGTGCGGACATATTCGAGGCCGTCCGCCAGGGTGTAGGCCATCTCCAGATCGGCGGTCGCTCCCGCTTCCTGCATGTGATAACCGGAGATGGAGATGGAATTGAATTTCGGCATGTTTTTGGACGTAAAGCCGAAAATATCCGCAACGATGCGCATTGATGGTCCGGGCGGATAGATGTAGGTGTTCCTCACCATGTACTCCTTGAGGATGTCGTTTTGGATGGTGCCGGAAAGCTGTCCCGGTTTCACACCCTGTTCTTCCGCGGCGACGATGTAAAACGCCAGCACGGGCAGAACCGCGCCATTCATGGTCATGGAAACCGAGATGCGGTCCAAAGGAATCCCGCCGAACAAAATCTTCATGTCCTCGATGGAATCCACCGCCACGCCCGCTTTGCCGACGTCGGCGGAAGCGCGCGGATGGTCGGAGTCGTAACCGCGATGGGTGGGCAGATCAAACGCGACTGACAAGCCTTGCTGGCCGGCGGCGATGTTGCGGCGGTAAAAGGCGTTGCTCTCCTCCGCGGTGGAAAAACCGGCGTATTGCCGGACGGTCCAGGGTTTGGTCACGAACATGGAGCCGTAAGGGCCGCGCACATAGGGCGCGAAACCGGGCATTGACTCCAGATACTCGCAGTCCTTCAGATCGCCGGCAGTGTAAAGCGGGCGGACGTCGATGCCTTCCAAGGTCCGTTGCACACACTCGTCGAATGATTTGGTGACGGTTTCGCCCTCAAACTTGGCGCGCCATTGTTCAGGGCTGGCGGCAGCCGAAGCGGCATGAAAAGAGATGGCGGTAAAGTCAGGAAATGTGTTCATAACTCAATGCCGAGACGGCGATGAAATGCAGTCAATAACTCGAGCGCGTCCGCGCGGATGTGAATGAATTCATCCACACCGGCTTTTTTGAGGGCATCGACCTGGGCCGCAGGAAATCCAGCCAGGACAATAATCACGTCGTTGCGTTGCGCGCGCAGCGCCTGGACCAGGGGCGGCACAAGCGCGGGATATTTTTCGTCGGTCGAACAGATGACCGCGACTCCTGCTTTGGACGGGCCAAACGCTTTGGCGGCGTCTTCGGGAGCGGGAAAGCCCTCAGGCGAGATGACGTTGTAGCCGCCCACGGCAAAGAAGCCGCGGGAGAAATCCGCGCGGGCCTTGTAGTCGGCAACCGGGCCCATGTTACAGAGAAAAACAGCGGGACGGGCGTTTTGGCGCGCGGCGGCATGGCGATCCATGGCGGCGCGCAAGCCCTCGAAGCCCGTGGCGGCGCGCGTAATGCAGACGGGCGTAATACGGCTGCCCGGGCTGTCAACAATACGAATGGCGCGGGCGATCTCCCCCAGCGTGGCGCCCGCGGCGGCGGCATCGGCGCACGCATCGAACATGCGCGGGCTTTTCGAATCGACCACCTTTGTCAGCTTTTGCAAGACAAGCTGATTGTCCGAATCCTCCAAATTTGTGCGGTGGGAAGTGATCTGGAAAACGCGGCGCTTGTAAAACGCCTCCGCGTCCGGCGCGGGACGATCCAAGGGCGTTTCTTTGGGATTGGCGTATTGGTTGACGCCGATCATGGGAGCACGACGGCGATTGACGGCCTTGATCTTTTCCAGAGCGGTGGCGGCGACGGTTTTTTGCGGGAATCCGGCTTTCAATGCCGCCTCCATGCCGCCTTGTTTTTCGACTTCCTGAAAGAGGGCCCAAGCGCGGTTGGCCAATTCGGCCGTGAGCATTTCAACATACCACGAACCGCCGGCCGGATCGATGGTCCGGCCCAACTCGCATTCCTTTTGCAGAATGAGCTGGCTGTTACGCGCGATGCGCTGGCTGAAATCGTCGGGCTGGCGGATGACTTCGTCGAACGCGCCCACCTGCATACTGTCGCAACCGCCCAAAATGCCAGCCAGAGCCTCGACGGTGGTGCGCAGCATATTGTTGTAGGGGTCCAAAACGCTCTTATTCCATTGGGAAGTGCGAACATGGAGCGAAAGCTTTTGAGCATCTTCACCGCCGCCGACCGCAGCCACGACCCGCGCCCACAGCATCCGCAAGGCGCGGAGTTTGGCGATTTCCATGAAGAAATTTGAGCCGACGGTCACCGCAAAACGCATGCGAGGGGCCACGGTCCCGGCATCAAGATCCCGGCGGTTCATTTGCCGGAGATACTCAACGCCTGTGGCCAGGGTGAAGGCGAGTTCCTGCACGGCATCGCCGCCGGCTTCGTGCCAGGAACGGCTATGGACGCATATGGTTTGAAGATAAGGCGCTCCGGCAGCGGCCCAACGAAGAAGCGCGGCCATTTCGCGATAGGCGTCTTCGAGAGATTGCGGCAGACAGCCTTCATGGGACAGCACCCCGAGCGGGTCCATTTCAATGCAGCCATAAAGGCACGCGGGCGCTTTTTTGCGCTGACGGGCCAGAGCCACCAAGAGCGCGGCGAAGGGCATGGCAGACGCGCCCGAGCGAATGAATAGCCAAGTGTTGCCGAGATCAATGCCATCCAGCGCGCGGTCAAGGTCGCTGACGGTGGCGATGGAGAGTCCGCCGAAACCGACTTCGTGCGGTTGCGCCCAATCGGGGTCGTTGCCGTTGCGGGTGGCCTTGTCCAAAACGATGTTCAAGGCATTGAGTCCCCTGTCGAGGGAATTGCGCGCGGCGTGATTGAATTCAGAGGGGCTGGAACAGTTGATTTCCTGGGAAATGGCCCACGGCTGGCCGGCATAACCGCCGGCCTTGCTCCCACGCACAAAAGGAGCGAATCCCGGAAATGAACCCAGGTGGGGGAGGTTGGCGATGTCTTCAGGCCGGTAGATTGGTTGCAGCGTGATGCCTTCGTAAGTCGAAGTGAACATTCGCTTGTCAAAAGGAGCGCCTTTCAGCTCAGTTTCGACGAGCCGATGCCAATCGCCATAACCGACCGGCGGAAACTCCGCCAGCAGCCGGTCCGTCGCGGGTTTGGATTCAGTCGTGTTCATAAGCAGTTTCTGCGGTTTAGCCTTCCAAAGTCTCGACCAGGACGTCGTGCCGTTTTCCGTTCAAGGTGACGAACAAATGCTTCCCCGGGCCGTTTCCTGGGCGGTCCGCAGACGAAGCGACGGCAGCCGCGCTCGGAGAAGCCGCTGGCACCTTGGGTTTGAACAGGGCTTCGACTTGTTGGGGGAACATGGCGAAGAGGACGACGATTTCGTCTTTCACCGGCAGGCCCTTTTCGGCGCACTGCTTGCGATAATTTTCCAAGCCGGGTTCAAGGAGATCGGCGGGACGAACGGTGACAGGCTTTTTGCCGGAGAGTTTTTCAACCTGGGCCAGGACGGCCGGATTGATCGGTCCAGGCGTGCTACCATATTTGCCAAGGGCGATATCCTGGGCGGGTTGGCAGATCATTTTCCAACGGCCAAACTTGACGTTCATCATGGCCTGGGTGCCGACAATCTGCGAGGTGGGTGTGACAAGAGGAATCCAACCCAGCGCTTCGCGCACCACCGGGATTTCGCGCACGACCTCGTCGAAGCGGTCGGACATGCCCTGCTCTTTGAGTTGAGTGCGGAAGTTTGAGAGCATGCCGCCGGGAACCTGGTAAATGAGAATATCGCTGTCCACGCGTTCGTTGGCGGGGCTGGTGAATTTGGCCAATTCCTTGTAGACGCCCTCAAAATAGATGCGCAGTTGCTTGAGTTTTTCCGTGTCGAACTTCGGGCAGCGCGGATGGCCTTCCAGCAGGGCCAACATGCGCTGCGTATCGGGCTGCGACGTGCCGTTGGCAAAGGGAACAATCGACACCTCAACGCAATCGACACCCGCGTCAATGGCAGCGAGATAACTGGCCGCGCCCAACCCGGCGGTGTCGTGGGTGTGGAGCGTGATGGGAATGCCGATCTTTTGTTTCAGTTCCTGAACAAGATCGAAAGCGATGCGGGGTTGCAGGATGCCCGACATGTCCTTGATGCCGAGTGAATCGCAGCCCATCTTCTCCAACTCGATGGCCATTTTGACAAAGTTCGCCACCGTATGGACCGGGCTGATGGTGTAGCAGAGTTCGCCGCGGGCATGTTTTTTACATTGCTTGACCGCGCGAATCGCCGTCTGCAGGTTGCGCACGTCATTGAGGGCGTCGAAAATCCGGATGATGTCCATGCCGTCCTGGCACATGCACCGCACGAATGTCTCGACCACATCGTCGGGAAAACTGGCGTACTGGACAATGTTCTGGCCGCGCAACAGCATGAGTTGCGGGGTCTTGGGCGCGGCCTTTTTAAGAGTGCGCAACCGATCAAAAGGATTCTCATTGAGGAAGCGCAGGCAGGAATCGATGGTTGCGCCACCCCAAGTTTCCAGGCCATTGAACCCCATGCCGTCGAGAATGGGGGCGGCGGGCAGCATTTGGGCGGTCGTCATGCGAGTGGCGGCCATTGATTGATGGCCATCCCTCAGCACCGTGTTGTTGAATAAAACCTCTTTCATCAGTTGCATGACTACTACTTTGATTGGTAAAAGCAAGCTCGCCTTTTGTTGTTCAACTCACACCATAATTTGCGGCGAGCAACGCCAATTGTTCGCGGGCCAAGGCTTGTTGATCGGCGGTTTTTGAGGGATTCCATCCAGAGCGGCGTATTCAATGATGTGAACGAACCGCGGCAAGAGGCCGCCACAAACAAAAAAAGATGAACATCATGAAAAAGAATATTATATTTGCGGTCACATTAGCCGGTATTGTCGCCCTCGCGGCCAACGCGCGGGCGGGATCACCCAAAGGGGAGGCGCAGGCAGGGGCCAGCCAAAAGGTTGCGGGAACAACGCCCGATATGCTGGATCACTCGGCGAATTCCCTGCCGCCCAGAGCGCGGCAATTGGTGGAAGCCAGCCGGGCGGTGCTCAGCGCCAGTCAGGATGTTGAATATATGCATGCCGCACGCCCCAAGCTTTCGCCCAAAGATTCACGTTTTGAGACGGCCTGGCGTTTAAATGCCGTGGGGGAGATCCAAATTGCGCTGTTGAAATAGTCGTGGCGATTGTGTTACTGAACCATTAAACTGCGAAGAGCGGCGGGCGCTGCTGCCTCCCGCCTTCGCTGACATAGTATGAACACCAATGAACCGGGCAAGCGCGACGAGGCTCTTCATGGGCTATTGAAGGAATGGCGCGCAGACGCACAGTTGCCGGCACGTTTTCAGGACGGAGTTTGGCGGCGCATCGAACGGGCACAAACGCCAGCCGCGTCCCCGGATTGGGATGTAGTCGCCGGCTGGATTGGCAGGTTGGTGCCACGGCCGGCCTTGGCCGCCTCGTACGTTGCCATCCTGCTCACGATCGGCGTGACCACCGGGTGGACGCAAGCCCGGCAGGAAACGGCGCGGGTGAAGGGGGAGCTTGCCGACCGCTACATTCGCGTGCTTGATCCCTATCAACCTCCCCGACAATAATTCGATGAAGAAAGGCGTTCTCATTCTCGTGCTTGGATTGGCCCTGGCAGCGGCGGCTTACGGCTGCGTCTATTTCTTCTGCACATCGTCTGCTCGGGATTTGGAGCGAAGCAGCCAGCCGGAACTGGCCTGGTTGAAGGAAGAATTCCACTTGAGCGATGCGGAGTTCAAGCGCATTTCCGAACTACACGCCACTTACCTTCCTCAATGCGCGGAAAGGTGCCGGCAAATTGCGGTTCAAAACCAGCGGGTGAAGGCGCTGCTGACCGGCACCAATCAAATGACACCGGAGATTGAGGCCGCCGTGGCGGAAAGCGCCCGCTTGCGCGGCGAGTGCCAGCGCAACATGCTGCGGCACTTTTATGAAGTCAGCCGCACGATGCCGCCGGAAGAAGGCCGCCGTTATCTGGCCTGGGTGCAGGAAAGAACATTTCTGTGCGGTGAAGGAATGATGAGCGGCAAATGAAAATGAAAAAAAGCGAAAAAATATGAAAAAAACATTAATAATCATTACCACGCTGGCCCTGGGGGCCGGCACGATGGCGCTGATTCGCGCCGGCGACATGAGCAACATGTCTTGTTGCATGGGAAGCGCAACGGCGGAAACCAATGCTGCCGCGAAACCCTACCCGCTCAAATATTGTCTCGTCTCCGGAGAAAAGATCGGCCAGATGGGCAAGCCGACTTCCCTCATCTATAAGGGCCAGGAAATCAAATTCTGCTGCCCGGATTGCGTGAAGGACTTCAACAAGGAGCCGGACAAATTCATCAAGAAGTTGGCGGAAGAGGAGAAGAAAGCGAAGAAGTAATCGTTGGGGGGAATTCATTCACGGTGGAAGACCCGATTGCGCAATGACGGCGGATGCTATCGACGAGCAGGACGGCCAGGAGATGGCGCAATTGGCAAGCGGGCATGACGCGGCCCTGAACAGCTTGATGGACCGACATGCAGAGAAGCTTTTTCACTATCTGGTTCGCTCTTTGCAGAACGAGGAGGACGCGGCGGACCTGGCCCAGGAAACATTTGCCCGGGTTTATCAAAACCGGGCAAAGTTTGATCCGCGCCAAAAGTTCTCCACGTGGCTTTATGCCATCGCCAGCAATCTGGTGCGCGACCGGTATCGCTGGCGCAAGCGGCATCCGCAGGTTTCGCTCGACGCCCCCAACGAGGCTGCTGGAAATGATTTCGGGGAATCGCTTCCTGCGCCCGATCCCCTGCCCGGAGATGCTGCCCAAAGTCAAGAGCGGGCTGAAGCGGTGCGCCGCGCCGTGGCCGAGCTGCCGGAGGCATTGCGAATTCCGCTGATCCTTGCTGAGTATGAGGAAAAATCACACGCGGAAATCGGCGGGATTCTTGGCTGCTCCGCCAAAGCGGTCGAGGTGCGGGTCTATCGGGCGCGCCAACAACTTCGCGCCAGCCTGGCTCAGTTGCTCAAGACGATCTGAGTGGACATTTCCAAGGGGGGTTGGTGACAAAATAAGTCAAGGGTTTCGCAGCCATCTGGCGTATTATCAAGGGATGAGCGAAGCTGGCGGCATTCAATGAACAGAAGCAAATCACGATTAATTGCATTGATGACTGGCGCCAGCGTGACTTTTGCCAGCCTGCTGCTCAGTGGCTGCAAAGGAATCGAGCGTCCCGACGAGCATCAGGCACGAAGCAATCTGGCATCCGTTGGGCAGGCCTACCGGCCCGGCGCGGTTGGGCAGCGATTGGATGCAAGCGCGGGGTTGAGCAATTATTTAGAATTCGCCATGTTGACGCAGCCGCAGGTCCGGGCGGCGTTTTTTGACTGGGCGGCGTCGGTCGAACGCATCACCGTCGAACGGTCGTTGCCTGATCCAAAACTGACGTTTCAAGCTTACATCACAGACGTTCTCACGTCATTAATGCCCGGATTGGCGCAGGATTTTCCCGGTCCCGGCAAGTTGAAGGCGGCTGGCAAGGTCGCCAGCGACGAGAGCAGGACAAAGTATTTCGCATTTGAAACAGCGGCACTCCAGGCCTCCTTCGACGTCAAGCAGGCCTATTACCGACTCTGGTTTCTGGACGAGAAAATCCGCATCCAGCGCGGAACGCTCAACCTGCTGGGTGGCTTGGAAAGAATTGCGCGCGCCCAAAACGAGGTGGGCAAGGCGACGTTGCAGGACGTCTACCGGGCGCAAATCGAGAGTAACCAAGTGGCCACCGACACCGCCAATTTGGAGGATTCGCGCCGCCCGCTGATGGCGCAGTTCAAGGGGGCGCTGGGATTGACCCGGGAGCAATCCGATCCGCCACCGCCGACCCGGTTTGACGGGACGCGCCTGGAGATGAGCGGCGAGCAGTTGCTTGACACCGCCTTTGCGCGCAATCCGCGGCTCAAGGCGATGGAGTCGGACGTGCGCATGGCGCAAGACTCGATTGCACTGGCGCGCAAGGCGAAAATTCCCGATTTTTCGGCCGGATTGCAGGCCGAGGTGTACGAACCCCCGTTTTATTGGCCGCAGGGCAGCATGAGTCTGCCGATTTGGCGGGACAAAATCGCCGCGCAAATTGCGGCGGCCCAAGCGGGCAAACGCGCCGCGGAGGCCCGGCTGAGCGCGGAGGAAATTGAGCTGACGGTCGAATTTGCCATGAAGACTTATGATTACCGAGAGGTGACGCGGGACCTGGCATCGTTGCAAAATCAACTGATTCCCAAAGCCCGGCAGTCACTTGAGCTGGCCCGTTCCAGTTATCTGGGGGGACAGTCTGATTTTTTCAATTTGATTGACACGGAGCGGACGTTGCTGAATCTGCAATTGCAGGAAGTGGAGGCGCGCGCGCGGCGGGAAATCATTTTAGCGGATTTGTCTTTGTCCATCGCCGGAATCGCGCCGGAGGGCGCTCCCGTGCTGCGGTGAAACTTTTATGATCGCCAAGAATAAACATTTTGCCTGGACCGGAATCGTCCTCGTCCTTGCCATGGGAATCGCCTGCCTTTTACCGCCGCAGACCAGCCGCGCGCAGCAAGCCGCCGCCGCTTCGGAGGGGAAAACGCTTTACACTTGCGGCATGCATCCGCAAGTCGTGCAGGACCACCCCGGCAACTGCCCGATATGCGGCATGAAGCTCACCCCCATGCGCAAGCAGGCGGGCGATTCGCAAGTCATTGCAATCGATGCCGTCACGGCGCAAAACATGAACATCCGGACGGGGCTTGTCACCCGCGGACCGTTGCGCCGGACGATACGGACGGTGGGGGTGATCGAGTATAACGAAACGACGCTGGCGGATGTGACGACCAAGTTCAAAGGCTGGATCGAGAAACTCTACATCAACGCCACCGGCCAGCTTGTCATGAGAGGCGAACCGTTGTTTGAGATTTATTCCCCGGATCTCTATAGCGCCCAAGCCGAATATCTTTTGGCCACTGATCCATCGAACAAAGCGGAGTCTGGCAATGATCCATTGAGAATCTCGGCCCTGACCAAGTTGAAATTCTACGATATTTCGGACGGACAAATTGCCGAGCTGGACCGGACGCGGAAGCCGCAAAAGACGTTGCGCATCCAGGCGCCGCAGGACGGTTTTGTGATCGAGAAGTCGGCGGTGGTGGGGCAGATGGTTGATGTGGGCGCGACGATATACCGTTTGGGGGATTTGGGACTGGTTTGGGTGCAGGCGCAGATTTACGAACAGGATTTGCCATGCATCAAGCTGGGACAGGAAGCGACCGTGACGCTGGATTATCAGCCGGACCGGGAGTTTCGGGGGCGGGTCACCTATATTTATCCGAGTGTGGATGAAAAAACACACACCGCGAAGGTCAGGATGGAGTTTCATAATCCCGGCTACTTTCTCAAGCCGGGGATGTTTGCCACCGTTCGTCTTGCGGCGGAACTGGCGCCGTCAGCGCTGCTCGTCCCCGACATGGCGGTCTTGAGGAGCGGTGAGAAGACCACGGTTTTCGTTGCGTTGGAGGGAGGGCGGTTCGATCCCCGCACGGTCGTGCTCGGCGCGCAAGGCGAAAACGACACTTATCAGGTTCTGAGCGGATTGAAGGAAGGCGAGCGGGTGGTCACTTCCGGCCAGTTCATGCTGGATTCAGAAAGCCAGCTCCGCGAAGCGATCCAGAAGATGTCGAATCCGCGGCCGGCTCCGTCCGAAATGACCGGGCATGAGACGAACCAGGAGGGGGCGTCCCCTGCCCCGCCGCCGGCTGAATCCACGATTATAAAATATGTCTGCCCCATGCCGGAGCACGTTTCGATTGAGTACGACCATCCGGGCCAATGCCCGATCTGCGGCATGACTTTGGTGCCTGTGACAACTGCGGCGCTGCAAAAGCTCCAGCCGGGAGGCAAAGTGCTTTATTACACTTGCCCCATGCCGGAACACAGCGATGTCCACGAAGCCAAGCCCGGCAAATGTCCCAAATGCGGGATGACGCTCATTCCAGTCATGGAAGCGCCGCCGATTCCCGAGCCGGCCAGTTCGACCTCCATTCCACATCAACCCTGAGCGCGAAAACGATCATGCTCAAGGGCATCATAGAATTCTCGCTCAAGAACAAGTTCATTGTCCTGCTGGGAACGATCGTGCTGTTGATCGGCGGCATTTATTCAGTCAAAAATATTCCCTTGGACGCCATCCCTGATTTGTCGGATGTGCAGGTGATTATTTACACCGAGTGGCCGGGGCAGGCCCCGCAGATTGTGCAGGACCAGCTCACCTACCCCATCACGACCAAAATGCTCTCGGTGCCCAGGGCCAAAGTGGTGCGGGGCTATTCGTTTTACGGGTATTCGTTCGTCTATGTGATTTTTGAGGATGGAACGGATCCCTATTGGGCGCGCAGCCGGGTGTTGGAATATCTGAGCGGGTTGAGCGGACGACTGCCGCAAGGCGTCTCGCCCAGCCTCGGCCCGGACGCGACCGGCGTCGGCTGGGCCTTCATGTATTCGATCAATTCCACCAACCGGGACCTGGCGGAACTGCGTTCCATGCAGGATTGGTACCTGCGCTATCAACTGGCTTCGGTTGAGGGCGTGTCGGAAGTGGCCTCGGTCGGCGGGTATGTGAAGCAATACCAGGTGACGGCGGATCCCGCGAGATTGAGGGCGTACAACCTATCCATTTCCGATGTGGCGACGGCGGTGAAACGCAGCAATGGCGAGGTGGGGGGACGGTCCATCGAGTTGTCCGAGAAGGAGTTTATCATCCGGGTCAAAGGCTATGTGCAGAATTTGGACGACCTGCGAAAGGTCGCGGTCGGCGTGGGCGACAAGGGGGTGCCGATTCTGCTCAGGCAAGTTGCCAACGTGGAATTCGGCCCCGATATGCGGCGCGGGATCGCCGAACTCAACGGCGAAGGGGAAACGGTGGGGGGCATCGTGGTGGTCCGCTACGGCGCCAACGCCCGGCAAGTCATACTCGATGTAAAGAAGAAGCTCGATGTGGCGATGAAAGCCCTTCCGCCGGACGTGAAGTACACCGTCGTCTATGATCGGAGCGCGTTGATTGAGCGCGCCGTCGGCACGCTCGAAGAGAAGCTGATCGAGGAGAGCATCGTCGTGGCGCTGGTCTGCATAGCGTTTCTCATGCATTTGCGCAGCGCGTTTGTTGCCATTGTCATTCTTCCCATCGCGGTGCTGATTTCGTTTTTGGTGATGTTCCTGCAGGGCATCAGTTCCAACATCATGTCGCTGGGGGGGATCGCCATTGCCATCGGCGCGATGGTGGATGCGGTCATTATCATGATCGAGAACACCCATAAACACATGGAGCGCGACCAGGGCAAGAAGCCGCATTGGGAGATCATCCGGGACGCGTCGGTGGAGGTCGGCCCCACGCTGTTTTATTCGCTGCTGGTGATTACGGTGTCGTTCATCCCGGTGTTTACGCTGCAATCGCAGGAGGGTCGGCTTTTCAAGCCCCTGGCGTTTACGAAAACTTATTCGATGGGGGCGGCGGCACTTTTGTCGATCACGCTGGCGCCGGTCCTGATGGGCCTTTTCATTCGTGGAAAAATTCCATCGGAAGAGAAGAACCCCCTAAACCGGTTCCTCATCTGGCTTTACCATCCGGTGATCGACTTCGTCATCAAGTGGCGCTGGCCGGTGATGATTACTGCGGGCGCGCTTATCGTTTGGGTGTTTCTGCCCTGGAACAAGTTGGCGGCGCGATTGCTGCCGGACGGGAGGGCCAAAGAATGGGCGTTCAGCGTGGGAAAAATCTTTCCCTACCAGAATCTCGGCTCGGAATTCATGCCGCCGCTTTATGAGGGCGATTTGCTCTACATGCCAACTACGTTCCCAGGCATATCGCCCACCAAGGCGCGCGAGGTGCTGCAAACCACCGACCGAATCATCCACCGGTTTGCGGAGGTGAAGCAGGTCTTCGGCAAGATCGGTCGCGCCGAGACGGCCACTGATCCCGCGCCGTTTGACATGATCGAAACCACGATCATGCTCAAACCCGAGGAGGAATGGCCCGCGGCGGACATCCAGGACGAGAACGGCAAAGTCATCGCGCACCGGCGCCGGACGCCGGATGAATTGGTCGATGCAATGAACGCCGCGGTGCAAATTCCCGGCCTCAACAACTCCTGGACCATGCCCATCAGGACGCGCATCGACATGCTCGCGACGGGGATCAAGACGCCGGTGGGCATCAAAATCGCCGGGCCGGATTTGGCCGAGTTGGAGCGAGTGGCGTCGGAAGTCGAAGCGGTGGTCAAAGGCGTGCCGGGAACGTTGAGCGCGTTCGCCGAACGGACGATGGGCGGCAACTATATCGAGTTCAATATCGACCGCGATGCCATTGCCCGTTATGGCCTGCGGGTCGGCGACGTGCAGGACGTGCTGGAGGTTGCGCTGGGCGGAATGCCGCTCACGACCACCGTGGAAGGGTTGGAACGCTACGATATTAATCTTCGATACAGCCGGGACTTCCGCGAGAACCTCGGCGAGCTGCGCGATATTGTCATTCCCACACCGACCGGAGCCCAGGTGCCGCTGGGCCAGTTGGCGAGCATCAAGACGGTCCATGCGCCAATGGGGATCAAGAGCGAGGCGGCGGTCCCGAATGCCTGGATTTACGTCGATGTTAAGGGCGTGGACATCGGTACGTATGTGCAAACGGCCATGCGCGCGGTCAACGATGCCGTCGCCAGCGGGCGGATCAACCTGCCCAACGGCTATAACATTTTCTGGAGCGGTCAATACGAATACATGCAGCGCGCCGCGCAACGCCTGATGATCGTTGTTCCGCTGACGCTGCTCATCATCATATTCATCATTTACCTGAACACGCGGTCGGTAGTGAAGACAGCTATAGTGATGCTGGCGGTGCCCTTCTCCCTGGTAGGCGCCATCGGGATTCTGGCATTGCTGCATTACAATCTGAGTGTGGCCGTGTGGGTGGGGATCATTGCCCTGGCCGGTCTCGACGCCGAAACGGGCGTGGTCATGCTGCTGTATCTCGATCTGGCCTATGAAGATTGGAAAAAGAGAGGTTTGCTCACCAGTGTGAGCGGCCTGCGCGATGCGATCTATCACGGCGCCGTCAAGCGGGTCCGCCCCAAGGCCATGACAGCTTGCGTCATCATCGGCGGGCTTGCGCCCATCCTCTGGAGCCACGGCGCCGGGGCGGACGTGATGAAACGCATCGCCACGCCGATGATTGGCGGGGTGGTCACCTCCACCATCATGGAATTGATGGTGTATCCCGCGATCTTTTACGCGTGGCGGGCGCGTCGATGCGACGGACATGGTATGTAACGGGTCTGTTGCGGCTGTGTTGCGCCTTTTGTTATATTCCTCAACGTTTTCAGAGGAATAGAAAGCGATGTTTGAGCACACATCGTAAGGGCTTGAAATTCAACCCAATTCAGGGTTGTGGAAATTGAATGAAGCCACCCAGGGTAGCCCTCTCGGAATCGGGCCAACCCTGGGCTGAATGACGAAATCCCTTCAGGATTGAAGGAAGGACACTGATTTTGCGGATGGGTCTTTGCCAATAAATAGCTGGCAATTGCCAAAGAATGGTTGGCTAAAGCCATGGTTGAAGATGGAGTGTTTCCTTATTCAACCTATGATTGAGGCAACGGAAGTGCCATGTGGCCCGATGCCTTCGCTAACGGAGGCCATTGCCGCCCATCCATTTGCCGCAGACATGAAACCCGAACACCTGAAGAAATTGGTGGGAGTGGCGATGTTCAAACAGTTCGAGCGGGACCACGTTGTCTTCAGGGAGGGCGAGCCTGCAAACCGCTTTTATCTGATTTGCCACGGCAAAATCGCGCTGGAATGCAGGAGCGGGGTCCATCCAGCCCCGGTGCTTCAGTTTATCGGCCAAGGCGATGTGTTGGGGTGGTCCTGGCTTTTTCCGCCGTATTACTGGCATTTTGACGCCTGCACGGTCGAGGCGACGTCGGCGATTTTCTTTTACGGCACCCGTCTGCGCGACCAGGCGGAGAAGGACCCGGATTTTGGCCATGAACTGATGAAACGCGTGGCGGCTGTCGTGATCAAACGGCTGCAACTTGTCCGGGTTCAGTTTCTGCGATTGCAACAGGAGTCAGTTGGAAACGCTTCACACGCCACCACAATCCCTTCTGCCTAACCCTCTCTCCCCACTCCGTGGGGCGAGGGAAATAACAATGGGATCAGAACACTTCGGCCTTTAAGCCGGTCTCGGCTTTGATTCGACGGCAGATATGGGCCAGGCTTTGCAAGGGGATGTGCCCGCAGGAGGAAAACGCCGTCGGGCGGGTGGCGGAGTAAATCTGGACCATGGAAATCATCGCGCCGTCATTCTTTAATTCGAGCAGGCGACGGATGTATTGGTCGATTTCCTCCTCCGGGGGATCCTGTTCCGCGATGAGCGGGAAGAGGCTCTGGATGACGATGGGATGCTTCCGGCCCACGGTGCAGGCATTTTGCAGGATTTTGTCCAGCGGAACCTCGCTCCGATTCACGCGGTCCATGTATTCCTGGGTGCCGGCATCGAGCTTGATCCAGATTTCATCCTCGCGGATGAAGTATTGCAGGCCCTTCTGGACACGATCCGATTCCAAAAAGGTGCCGTTAGTGATGAGGACCAGTTTGAAGAATGGATGCAAACCGCGCGCGCGCACATGCACGACTGCCTGCACCGCTTGGGCAAACTTGCCGCACAAAGTTGGTTCGCCATCGCCGCTGAAAGCCACATGGCGCAAGCGAAGCAAATCATTGCTCAAAGCGCCGTAACCCGCCACGCGGCGGATGGCTCCCGACTGGATGAGGAGCAGGGTCTTCTCCAACTCGGCGGCCATAACGCAGACGTCCAATTCATGCTCAAGAGGGGGAGCGGTGCGATTGACCTCGCAATAGATGCAGTCGAAATTGCAGAATTTGTCCGGATTCATGTTCAGCCCGATAGAGAGCCCCCGCGCCCTGGCCGATGTCACGACGTAGACAAAGCGGTTGCCGAGAAGATTGCGGGGGCAGCCGAAGGCTGTTTCGCACCGGTGCGCGTGGGTTTCCCTCGCGTCCTCAATCTCACATATTTTCGCGGACATAATCTTTGGAGTAAATTTAGCTTCCGCAGTCAATCATCCGCCACACCATCCTTGCTAAATACTTGCCACTTCTTGCTCCAATTAAACGTCAACATTTTGCATTTTTGAAAATGGTGTTCGTTGTAACCCGTTGAGGCTGAACCGGACAGCGGCCAAGTCGAGAAAAGAGTGTTCCTTTTGGCCCGGCGGCGGACATTATTAAGTGGATGCAGGATTCAGATGACATGCAATTGCTCCAGGAATATGCCAGCAGCCGTTCCGAAACGGCCTTCGCCTCGCTCGTCTCGCGCCACGTCAACCTGGTTTATTCGGCGGCCATGCGCTCAGTCAACAATCCCCACCAGGCCGAGGACATCACGCAATCGGTTTTTGTCATGCTGGCCCGGAAATCGCGCGACTTGGGGCGCGGCACGGTCCTTTCCGGCTGGCTTTACCAAACGGCCCGTCTCACCGCCGCCAATTTCATCCGCACGGAACTGCGCCGCCAGCATCGCGAGCATCAAGCCCTCATCCAATCCACCATGAATGCCACCGAGCCGGAGGCCTGGAGCCGAGTCGGTCCCCTGCTGGAGGAGGCTATGTCTCACTTGAACGAGCAGGATCGCAACGCCCTCATCCTCCGTTTCCTTGAGGGCAAAGCCCTGAGGGAAGTCGGGGACTCTTTGGGCGCGAGTGAGGACGCCGCCAAAATGCGGGTCAACCGGGCGCTGGACAAATTGCGGCACTTCTTCCTCCGCCGCGGCATTACCATGCCGGCGGCCGCCCTGGCCGAAGCGATTTCCGGGAACGCGATTCAGGCCGCCCCGGAGGGCCTGGCCGCTTCGGTGGCGGCCGGCGTCGTTCAAGGAGCAACCCTGACTGTCTCGACTTTAAGTTTTGTGAAAGGAGCCGTACAAATCATGACCTCGGCAAAAATCAGCGTGGCGGTCGCCGTGGGCGCCGCCGCGATTATTGGGCTGCAGATGCAGCAAATTTCCGCCCAAAAGCAGACGGTCAGACAACTTGAGGCACTGGTGGCGCAGGAAACGCAAAACAGCCGCGCACAACAGGCCGAAATAGCGCAGTTGCAAAAGCGAAACGCCATTTACTCGAAGACGGTGTCGGGCATGAATCGGGACGTCGCCAAAGCCCGCGCCCTCTCCAGCGCCGCGATTGCCGCCAAGCCAGCCGCCACCGGAACAAAAGGAAACGTTCTCGCCGAAATGTTCAAAAACCCGGACGCGCTCGAAGCCATGCGACCCATGCAACTAACGACGATAAAGATGATGTATGCTCCGCTGGTCAAACAGCTCAATCTCTCATGATCGCGATGCAAAAAGCCATGGCGCCCATCATGAAAGGAATGTTCACCCATGCGCCGTCCGGGCCGTAGCGCGTGATGCCGTCGGATTTTCTCCCCGAACCTCAGTCTTTGATGACGCCACAGTCGGACATGGCTTTGCCCATGTAGGGATTCTTCACGTCCTTGCCGGCTTGCAGCCAACTGGCGTCGGCCATGGGGCAATAGACTTCGTAATAGGTTCCTTTGGGGACCTTGTTATCGGCAAGATATTTGATGAGCGAATTGCTGAGAGGCTTGAAGGCTTTGCGCGCGGCGGCAAGGTCCCCTGCCCTGGCCAGGGTCTCAGCTTGGTGGGCAAGAGCGGCGGGAAATCGGTCCACGTCATCCTTGCGGATTGTGCTCATAATGGCGTTGGCGTTGTCCTGCACTCCCTTGAGGGAGTCTTGGGCCAGCGCGCCTTGGATTTTTAAATAGTGGTCATAGACCGATTTCACCGGTTCCGACAACCCTGGACTGTCCGACCCACGCGCGGCAAGGGCGAACAGACTGATGACGGCGAAGATGATGGAGCTCAAAGCTTTGGTGTTCATAGATGCAGACAAACTTCTCCCAGCACATTAACACCAGAACTGGTTTTGGCAAAATAAGATTCGTTTTCGACAAAAAGTGGGGAGCCACGACGGCGCAGATCGGGCAGATTTTCCACAGTAATGTGAATGATATGCCGTTGATTGAACGCAGGTTGCAGCAATGTTGAAATCGAAACACATTTTTTTGGCCTTGTCTTTTATCGCGCTGGCCATTGGCTTTAGCGATGCCCGGTCTGCCAATATTTTTTATTTGGGCCGTCCGGTTGGCGCGATTCTGTTTGGCTTGTTCTTGATTGCCCAGGTGATGGAACAAGAAACGGCTCTGTACGACGAACAGACGCGCACCCCGGAACTGGCGCGGCAGCCTGGAGAACTCCAGGCCCAACCGTTGTCAATTCGACAGGAGGTGGCACACGATCCAGCTCACACCATGGCTAGTCCTCACTAAGCCCGCTGGAACAGCAGGCAACGACCAGGGCGCGCCCCACAAAGGCGCGCCCTGATTCTTTCAGGGGAAACTGTCCATTTCTAAGGCGCGGATCGAGACTTGCGGGACAGAAAATGGTTGCTTCGGTGGAGGTCCGCCTCACAAGACCCCAACAGTTTGGGTGGCATATTTGCTGCTAATTACCCAGGCATGATTGAAACAGCTTTTATCGCTTTGTGGATTTGCATATTCACCCTTCTTTGTGTGGCGATAAAGCGGGCTCTGCGGCAATGCCGCCATCATCAGATCCGGGCCTTGCGCCGTTTCACTCGAGAGAATTTTGGATCCCATCGGACCCGTCGTGTCGCCAGCGGCGTGGCTTAGACAGCGTCTGGTAGAAGCAGTTTGACCGACCCAGCCATTCCTGCGTAGTGGCAAATTGCAGGGCAAAAAAAAGGCGCCCCACCCGGGGCGCCCCATGAAAACTAACTCTACTGCGCTGTTTAGTGTATGACATTGCCGCCGGCTTGTCTGCGAGGCAAATGCCCTTTTTCTTGTAATCTCATACCTTACAAATTATAGTCATATACATACTGAGGAGTGAAACGTTCTCCGATACGTTACGCGGTCCTTTGGCGTTTTTCTTTGGCCAGACGGAGGGATAAGCCCACCCATTTTTCGGTCAGCTCTCGGAGCCGCTTGTAGTTGGCC
>JBEKDI010000061.1:0-48511 GCA_050014435.1 Verrucomicrobiota bacterium | reverse complement strand
CCAAAATCCAGAGCATCAAAGCCGCCGCCCGAGGCTTCCGCAGCTTTCGGAACTACCGCATTCGGATCCTTTTCTTCTGTGGAAAGCTAGACCTCTACCCATTATGAACCTCGAAGAATCCAGCGGTTTGTCGAGGGTGGCGTTCGGCTGAACACTCTGGATTTGGTGACCAACGACATCGCGGCGATTTATGATAGCCTGACCATGGTCGGGGTCAGTTCCAATAGCGCCGCCGGTGGCACCGTGACCCTGAACGCCCCATGGATTTATTATTCTCCGCCAGCGGGAGGAGCCGTCACCGACACATTCACCTACACCGTGAGCGATGGACACTGCGGGACGGCCGTAGGAACGGTCACAGTGCAACTGCAGCCGGACAATCCACAGCCGGTGCATTTCACCATCGGTCGCATGGGCGATGGCTCACTCCAATTGACCTTTGACGGCATTCCGGGCCAGACCTATGGCATTGATTACTCTGACAGTCTGTCGCCAGCCAATTGGCAGATTTTGACCAACCAGACGGCGGACGGTTTTGGGGCAATTTGGGCTACGGACTGGCCCCTGACCAATATCCCGAACAGGTATTACCGAGCCGTCGGGCCGAATGCTGTGCCTGAGCATCCATAGTGACCGGCGCCGGATAAATCCTGTTGATTCAAGGCGGCGGCGGCGGCACAATTCATTCATGCATTCTGTATTTACAGGGCCTGTTTACGTGGTGCGCGACAATATCGACACCGATCAAATCATTTCCGCGCAGTACTTGAACCTGATTCCAACCGTGCCGGACGAGTACGAAAAACTGGGTTGTTACGCTTTGGCAGGCCTGCCGGATTCCCTTTACCCGCAGCGCTACATCAAGCCGGGCGCGCTCGACAGTGAATATCCGATTGTCATCGGGGGCCGGAATTTCGGTTGCGGCAGTTCGCGTGAGCACGCCCCGATTGCGCTCGGCTCGGCCGGATGCAAAGCCGTGGTGGCCGAAAGTTTTGCCCGCATCTTTTTCAGAAACAGCGTGGCCACGGGCGAACTTTATCCATGCGAATGCGCAGACCGCCTCTGTGATGAATTGAAGACGGGCGACGTCGTTACGGTGGATTTGGACAAGGAAACGTTGACCGTCCAAGCCAGCGGCAAGGTCCATTCCTTGAAGCCGCTGGGCGACGTCCGTCCGGTCGTGGATGCGGGGGGATTATTCAATTACGCCCGCAAAACCGGCATGATGCCGGCCTGAGGCGTTTAAGCGCCTGCCAACTGCCACGCCGAACGCAGGATCTGGATGCCCCGCGCCAGAAAACCGCGTTCGAAATCGGTCAATACTTCCGACAGGGCCTGCGGCGTCGGGATTTGCGCAAATCCCGGGCAGGCCTCGAACACGGCTTTCATTTGCGCGAAATAATCCGCGTCGTCCGTGCGCAGATAGACCGTGCCGCCCGGCGCCAGTGCCGCCCGCGCCAACTCGGGAAAACGCTCGTTGATCAGCCGGTGCTTGTGGTGCTTTCGTTTCGGCCAGGGATCCGGAAAATAAATGTGCAGGGCCGTGACCGATTTTTTGGGCAGCAGATACTCCAGGAAATACGACGCTTCGATTCTTACCCCCCTGACATTGGCCAGGCCGGCCCGCTGTCCTTTGCGGTCGATTTTTCGCAGCCGGCCGAGCAGGCGTTCCACCGCGATGAAATTCCATTCCGGATGCAGCGCCGCGTATTGCGCCAAAAACGAGCCGTCGCCGCTGCCCAATTCAACCTGCAAAGGTTGCGCGCGCAAAAACAGTTTGCCAGGGTCCAATGCCTCAACAATCGTCTCCAGAGAAACGAGCAGGCTGGCGGGGACCGGGTTGGATTCGGTATTCAATTGCAATCAGTTGCTTGTGATAGAATGAGAAGGCCTTGAACACAACACGTAAAATCTGCCAATGGATCGACCGCGTGGCCATTCATCATGCGGCGGCGCGGATGGCGAAACCGGACGGCAGGGACTCGCATTTGGAGGAAGCCCGGCATTTGCTGAAAAACCTCGAATTCTCCCCGGCCGAAATCAAGCCTGCCGCCGTCGAATTCCACGGCCCGATGAAATTCCAGTTTGCCAGTCCTCACCCCAGCGCCCACGCGGCGAACAATACTGTTCATGGCCGCCTCTATCGATGCGACGATCATTGGCGGCAAAAACCGACGGTTCTGCTTTTGCATGGCTGGAATGACTCTTTGAATCATTATTATTATTTTCCACGGCACGCCCGCCGATTGAATCGGATTGGCATCAGCGCGGCGACGCTTCAATTGCCCTGGCAATTCAATCGTCGTCCGCGCCAGTTGGGCCCCTGGGGAAACTTCCTGTGCGCCGATGTGCTGCACACGGTCGAAGCCACCCTTCAGGCCATGGCGGACATTCGAGCCTTCATTGACTGGCTGACGCTGCAGGCATGCCCGTTTGTCGGGTTATGGGGCGTCTCAATGGGCGCGTGGCTTGCCGGCCTGACTCTTTGCCATGACTCGCGCGTTGCCTGCGCTGTTCTGACCGTGCCGGTGGCGCATCTCGACAGGCTGATCGAAGAAGCGGCGTTCTGCGAAACCATCCGGCGCGCCCTGCAAAACCAGCGCGTCGATTTGCACAAATTAAACCTGGTATCCAGCCGCCCGCTCGTCGCCAAAGAAAACATTTTGCTGGTCGAAGCGGAACATGATTTATTCGTGGCCAAAGAAAACGTCGAAGAACTTTGGCGCGCCTGGGACAAGCCTGAGATTTGGCGGTTTCGCAGCGGGCACATCAGCGTTTTGTGGGTGCCGGGCTTGTCGAAGCGTGTCGTGCGCTGGATTGCGGCAAAGGCGGAGGAACACGCCGCGAAATAAACGCGCTGCCGCCGAGGTAAAAACGCAGGCGCAAATCAGCCGCCCGGCTTATTCCAACGCGAGTGGTGGTGATAACCGGGCCGCGTTCCTTCCGGAACCGTTTCAAGTTGGGATTGGCGGCGATGAACAATTCCGTCTGGCTGTCGCATAGATCAGTCCCGTCGAGTTTGCGGTCAATGGCCAGCGCCGCGCAAAGTTTCCCGGGGCCGTTGGTCAACGCAATGCATTCGGCCACCGGCCGGTTGTTACGCATCAAGTCTTCGCCAAATTCGGCTTCGATGGCCCGGATCAGCACCGCCTCCGCGCGTCCAGCGCGCTGGCAGACCGCATTCACGCAAAAATGGAAACCGTAAATCAAATAGACATACGCGCGCCCTGGAGGCCCGTACATGGCGCGGTTGCGGGCCGTCTCCCCGCCAAATGCATGAGAAGCAGGATCCTCCGCAAAGTAAGCCTCCGTTTCCACAATCGGCCCGCCACAGAAACCATTCGCGGTGTTCCGAACCAGCCATTGGCCCAACAATCGCGGGGCCACTGCTTTGGCCGATGGCTCGTAAAATGACTGGGGCAAAGGAACCAAGTTTGTCACCGGGTAAAAGTATCCAGGCTCAGTGGGCCTGGCGACGGCGCGATCCAGGACCGGTCCCGGATTCCGGCGCGGCAGGATCGGCCGGCACCGGCAGTGCGAAGTAATTGCGCGCGTTGCCGTAGCAGATGTTGCGGATCATCCTGCCCGGCAACAGTCCATCGTCGGGCAGTTGGCCCTGCTCCATTTCGCGCCCGACGAGATCGCACAAGATCCGGCGAAAATATTCATGACGCGGGTAGGACATAAACGAGCGTGAATCCGTCACCATGCCGACAAAGCGCGACAGCAACCCGATGTGAGACAACGCGTTCAACTGCCATTCGATCCCTTCCTTCTGATCCAAAAACCACCAGGCGGGACCGAACTGGATTTTGCCCGGCACGACGCCATCCTGAAAACTGCCCGCCACCGTCGCCAGCAGGTAGCTGTCCGCCGGGTTATGATTATAAAGAATGATTTTGGGCAATGCACCATCGCGCTCCAACAAATCGAGAAAACCAACCAAGGCTTGGGCTTGGGGAAAATCGCCCATGGAATCAAATCCAGTATCCGGACCAAGCTGGCGCAAGCGCCGCGAATTATTGTTGCGCAAAGCCCCGAGGTGCAATTGCTTCACCCATCCCTTCTCCGCGTCCAACCGGCCAAAGAAAACCATCATGAATGTCGCAAACTGCGCCTGCTCTTCCGGCGACGCCGCTTGACCGCGCCGCGCATTGCTGAAAACCGCGGCGGCGGCTTCGACGGTGCAAGGCCTGGCGAAACATTGCTCAAGCCCATGATCGGATAATCGGCAACCCCTGGCGTGAAAAAAGTCATGCCGGCCACGCAAGGCGTCGAGAAAGTCCTGCAAATCTCCGATCGCGCCGCCCGCCGCCTGTTCCAGCCGGGCGATCCAGACATTGAACGCAGCCGGTTGATCCACGCTCAGCCCCTTGTCCGGACGGAATGACGGGAACACCCGGGTGGTCAAACCGTCGGCGGCGATCTTGTCGTGATGCTTGAGGTCATCCGTCGGATCGTCCGTTGTGCAAAGCGCTTTGACCTTGAACTTTTTCAGGATGCCCCGCGCGCTCAACTCCTGCCCGGCCAGTTGTTTGTTGGCTTCCTTCCAGATCGGCGCCGCGCTCGCCTCATCCAGCAACTCATCGATCCCGAAATACCGTTTCAGCTCCAAATGAGTCCAATGGTATAGAGGGTTGCGCAACGTATACGGGACCGTCGCCGCCCAGGCACGGAACTTGGCGAACGGTTCGGCGGACCCGGTGCAGAATTCCTCCGCCACTCCGTTGGCCCGCATGGCGCGCCATTTGTAATGGTCCCCTTCCAGCCAGATTTCCCAAAGGTCCCGGAACTGCCGGTCTTCCGCGATGTCGCGCGGCGAGAGATGGCAATGATAATCGAAAATAGGCTCCGCCTCGGCAAACTCGCGGTAAAGACGCAGGCCGGTACGACTCTGCAACAGAAATTTCTCGTGAATAAACTTCTTCTTAGCCATCGCTTGAGATTTAACGTAACGCCCCCATGTCTGCGGCGGCAAGCCGCTTTATTCGCCGAGTGGACTGGCGCGCGATGCCTAATTCCTGAAGAACCGCGCGGCCAGAACATTCGCCGCCGCGCCGAACCCCGCCAACACAGCCAACGGCGTCAGCACGGCGCTGAAATCGCTGCCGAAGCTGATGAGTCGATGCAACGTCAGCAAGGCCCAGCCGGTTGGCAGGCACAGCGCAATGGTCTTGAGCGCCGGCGGCCCTATTTCCAGCGGCCACCAACAGCCGCCCAACGCCGCCATCATGAGACTCGCCAGCACGCAAATCCCGCTCACACGGTCGGGCGCGGCGACCAGCGAGCCGATCAGCACGCCCAGCGACGCCGCTACCCACGCCAACAGCACCAGTGTTACAACCACGCCGGGCAGATTCGCTCCGAGGTTGATGTGGAACAAAAATTTTCCCGCCGCCAGCAGAAAGAAAATTTGCACCAATCCCAGCAAAATGAGGCCGTAGATTTTTCCCAGGACAAGTTCCAGGCGTGTTACCGGGCAGGCCATGAGCCGTTTAATGACCCCATTGCGCCGTTCCGCGGACAACACCGAGCCTCCGAAGATCAGCAAATTCATCATCAGGAACATGACAAGATTTCCCGGCAGCGAAAAGCTGAAGCCGGACGGCACTGGCTTTCGTCCGGCAAAGCGGGCGTTCAAGCTCACCAAGTCTGGCCGGGCCATGATTTCTCGCAGTCTGCCTTCAGAAATTGTTCCGGGTTCATTCGTCGCTGTGGCCACTTGCAGCAGATGACCGTTCATCGAGATCAAGGCCCGCACCAGCCGCAATTCGATCAACGCGGCATCGGCCTGCGCGGAGGCGTCGCGCTTCAGGAATAGGACCCTGCTCGGTTCCCGCGATGAAATCTTGCTCGTGAAATCAGCGGGGATGCGAATGACCCGCGCGGCGATCTCGCGATTGGTCGGATCCAGCAGCCACATGTTCTGTGAACTGAGTTCATCCAGAAAAACCCGCCCGAGAAAATTCGTATCCTCGTTTTCGATGTACACCGGCGGCTTTCGATTGTAGGGATCGTCCGGTCCTTGATTGGAGAAGCCCATGATGTAAACAAAAGCAAGGGGAACGACGAAGAACCACACGTAAGCGCTCTTGTGCTTGAGAAAGAGGCGGAGGTCCGTGTGGCCGATGGCGAGGAGTCGTTTCATATGCGCAAGCCCGCTTGGAATCTCCGTCGCAACAGCATCGCCGCCAGAGTAATCAGCACCGCGCCCAGCGCCGCCAGTTTGAACGTCGTCCAACCCCAGCCCACGTCACTGCCGCCTCCCTGCAAGTTGCGCGCGGTATTAATGAACCAATAGCTCGGCAGCAGCGGCGTAATGTGCATGCGCAGAAACGCCGGCAGTGATTGTGGTGGAAACACCCCCCCCGCCAGGCCCAGGCCCATCGCCGCCAGATTATTCAGCACTGCCGCGCGGCGTTCGTCCGGCATCAGCGCCACGAAGACAGCGAACAAAGCCGCCATGAAACAAGCGTAGCCGACGGTGAGGATCATCAGCTCCAGCGGATGCCGCCAATGAACGCGAAAAATCAAGCCGCCCCCGCCCAGCATCATCGCGCTGCACAACAGCAGCAGCACCACCGCGAAAACGGCCTTTCCGGCGAGGAACGGCGCCAGCGAATCCCGCAGGGTCTGGTAGCGCTCCAGGGTGTGCAGGCGCAATTCACTGTAGAGATCGCTGTTCGCGGTGCCCGCGATGAACAGCAGAAACATCCCGGAAAAACCGATCAGCAGATACGCGAACAGGTCGCTGGTGTCGCCGCCCTTCGAGCCGCCTGCTTTGGCCGCCGGGTTTCCAGCAACTTTGGCCGCTGGCGATTCCTTCTCGTAGCCCACCAGCGGCGGGTTCAAGTAATCCTTGTACTCCATCATGATTTTAAGCCCGGTGCGTTCAATCACGAGGAAAGCCTTGCTGTAATCCCCCTTCCCTTCCAACAATGGCCGCCATTGGGATAATTCGGAACTGAAATTGTGCGAAATGGCATTTAATGCCGTCACTCCCGCGCCGAGCAATTCCTCCACCACCGCCGGATTCACCGACTCCGCCGGATTCTTGATCAGTTCCAGGCTGATCGGCTCGCGCGCTGAGAGATAATTGCGCATGAAATTCGTCGGGATGATCAGGACCGCGCTGATTTCGCCGGCATCGATCTCCCGCAACGCCGCCTCGCGCTCCATGAACACCAATTGAAAATGCCTGCCGCCGCGAGGTTGGTCCGCGGCCGTGCGCAATAAATCGCCCAACCGCGACCCGTCCTCGTCCACCACGGCGAATCGGATGCGGCCCAGCGCGTTGCTCTCGGAATGTCTCCCAAAGACCAGGCCCAGCAGCATGGTCATGGCCAACGGAACCATGAGATGGATCAACCACGGCAGCGGATTCCGCAACGCGCGGCGCAGGTCTTTGGCGAGGAGAACGCGCAGCATCTTATTCCCTGAGTTCGCGCCCGGTCAGTTGCAGGAACACATCATTCAGGCTGGGTCGCTTGAGCGTGACGTTTTCGGCGCGCACCGGAAGACCGAGCAAATCCTTCAGGCACTCGGACGGGTCCCGCTCGCCCACCGCCGCCACCACCAGTTGCCGCTCGGTTTTCTGGATGACCCGGAAGCGCTGGTCAAACCCCGGCCACGATTCCGGCGAGGCCCCCTTGAAATCCGCCTCCAGCACGAACACGCGATGCCCGCCCAGCCGTTCCTGTAATTGACTCAGCGTCCCTTCCGCCAGCAACCGGCCATGGTCAATTATGCCGATCCGCTGGCAAAGCGTTTCCGCCTCCTCCAGATAATGCGTCGTGTAGAGAATCGCCGTGCCGGCCGACTGGAGTTTGCGGATGAACTCCAGAATATTCAGGCGCGCCTGCGGATCGATGCCCACCGTCGGTTCGTCGAGCAGCAGCAATCGCGGACGATGCGGCAGCGCGCAGCCCAGATTAATGCGCCGCTTCATGCCGCCCGAATATTTGCTCACCGCGTCCTTCGCCCGGTCTGTCAGCATCAGGGCTTCGAGCAACTCCGTCGCGCGCGATCCGGCCTCGCGCGAACTCAGCCCCGCCATGCGCCCCCAGAACTCCAGGTTCTCGCGCCCGCTCAATTCCTCGTAAATCGCCAACTCCTGCGGCACCACTCCCATGATGCTTTTGGCTTTCTGCGGATCGTCCCAGAACGCCGTCCCCGCCACCAGCACCTCGCCGGCGTCCGGTTTGAGCAGGCCGCACAGCATCGAAATGGTGGTCGTCTTGCCCGCCCCGTTGGGGCCGAGCAGCCCGTAAATCTCGCCGGGACCCACCTCGAAACTGATCGAATCCACCGCGCGATTCGCGCCAAATGTTTTGGAAAGATTCTCGACCCTCAACAAGCTCATGCCCGCGATGGTATTCGGCCCCAAAGCCCTGACAAGCAACGATTATGCAACGGTTGCATCATCGACTTTTGAGGAATACTAACAATGCGAGAGTCTTCGTCCCCTCGCCCCACGAAGTGGGGAGAGGGATAGGGAGAGGGGAGCCTGATCCTTACTTCTTAATTCCGATTTCTCTCCTGCTGTAGCCTTGCAAATCAAGCGTGACGTGCGCGTAACCGATCTTCTTCAACTCTTCCGTCACGCGGCTGGCCGCTCCGTTGTTTAGAAACTTGGGCATTTCATCCACGCCCACTTCAATCCGGGCCAAATGCAGCGTGGTCCCCTGCCCTCGCAACTCGTGATGGCGCACCCGCAAATCGTAAAAACCCAGGTCGCGCAGCACATATTCCGCCCGCTCGATCATGCTCAATTTCTCCGTCGTCACCGGCTCGCCGTGCGGCACGCGCGAACTCAGGCAGGCCATTTGCGGTTTGTCTGCCGTGGGCAGCCCCAGCCGCGCCGACAAGGCGCGAATTTCGCTCTTGGTCAAACCCGCCTCCTTCAACGGCGCGCGCACATGGAACTCCCCGGCCGCCTTCAACCCGGGCCGGAGATCGCCCGCGTCGCTTGCGTTTTCGCCATAAGCGATGACGGCAAAATCTCCACTTTTGGCCACAGGCGCCAATTGCGTGAAAAGCTCGTGTTTGCAAAAGTAACAGCGATCAATCGGATTGGCCAGGTAATCGGGATTATCGAATTCCTGCGTCGCGATGACGCGCAACGGTATGGCAAATTGCTTCGCAACCGCCACCGCCTCTTCAAGTTCGCGCCGCGGCAGGCTGGGCGAATCCGCCAGCACCGCGAGTGACTTTTCCCCCAACACCTGATGCGCCACATAAGCCAAAAAAGCCGAGTCCACCCCCCCCGAATACGCCACCAGGCATGAACCGTAGGAGCGCAGCAAATCTTGGAGTTGTTCCAGCTTGTTCGAAGACACTGCCGTAAAATGCCACCATAACGGCGCAAAGTCCAGTTCTGGGAAGGAGTGTGAGACAGAATTCTTCGCCGTCACCGTGCGGCTTTCATTAACACCCTGCTTCAGCGGGGTGGTTGTGTGCTGCCTCTGAGGATGGAACCGCTTCAGCGGTTTTCACGACCACCGTATAGCTGCGAAGGTGCGGGAAAAGATGCATCATTTTCGTTTGAGCACCCCAATGAACGGATCATGCTGCGGCGTCCGGTCCAGCGCCTCCTGGCCCCAATAATACTCCGGCTCGGGCTTCAGCAACACCACCCCCACCGGTTCATAGAAGTTCCCCACAAATTTGGGTAGCCACGTCATCACCGGACTGCTGCCCAGTTCCTCAAAATGACCCCGCAAATCCCACGACACCCACTGTTTGACAAAGACCAGGTATTCGGGCCGGGCCTCTTCAATTTGGGCGATCATTTCGTGTTGCATCCCGGCGGCATAAGGTTGGGGCACAAAGAAGTCATACATATAAATATAGCCCGTCGCCGAATGGCGGCCAGCATAGAACAGGATCTCCGGCTCGGAACCAAGAACCGCGATGCGGGCGTCGGGAGCGGCATGCTCGCGCAGATAGCGGCCAACCTGCTGGCATTCCACAAACGAATTCGGGTAATAGAACTCCTTGCAGAACCGCTCCGGACTGAGAACAAAAAAATCCGCGCGATGATGGAACACCGTCAGCCCCCACACCAGCACGAAGAGAGCCCCAGGCAATGCCGTCCAGGCCACCCCGCGTAGCGCAGTCCCTGAAGGCTTTCGGGACTGCGGGTTCTGGCAGCATCCCGCTGCCATTGCTTCCCCCTCTCCTGGCTTGTCCCGCCATAGCATTCCAGCGACGGCGGAAGGAGAGGGCCGGGGTGAGGACGAGCGTTCCTCTAACTTCTCCGACAACGCCACGGCCCACCCCATGCCCACGCTGACCGCCTCACCTACCAACAAGCACAATGCCGGCAGAAGCATGACAAAATAATGTTCCGAAAAATACTTCGCCAGAGACACAGCCACGAAAGAAATGACCAGAAAGCCCGCCAGCCAGAATCTCTTGCGCCGTTCGCACCTGGCCGACAAAAGCGAGACCAGACCCAAACCGCCAAGGATCCAAAACAACCCGTCGGCCCCGTAAGGGATATGCCTGAAAAACCATGCAAGCTGCCGCAGACCAGCCGACCAGCCAAATTCGGCCGCATGCGCCTTGGCATACACCACTGTCCAAAACCAAAACCTCTGAAAAACTCCCGCCTGCCACAAAATCACGCCCGTCAAAACCAGCGGCGCGCCCGCGCCGGCAAAATACAAAACAATTCTTTGGCGATGCGCGCGCCACTGCTCTCTTTCCTGCGCGCCCTGGGCCACCAACAGGCAGAACCCGAACAACCCGAACATGGCCCCCGGTTGCTTCATCAGGCAGGAGACGCCGAACAACACGCCGCTCCAAAAAAACAGAACGCCTTTCCCGGAATCCTCCCCTCGCAACAACACCAGCAGCCCGGCCAGCGCTGCCAGAACAACGAAATGCGTCGCATGAGCAGCCAATCCCAGCACCACCGGACTCGTCGAGAGAAGCGCATACGAGGCGGCGGCCGCTGCCGCGCCGGACACGTCCAAAAACCGCCGCGCCAGCCGGTAAAGCAGCAAAACGCACGCGACATTCACCACCAGCAGCCCGAAGTGAATTCCCGAGGGAGTCTGCCCAAACAAGAACATGCACAGGGCATAAGCCGCATAAATCCCCGGAAACTTCATGTTGTAAAAGAGCTTGTAGGGAGGAATCCCCTGAAGCATCAACTGCCCGCCGTAAGCAAATTCCCCTTCATCCCGTTCCAGCGGCGTCGCCAGCAACCGAACGCGGACAAAGACAACCAACACCACAGCCAGCAGCAACAACACCACCGGGATATTAATCCTCAGTTTCTTCACGGATGTTGGCCGCAACGTCTTATCGGCCATTTTCAATGATGGAAAGGACATGGCTTCTTTTTGACGCGCTCAAACTGGTGAACTCGGCAAAAGACACTGAATTTAGTTGTGCCCCGGTTGCAACCCTCGTGGCGACACTTGGCGCCGGCGCTCTCGGGTCCCAGTGAATCGTAGAACTGTCGGTCGATGCGCAGTAAGTTTTCAGCGGCAGGAGGTGGATCCGGCGCTCCCAATCTGTCAGGAAAAGCATCGAATCTGAGATAATACTTGAACACCTCCAGTCTAGCTGAGTTGTCCTCTCTACCAGCTAATCGATCCGCCCAACCAATAACGTCCTCAATCGTCTCACCATCCAACGCCTCCCGAAGGTTTCTCTTCTTCGCGACAAACGGAACTTCGTCTGCGTCTTTCTCCTCTTTTTCCCAATCGAGAAGAATTCCGTCGGTGTCGAGAGTCCAATCCGCTTCGGCGGGCAAATAAAGCCACTTCTTCGGCAAGGTACGGCGCTTGGCGTGCTGAAATACTTCGCGGAGTTTCATGGTGTTAGCCAATGTCAGAACTCAGCCACAGAATGGCCGGTTCCCGGAGAAAATCGAGCGTTTTCCACAATCGACAAGCAACGAAATCTCCAACTCCCTGCCGCTCAGAAATGGCTCAGTCCAGCGCATGTCAACATTTCGTCTGTGGCGAATCCGCCAACTCTGTCTCAATGGCTATGAAGCGTCTTGCTTCTCCAGATTGAGCAATTGCCGCTTCCATTCCAAGCCCCCCGCGAAGCCGGTGATGCTTCCGTGCTTTCCTATTACGCGATGGCACGGAATGACGATTCCAAGCGGATTTTTGCCGGTGTTCATCCCCGCTGCGCGAATCGCCCGCGGCTTGCCTGCCCTGCGGGCCAGTTCGCCATAACTAATGGTTTGCCCATGGGGAATGCGCAAAATCTCCCCCCAAACCCGCTCCTGAAACTCGGTCCCTTTAAAATGAAGCGGCAACGTGAATCGGGTTCGTTTCCCCGCAAAGAATTCATCGAGTTGTTTTCGGGCCTGCCGCAAAACCGGGTGCTGTGGGTCCAACTTCCAGGCGCTCCGCGCCGCGGGGACATGGCTGCCGCCGTCAAAATAGACTCCGATCAGTTCAGTTTCGTTGGCGACCAGCAAGAGGTCACCCAAGGGTTGTTTGAGAATGCAATACGATGTCATAATTTTCTCTCCAAATTGGCCCAGAGATGAAGTTTAATGGAAATAAAAATGAAAGCAAACGACACGGGCAATGAAACCAAGCTCGGTGGGAGGTTCACCTTCCCCGGCACGTCCCTCACCGTCCACCGGGTGGGTTACGGCGCGATGCAATTGTCCGGCCCCGGCATTTATGGGCCGCCCAAGGACCCGGACGCCGCCGTCGCCGTCCTCCGCGAGGCCGTTGCAGCCGGCGTGAATCATATCGACACCTCCGACTTCTATGGCCCCCATATCACCAACCAGATCATCCGGCAGGCCCTGCACCCTTATCCCGCGGGACTGGTGATAGTCACCAAGCTGGGGGCGCGCCGCCCGCCCGACCAGTCGTGGCAGCCGGCCATCTCGCCTCAAGACCTGACGGCCGCCGTCCACGACAACCTCCGCAATCTGGGCTTGGACGCGCTCGACATCGTCAATTACCGGGCGATGGGGGCGATCCACGGCCCCAAGGAAGGGCCCATTGCCGAACAAGTGACGGTGCTGGCGGACCTCAAGCGCAAGGGGCTGATCCGCCACATTGGAGTGAGCAATGTCACGGCAGCCCAAGTGGCCGAGGCGCAGGCCATCACCGATATAGTGTGCGTGCAGAACCACTTCAACCTGGCCCACCGCCACGACGATCCCCTGATCGACAACTTGGCCCGCCAGGGCATCGCCTGCGTGCCATTCTTCCCGCTCGGCGGGTTCACGCCGCTGCAGTCATCAACCTTGTCGTCCATCGCAGCCCGGCTCGGAGCCACACCAATGCAAGTCGCGCTGGCTTGGCTGCTTCACCGCTCGCCCAATATCCTGTTGATCCCCGGCACGTCATCCGTTGCTCACCTCCGCGAGAACCTGGCCTCCGGGCAGTTGACGCTGTCGGCCCAAACCCTGGCGGAGTTGAATGGGATCGCCACTGACGCGGTCCCGCATTGAAGCGGCTGCGGCGTTTTCGGGGTTTATTAAGTGAAAGTTTCGCTTCGATCATTAATTCCGAAATGGTAGGGTTTTACCCCATATTCATGATCCGGCCCGTTGCTTAAAATGGCCGCATATCGGTTGTAGATTTGTGCTGGTAGATTTGTGCTGGTAGATTTGTGCTGGTAGATTTGTGCTGGTAGATTTGCGCTGGTAGATTTGCGCTGGTAGATTTGCGCTTATCCATTGTGCAGTCCTATGAGCAGAGCCACTCCACAAATGAAGAATTTTGCCAAGCGCCTCATTGCCCATGAGGCACGGGGATATAAATCCGACCAAACGAAGGCCGCAGCAGCCTTCCGCGTTTGTGAGAAGCTGCATCGGCCTCTGGCGGCCCTGATGGGGAACGGCGGTTTTCGGACGCTCCTTTCGCGCTCGCTTGTGCTGGCCACCATGGAAGTTCCCTGGCTGGGCGCGGTGCGTGTCAAGGGGGATGGGTCTTTGGAAGGGACGGAAGATGTTCCTTCACAATCTGGTCCGGACAAAGGTCTTGAGGGCGGAGTCGTTCTTTTGGCCCAGTTGCTCGGTTTGTTGATGGCCTTGATCGGCGAAGTTTTGACCTTGCGCCTGGTGGGCGAGCTTTATCCCAAAGCGTGGGTCAACGTTCTGGATTTGGTGAATGGAGACAAAAATGAAAAAACAAAGTAGCGCGGCCAAACCCAATGCGCCAAAAAAAACCCCGGGCCAGCCGGCTAAAGTCAGGATCCAGAAACTCCCGACCGGTGTGCTCGGCCTCGACGAGATTCTGGGCGGCGGCATCCCGGAGTTTTCCTTCAACGTCATCGCCGGCACGCCAGGTTGCGGCAAAACCACGCTGGCCCACCAGATCGCTTTCGCCAACGCCACCCCCAAAAAGCCCGCGCTCTATTTCACGGTGCTCGGCGAACCCGCCTTGAAAATGCTGCGCCATCAGCAACAATTCTCCTTCTTCGACGAATCCAAAGTGGGCCAGGCCATCCGCTTCATCAACCTGGGTGACCTCCTGCAGGAGAAGGACGCGAACACGGTCCTGGAGGAAGTCATCAAGGAAGTCACGGCGGCCAGTCCAAGCGTGGTGGTGGTGGATTCCTTTCGCACCGTGGAGCGCAAAACGGTTGGCGGCACGCAAGATCTGGAGATGCAATCATTTCTCCAGCGCCTGGCGCATTTTCTGACCAGTTGGCAGGCGACCACATTTCTGGTCGGCGAATACATGGAGGCGGAGATGCAGGACAATCCGCTCTTCACGGTCGCCGACGGCCTGATTTGGCTCTGGCAGGTGGCGGAAAGGAATTCCGTGGTGCGGAAACTGCAAATCATGAAGCTGCGCGGACAGGCCTCGGTGCCGGGATTGCACACTATCCGGATCAGCCAGGGCGGGCTGCAAGCCTTCTCACGCACGCTGGGATTGCTCGGCTCCAAAACGCACAAGCTGCGGCGCCGCTACCTGTCCATCGGCGTTGCCGAATTGGACACGATGTTGGGCGGCGGCATTCTGGAAGGCGACAGTCTGCTCGTGGCCGGTCCGTCGGGCACGGGCAAATCGGCTTTGGCGACGCAATTCATCGCCGAAGGACTCCGCCAGGGGGAACCGGGGATCATGGCCATCTTCGAGGAACGCCCCGAAGGATACCTGTCCCGGGCGGGGAGTTTTGGTCTCCAATTAAAAGCGGCGGAACAAAAGGGCACACTGGAAACTCTTTACCTTCGTCCACTGGACCTTTCGGTGGATGAAACGATGTGGGCGATTCTCGATGCCATCAATAGGACCGGGGCCAAACGCCTCGTAATCGATTCTTTGGTTGGTTTTGAGATGGCGCTGGCGCCCGGTTTCCGAACCGACTTTAGGGAGTCGCTCTACCGCATGATCGGGGCGTTGACCGGGGCCGGGATCACCATTCTCAGCACCGTCGAGGTGGAAGACACATTTAACGCGTTTTCCTTCAGTCACTACGCGATTTCGTTTCTGACCGACGACATTATCCGGATGCGTTATGTCGAGATTGACGGCCAGCTTCGGAAGGTAATGGTCGTCATCAAGATGCGCGGGGGCAATCACAGCAAAGATATCCGCGAATATGTTATTACAGACCAGGGCGTCGTGATCATCCTGCCGCGCAAGACCGATTATGCCGGTCTGACCACTGGATTACCGCAGCGAGTCGGCCAACGGGAAGAGGCCGCGCCTGAACCGAAGGCCGCGACATAGAGAGTCTCTATGGGCGCAAGACTAAAAGCAGGCAGGGCGTCCCGCACCGGGCAACTCCAGGCAAAGACGCTGGCGATGAACGAGGCGTTAATGCTCGGATCGGTTCGCCAGCATGAACTGACTGAAGCCGCCGAATTGTCAAACGCCCTGCTGAAAAAGGAAATCGCCGAGCGCAAACGCGTGGAGGCTGCCTTGCGCCGGGCGCAAGCGCTGTTGTCGCACCGCGCCGTGCAACTCGAAGTACTGGTGACGGAGCGCACAGCGGAGTTGAATGCAACGAACAAGCAGTTGGAAGCTTTTGTTTATTCCATCGCGCACGACTTGCGCGCGCCCCTGCGCGCCATGCAGGGCTTTTCAACCATGCTGGCTAAAAGGGCTGGCGCAAGCCTGGATGAAACGGGCAGGGGCTACGCCAGCCGTATTGACAAATCGGCCCAATACATGGATGCCATGTTGATGGATCTGCTCGCCTTCAGCCAAATCAGCCAGCAGCGCGTCGAGCTGATCCCAGTGAACCTGGGCATCGTCGTGGAATCCGTGCTTTCCCGTTTGCAAGAAGACATTCAGAAACAGAATGCAAATGTGGAAAGTTCCGGTCCATGGCCGGTCGTGCTGGCCCACCAGCCAACTCTGGCCCAGGTATTGCTCAATCTCATGAGCAACGCGCTGAAGTTTGTCACCACGGATGTGCCGCCCGTGGTGCGATTGAGGGCGGAAGAACAAGCAGAGTTCATTCGCTTTTGGGTGGAAGATAACGGCCCCGGAATCGCCCCCGGCCATCAAGCCCAAATCTTCCAACTCTTCACCCGCCTGGATCGGGAGAAATATGCGGGCACAGGCATCGGCCTGGCGATTGTCCAGAAGGGGGTCGAACGCATGGGCGGACGGGTGGGCGTGGAATCAATTCCCGGTCAAGGCAGCCGCTTTTGGTTCGAAGTGCGGAAAGCATGAAAGAGTCAATGATGAGTCCAAAACTTTAACCATCCGGTAATTCATGAACGAAGACCAAACCATCCTTTTGGTGGATGACAGCGAGGACGATCTGACGCTGATGCGCGAGGCTTTCAAGATGGCCAAGTGCAGCCACCCCCTGCAAGAGGTCCACAATGGAGAAGAGGCGATTGCCTATCTGAAAGGCGAAAGCCCGTATTGTGACCGGAATAAATTTCCGCTGCCCATCATCATGCTGCTGGACCTGAACATGCCAAAAAAGAACGGCTACGATGTCCTGGCCTGGGTGCGGGCCGAGCCGGCGCTGAAGCGCCTGGCGATTTTTATCCTGACCGCCTCGGCGCGCCGCGAAGACGTGGAAACCGCGTTTTATTTGGGAGCGAATTCCTTTCTTGTTAAACCCAGCAATTTGGAAACCCTCGCAACCATGATGCAATGCCTCTGCGATTGGATTCATATCAATCATTTTCCGTCACGCAATGAAGCGCTAAAACAATGATAATCACCTTTGTCAAAAATATATACGGCTGTCGGGGGCGGCGAAAAACGCCCCTGGCATGGCCAAGATCGGAAAAACAAATCCGAAAAACGTGAAAAACGGTTTTTGCCCGTTTTTCAGCTCGAACCTCTTGCCGCCCAATCCCTTCCAAATAAAAGAACGCAGGCCATTTTTCGGATTTTGCAGGCCATTTTTCGGATTTTTCGAGAAATTTCGGGCTATGGTAAGGGGTCTTGGGTTCCCAATTTTAATCTGCTGATCCCCATGTCGGTCCCGATGCATCCGCTCGCGCCCCCGTTGTCTTGCGGCTGCCCCGCCCCGCCCCGCTCCCAATCGATCCCCAAGGCCAGCCCCTTGTTTCAAAATAATGCTTGTCTTTTAAAACGCTGCCGGGACAATGCTCCACTCATTTATTTATGGAAGCAGATTCATTACAATCGACGGAGAGGCACCTCAAAATCCTGGCCTGGCTGCATGCCAACCAGAAGAAGCTGATCATCGGCGGCTGCGTGGTGGCGGTCATTGTGCTGGCCGCAGTCTTCATGGCCTGGCAAAAGACCGAAGCCGAGTCCAGCGCTAACGCGCGATTATTGAACGTGCCGCTGGAAACGTTTCACGGCAGCCAGATGACGCCGACCCCGGCCGGCCCGTTCCTGGACCTGGCCAAACAAAGCCCGGACACCGAGGCGGGCGAATACGCGGCAATGCTTGGGGCCAAAGCGCTCTTTACCGAAGGCAAATATCCCGAGGCGCACCAGGAGTTTTCCAAATTCATCGAGCAATACCCGGACAGCCCGCTGATCCCGCAAGCCAGGGTGGGCCTGGCCGCTTGTTTGGAAGGAGAGGGCAAGACTTTGGAAGCGGCCCAAAAGTACCAGGAAATCCTTTCGGTCTATGCCAGCGACGCCAACATCACCACCCCGGCAAAATTAACCGTGGCCCGCCTGGATGAGGCGCTCAACAAACCGGAGCAGGCCCTGGCGTTTTACGAGGAGCTGGCCCGCGTCAACAATCCCTACGATCCCTGGGCGGCGGAGGCCCGTGAACGCGGGGAGTTCCTGCTCCTCAAACATCCTGAACTGAGAAAAGCGCCACCCGCCTCCGCGACATCCTCATCCGCTCCTCTCAATTTGGGCCCTTCCCCGAAAGCAACCAAGACCCCAGGCACGGCCAATCCATGAAATTGACCATCATTGGAACTGGTTATGTCGGATTGGTGACAGGAACCTGTTTTGCCGAGGCCGGCCATGAAGTGATTTGCGTCGATAAAGACGCCGCAAAAGTAAAACTGCTCCAGGCTGGCGGCATGCCGATCTATGAGCCGGGTTTGGACGAGTTGGTGGGAAAAAACGTCAAAGCGGGCCGGCTACGCTTTTCAAACAGCACCCAGGAAGGAGTGGACCGGTCGGACATCATTTTCATCGCCGTGCCCACACCCGCCCAGCCGGACGGTGGTGTGGATTTAAGCTTCATCGAAGCCGTTTCGCGGGAAATCGCCGGAGCCATGACGGCCTACAAGATTGTAGTTGATAAGAGCACCGTTCCGGTCAAGACCGGCCAGAAGGTCGCCGAAACCATCCAGCGTTACTGCAAGGCCAAGGTCGATTTTGACGTGGTGAGCAATCCTGAATTTCTGCGCGAAGGGTTTGCCGTCGGGGATTTCATGAAGCCCGACCGCGTGGTCGTGGGCGTGGCTTCCCCGCGTCCGGTCCAGGCCATGAAGGACGTCTATGCCCCTTACAACGCTCCCATCATCGTCACCGACATCAATTCGGCGGAGCTGATCAAGCACGCCGCCAATTCATTTCTCGCCTTGAAAATCTCCTATATCAACGCCATTTCCGTCCTGTGCGAAATGTCCGGCGCCAACGTGCAGGAAGTGGCCAACGGGATGGGGATGGACGTCCGGATTGGCCGCAAATTCCTCGACGCCTCCCTCGGGTTTGGCGGCAGTTGTTTTCCCAAGGACCTCAGCGCCTTCATCCAGATTTCCGAGAAGCTGGGCTACGAATTTGGTCTGCTCAAGGAAGTGCAACAGATCAATGCCCGGCAAATGGACCGTTTCGTCAAAAAAATCAGTGACACCCTTTGGGTGCTCAAGGGAAAGACCCTCGGCATCCTGGGGCTGGCTTTTAAACAGAACACGGACGACGTTCGCATGTCGCCGGCCATCGATCTTTGCCACCGCTTGCAAAAGGAAGGCGCCGCCTTGCGCGTGCATGATCCGCAAGCCATGGAAAAGGCCCGGGCCGTCTTGAAAGATGTCACCTTTGTGGCCGGCATGAATGACGTTGCGGAAGGCTGCGACGCCCTGATCATCGCCACGGAGTGGCCGGAATTCAAAAAACTCGATTTGGAAAAGGCCCGCAAAAACCTGACTCATCCGATTCTGTTCGACGGCCGGAATCTCTTTGACGTGGATGAAATGGAGCGGCTGGGTTTCCTCTACAAGAGCATCGGGCGCGGCAAGCCCTGAACCGGCCGCTTAAGCATCGACCTGCGCCGTGGCCAGTTCGCGGCGGCTGAAAAGGATGATGCCCATGACGCAGAAAATCCCGCCCATCAGCAGAACAATCTGCGCCACCGCCAGCCCCAGCAACCCCCAAGTGATGCTGCGGCCGGTGCTCAGAAAATCAACGGGCGAAAAGGATTGCACCAACTTGATGATCTTGAGCGCGCCCGAGAACAGGGGCACAAATATAGGGTCCAAGGGCGAATGCCCAAAACCACCGGCAGTGGCGTTGTAGGTCGTAATGGTCCCCTGGTCCACTACTGTCTGAAGGGTTCCGCTGGAAAGGCCCATGAGCAAAACGGCCATGGAGACAAACGCCGCCACGGGAAATGTCAACTGGCTCGCCGCCGTCAGGCCAATCGACGCCAGCAACGCCAGCCAGCAAAGGATGATCAGCAGGCCGCGAATGAAATTCACCACAAAGGTGTTCTCGTAATACAACAGCTCGAAACCGTCTTCGGTTGGAAACACCAGTGATGCTTCATTGGCATTGAAGAATTCGATGATCAACCGGCCTTTGTCATCGAGCAGATGGGGCGGCACATCGAATTCCTGGAACGAATCAGGCGGCAGCGCCTCGTGCAGCCGCGCCACCCGTGAGGAATCGCGAGGACCGACGGTCCAGTAAGTATCGTAGGTCGTTTCGGGATTTGGGTCGGAGGAATTGAACTTGACGCGCACGCGAAAAGCTTCGTTCTGCGTCCGCTCCGGCAGCCTGTGCAGGTCGATGACCCAGAAGCGCCCATATCCGGGTGGCACGGTGGTGATGGCCGCCATGGCCTCCGCGGTCACCTGCTTGCGGATTTCCGCCTCGTTCACATCAGCCGGATCGGTCTTCTCCAACTCGGCAATCCGTTGCCGCGCAAACTTGTCGATCTGCGGCTGCAGATCAGGCAGGCGTTCCTTCAGTGATGCCCGCGCCACAAAAATCTCATCACGCAAGACCTTCTGTTCCTCGGTCGGGAGGTGTCCGGACCGCCATTGCAACAGACAGATGATCGCCGTTCCGGACAGTGCCAGCAGCATGGCGTTGATCCAGAGAATGCCCAGCCATTTGCCAATCCAAATTTGCCAGCGGCTGACAGGTTTCACGGTGACCACCTGCAACTGGCCTTCTTCAATGTCCCTGGCCAGCGACCCGCAGGAGAGCCAGAGCGTCGCGATTCCGAGCAGGGCGGCGACGCAACTGAGCGTATAGGTGAGCAGAATCTGCACGAGTCCTTTGGCCGTGCCGTCGTCTTTGAGCAGGAGCGGCAAACCCACCACCGCTGCGGCAAGCAATGCGGCCAGTATCCAAAACAACCGGTAACGAAAGGCGGATTTGCAAGTCAAACCCGCGATGGCCAGAATACGTTTCACTCGGTGGAGAGGAAGGAGCGCTCCTTCCGGATCATTTTTCCTTTGGCTTGCCCAGCAATGCGGAAAGCTTTTCGTTGGCCTTATTCAAATCCTCCACCGGGGCCGGTTCGGGGGCGACTGGCGGTGGAGCGGAGGAATGGGCCAGGGATTGCAGTCTGTCTTCATCGACTTTTTCCACCGGCTGGGGAGGCGCGGCAGGTGGCGCGGACTGCTGTGCCGCCGATACTGTCAATCGATCCAGGATTCTCTCTGAAGGCTGCGATGCCTCGGCGTCGCCGCGCAAATACGGAGCCACACGGCTGCCCGAAGTCGCGCCGGAAGTCTCAGACGAGCTTTCCCTCGCCTTGCGCACGACTTCCAGAAAGTAACTCTCCAGATTTTGCCGCGGGTTATCGATCTCGATTTTATCCGCCGCCACGTCGTGCCGGATGGTGGCCAGCACCTGCTGCATCGTTTCCCGCGTCAGAGGCGGGGTCGTGATGCGAATGGCGTCGGGTTTGGCCAGCAATTCCTTGAGGGTGCCCATGGCTTGGATCCGTCCACCGTAATAAATGACCACGCGATCGCAAACATCCTCCACATCGGAGAGCAAATGGCTGCTGAGAACAATGGTTTTGCCCCGGCGCACCATGGCCAGGATCAAATCCTTGACCTCCCGGCAGCCGATCGGGTCCATCCCTGCGGTCGGCTCATCCAGGATGACGAGGTCAGGGTCGTTGATCAGGGCTTGGGCCAGACCAATGCGGCGCTGCATTCCTTTGGAGAACTCGCCCACCACGCGCGTGCGCACCTGGCTCAGCCCGACCATTTCCAGAAGCTCTTCCGTGCGCTTGCGCCGCTCCCCCGGCGGCAAGTCAAATAGATTGCCAAAGAAATTCAGCGTTTCGTGCGAATCCAGAAACCGATAGAGATAGGATTCCTCCGGCAGATAGCCGATCCTGGCCTTGGTTTTGACGTGGCGCGGGGAGTGGCCGAAAACCTCGATATGCCCGCGCGTGGGATAGAGCAAACCCAGCAACATCTTCACCGTGGTCGTTTTGCCCGAACCGTTGGGACCCAGCAGGCCGAATACTTCCCCCCGCCGCACTTCAAAATCAACATTGTCCACCGCGCGCGCCCTGGAACGGCCCCAGAAATCCTTGAAGACCTTGGTCAAGCCCCGCACCGAGACGATCGGCTGCCCCTGTTTTGGCTTGTCTCCTGTCGCGGGGGCGGAGGGCGCAATATCAACAACGGCACTCATGCGTTGACTGGAGTTGGCGTCAACGGGGCGGGGACTGCCTGCTCGTTGGGCGAGGCCACATGGGGTTCCATTTCTTCGCCCTGCCGCACCAACCGCGCGCTATTGAACACCACGATCAATGAACCGACCACATGCAGGAACGCCGCAGCGATGGGCGGCAGATAATTCAATGCAGCCAAACTGAAACCCCCAATAACGAATAATATTCCGAAAAGAAAGTTCTGGTTTATGACGGAACGTGTTTGGCGGGAGAGTCTTACCAAAAACGGCAGGCGATTCAGGTCATTGTTCATCAACGCGATGGTGGCGCTGTGGATGGCCACTTCGCTGCCCGCGGCGCCCATGGCGATGCCAAGATCGCCCGCGGCCAGGGCCGGCGCATCGTTCACACCGTCTCCGATCACCGCCACACGGTATCCCTTGGCCTTGGTCTGGCGCACGTAATCCACCTTGTTTTGCGGCAGGCACTCGCCGATGGCCTCTTCGCAGCCGATCTCGCGCCCCACGCGTGTGGCGACCGGCTGGCGGTCTCCGCTGATCATGGCAATGCGCCGCACCCCGGTGGCCCGCAACTGCGCCAGAGCCTCGCGCGCTTCGGGGCGAGTCTGGTCCTGCAAACCGACCCACCCTATGAACTTGCCGTTGCGCGCCACAAAGATCAGGCTGAACCCTTCCGTTTCGTTCAGGTCCACCGATTTCAAGAAGTCCTCGGCAATGCCCTGCTCCTTGAGCCATTGCGCGCGCCCGATGGCCACTTTGGCGCCGTCGATTTGCGCGATGACGCCACGCCCGGCGGCTTCGGAAAAGTCCTTCGGCTCGCTCAAGGGCACGCCCGCCTCCTGGGCGAGTTGGGCCAGCGCCTTGGCGGTGGGATGGTTGCTGTATTTCTCAGCCGAAGCAGTGACGCGCAAAAGCTCGGCCGGAGTGGTTCCCGCCATCGGCGCGAGGCGGCTTACGGCCAGCTTGCCCGTGGTCAGGGTGCCGGTCTTGTCAAATACAAACGCATTGATTTTCGCCGCCAGTTCGATGTCCCCCACGTTCTTGATCAAAATCCCCAGGCGCATGGCCGCGGACAGCGCCGCCACCATTGCGCTCGGAGTGGCGAGGATGAAAGCGCATGGACAGGCCACGATGAAGACCGTTATGACCTGGTTCAAGTTGCCGGTAAAGGCCCAGACCAGGGCGCCGATGACCAGAACCAGCGGGGTGTAAAAACCCATATAATTATCGATAATTCGCATTATGGGCAGTTTTGTTTTTTCGGCTGCCAGGATCAGTTCCCGCACTTTCCCCAGGGTCGTGTCTTCCCCGGCCCGCGTCACCCGGATTTCCAAGACTCCGGTCAGGTTCTGTGTGCTGGCAAACACCTCATCCCCGGGTTTTTTGTCCACGGGCAATGATTCCCCGGTGATATTGGCCTGGTTGAAAGAGCCATGGCCGGCCACGATCACGCCGTCGGCGGCGATATTATCGCCTGGCCGGACGCGAATCACATCGCCCACCGCCAAAAGACTGGTGGCCACTTCCTCCTCCCCTTGCGCCGTAATGCGCCGCGCCTTGGGCGGAGTCAATTTGATGAGCGACTCAATGGAATGACGCGCCCCTTCGGCGGTGCGGGTTTCGATGATCTGCCCCATCAACATGAAAAAGGCGACGATGCCCGCCTGCTGATAGCCGCTGACCTGGAAATTTGCCGAGCCGAATGAGGCCAGCACCGCCAGGGCGACCAACTCGTTGGTGGTCAGAAGCCCCCGGCGCAGGTCATCTATTGCTGTCCAGACGATGGGATAGCCCAGAATGATCGCCCCGATCATGGCGCTGGCGGCGGCGATCGGGTTACTGTCGTCCGAGAAGGCCCAGGTGACGACAAACGAATTCAAAACAAAGAGCAGACCGATCAAGATTTGCGTCAGCGGCACAACTGTGTGGGAGTGATCGTGTTCGTGGACATGATCGTGACCTTCCCCATCGTGTTCGTGCCGGCTTAAAAGCGATGTAACTTGCATAAGATTATGGGGCGGCGGAATTGGTGAAAGACCCCTGCGGTTCGCGGCTTAGGTTCAAGCGCAATTCGCGCGAGTTCTGGTGCGGCTCCAGGATTTTCTCCTGGGCGTTGGTGTAGATTTGTTCCAGGGCCATCATCTGCCGCACCTGTTTGAAGAACTGCGGGTCGCGTTCATACCCGGGCCGCACATCGATGAACTCCCTGGCTTGCGCGCCCACCATGGCGACCAGGCGGGAGCGGTCGGCTTCCGCCACGTTGGTGCGCGAGGCGGCCTGTCCCCGCGCTTCCGCAAGGGTCGTGGTGGCATAGCTTTCGGCCTGGGTGCGGGCCGTGTTGCGTTTTTGCGTGGCAGTATCGACTTCATTGAATTTGGCCAGCAGATAAGTGGGCGCGGCGGACTCGATATCCAGTTGGTCCACCTGGATGCCGAGATGCTGTTGCTGAATCAGTTCGTTCATGCGCGCTGCCACAGCTTCCTTGAAAGCGGTTCTCCTGCGCGTCAGAATGTCATCCACCAAAAACTGGCTGGTGGTGTAGATCAAAGCATTGTTCAAGTCATTGGTTACAAAGACAGGCGCGTCTGAAAAATCAAAATGAAATCGAATCGGGTCGGTGATGCGATAGTGCAGATCGGCCACCACTTGAATGATATTGGTGTCCGCCGTGAGGGCGTAGCTGGTCGTGGCCGGATCGAGGCCGTTTCCAGTCTGAGGCGGCGTGGCGCCTTTCCGCCGTTCCTCCGGCGTAAGCATCCAGCCGACGGACGATTGCGCCTCCTGTATCAGGTTATAGGGAATCCTTTCAATGGAATCGATAGGTTTCGGCAGAGCCCAATGAGCGCCTGGCATCAACAATGCCTTTTCCCCTTCGCCCACCGGCTTGCCCAGGCGGAGAACGATCGCCCTCTCCTGCTGCCTGACGGTGAAAAAACCGGAGCTGAGGAATGCCAGAACCAGCACTACCATGATGATCTTAACGATGAAAAAGCTGCTCTTCAACGCGTCCGACAGCGCCTGCGAACCAGCGTCCTCCGCAGAAGGGCCCTGGCCGGGCGGCGGTATTTGGTTGGGATTCTGTTCGCTCATTGTGCCTTCCCTAGAACAGCGTTTGTGGATTCGACTTTCTGCGGCTGAATAGGTTGCAGCAAATTGAGGGGGGAAGTGCTCTGATCCAGGACCAAGGTGGCTTTTTCCTTGAGCAATTGGGTCAGCGCCGCGATTTGCATGTTAAACTCGGCCAGTTCGGGATTCTCCTGCAACACTTGCAGGGACTTGATCATCTGAGCCTCTCCCTGTCCGCGGATGGCGTAGGCCTGCGCATCGGCATCCGACAACATCTTCGCCGCAGTGCTATCGGCGGCAGATTTGATTGTCGTTGATTCCTCCTCGCCCAGCGACCGGATCTGCGCGGTGTAGTATTCGCGCTCGGCTTGCATGCGATCAAAGACGTTCTGCGTGACTTGTTCCGGCAAGCCGATTTTTTTGATCTGCACGAACTTGATGCCAATGCCGTAGTTCAGGTTCTTCACCTGCCGGCTGACCTTCTCCAGGATCTCGCCCTCGATCTGCGTGAGCTTCATTTGTTTCTCGTCCGTCGAGATGAAGTCGGGGAAGCGATGTTGCCCGGCCACTTCGTTTTTGGCGCTGCGCACCAAGTCTTCCAGCGCTCCCTGCGCGGCCACGACGGAGCCATTGGTGAATCTAGGAAAGAAAAGCGCCGGGTCATCGATGCGCCAGCCCACATAGACAAGAAGAAAAATGAGGTTTTGATCGGGCAGCTTGACCTGCTCGAACCGGCCTTCAAAATTCTGAATGCGCTGGTCCAGTTTATAGACATTCTCAATGGGCCATGGCAGGCGGAAACCAGGCCCGGGCGTCTCCTTCACATGGTCCACCTTGCCGAACAAGGTGACGACGGCGACTTCGGACTTTCGCACCTGATAAACAAAAAGGAGGAGGCCGAAGATGACGATTAAGACAAAGGCGACGGCAATAGTAAGGCGGCTACGTTTCATATTACTTTTTTGGAGCTGAAAGTTGGTCCAGCAAATCAGGACGGATCTTGTCCTCCAGATTAAAAATGAGAATGTCGGGCGTATTGGTGGTGGCGAGGATGTATTTGCGGGCCTGCTGGCTTCCCTCGATCAGCGCCTCCAACCTGGCGCGTTGTTCATAGACGCCGTTGACGCCCGGTGCGGCGGCGTAGGCCAGGGCTTGATTGGTGAAGAGCATGGCGCGGGCAATGGCGTTGGTTATCGCCCGGTGTTCATCGGCCTCGGCTTTCCACACCCGATTGGACGATTCCGCCCCGGCCCAGGCGTTGGTGCTGATGGCGTAAGCTTGCGCCTGCAGAATCCTCGCTTCGCGGGTCTCGGCCGCGCCGACCACGTTCTCAAAATACTTGGCCACCTTCGAAGGAGGATGAATGTCTTCCAAACCCACAAATATGACCATGGCCCCGAGTTCCAGCCTGTCGGCTTCCTTCTGCATGTTCCGGCGCAGAATGTCGCCAGCCACAGCGCGCCCGCGCGACATCAGATCGTCGAAATCAGCGCTGGCCAGGTAATGCACCACTTCGCGCGTCGCCACGCCCTCCAGCAACGCTTCCGGATCCTGGTTATTGTAGGCCCATGACGCCAGATTGGTAATCTGGTATTGCACCGGAATGCTGACGGCCAGCAGGTTTACCGGCGGGCTTTTGGCCCCGACCGAATAATTAGTTGATTGCGCCAGGCCGGTCTCGCGGCTGGCCACAAGGAAATTCTCTTCTTTGGCGTGGGCCTTGGTCCAAACGATGGTCGTGGCCGTGATGTCGGGTGTCGCGCCAACAATGAATTTTTGAATCTGTTCGGTATGGTAGCTGGTCGTCTGGTCAATCGGCCACGGCAATTTCAGATGCAGCCCCGGTCCGATGATCCCATCCCGGCCCACAGGCCGGCCAAAGCGCTCCAACAACGCCTCGTCGCCTGGTTCGATCACGACAAAGCAAGTGGACAGAATGAAGACGCCCAATTGCGCCAGGATCAACCATCCCAAAGCTTTTTCCAGAAACCGATAGAACCAGCTTTCCGAAACCTTGAAACCAAACTGGTAATCCAGCGCGTGGGCGGCGGTGGTAATAATCGCCTCCGGCTGCCCGAGCAATCCGACCAACCGGCTTTCGTAGAGCACGCGCGATTCTCCGCCCCGCACCCGCACGCGGTAGATTTCCAGAACCAATCCCAAAAGAGTCTCGACCGCAATCAACCCAATGACCACGCACAGGAACCGGGCCACGATCAAGTCCGTCTTGAGAAACCCCGCCAAAACCGCCGCGATGTCCGCCGTGACCAGGAAACACGCATAGGCGCTCAACATCAAATAGGCCGCGCCCGGCCGCAGCAGTCTCTGCCCTTGCAGTCGGACCAGCCCGCTGGAGTATTTTCCCAGCAGAAAGAGGATCAGTCCAAACATCCCCAGCAAGGCCATGGCCAGCGTGGCGCGATCGGAAATGATGGGCGCGATCAACGCCACTTTTTTCCAGGGCCACCAAGCGGCAGCAGCTTGCAGCATGAATAACAGCGCGGTCAAACCCGGCACAAAATAACGTTCAAACTGCTCGCGTGAACGCTTCGCCGGAAAAGTGTCGGCGCCCGCTCCAGCAAATAACGATTCGCTGCCGCGGGACTTGCTCAACTCCTCCAATTCCAGCCGTTCGAAGTTCTCGCGCTCCGCCAGGTCCATCTGGAAGTAGCTCAAGAACGCCACAATCAACCCAAACCCGGCCAGGATCGTGGCCAACGCTCCTGCGGCCGAGCTGACATACCGGGTCACCAGCAACAGGCCAATTGTGGCCAGCAACAATACCACCCAGTTAATTAATCCAATTCTCTTTGCGTTTTGATCCATGGCGATTTCAACTCAGTTCACGATCTTCAAACATGACCAGGGCCAGTGCCAGGATCGCTCCGATATAGGCACAGGCGTACCCCAGGGCCTTGCCTAAGTAAGCCAGGGGAATTCGGTTGTTCTCATCCAATGCATCCGCCACCCAGAATAGTTGCCAGTTTGGCGTCAACGTGTAAAGAACCGATGCCCACCAGGAACCCTCACTGGCCCGCGTCCCCCAGAAATAATCCGACACCAGCCCTATCAAAAACAAGGCCGAACAAATAGCCAGCGCCGGTAGCATTTCCACGCGGGTCGAGCAGGCCAGCGCCAGCGCCGCCAGGATCAGCAGAGCCATCAAAATCAAAATCGACGCCGGAATGACCCGCCAGTCCATCCCCTTGTAGTCCATACCCATGCGGCCAGCGTCCCGCGGTATGAATTGCAGGACGCAAAAGGCCAAAACGGCCATAATCACCACCGCCATGACGGCATCCGAGACAAACGGGCGGCGCAGGAAATAATTGGTCAGTCCGCCAATGCCGTAGGCCAGGATCAGTGCGCCGCAAAAAACTTCTAGGCCCGGGTAATCAATGTCCCCATAAGCGTCAAAAGCCATGCGAGTCGCGAGCAGGGCGGCGATGCAATTGACGAACGTCAGGACTGTCAGGGCCAGGGCCAGCCCCGCGTATTTGGCCAGCAGGAATCGCGCGCGTCCCACCGGCTTGGACAGCACCGCCAGGGCGGTGCCGCTGCGGATTTCCCGCGCCACGGACGCCGAGGCGTTCAACACCGCCCCAAACAACCCGGCCAGAAGCATCACCGCCAGCGCACTTGTCTTGACCAATTTGGGTTCGTCGCCAAATCCGAAGTAGTTAATGCAGGCCAGGAAAATCTCAAACAGGGCCGAAGCCGTCATCAGCAGCAAAAAAACCGGCTGCCGGATCAATTCCATGAAGGCGTTGCTGGTAATGGTAAAGAATTGTCGCATGAATTCAAGCCGGCCGGGCGGGGGGCTGCTGCTGACATGTTGCTTTGCTCATCTAGTAGAGACAATCATCTTACGGAAAGATTCAAAACCGCAAGACAAGAATTTCCATCAGTCCTGGTCCGTCACGGAGTCGTGGAACTTGAGGATGTCCCCTTTCTCGCCTTTGAGTTCGCCTTCCTTGAACTTGATGGCCGCGCGCGGATGGAGGTTGCGCAGGCCCGTCAACAAATAGGGCAGATCATAGCCCCAGAGCAGTTTCGACCTCATCGGCTCGATGTGATTCTGCACGCAATCGAGGATGGGGCGAAGCTGATATTTGGGGTTGTGCAGAAAACCGATGAGCAACTCCATCGGGCAATTGCCCGCGCCGCGGCCCAAGCCGGCCATGGTGGCGTCAAGGAAATTGGCCCCTTCGATGATGCCGTCGATGGTATTCGCATAAGCCAGTTGCAAGTTGTTGTGCATATGCACGCCCACCTCCTTGCCGGCGGGCTTGCAATAGGACATGTATTTCTTCACCAGATAACGGATCTGCTCGCTGTAAAACGCGCCGAAACTGTCCACCAGGTAAATGGCTTCGGCTTCAGATTTGGCCAGCATGGCCAGCCCCTCGTCCAGTTCCCGGTCGGGAATGATGGAGGCGGCCATCAAATTGACCGTCGTTTCGTAGCCCTTGTCGTGCGCGTCCTTGACCATGTCGAGCGCGGTGGGAATCTGGGTGATGTAAGTCGCCACGCGGATCAGGTCCACCACGCTGTCCTTTTTCGGCAATATATCGTGATGGTAATCGCACCGTTCAGCATCGGCCATGACGCTGAGTTTGAGATCCGTTTCGTTGTCGCCCACCACGCGACGCATGTCCTCCTCCGTGCAGTACTTCCAACAGCCGTGTTCCCCCTGCTTGATCCCCTTGCGCGACGCCTTGTAGCCCAGCTCCATATAATCAATCCCAGCGGCGATGCACGTCTCATACACCAGCCTGACGATTTTGTCGTCGAAGAGGTGGTTGTTCATCAGCCCGCCGTCGCGGATGGTGCAATCGAGCACCTTGATTTCAGGCCGGTAGGACAGCCACCGACTCTCTGCTGTTTCCTTCGTTTTAGCGGCTTTGGCGCTCATGCCGGACTTTTTTGTCTATAATTCACGCTGTATTATCGGCAAAACGCGTCCAAGGGCAAGTTTTTCAATGGCAATCTTGGGACCCAAATAAGGGACGCTGGCGAACAAGATTATTGATTGCAGCCTAATTATGCGCGACTTAAAGACGGCACCGCGGATTCCCTCAGGCCAAAGCCTCCAGAACGCCGCGCTCGTAACCGGCGCATTCCATCACGTCGGGCAACGGATTGTCGGCATGGCCCTCGTACTCGAGACCGATGTGATACGGAAACTTCCGGGCTGACAGCGCCTTGAGCACCCCAACGATGTCAATGACGCCCTGTCCCAATGGCACATCTCTTCCTTCCTTGGCCGCCTTGGTTACATCCTTGATGTGCAAATCGTGCAGCCGGCTGCCGCATCGGTGAATGCATTTCACCGGGTCCACCCCGATGCGCACGGTGTGGCCGATGTCCATGCAGATGCCCATGAGCGGGTCCCGGTGTTTGATCAGGGCCAGGACGTCGAGAGGCGATGGGTAGGTTTTGTCAGTTGGGCCATGGTTATGAATGGCGATGAGTATATTGAATTCTTTGGCCTTCTTCTCGAGGATGTCCAGCGCATCGGGGACGGGGCTGCACACAATGACCGGCATGCCTGAATCTTTGGCGTATTCGAAAACGCGCTGGATTTCGGCCTCGTCATTTTTCATGTAAATGACGCCGCAACCCATGAGTGCGAGGCCGGCAGCTTCGATCTTTTGCCGCGCCGCCTGCCGTTCCGCGGCGGTGCTCTTGAGCGGGAGATGGACTTCCTTGAGGTTGATGTATTTAAAGCCGGCCTGCGTGGTCATGTCGATGGCCTGTTCCAGGGTGAATTTGCGGAAGGTGTAGGAGGCGATGCCCAGCTTGAGTCCGTCATCCGAGACATGATCCGGCTTGGTCACTTCGGCGGAGGCGTTGCGGCAGAGCGGCGCAGCCGCCAGTGCGGCGGCGGAGCCGAGGAGACCGGTTTGGAGGAAGCGGCGGCGATTAATCAATTCGAGTTTCATGGGTGAAGATTGCCTGCTGATTTGGCGATTGACAATGCCCTTGATGGCCGCGATGCACATCTCAAAAAAGGGCTGACACACCCGCGCGAATGCGGTTTACTCCGCGGCACAATATGAAATTACGTCGCAGAGCATTCATCAAACGCGTCGGGATTGGCGCCGCGGGATTGGGTCTGGCTTCATCGTTTCCGGGGTGTTTGACCCGGCGGAATTCCACTTACGGCAGCCTGCCGCGCAGCACACCGGAAGAGCAAGGGGTTTCATCGTCCGGGATTCTTGCGTTTCTCAATGCGGCGGCAAAATCCCCGAACGAATTTCACTCTTTCGTGATGGTGCGCCACGGCCACGTCATCGCCGAAGGCTGGTGGGCGCCCTACCGGGCCGGCGCGAACCACATGCTGTACTCGCTCAGCAAAAGTTTTACTTCGACCGCAGTGGGCTTTGCCGTGGCGGAGGGAAGGCTGACCGTCGATGATCAGGTCGTTTCTTTTTTCCCCGACAAACTGCCCTCCAGCGTCAGCGACCATCTGGCGGCGTTGCAGGTGAAACATTTGTTGACCATGTCGGTTGGCCACGCCAAGGATTCGACGCCCCGCATCACCGGGCAGGAGGACTGGGGGAAAGCCTTCCTGGCCCTGCCGATCGAGAACCCGCCGGGCAGCGTCTTTCTATACAACAGCGGCGCCAGTTACATGCTTTCCGCCATTGTCCAGAAAGTTTCGGGGCAAAAGACCATCGATTATCTGCGGCCCAGGCTTTTCGAGCCACTGGAGATCCGCGGCATGACCTGGGAGACGTGTCCGCGCGGCATTAACACCGGCGGCTGGGGACTGTCCGTTAAGACCGAAGCGCTGGCCAGCTTCGGCCAGTTTTACCTGCAAAAAGGCGTCTGGCAGGGACGGCAACTGCTGCCCGCCGCCTGGGCGCAGGAGGCAACCACTTTCAAGATTCAACAGCCCGCCGGCCCGGGAGAGGATTTGGCGGAGCTAAAAAAGACCAGCCCGTGGCACCAAGGCTATTGCTACCAGTTCTGGCGCTGTTCCCATAACGCCTTCCGCGGCGATGGCGCGTTCGGGCAATTCTCGATCGTCATGCCCGACCAGGACGCCGTGGTCGTCATCACCTCCGAATCTCCCAACATGAAAGCTGACATGGATATGGTCTGGGACCACCTCCTGCCTGCCATCTCAGGCGCAACCTTGCCCGCCGCCCCGACAATAGAGGGTGAACTTCGACGCAGGTTTGCTTCACTGGCCCTGCCCTTGCCAAATTCGCAGGCTGCCTCGCCGACGGCAGACAGGATTTCAGGCAAAACCTTCCAGATCGAGCAAAACGACGCGGGCGTACGGAACGTCTCCTTCCAATTTCGGCAGAATGGCTGTACTTTCCACTTGACAGATGGGAAAGGCCAGTACGCCGTGCAATGCGGGCTGGGCCAATGGGTGGACGGAGAATGCAACATGCCCGGCACGCCGCCAAAAATCACAGTGGGCAGGCTGCGGCCCTGCAAAATCGCCGCCAGCGCATCATGGAAAGACGAGAACACCCTCGAAATGATTTGGCGCTATTACGAGACCCCGCATCACGACACGGTCACCTGCCATTTCCAAGGCAACCGCCTGATCGTTGAGTTCATAAACAGCATACCCAAGCCGCAACACAAGGAAACGCGGCCCGCTCTGCGAGGACAGGCCTGATCACCAGTCATTTGTCGAAGCCCGCCCGCTTTATTCAAGCGCTGCGGAATTACGACAACCAAATATGCGCGAGTTTGATGTTTCAAATTTTAAGCCGGCGTGCTAGAACGACAGCATTGTTATGGCTACATCGCAGTGGCAAAAGACTTTGGAAATACCGGGACGGGTCCTTTTCTCCGAGGGCAATGGCGAGTTGGCCCGTCTGCAAATCACCACCGCCTGGAGCAATGCGGAAGTTTACCTGCATGGCGCGCAAATCACTCATTTTGAGACCCAGAAAGAGCCGCCCGTCCTGTTCATGAGCCAGCTCAGCCGCTTTAATGAAGGCAGTCCTATCCGTGGCGGCATCCCCATTATTTTTCCATGGTTTGGGCCGCGCGAAGGCCAGGCCGCCCACGGTTTTGCCCGTATTCAAACTTGGGAACTGCGGGAAGTGGCCCAGTTGCCCACCGGCGGAGTCAGCTTGCGCCTCTCCCTGCCCGATTCGCCATCGGCCGCCCTCTGCCAAAAATTCTCCGCCGACTATTTGATTACAATCGGCAAAACGCTGACGGCCGAATTGACGGTGGCCAACCTCTCCCCGCAACAGGATTTCACCTTTGAGAACTGCCTGCATACCTATTTCGCCGTTGGCGACATAAGTTCCATTTCCGTGACTGGCTTGAAAGGAGTGGATTATCTGGACCAGACGCAGAACTTCGCCCGTAAGACCGAACGCGCCGAACACATGAAAATTACGCAGGAAACCGACCGGATATACCTCGACACAACCGGGCCGGTGGAAATCCACGATTCGAACCTCCGGCGGCGGATACGCACTGATAAATCCGGTTCACTCTCTACAGTCGTTTGGAACCCATGGGTGGACAAGGCGGAACAAATGCCTGATTTTGGCGGGGACGAATTTCAAAAGATGATTTGCGTTGAGTCGGGCAACGTTGCGGAAAACCGGGTGACCCTGCCGGCCGGCAAAACGGCCGCGCTCAAGGTTGAGATCAGCACGTTGCCGCTCTGAGAATTCGATTCCCTTCACCCGCTCCATTGATAGTGAGGCACTTACGAAGTATGTAGCCAGAATGTAGCTCAAAACCGGCTTTTGCCAGCGTTGGCCGCCCTTGGCCCGCTTTGCAGACGACCAGCGGTCACAACGCCGATTCTGCGAGCAAAAACACCCGGACGCAACGGAAAAAGAGCGATTGATTGGGGGTCGTGACGGGGCAAGCAATCGCCCGCGCCGTGCGGCGCTCAAGAGCGTGCTTTGAAAATCCGAGGGGTTCTGTTTTTGCGCAAAGGGCCCTATGGCGAGGCGCAACGAAGGAGCATCCCCAAGGGGGGCTGTGACTGAGGCGCAACGAAGCCAGAGGGTCTTTTGCGCGAAAACCCCTTGGGCGGCGGTTCTTTTGTCCGCAACCTTCGTTGGCTCGTCACTCAAAGCCCGCTGCGGGGATTCTCGCGCCTCGCCGCCTCGCCTGCGGCCAAAATCCCTCGCCGCAGAACCCCTCGGATTTTTAAAGCACACTCTGAAGCACAGAGGCAACCTGGCTTGCAACCGCCAAGCCGCGCGTCAATAAACGCAGTTGTTGCGCCAATCCGCCGCTTCTTTTGGTTCATATTTTGTTTGCGCGACGTAGCGTTGGACACTTCAGATTGCAAACGCCCTTTGGTGCGCACCTTCTCGCCGGTAGCCAAACAAGTGCGAAATCGCCGCTCTGACTGGATTACCACCGGCATTCGTCCGCCTTCGGTTCCTCACCTGTTCTTGGCGGTATTCCCGGCGCGAAATCCTAGAAGCAAAGTCCCCAAGCCTGTCGAGCACTGTCAATGTGGAGCGCAGAGGGAAACAGGGCGAGCAATACATTGACAGGCGCAGACGGGCTGTACAATGGACGGAGCGTTTCGCGCCAAAATCAGCCCCCGTTTCGCTCTGGCGTGAAATATGGCGCGGCTGCGCCTCTGCCGTCGTTGGCCCTCCCCTGGATTGGGCAATTCTGAGATTCCTGGTCAAAGGAATGGGTTGGCGCAACTGCGCCCCCTTTTCCAATGCCGGTCTGTTTGCAATTCGGAACGGAGCGCGGGGCAAGAGGGTGCGCGGGTGAAGAATTGAAAACAGTCCGGCCAGGGGCCGTGACACGAGAACGCTTTTTAGAGGGTGAAGGGAAAAAAACGTTTTGGCGTCACGGCGGGGACACCACAACGTAAGTGTGTCAAAAATAGGCGCTTGCATCCAAGCCTGCTTCATGGTTTCATCCGAATGTCCAGAAAAAAATGTATGTGATTGAGATAATTTAACAACAGATTTGCGGCTTCGGCTGCTGTCCAACTCGAAACTGGTAATTTCACTCAACGGACACAATCGAGGCACGCCCCGAACGGGCGTGCCCGAAAGCGTTCCGTTGAAGGCATACCAGTGCCTGAGTTGGGGCGTGAGTAGGTCACGCCTTTTTGTTTGATGACCGGTCCTGTCAACCACGAGATTTCTTGAGAAAGGAAAAACTGTATGGCCCTTTGTAAAGGCAAACGTGAAAAGTCAGTCCCAAAAGACTGCAATTCGATGGTCTATCGCTGCCGCAAATGCGGCAGTCTTGGGTGCGACTCCACCCCCTACAACCCATGCACCCAGCAAGGCTTTGACCGCGGCCAATGTCTTCGGTGCGGTTCATCCGCCGGCAAAGACCCGGTTTAGGCCGTAGAGAACCCCATAACCATTCGCCATTAACTGCCGCATAATGAACATGAACATCAAAGCACTTTCAGGGTGGCTCATCCTCGTTTTGGCTGTTGCGTCCACCTCCGCGCAGCAAGAGAAATGGCATCCGGCCATCGCCGAAGCACTGCAACACGACGACCCAACCCCCCTTCGCAACCTGATAGGGAGCGGGTTCATTATTGACACCCAGGACGAAACCTCCGGCGAGACGGTCTTGATAATGGCGGCTGCCCAAGGCAAACTTAATGTTATCAAGCTTCTCGTGAATGAGGGTGCGAATGTTGACCTTCAGGATAAAAATGGCAACACCGCGTTACATCGGGCGGCCACCGAGAACATAGAAGCATTGAAGCTACTGCTTTCTGCCAAACCAAATCTCAAACTCGTGACGAAACAAGGTTTGAGTGCCGCAGAAACGGCGGCACTTTTCGGCAAGCGTGATGCCCTAAACCAATTTATTGCCGCTGGGGCCATCTACGAGTCAGATTTGGTTTTCGCTTCTGCGTTAGGTGACGTCGCTGCCATCAAAGAGCACATTGCAAAAGGAACTGATGTAAACGGAACAAACAAGTCAGGCTTAGTTCCGTTGGTTGCGGCTGCTCGGACGGGGAAGATCGAAGCTGTCCGAGAATTGTTAGGTAAAGGCGCAAATCCTGACGGCGGCGGCTCAACAACGCCTTTGATAATGGCAGTTGGATGGCATCAAGCACAGGTTGCGGCCGCCCTCCTTGATTCACATGCGAACCCCAATCTCGCGGGCGGGGACGGGTTGACTCCTTTGGTTAATGCCATTCATGTCCGGGACTCGCAGGAAGTGGCCCTTTTGCTGGAAAAAGGTGCTACGGTTAGCCCCGTAGGCACGACTTATTCGCCGATCCACGAAGCAGCGCGGGCAGACGACCTGAAAATCTTGCAGGCACTTGTAAAACAAGGTGCAGATATTAACGCTCTGTTTTATTCGGGAGGCTTTACTCCATTGATGATTGCCGCGTCGGAAAATAAACCAAGGGCGACCCAATTCCTTTTGACGCAAGGTGCGCGGGTGGGGTTGAAGGGGAAGGTGACAATTGATGAATTGGACGCCTTCTACCGGCCGACCGGAACAAAACAAGATCGTCAAATGACTGCTCTGCAAATGGCCGAGTACAACAAATCCGAAACCATCATTGAGATCTTTCAGAACCCGGAGGGCTTCAAGCTGGCCAACCTTGAACGCGACTATACAAACTCGAAGGATGTTTCAGTTGCTGACTGGCAGAAGAAATATGGCGAGTTTGATCCTCAACGCGGAAGAATTGCAACCGTCGCGGCGTTCAAAAAGACTTTCGGTGAGCCGTCTAAGGTCATTGATAATGATGAGGCCAGCTTTTGGTATTATCAGTGCGCTGACGGCTTGGTCGAAATCAAATTGGTCAACCCGAAGGTAGCCGGCGCACAGCTTGTTATCCTGGGAATGAGCACGGTCGCGGAGCCGAAGCCAACAGTCGCCCCACGGAAAGAGGGCGCTGCCTCCCCACTCAGAGCCGAACCTAGCGTGGAAACTGCAAATGTGCCGTCCACTTCGCAAACACCAGTCCCCAGCAACGAGCCTCACGTCGAACCACAGGAAAGAAGTGGCACGAAGCAAGATTCGCCGAATACACAGGGACAACAGCAAGCGTCCCTCGGAGCAGCCACCAGCCGGAAGGAAACAAGCAGGAGCACTAACACATCCGTTGCAAACCAGAGCGGTGTGGACTTTCTTGCAGAGGCCCGCAAGGACGAGTCGGCGGCCGACCAAATAGTAAAGAATAACATGCTTCGGAACGCCGCCCTCCTTGGTGAGGTCGAGAAAGCAGCCCGATATTTGAAAGAAGGTGCCGACATTAACACAAACTACCCCGGCGGCAACACTCCCCTCATGTTTGCCGCACAACGCGGCCACTTGGAAATGGTGAAATTTCTAATCGGAAAGGGTGCCGACCCGAGCAAAACGAACCGTTTCGGAAAAATGGCCATTGACCTCGCCAAAGACCCGGAGGTGATCGCCGTTCTTAAGTCCGCGGCAACCAAAAAGTGAACTAGCCCCAAAGCCAATGCCCGGCCACGAACCCAGCCGCCGAAAGGAAGCCTGTGGCACTCACAACCTGTCCTGAGTGCAGCAAACAGGTTTCATCCCAGGCGGCCTCATGTCCGCACTGCGGATTTCCACTGGCGGCCGCACCTCGGACCACGCCATCGCCAAGCCCACTCGCGCCTAATCCCCGGCAGGCACCGTTCACCCCGCCGGAAATCCCGAGCCCCGGAAACCCCGGCACTTTCACACCGCCACGGCAGGAGATATACAAAGAGTTGGCAACCATAGCCAAGACGGCATCGACGAAACTTCTCCAGCCCTTCACAAATCCGGGTGCCGAGGCCGAAAACTTTCCCCTCGAGGAGAAGCTATTGAGCTTTTTGATTTACGCTGACGATTTCACGGAAACATGTTGTCAGCAGTTCTCGCTTACGCTGCGGCGAACGTCGGTTCTGCCCGAAGTGCGTGGAACGCCCACAACAGCACTCGCTCGACAAATTCGTGGAGAATGTTTTGCGAAGACCGACGCAATTCTTGCTGCATATCTCGAAGCATTGAAGGGCTGCCAGATCGACCTAAAAGTTGCTGCCGGCAGATTACAGGAGACGAGTGTGCTTGGTGAAGCGCTCAGAGGATCTGCTGTGGGACAGCTCGCGGGCGGGCTTGGAAAAACAGGCGCGACTTTGGGTGTTTTCAGTGGGGTGATTGGAGGGTTTTTAGAAAGGGAGAGACAAACCGGCCTTTTGTGGGAGCAGCGAAAAGCCCAAGTGGACGCCCAACGCCTCGCGTCCAGGAAGGTGGTGGAATACTTGGCGAGCATAAAACAGGTGACGGAGACCTTGTTTGATTTCGGATGCGCAAAATGTTTTGGCGGGCAAGTGGACTTCACTCTGCAATCAACAGCACTCGCTGAAGTGGAAAAAGCCATCGGTGACAACATCGCTACGGCGGGGTCCAAAGCGGTGGAACTCGGCGGATTTCAAGACGACACTCAACAAGTTGAAGAGGAGGCAGCGAAAGCCCCGCCGAGTGGCATCTCGGAATCATTACTCGCAGCCGTCAAGAATCTTTTAGGCAAGGAAGCACGCACGGCGGTCATTTACGTTTTCAAATGCCAAATCGGTCTGAAAAGTGATTGGCCGCTCTATGTTGCAGTTACGGACAGCCGTGTTTGGTTTGGTGGAGAAAAGCAGGGCGGCACGGAGATGATTCAAGCGTTGGACCTGCCATTTGCTCAACTTCGGTTTATTTGGCAGAAAAGCAAAAACACGTTTTTTTCCGGGCCAGTGAGCGAAATCACTTTGAAATGGGGAGGCCTTTTTGACGTAGCAATTCTCCATTCAGCGAAGGAGCAAGGGGATTACTTTTTCGCAGTGCTCAAGCGAAGAGTGGCCGCAGAAAACGGAGCATGTGTAATCTCGTAACCACGGAACAGCTTTACACCTTTACACTTTCGTTCGTGAGCACATTCCTTGGTTTTTCTGAACCGACCATCGAATTGGCTGGTTCGGGTTCCACTGTCGCAGATTTGACTGTGACAACAACTTGGGTTAGATTCGACGAAGATGAAATTCCAAACGTTTTGGGACGGTCCCCGACCGAGTCTTAACACAGTCGCGGGTCAGGTAAGTGTCGTTGAGGTGGCATCCGCAGCGGCCCACGAGCGACCGCTAGTTTCTACATTGGTCATCTCCCAAGGTGGCATTCCTGGCGTTCGGCTGGGCGGCAGTTTTCTTCCCTTGATTGATGATGGCCCTTCGGTTGCGGTTGGCCGCGCGGTCACTGGTATCGCAGTGTAACTGCGTTTACGTTTTCGCAGTTGACGCAGCATTGCCGCCGGGCGACCGGGTGCCAAGTGTCCATTATATGATCTTAGCGTAAATGATAAAGAAGGAGCCCCCGCGACTTGACTGCGTGATCGAGACTCCCGTGAAACCTACGTTTTCAAGTTCCCTGGCCAACCACTCACGGGTAGCGTAACCCCATATAAATGGGTCATCTATCACACCATTATACTCGATTTCGTGAAGAACTGCATGGAATTCTCCCGGCTTGAAAGTTCCCGACTCTATCAGCACGCAGCCTCCTTCAGCAACCATGCCGCGAACCCTGGCAAGCGCATCACGCGTGGCGTTCTCCGATCCGAATACGCCGAGACCGTTGCCCATTAGAAGAATGATGTCGAAGCGTACTTCAGCGGGAACATCACTGAACCGTTCATAAGCGGTAGCGCGGGCGATATTGGACCTGGTATGCTCACGCAACTCTTGATCAATTTCCACCACCATGATCTGCGCGTCGGGCCGCTTCGATTGTATAAACGCGCTGTGACGGCCGATGCCACATCCGATGTCCAAGATGCGGGGGCGCTGCCGTCCGTCTAAACTCTGACCAATGAGGGACTCCTCTTCGGAGCGCAGGCGGATGAAATCCTGGCATGGGCAGTCCATTCCATAACCGCCAACAACGCGCATGTGAAATGTCACGTTTCGGTTCGGCTGCCTCAACTGGTCAAACATTGCTTTACCGAAAACGCTCATTTTCTACTTTGCTCCTCGGGCAAGCCCGCTTATACGCTTTTTTCCCTGCAGTCAGCAGTTGCTGATTCTCATTATTTTTGGCTCCAAAGTTGGCGAAAGCCTTTGATTCCAAAATGCTCTTCCAGTCGCCCTTATAGGCCGGGTTACCATCAGCGTCGCGCTTTTCGCCATTCCTCTTCAAGCCGAAATGCTCACACAATTGAACGGGGGTGACTCTCTGGCGAATGGCAACTTCCCTATCTCCATTCCACGCGTAGGCGCAAATCCTGTTTATGAATAAATTCTTGTCTGTGCAGTGCGCCAGCACTGTTTTGACAAGCGAATCGCTTAAAATACGAGCAATCTCTCCTCGCCGATGGTCGTTGGCTGCTTCAACCGCACGGACAAAAGCATCGCAATATACATCAATTTTCCCACCACCAAAGGTTGGCGCAATATCCCTCTCTTTGACATTTGCCAATGAGAATCGCCCGTCGAGGGCGTCTTCGAACCTTCTCTCCGTGAGAGGCACTGCCAGCCAATATCCCAGAATTCTCTCTGGTTTCCGCCCAGGTTTGTGAACTACAACCCGAAATAAGTCCGCAGTAAGAGGGAGGATCCGTTCTCCGCGTTCGTGCGGAGCGAATATTCGCCGACGATCCTGAATACCGAGGCCGTTCGCCAAAATGCCGTCTAATGCAACATCAAGCCGATATGCGATTCCCCTTCCCAGCGGTTCTCGTGGCCAATCCCACGCCTGGAAATCGTCCAAGGAGGCAGCAAGGTACGTGGGCTGGGCGGAAAGATACTGGACGATCTCCGCGTCCTGAACTTTGTATGCGTCCCGAATTCTCCTGCGAAGAACAGTGCCAACCGGCCGCTCCCGGCGTAAACATTTGGCTAGAGTGGTTGATCCGTGAGCTTCTGCGACGGAATATCCGAGCGTTTCTTCAATATGTTTCCGCGTGATGAGGGTAATATCCTCGTCCCGCTTCGTTGCTTCAAGGGCCAGGAGCCAGTTCTCCGCGTTGTCTGTAAAGTATAACATGTCGCTTTCCGCCATGATTCCGCATTAGTCTGCGCGTGTCCGGCCTTGTCCGTCAAACACATCTCTCTGTCCGACCAAGTCCGCTCGCGCCCAATGCGTTCGCTGAAATCCTGTTTTATCGTCTCACAAGATGAACGACTTTGAAAATGATTTTCATGGCCCGGGTTTTCTGTCACCGAAGCGGCGGAAGTCAAAGCTTGGCCCCACTCCGACGATCATCGTCGGAGATTGCGGCTCCAGCGGCGAACTCGATTCGCTGGTGGAGGACATCCGGACATGCTGGGAACGAAAGGTTGGCCAGTTGACATTGGAATTCCGAGAAGTAAACGAAATGTCGAGCAATTCGGCCCTGTTAGCCTACGAACTGTTGCGGCAAAAGTCGCCTGGCACCACCATTATCACCAACGCCATGTCCCCCATTTTAGGGCCGGGCGTCATCGTCTGGCTCGCTGGCGATCAACGATTCATTCGTTCGACAGGCTGGCTCTATTTTCGCAAGAGCCGCAAGCCGCGACGCACATCCCGTCCGCCGTGGTTCGACGACGAGGGGGAATCGTGGAAAGTGCGTGAAACCGATGATTCTCCGGATTTTGGGGCGGTTTTTCACGATCAGGTCGTCCAGATAATAGATAGATATCTGCCTATCAATGAATTTGCAAACAAGCTGATAGTTCCATCTGTATTGGCTGAGTGGGGTCTCGTGGATCGAGACCAGTGGAGAAGCGAACCAATTTCACCGTGTAAACCTCCGGCGACGCCCGGTGAAAACTATTAACCCAGCCGGAAAAAGGAAAAACTGAAAATGAAATTAACATACTACCACGTAATCCACATCGCATTCGTATCGCTCGCGCAATCGGTCGGTACTATTTCCAGCATCGCGCAAACGGTGCCGTCGTCGCCGGCGGCGCAGCTAAAGTTCGTCGGTCCGTCATTGAATTTGGCTGTTGGGGAACCGGTTCGACCGCCGGGTGACATCAATGCGCCAACGCCGCCTCAAACAACCAACACGGTCGTTTCGGAAATCCAGGCCCAATTGAAATCGGTCGTTGTCAGTGTCGAGGCGGCGACGAAGCAAATGGCCGATGCCAACCGCGCTGGCTCGAAAGAACAGGCGGCTGCGGTAGAGGCTCTGGCGAATCGCATTGAAGTTTTATCAACAAAAGACCTCGGCGATGATTCGCCGTTCCTCAGTCAAGCCGATCAGCTCATCAAGAAGATGGACGCGCAAATCAAATTGGCGCAGAGCCGCGCCGGCGATCCAAACATTTTGCCGCCCGTCCAACAGCAGTACTCAGAGGCTGCCAAAAGGATTCGTGAAAGTTTGACGCAACTCCGCTTGGCGCGGGAAGCCGTCAATGGCGTTCGGTCTGATCTCCAAACGCAGGCGCAGGGCTTGCGTGAGCGCAAGGACCTCCTTGGCTTTGTCGCCGATGCTGAACTCGGCATTTCGGCGGCGGACGCCTTTAAGCAATGTTTGACAGACATTCACAATTTCTGTCGGCGGCTGGAATCAACAATCGCCGGGCTGGATGGGAATACGCCGTTTGTCGTCGAAGGCAAGTTGGTCAATGGGGGCCAATATTCGACCAACATCCAACCTTAACCGCTCCAAGCATGGAATTATGAAAATTGCGTTCCTCATTCTGTTCTCAGTGCTCATTGCGGGCGTCAGCGTTTTTGCGCGAGAAGACACGAATAATCGCGGGCCTGCCGCCGACGAAATCGAAAAAATGAAGAACCAAATCGTCGGAGTGGAAGCCGCCGTTTCGCGCGCCATCGCAACCGAGGCCCGTTCGCGCGGGCGGCCTGACATGGTGCGGTTGACACGCGCGTTTTCCGCCGCAACAAACGAACTCTGCAAATGTCGAATCGAGGAGCGCGCGGCTGCCGCAGAACAGGCGATTCGGCAGGCTGCTGCAACGGCGTCCCGGTTTGATGCTGGACGGAATCCCAATCTGAGGTTCGACCCGGCGCCGTTTCTCCAAGAGTTAAAGACGTTGCGAGGGGAAATCAGCGCTTTGTTGGAACGCATATCGCAGTTAAATGCAACGGTCGTGCAGGTAAACGAGTGGACGCGAATTATGAGGACGATTCTTACGCAGCAAGAGCTGAGCGCAAGACTCCAGGCCCGGATGGCTGAAATTCTCAGCCAATGGGACAATTCGCCGCCTACTTCGGCAACGGTTTTGCGGCCGACCGTGTCGGAACGGCAGCCATTGCCAGCGCCGACCTTTTCACCGGTTCCATCGGATCAACCAATGGTCCCGCCGCCCGTTCCGCCAAGTACCGGCAATTATGTCCCTCCGGTGTATCCCGGATATATCCCGCCTTTCTATGGCCAGCCGGTAGCTTTTTCTACAGCTTATGGCGCATACCCGCGTGTTATTCAATATGTGCCAAGTCTAAATGCCGTCGGGAGGATGGTGACGCCATATCCCATTTTGGTTAGACCGACCGGGGTTTTCGTCGCGCGGCCAAGATGATTATGAGTGGTATAAAAAAATTCCTCAGCGAAGCTGTTTTTTATCCGTGTTCGGGTCTCGACGGTGCGCCGATACGATTTCTGGCCAAGCGATTTCCCTGCTTCGTCTATTCAGACTACCGGATCGACCAGGAATCGTTTGCCGTGACCTGCAAAACACCGGGATTGCGAGGCTATCGCGTCGGCGAGATACACGACCTTGAATTCCGGTTACTGTTCGGTGAATCGTGGAACGACATTCGCCGCCATTTCAGCTTTTTCATTCGCCAACTGCCGTTTGAGTTAAAGGATCCATTTGCGGCGAGTGCTCACTTTGAACGGCTTGCTGGCTTTGGCGACGACCACGGACCTCCGTCCATAGACTTAATGTTCGTCCGGTGCGAAGCCATTACAACATTCCTTTCTGTTTTCAGCAACCGGGACATAATACCAGGCTGCCTCGCATACATTCGCTCCGGAATCGGTTTCGGCGGCAACTATTCCGAATTCCCGCAAATGTTGGCCCTTGCTTTGCGGAGCAACCGAGCGGGATTACCTCAGTTTATGCTGTTCGACGAGATGGGTGGTTCTCCTGACTACGGCGATTATTTGAGTTTGACAGACAATTACGCCAAAATCCAACGTTGGACTTATGAGACGGAGGGCTATGGACGGGGAAACGTGACGCTTGCAAAGCGTACGTATAATTGAAAATGCCATCATTTTCCGAACACTGCACTAAAACGATAGCCGCCCTCGGCAAGCCATTCGAGGAAGTGCATCTGTGGCTGGATGAATTCGCAGGTAAGCCGCCGTACGGGATGCGCCATCGCAAGGTGCGCCATCATCTTGCGGGTATCGAACAGGTGCGCAAACTTTGGGGCAATCAGGCTGCGGAGGCGGCTCGGATTCATATCATTGCGGATTTAAAACTGGAAGGGTGGAATGAGAATGACCCGTTTCCGGGGAGTGAGGACGACTATAAGCGAATGGGTTTATTCTAATTATAGGGTTCCGCTTTGAATCTTAAATGTCCCTTACTGTCGCGTCCAGTGATTGGCTGATACGGGATAGAGGTGTAAGAATATTTGCTAGAAAATGTGTCATCGGTCAATTTGGATTATTCGCGTGTTGGTTTGCGTGTCGTGTAATAATTGTTCAAGTTCGTTTTCCGGGTGTGGGCTGATGAAAAAAATGCGGCCCGCGCCATTTTGCATGTCCGCGCTCTGCGCCCCCTGGATGTACAGACAAAAACCACCCGGAATCGTGTATCCGCGCTCATCGGTGCTGCGGGCGATATGGATGGGAGCGTCGGCCACGGCCAGTTCGTGAAACGTGGCCTGGTTCACCGCCATCGTCTTTTCGGTGGATACGATTTGATCGGCCAGTGTGCGGGAGTAATGTGTTTTGATTGCCCAATATGCCGTTCCGGTAGCGACAATGGCCACGGCCAGCCCGAAAACCAGTCCGCTCGCCAGCGCCATTTTCCAGATTCGTCCCGGCCAGACGCGTGCGGCTTCCTCGTTCGCGTTCCTGATTTTTTCCAACGTCGGCAGCACGTCTGCGCTTAATTCCTCCGTCCGCTGCATGAACGGCGTGATCACTTCGGCACGCACGCCGGCGTGAACCGATTGGCGGATGCCTTCGACGATGGCCTTGGTGTCCACCTGCTGGCCGATTTCCTTGGTCAACTTGGCCAGTCGTTCCGCCGCCGCTTCACATTTCTCTTGGGTGGCCAGACAAATGGCGGATGTTTCCTCACACAGATTATCCAGATTCACGCTGCGGGTTTCCACGGTTTGCGCCAGCAAGCCGATTTCTTCCCGCACTTTTTTCAAAGACGCCAGCGTGCTCTGGTTCGTTTCGCTGACTGCCTGCGGGATGCGCTTGGCGTAATTGGCGTACACGTCGAGCAACAAAAACAATTGGGCGAAAAACTCGGTTGCATCGCCGTTGGCAAAACGGTCATAGACGCGGCGGGCGAATTCGCGTTTATCCGCTGGATACGCGGCCAGCATCTCCTCGAAAAGCGGTGGGTTGTCGGTCATTGGTGCCTCCTACTGCGTGAAATTGACCTTGGCCCCGCGCCGCGCTCGCGGCGCTTCGCCCAAGGCGGGCGCGGCTTTCGGCTTGATCTTCTCGGCTTCCGACGTGGGAAGAAGCCGCCCGGCGATGCGGTCGTACTGATTGAACATTTGCCCCGTCCAATCCTGCAACATGCCACGCGCCATGATGTCCAGTCCCAATTCGTCGCTGCCAATGGCTTCGTTGAACGGAATACCCCGCTCATGCTTAGTTTCGAGAAAGGCCAGATTCATCTTAACGATTTCGGACAAAAGAGGAAGCGTGATGGTGGCCGCGCCCAATGCCTTCAATTCGTCATCCAGTGGGCTTCCGTCAAACATTTTTGTTCGCGCGGCGCGCGCCGGATTTTTGACAACAATGTATTCGACCTGGTTGCCACAGAATTGGCAAAGCTCATCCAGATTGGTCATCACGTCCACGTCATCCAAGGGAAACATGGTCACGGTGATGCCGACGTTTAGCTGCTTGGCCAGATTAAAAAACCGCGTGGCTTGCAGGGCGGTCCTCAATACACCGTCCAGATGGGCGCGGGCGTCCACGATTGTGATGGGTTTCGCCGTCACCTTTTTTAAAATGGAAACCAGTTCGTCCTGGTCGTCGGCCCGGCCCATCATCGGCACAAGTTGCACTTCGCCGGGAAAGAGCCGCGACAGCGTTCGATTGTCGGCGTCCAGATCGAAGCCCTGCCATTCGATGCCGCGCTCGCTTAACCAGCAAGCCCGAGTGGCGATTTCAAGGCTCTTGCCGACGTTTCCTTTGGCCTGCATCGGAAAGAGCAGGCGATGTTTTACGTTTTTCATAGTGGAATGTTGAAGCGGATTTTGCGCTTCGGTTTCTCCGCATCAACCGGAGCGGGCGGCGGCGCTGATTGCGCCCGCACCGGCTCAAGGGGTGGCGGCGTGGGTTTACTCTGTCGGAAAAACCGATGCACGTTGCTTGTCGTGGCGCTCACGCCCCGCCCTCGGAGCCAGTCCGCGATTTCCGCGAACGTCCAGCGTTTGCGGCGCAGTTCGCTAATGGCGGCCCGGTATGTTTCCAGCTTGCTGCGGCTCGGTTTGACCGGCGCGGATTGCGCCTCCGTCAATAATGAGTCCGTTGATAATTGCGACATCGTTTTCTCGTCCTTCGTCATTACCAATCGGTCACGAATGGTTTTTTTCAAGAAAACGGATGGAAATTAGATGGAAACAGAGGTTTGCAGAGGATTGCAGAGGGCGCAAATCGCGCCCCGGCAGATTATACGAAGGTATCCGTCGAATCGTCATAGGGACGAAACGCCGGGCGTTGTTCGCGCCAGCTTTTGCGAATGAGTGCCTCGGTTACGATGGCGTCTGGCGCGTATCGCACCGCATACGCATATCCGTATGAATAAACGATACCGGTTAATCCAAGATGGCTGCGCCGGATATTGATGGAGTCAATTTTTGCTGCTCTTTTCATAAACGCTTCCTTTTTGTTTTGCGTCATCCGAGAAACGCAGCCGTCAATGGTGGAGATGCCGCTGGCTTTGGGGCGCAAGGGGCCAGCGGCAAACGACCTTGACGGCGAGCATCGCAGGATATAATTGACGCAAACAGGAAGCGGCGGAACGCTGGCAGTATAACGGCGTTTCGGGTTGCGGATTTCTGCTGGAAAAACGCTGGATAAGCGTTGGAAAATCTGGAGATTTCCACGCGATTTTCGCGTGATGTTCCGGCCCGTTTTTCCATCCTCAAGCTCCGCTTAGGAGAGATGTCTGTAAGTTTTAAGGCTTAACTTTTGTAAGCCTGCACTGCGCTCTTTGCGCTGTTACATGGCTCATGGTTGCCATGCTCACGCTGCATTGGTCATGATTTGAGTTCGGGGTTGCGGTCTTATTGCGGTTGAGCAAAACGGTATTGCACTGGGTTTATGGCTTGGTCGCTGTAAACCAGTACCATTTTTTGCGCTGGTTCATGGCACGGTTTATATTGGCCGTGTCATGTTGCGGGTCGTTGCCAGGCCGTGTCATGTTGCGGGTCGTTGCCAGTGTGAGCGCCGGTCAAGCCAAGCAGTATTATACTCAGGGCTTGAGCCGCGAAGATTACTACTCGGAAGGGCAGGAGGTCATCGGTCAATGGCAAGGTTTGGGCGCGGAACGGTTGGGACTGTCTGGACGGGTTGACCAGCGTTCCTTTGATGCCCTGGCCGATAATGTGAAACCGGGTTCGGATGAATCATTGACCCCGCGAACGAAGGAAAACCGGCGCGTCGGGTACGATTTCAATTTCCATTGCCCAAAGTCGGTGTCGGTCGTGTACGAACAAAACCGGGACGAACGGATTTTTGGCGCGTTCAAAATGTCGGTCACGGAGACGATGCGGGAACTGGAAACGGACATGAAAACCCGCGTCCGGGTTCACGGTGAAAACAGTGACCGCAATACCGGCAATCTGGTATGGGCGGAGTTCCATCACTTCACAGCGCGTCCGGTCAAGGGCATTCCAGACCCGCACTTGCACGCGCACTGCTTCGCTTTCAACGCCACTTGGGACGAGGTGGAGCAGCGCTGGAAGGCCGGGGAGTTCGGCGATTTGAAACGGGACGCGCCTTACTACGAAGCCGCCTTTCACGCCCGGTTCGCCAAACGGCTGGCTGAGATTGGCTACGGAGTTGAACGAACGGAAAAGGGCTGGGAGATCGCCGGTGTGTCTCAAACAATTCTGGA
>JBEKDI010000060.1:0-34311 GCA_050014435.1 Verrucomicrobiota bacterium | reverse complement strand
GCCGGTTCGAATCATTTGGGACCTCCGTGGATGATGGGTTGTGGTTTCAATTTCACCCTCATCTTCATCAGAAACGGAGGCCCTTTTCAGCTTTTTTCAGAAGCTAATTTGGACACTAGTGCTGCTGTCCAAATTAGCCGGTTTTAAGAGGGGTTTCCCTCGGAGATGTTCCTCGAAATGGCATTTTTGGAAAACAGGTTGGTCATGGCGACGCCGGTGTGCTGTCCAAATGAAACTCCAACTCCCGAATCTGATGTTCTAATGATCTCGTCGGTCTTTTTCTTGTCGTCTTCATTTAACTGATTATGACAATTGCGACTCAATGAATACACCTCAAATTGCGGTATTTGGTCGTTTGACGCAACTGAATCAAAGGGGCCGCACCGTAGCTTTGTCCATTTTTTCATAGTGATATGTGTTTGACCTGATGTGGCCGGGTACGGTGAGAAATTGCCCGTTTCCCGCTCTCACGGCGGAAAACCAAACGACATTTTGACCACGGAGTACTCCGGATGAATCCGCCCCTCCGCGGTCCTAATCACCAGTGGAGGTTCCATCCAAGGTTCACCAGGAGGCACATCGCCCAGCCCAACCATGCAAAACAGTCCAAGCAACGGCGGGTCGGGTTCGCGGAGCGTAACCGGACGCCACCGGATGATCCTCAATCCCGCCTTCGTCGCGGCGGCCTCGACCCTGCTCTTTTGCGCGGACGGGGTCACCGGAAACACGCAGACGAAAATTCCGCCGCGATTCAAATGCGTCGCCGCAGTGGCGCAGTAATCGGCGATGTCGCCCCGCATTTCAAAACGGCAGGCGATTTTTTGCGGATGATCCCCTTCCACCCCGCTGCCAGGCGGGAAATATGGCGGGCTGCCCAGGATAAGATCGAATTTTTCCTCCAGCCTCAAAACCGACCCGTCACGAAAGTCGCCCTGACGGATTTCGTAGCGATCTTCCAGACCATTCCAACGCGCGGATTTCCGCGCGAGGCGCACACTTTCCGCCTGCGCTTCAACTGTGACAAACCTCGCCCCTGCCAGGCGCCATGCGGCAATCATTCCCACTGCCCCCAACCCACTGCCAAGATCAAGGACGATTCGAGCCGTCGGACAACACGTCGTGCCATACCACGCGGTCAGGACGTCATCCGTCGAAAAACGATGGCCTTTGGTCAGTTGAAACAGTCGAAAGTAACCGCTGATGGCGTCAAGCGTTTCGCCCGCTTCAAGGGCGGGTCCTTTTCCGAGGGCTCCGGGCGGTATCGGGCCCGGCTTGGCCCAGCCTTTAAACACAGGTTCAGCGTAATCGTCGCGCAAGCCTCAAGGGTCGGCATTCAGTCGCCAAAGCGCAAATCTAAATCTTGCCTTTTCCACAACCCCGGCATTCGTGTGCCACCATTGCCGCAAAAATAATTAACATATCGTTTGACGAATGCATATTTAAAGCATATAAGTATTCAAAGAAAGTTAGAATGATGAAGAATGTTCCAAGAAGGCCCGTCTTCGCCCCGGCACATTTCGGGCCTGCGGCGACGGCGGACTTGTCGCGCCGAAGCCGTTTCGGCGAAGGCGGATCATACTACTCAAAGTGACTCAAAGTGATTTTATTCTCATGTGCCTGGCCGCTGAGGTTGTAAAGAATCTCGACAGAAGGCCCACCCTGATCTAATCTAGGACGATGAACAGCCAGCCAATAACATTCATAAAAGAAGACCCGTGGCGCATCTTGCGCATCATGTCGGAATTCGTCGATGCCTTCGAGACCTTCTCCAAGATCGGGCCGGCCGTCAGTGTCTTTGGCTCGGCCCGCAAGCCCCCAAGCGATCCCTACTACAAGGCCGCTGTGGCCCTTGCCAAAGGTCTGGCGAAGAACAAACTGCCCGTCATCACCGGCGGCGGGCCGGGCCTCATGGAAGCCGCCAACCGCGGCGCAGCCGCGGCGGGCGGGACGTCCATCGGCCTGAACATCGAACTGCCCACCGAACAGAGAGGAAACCCCTTTGCCAACGTGCCGTTGCATTTCCATTACTTCTTCTCGCGCAAGGTCTGCTTCGTCAAATATAGCGTCGGCTTTGTCTTCATGCCGGGTGGTTTTGGCACCCTGGACGAGTTTTTTGAAGTGGCCACGCTGGTGCAAACCAAGCGCATCCCCGGCTTTCCGCTCATTCTTTTTGGGCACGAGTACTGGAACGGGCTGCTCCACTGGATGAAGTCAACCCTCGAAAAGAACAAGCTGATCAGTCCCACCGATTTGCAATTGTTCACCGTCATCGACGACCCGAAAGAGGCGGTGGATGTGATCCTGGAGTATATGCGAAAGGTTGGCCCCCCGGATATCGTCCCGCATTCCGTCGGCTGAACCCAAATTGTATCCCCGTCGGATGCCTGTCATGCGCCTCATTCTACAACACATCCAAACTGCGCACACGCCGGAATCGCTCGTCGCGGCCTTGCGCGGCGAGCCGGGCGTTGTCCTGCTGCGCAGCGGCGCGTTCGACTCGCCGCAGGCCCGGTATTCTTTCGTCACGGCGCGGCCCTTCCTGACCTTCCGCTCGTTTGGTTCGCGTTGTGAATTGGATTCGCCACACCACACGCGCTTTGGCAACCCCTGGCAGGTGCTCGACACGCTGATGGCGCGTTATGAAATGCCCGACGAAATTGACCTGCCATTTCCGCTCGGCGGTTGCTTCGGCTTTTGGGGATACGATTTGAAAAATTTTGTGGAACCGAAGCTGCCGCGAACTGCCATCAACGATTTGGAACTGCCCGATTGCCAAACTGGTTTCTACGACAGTCTCGTGGCGTTTGATCATCGCATGGACCAGGTTTGGATTATTTCCACAGGATTGCAGGCCGACGGCGCGCGCGACCCGGCACGGGCGCGACGACAGCTTGGGTTTTGGACAGACCTGATGCAGACGGCGCCTGAAGCCGAAAAGCCGGCCTCCTCTCCCCGGCCCGGGCTCATCTCAGTTTCTTGCAAGAATATTGGCAAGGCCGGATTTTCATTCCCTCGCCCCGCGCAAGCGGGGAGAGGGAAAGGGAGAGGGGAATCGAGAAAAGAACCTCCTCTCCCCGGCCCTCTCCTCCACAAGTGTGTGGAAGAGAGGGAGACGTCAGCCTTCCATCCCGGGATTCAAGGCGAGAACGTCGTTACGGGAAATCACTCCCGCGCGGAATTCATCGCCAAAGTCGAGCGTGCGCTGGAATACATCCGCGCCGGAGACATTTATCAGGCAAACCTGTCGCATCGCCTGACCGCCCGCGTCGATTTGCCAGGATGGGACTTTTTCCAACGCTTATGCGAGGTTTCGCCTGCCCCGTTTGCCGCCTGGCTCGACTGCGGTGATTTTCAGCTTTGTTCATCGTCCCCGGAACTGTTCCTCCGAATGAGCGGACGGGACATTCAAACCCGCCCCATTAAAGGAACACGCCCGCGCAGCAGCGACGCGATGCGCGACGCGCAGTTGACTTACGAACTGCAAACCAGCGCCAAGGACATGGCCGAGTTGGTCATGATAACCGATCTGCTGCGCAATGATTTGGGCAAAGTCTGCGAATACGGTTCCGTGGAGACGCCGGAGTTGGTGCGCCTGGAGCGCTACGCCCATGTGCAGCATTTGGTCTCGACCGTGACCGGACGTCTGCGCGGCGATCAAACCCACCTCTCGGCCTTCGCCTCGTGCTTCCCGGGCGGGAGCGTGACCGGCGCGCCAAAAATCCGCGCCATGGAGATCATCGACGAACTGGAATCCCTGTCGCGCGGGGCTTACACGGGATCCATCGGTTACCTGGGATTCAACCGTGAAAGCCAGTTAAGCATCGCCATCCGCACCGCGGTGTGCCGGGCGGGGGCGATTCATTTCCACGTCGGAGCGGGGATTGTCGCCGATTCCGTGCCCGGGGCCGAATACGATGAAACCCTGACCAAAGCCGGCGGGTTCTTTGCCGCCTTGCGCCACTTTGCCAGCCGGGAAAACCCTGTCCAGCCACGAGCATGATTGTTTTTCTCAACGGTCATTTCGTCCCGGAAGAGCGCGCGGTCGTCTCCGTTTTTGACCGTGGTTTTCTTTATGGTGACGCGCTGTTTGAAGGCATGCTGGTGACGCGAGGCCGGCCCTTCCGCTGGCGCGAACACATGGAGCGGCTGCGGCGGGGCATGGACTTTTTGCAGTTGACAGTATCTTTTTCACCAGACAAACTGCTGCGGCACGGGCTGAGACTGGTGGAACGGAACCGGCTGCCGGAATGCATTTTGCGCCTGAGCATCACAAGGGGCGTCACGGCACGGGGCTATTCCCCAAAGAATGCAAAGCATCCGGCCGTCGTCATGACCCTGCATCCCGTGCCGGTCATCACAAAAATGCCGCGCTGGCGGGTCGTCACCGCGTCATTCCGCCTGGCGTCCAACGATCCGCTGACGCGGTTCAAGACCGCCAACAAGCTTCCCCAGGTATTGGCACGGGCGGAGGCCGACGCCGCCGGCGCGCAGGAAGCCATTCTGCTGAACACAGATGGTCGTCTGGCCGAAGGAACGACCAGCAACCTCTTTTGGATCAAGCAAGGAACGGTCTGCACCCCGGCGCTGCCGGACGGCGCCCTGCCCGGCGTGACCCGAGGCCTGCTGCTCGATCTATGCTCCAAAATGAAAATCGCCTGTCAAGAAAAGAGAGGCTGGCCGGCCGAATTGCGCCAATCCGACGGCGCATTCCTGACCATGACTTCGATGGGCATTGTGGAAATCGCGTCCCTGGACGGGCGCAAGCTCAAGCGATCCCCGCTGGTCGGGAAACTGTGGAGCGCCTACCGGAACTTGTTGGAAACGTCATAAACCAGCTTGCCTGGCTCAAAATTACGCCGCACATTTTTCCAATGCTGGCGGATGAAAGATCGAGTCCCGAGCAAATCGAAGCGTTTCGGCGCATGACGCCGGAGCAACGCTGGCGGGCGGCGCACCGGCTTTATTGGACGATGCGGCGGCACAAGGCGGCATTCCTGCGCAGCCAGCATCCCGAGTGGCCGGAACAAAAAGTTGAGGAGGAAGTGCGCCAGATTTTTTGCCATGCCCGAACCTGACCTGATCGAATTATTCGCGCAACCGCTGAACCAGATGGGGGTTCGTTATCTGGTGAGCGGCAGCGTGGCTGCCATGCTTTACGGCGAACCGCGCGTCACCCATGACATTGACTTCGTTGTTTTTCTGCGCCACGAGGACGCGGCAAAACTTCCCGATGTTTTTCCAGCCCCGGAGTTTTACGTCCCGCCCGCCCACACTATTTTGACCGAGATGGCGCGGGAGCGGAAAGGACACTTCAACATCATACACGCCGACTCCGGTTTGAAGGCCGATTTTTACACGGCTAATCGTGACGAACTGCACGCCTGGGCCTTTCGCCATGCGAAGCAGTATGCGATAGGAGGAACCAACATTTCTCTTGCACCGCCGGAATATGTCATTGTCCGCAAGCTGGAATACTATCGTGAAGGCGGCTCGGAAAAACATTTGCGCGATATTCGAGCGATGATTTCTGTATCGGGCGAACAACTCGACCAAACATCTTTGAAGGACTGGATTCAGCGCCTCGGATTGGAAGCGGAATGGCAACGAATTTCCTGAGGCAAATTCTGTTGCCACGTGATTTCCATTGCCGCCGGTGGAGACGCCGGATAGAATGCGGGCCATGACAACAACGCCATCGCAGATTGCACGAGCCGACGGACGGAAACCGGATCAATTGCGCCCGATCCGGTTTCAGAACGGCATCGCTCCGTACGCCTGCGGCTCCACCTTGATTGAGTGGGGCAACACGCGCGTGATCTGCGGCGTCAGCATCGAGGCCACTGTGCCGCGCTGGATGAAGGAACAAAACGTGACCGGCGGCTGGATCTCGGCGGAATATTCCATGCTCCCTTACTCGACACTGACCCGGAAATCGCGCGACATATCGAAGGGTAAGCTCGACGGACGTTCCCAGGAAATTCAGCGTTTGATTGGCCGCTCGATGCGCGCGGCCATCGACCTGGAAAAAATCGGGCAGCGCACCATCTGGCTGGATTGCGATGTTTTGCAGGCCGATGGCGGGACGCGCACGGCGGCGATCACGGGGAGTTTCGTGGCGCTGTCTTTGGCGATTCGCAATCTGAAGGACCGGGGGGAACTGGCGTCCGATCTGCTGCTCAAGCCGGTGGCGGCGGTCAGCGTGGGCATTGTGCAGTCGCAGGCCCTGCTGGACCTTTCCTATGTGGAAGACGTGGCGGCGACGGTCGATATGAATTTGGTGATGAACGGCTCCGGGGAATTCATCGAACTGCAAGGCACGGGCGAAGAGAGCGCCTACACTGAAGCGCAATTGGCCGCCATGCTAGCGGTGGGCAAAGCGGGTATCAAGCAATTGCTCGATTTGCAACAGGCCGCGCTGATCGCCGGCTAATTCCAGGACAAATCCTCGGGCGATTCGGCCAGCAGCCGCGTTTTATCATCAAGCTGGCGCAGAATTTCTTGCCAAAGCCGGCTTGGTTCCGGGTAGAAGACCAAATCAATGGAAGCGGGATGAACAAGCCAATCCTTGCGCGCCATTTCGTTATCGAGCTGGCCCGCCGTCCAGCCGGAATAGCCGGCGAACAACTTGAGTTTCTGGGTGGTGGAATTGGATTCGCTCAAGTCCGTCAAAGCGTCGATGGAATGACCCAGGCTCAGGTTGACCATGACGTTGGCCTGAGGCAGAAAAGCGTCCGTATGCAGGAAACTCAGCGTGCCCGGCTGCACCGGACCCCCTACGAAAAGCAGTTGCTCCTTGATCGTCTCCGAGACATTCGCAACCAGGGCCTGGCCCACTTTGCTTTCGCTGGAGCGGTTCAGAATCAGGCCGAACGCGCCCTCCTCGTCGTGCTGGCAAATCAGGACAACGGACCGATGGAAGAACGACCCGTGCAGTTTGCCCCCATCCAACAAAAGCTGTCCCTTCAAGGATTTATGCGCGGGGGGCATACCAGCCTCATTTCATCAACTCGCGCGCTGCGTCAATAATTTTGCCGGCGGTCAAACCATGCTTTTGATACAGGTCCTCGGCCACGTAGGCCGATTGTCCAAACTCCCCTTGAATGCCCAGCGATTTCATGCGATGGGCAATGCCCGCCTGGGACAGGGCATGAGACACTTGCGCGCCCATGCCGCAGATGATCTGATGGTCCTCGATGGTGACGACACGGCCCGCGCACTGTTGGACCGCAGGTCCGATGGTCTTCAAATCCACACGGTTGATGAATGGATTGGCGATGACCGTGGCGGCGATGTTTTGCTCCTTGAGCTGGCGGCCCGCGTCGATGGCTCGGCCCACCAGCGGCCCGCAAGCCAGGATGACCACGTCGCTTCCATTGGCCAGCACCTCCGCCTTGCCCCAATGGTATTTGGCGTTATCCACCCAGTGCAGCGGATAATTTTCGCGCCCCACAAAGAAGACCGTCGATTCGCCGTTGTGCCCCTCCTCGCGGGCGCGCGCCGTCCGCTGGATCGCTTCATAGATCAGCGCTTCCGCCTCATCCGCGCAGGAACAGGCAATGACCACCGTGTGCGGGATGGCGGAGACGGCGGCAAAGTAAGTAGTGGCCTCGTGCGAGGCTCCATCGGCAGCGTCCTGAAAGCCGACATGGGAGAAAACAGCGATGACTGGCGCCTGCGACAACGCGGACATGGTCAGGGGCAAATTGCCCTTCGTGACGCCGAACTGGCCGAATGTATCGACAACGGGAATGAAACCCGCTTTGGCAAAACCGGCGCCGGTGCTGATCATATTGGCTTCGGCAACGCCCACCTCGACAAATCGGTCGGGAAAACTTTTTTGGAAGAAACTCATCCCCGTGGAGCCTTCCACGTCGGCTGAAATCGAATAGACGGGAAAACCGTCCTGCGCGGCGCGCACCGCGCCTTTGGCGAGGCCGGCCTGGATTTTCTCCTTTTTGACCGCAGGCGCGGACGGAGCGGAAGCGGCCTTGGCTTTTTTGGCCGCCTCCTTTTGTTCCCAATTGGCGCGCAGAGCTTTAGCCCAATCGGCCAAATCGGCGGGAATTTCAGGCGCACCGAAATAAATCTCGTTGACGAAATCAACGATCTTTTCCGCGTTGGACAGGGGAAAGCCGTGGCCTCCCGAAGCGCTCTCGACCGTGGAGCGAACGCCGAAGCCCTTGACGGTTTTCGCCCAAACACAAACCGGGACGCGCGGATTTGCCCTGGCTTGTTGCAAGGCGGACTCCACCGCCAAATAAACGTCCTGCAGATTGTTGCCGTCGGCGACTTTGACCACGTTCCAGCCCAGCACGCTCATCGCCTCGAAAGTGGGGGTCATTTTGAAGGCGTCCTTGCTGATGCGGCCGGAAAGCTTTGTGTCGTTGTCCGAAACGACCAGGACAAACGGGTTGAGCCGGTCCTTGGCGGCCAAACCAGGTATGGCGGCGAAGGCTTCCTTGGCCTCTCCTTCCATCGAGGCGCCGTCCGAGACAGTACAGAGAGTGACGCGGTCGTTGTTCCGCACCTTGTCACTGAGCGCGAGGCCCTGGGCCTGGGGAAGCGCCGAGCCGAGAGGGCCGTTGCTCAACAGCACGCCCTCGGGATTGAGATGGGATTCGCCGTGGCCGGTGAATTTGCTCTTGATGCCGCGGAACCCTTTCAAATCTTCAAAGGTCATGCCGTCGAAACCGTAAAGGGAACGCAAGGCATAAATGCCGTTTTCGCAATGGCCGGCATCATTGACGAAATTGTACGCTTCGTGCCAGGGCCGCCCTTTGACGGCGAACATCAGGCCATGAATGGCGGAGATGATCTCGGCGAAGGCGGCAGGCCCCCCCCAATGCGAGGCTGCGCCGCCATTGACAGCGCACATATCCATGAGCGCCACCAAAGCGCGACTGGCGCGCGGGTCGCCCAATGACACCTCCTGGCCTTGCGCATTCTTGACCCTGACCGAATACTTCGGAGCCTGGGTGGGCGTGGAAGCCAGCTTTGATTTGAGTGGAAGGGGTTTCAGCGGCGGGGCTGCGACGGGCTTTATGTTGGATTTATCTTCAGACATAGTTATAGCACTTGACGCACTACCGGCAAAGCAGCGGGCGGAACTGGTGCGCGCGGCGGGAGTTGAACCCACAACCTGCGGCTTCGGAGGCCGTCACTCTATCCAGTTGAGCTACGCGCGCAACAGTATCGCTTAACCATCAGACCCAATCTGCGCCGTTTCAAGCGTCTGCCTCATGAATATGTCTGTACCCCCCGCGCACGGCAAGAAAATCCAGAGGCAACCGGCGATGAAGATTTCCCGGCTTTTGCGCTGGCAAAACAAGTGCCTCAGCTTAAAGTGTAATGAGCCAACCTGAAGCGCTTATGAATGATGCCGAAAACGACAGGCCATTAAATCCAAATCGCCGTGAATTCCTGAAGCTGGGCGGCGTCGTGGCTGCCGCGCTGATGGGGCCGGCCACGCTGGCGTCCGCGACGGCGGGTGCGCTGATTTCCAATCCAAAAACGGCGGAGGCCATGCCGACGCGCAATTTGGGCAGGACAGGTCATCGGGCGGGACTGTTCAGCCTGGGGGGCCAGGCGGCCCTGGAACACCCCCATAACGAGGCCGTCGCAGTTCCGATTATTGACAGAGCGCTGGACCTGGGAGTCAATTATATTGACACCTCTTCGATTTACGGCGGGCCGGAGCGGTGGAGCGAGCAGTATTTGGGCAAGGTGATGAAGCGCCGCCGGTCGGAGGCGTTTCTGGCCAGCAAAACCAAGGAGCGCTCGCGGGACGGCTCCTTGCGCATGTTGGAAAAGTCGCTGGAGTTGTTGCAGACCGATCATTTGGATCTCTGGCAACTGCACGATTTGGGAACACTGGCCGAAATCGAGGCGGTCTTCGCCAAAGGCGGCGCCATGGATGCACTGCTCCAGGCGCGCGATCAGAAGCTCGTTCGTTTTCTGGGCGTCACCGGCCATTACCGCCCGGATGCGCTCATCGAGGCGATCAAATGTCATCCGTTTGACACAATTCTCATGGCGGTGAACGCGGCGGACAAACATCATTACAGTTTCATGGAGCAATTGCTGCCGCTGGCGGTGGAAAAGCAAATGGGCATCATCGGCATGAAAGTGCCCGCGCGCGGGCGGTTGTTGTCGAACTGGTCGCCGCCTCCATTGGAGAGACAAAAGCATTCGTGGGAAGGAGTGGTGTTGTCCACCGGCCCGGGGACGCTCGACATGCGGGAAGCGATGTATTACGCGTTGAGCCTGCCGCTCAGCACGGTGATCATTGGCTGCGATTCCATTGCGCAATTGGAGCAAAATGTGCAATTGGCGCGCGACTTCACGCCCCTGACCGAACCGCAGATGGAGGCCATCTCGGCCAAGGCCGAGCCAGTTTCCAAACAGGCTCTGTTTTTCCGCTTTTTTGAGAAGCATGTTTAGGGAACGCGGGCGCACTGTGTCGGTTATTCCATAGGGGACTTGCCGGGTTTCAGCGCCTGCTCATAACAGGCCAGCGCTTCGCTGTGCCGTTCCATGCGGTTCAACAACCCCGCCTTGTAAAGATAAGCCATGATCATGGTGGAATCCTGGGCAATGGCGCGGTCGTAGCATTCGATGGCCCCCTCGGTGCGTTGCAACCGCTCGAGCGCGGCGCCTTTCTTGACCAGGGCCTCGGCGTTGTCCGGATCGATCTTCAGGATTTTATCCAGGCAATCCAGCGCGGCTTCGGGCTTGTCCAATTTCATCAAGGTCTGGCTTTTGCTGAGGAGCACTTTGATCGTATCGGTTTTGTCCGGCGCGGGGCGTGGCCATGTTTTTTCGGATGAGGATTGGGCGGGGTTGTTGCCCGAATTGCCTTCCGGCAGGGTCTTGGGCGGTGTGACCGAGCCTTCCATGTCGTGCAAGCGCTGTTCCATTCGCTCCATCAATTGCAGAAAGCGCATGTTTGATTGTTCCAAGGCATGGGCCGGTGGCAGGAGGGCCTCGGCTGGGCCCATGGCCAAGCCCTGGGGTGAACGGACTGCAGGCAGGCTGGCGGCAGCGGCGGCGAAACGATTGACGGCGCTCCATTGCAAAAACGCGGCGAGCAACAGCCCCGTAAAACCAACAAACGCAAAGGCGCCCGCCGCCACGATCACTGTTCTGTCCAGATGTTCGATGCCGCTCAACTGGTCCGCCCTCTCGCTGGCGATGGCTCTTTCCATCAGACGCAGACGCTCTTCCACCGCCACGGAATTGCTGGCGCTGGCCGCCGCCGATTCCTGCTGAATTTTCTCGATGGCGATCTGGGTGTCGCGGAGTTGTTCCTGAATTTGCAGGTAGGACCGCAGGAAATCCTGGGCGCGCACTTCGCCGCTTCCGGCGGGTTTACCATCGGTTTCAGGCGCGGCGTTGGTATCAGCCGCCAGCGCGGGGCGGAGGAGGCTGAACGTCACCGCCAGCAAGAGGCAGCCCGCGCGGAGGTCTCTGAATCCGGCTTTTGGTTTTGTAATCATTGAAATGGAGGCTGAACAAACCGGTTAAAAATGGAAAGCCAAAAGCATTATTCAATACTGAGGCTCCTCGCTTTGCTGCCGCGCTTTCAGGCGCGTTTTTTCCATCTCGGATTTAAGGAACGTGATTTGGGCGCGGATCATTTCGCGGTTCTCCGCCTCGGCGGTGATGAGAGCCTTGAGCAATTCGTCGATGCGCCGCTCGTAATCCTGGTTGCGCTCCTGGATGTGGTGTTCAATTTTTGCGAGGCGCTCGTCCACCGCCTGCATTTTGAGCGCAGCGGCTTGTTGCGTGGCCAGCAAATCCGCCCGGTCTGACAGCAGCCGCCCCACCACGTGCTGCTTCAACCACAGGCTCAGGTTGGCGATGACACCCGCGCGCACCGCATCGGGCAGCCGGTCAGCCTGGCGTCCGGCGTTGGAAGGCGGGAGCCAGATTTGCGATTGCGTCTGCGTGGAGCCGCCCAACTCGATTTGCACGTTCGGCGCGCCGCTCTGCTCCGTCGAGTCCAGCAAAAGAGGCGAAGCGGGCTGAAGCGCTGCACGCCGGGCGGTTTTTCGAACATTGAGGAGGATCGCCAGGCCTCCCGCTAGAAACGCGACCATACACAGCAGAATCGCGGGCCGGAGATACGGCACCTCATCGTCAGGTTTCACCGGCGCCATCGCCCCCCGGGACGGCGGCGTCGGCGGCGTTGCATTCACTTGCGCCAAAACGGGAGGAGCAGCAAGCGTTGGCTGCCCGACCCCGCTGATGGTGAGCTGGCTGGCATTGGTAAGGACTATTTCCGGTTTGTTCTGATAATTGGTAATCACGCCGCTGATCTCGACGCTCTGGTTTGACAAGGCTGACAACTCGCCAAATTGGTTGGTGAAGCGGCGGAAGATAACGGCTGTACACGGTGAATCGGGATAGGGCTGTTCAAGATTGAGGAAAATCACCGTCGGCCGAATTGTGACTTGGGCGATCCTTCCTGTGACGATCGCATTCTCGCCGTAGTGCTTGTTTGCATCCGTCGCGGCGATTTTGCCGGACAACGCGCCGTTCGTGTCATCCGCGTGCGCTGGACGCAAAGAGACGAAAGTTGCGAGAGCAATCAGAGAAACAACTTTTATCTGCATGTAGGCGCCGGTCATCGGGGAAATTGTTACACTTACGAAACGAACGCGTCAAGCCGCGTGGAAGCTTCGTGATCCCCATAAGCTCGCGAATTGTTTTGCCTGGTTTCAATGCTTCCGCCGATGGCCGGAACAGCTTGGGCGGCTTTGCCACCGGGATGGAGCAACGAGGACATAGGATCACCGGGTTTGGCCGGCTCGGCCACCTATACCAACGGCTTGTGGACCGTAACCGGGGGCGGCACGGACATTTGAGGTACCACTGACCAGTTCAATTTTGCCAGCACCAATTAGCAAGAATCCGCCGTTGAGCGCGACAGAAAACTTCACGATTACGGTCAATCCACTGACGTTGCCGCAGGTGTCGTCGGTTGACTGGAGCAATGGGCAATTTGAGGTGCAGGTCAGCGGCCAGAGCGGGCCGGATTACGAGATTCAGACCTCCACGAACCAGACGCAATGGAGCACGGTGTTTACGACGAAATCACCGGCGATGCCGTTCATCTGGCAGAACGTGGTGGCAACGAATGCAGCGGGCTTTTATCGTGTTGTGGTGGGTCTCCGCCGCTGCCGTAACACCGATGCTTTGAGTTCAATCAGAGGCGTGATAAGAGCGACACCAGCCTGGAAACGGCCATTTACACGAATGTGAGTTTTTGCCTCTGTGGCGGCTTATGACTATAGACAACGCTGGAAAGCAGGAGTATGTATAGGGGTGTCCGCCAGTTCAAGTGAACTGCCTGTATCTGCGGAAGAACGGCTTCCGCGTTCTGGAGAGCGACCATCAAGGCGGCACTAAACCATGAACCGCCGGACCGGTTTAGGAAAAGCATCGAAGGGGACTCGGGAAATGGAAGAGGCGATGACAGGTAACGACGCCCGCCTCAAGGGAATCGTTGCCTCAGCCATGGATGCAATCGTTTCAGTCGATTCGCGGCAGCGGATTGTGCTGTTCAACCCGGCGGCGGAGTTGATGTTCGGCGTTGGCGCCGGGGAAGCGCTGGGGAAGAGCCTGCGGCGATTTATTCCCAAACAGTTTCGCGAGTCGCACCCCCGGCATGTGGAAAAGTTCGGCCAGACTGGGGTCAGCGCCCGGCGCATGGGGGCATTGGGCGCGATTAGCGGGTTGCGCTCCAATGGCGAGGAGTTCCCGATAGAGGCTTCCATTTCGCAACTGGGTTTTGGAGGCGATAAGGTTTTCACGGTCATCCTGCGGGACACGACCGAGCGGAAGCGGGTGGAGGACGCGTTGCGGGAGGGCGAAGAGCGCTACCGGCGGCTGCTGGAGGTTTCGCCGGATGCCATTTATCTATGCCGGGATTCGCGCATCAAATTCATCAACGCGGCGGGACTGCGGCTTTTTGGCGCGGCCAAGCCCGAGCAGCTGCTGGGCAAGGCCTCGTTGGATCTCTACCATCCGGATTTTCGCCAGCTCACCGACCAACGGATCCGCCAGGCGCTGGAACATCGCCTGCCCCTGCCGATCATCGAAGAAAAGATTGTGCGGCTCGACGGCCGGGTGCGGGACGTCGAGGTCGCCACTTGTCCCTTTGCGGAGGAAGGCGGCGTGTCGATGCAGGTAGTGCTGCATGACATTACGGATCGCAGGCGTCTGGAGCGGGGGATTCTTACGGCGGTCGAGCAGGAGCAGCAGCGGATGGGCCGGGACTTGCATGACGGGTTGTGCCAACTGCTGACCGCTGCGAAATACAAGGCCAGCCTGGTGGAACGCAAACTGGCGCGGGGGACGGTGGTGCAGCCCGGCGAGGTGGGAGAGGTTGAGCGACAGCTCAATGAGGCGATTCAGCAGGCCCACAGCCTGGCCCGGGGCCTGAGTCCGGTAAAATTGGTGGCGCGGGGTTTGATGTCCGCGCTGGAGGAACTGGCGGCCGCTGTCGAGAGCTCGTTTCGTGTGCGGTGTATTTGCGATTTCTCGGAGCCGGTGGCGCTTGGGAACCATACGGTGGCCAACCACTTGTATCGCATCGCGCAGGAGGCCATCCAGAACGCCGTCAAACACGGCAAGGCCCGGCACATCCGGGTCAAGTTGAAGAAAGTCCGCGAGGGAATTGAACTCGGGGTGGAAAACGACGGAGTGGGATTCCCGCGCAAGGCCGAAAGCAAGGGCGGGATGGGGCTAAGCAACATGAAGGCGCGCGCCGGCATCATCGGGGCCGCGCTGGATGTCCGACGCGGCAAGCGGGGAGGAACGGTAGTCGCTTGCCGGCTGGAACAGACTGCCGCATGAGCGGAACCCGGGAAGAGAGCAGCATGGCAGCACCGCAAAGGCGCCGTCTCTACCTCGTGGAAGACCATCCGGTGACGCGGGAAGGGTTGGCAAGACTGATCAATTTCGAGCGGGATTTGCACGTGTGCGGGCAGGCTGGCTCCTCGGCCCAGGCCCTGGCCGAAATCGCCCGGGACAAGCCTCAACTTGTGCTGGTGGACATCTCGCTGGCCGGAGCGAGCGGGATCGAGCTAATCAAGGACATCGTGGCCCGCCATCCCGGGCTGCTGGTTCTGGTCCTTTCCACCCATGATGAAACTCTCTACGCGGAGCGGGCGCTACGCGCTGGCGCGAAGGGATACATCATGAAGCATGAATCGACGGACGAGGTGATGAAGGCAATCCGCAAGGTCTTAAGCGGAGGCGTCTATTTGAGCGAGCGGATGCAAGGCCAGTTGGTCGCGATGGTAGCCGGAGGAGGTCCAACGGCCTCGGGGTCGAATGTGGAGCGGCTCAGCGACCGCGAGTTGGAGGTGTTCACCTTGTTTGGGCAGGGCCAGAGCACTGCGCAGATTAGCGCCTCTCTGCATATCAGCGAAAGCACGGTTGCCACCCACCGCACCCATATCATGGAAAAGCTGCGATTGGAAAATTCGAGGGAGTTGCTGCAGCGGGCCGTCGAATGGGTTCAGAGTCAGAACTTATGAGCACCACCGCAGGGGTCGCAAAATTCACGATGGCTACATCGTGAACTTACGATATTAGAATCCCAATCCGCCCGATTCCCAAGCGAAGGCCACGCCGTTAGTCTTTTCCGCATGATGACTAGTTCAGCATTGGAGCCGGCGAAGGACAGCATGACGCGTCCCGCCCGAGCCACCGTTCTGATCGTGGATGACTGCGCTGATGATCGAGAAATGTTTTCTCATTTTCTCCTGGCAGCCGGATACCGGGTCCTGAAAGCAAACGGCGCGGAGCAGGCACAACAACTGGCTGAAGAGCAAGGGAAGATCGATCTGCTGGTGACGGATTTTAACATGCCCGGAATGAATGGCGGGGTGTTGGCCGAATGGTTTCACAGCCGGTCCCCGCTCACCCAGATGTTATTGGTGTCCGATGCTGTGTGGCAGATCGAAGCTTATATGGAAAAAGCGGGCTGGATCCCTTTTCTTGACAAGAAGGAGACGCCAGACTGGCTGGCTGCAACAGCGCAAAAGCTGCTGGCTGGGCCGGGCCGATATTTGCGAGGGCATGGCGCTGCGGATCTCGCCAGACGATCTTCCGGCGGAACAATGGTAACGACCGGGGAGCAAACGGCAGGGTCGGTCGATTCGGAACTTCGATGCCAAAGAACCCCGCCCTATCACGTTCTTGTGGTGGACGACGAGCCGCTCGTACTCAAGTTCAACATCGAAATGTTAATCGCCAGCGGCTATCAAGTGGACGCTGCCAAAGATGGGGCTGCAGCCTGGGACTCTCTTCAATTGAACACCTTCGACCTCGTCATCACGGATAACAACATGCCAAATTTGACGGGTGTTGGGTTGATCGAAAAGATACGCGCTTCGGGCATGACCGTACCGGTCATCATGGCCACGTCAGCCTTTCCAACGGAGGAATTCGCCGGTCGCCCTTGGCTCGACCCCGCCGCCACGCTGCTCAAGCCCTACGCCTTAGTGGATTTTTTGGGAACGGTAAAGAATGTCCTGGGCTTGGTCGCGTCAACAGCCATGTCATTTCCATGTCAGGCCACCGTATCATCGCCAATACCGTGAACACATTCGATCAAGAATCCTTATCCTTTCTCAGAAAGCAGGTGCAGTCACAACAATTGATTTGCGGTGGAGAGAACAAGACGTTTGACATGATCAACCCCGCCTCTGTGATTGATCTTGTCGAAAAACCGTGCGCCACCCCCGCCTCGACCGCTTTCGGCCACCGCAGGCTCTTTTTCGAGAACCGATTTGTTTACACGGTAATATCGCCGCGGACGCGGGGCCTTTCCATTGGCATCAACATGAATCCGGACCAGTCTTGCAATTTTGACTGCGTATATTGCGAAGTCGCCCGGTCGTTGCCGGCAGTGGCTCAAAGTCTGGACGTTGGCGTGATGGCGGAAGAACTGGAGAAGACCCTTTCCCTCGTCCAGTCCGGTGGAATACGGGAGCACCCAGCCTGCCGCAGTGTGAGCAGCGAGTTGTTGCAATTGCGCCAAGTGGCGTTGAGCGGTGACGGCGAACCGACTCTGTGCCCGAATTTCACCGAGGCGATTGAGGCGGTGGTCCATGTGCGGGCGCGCCGGACGGTTTCGTGTGTGAAACTGGCCCTGATTACCAACGGCAGCCGGCTGGATTCGCGTGCGGTGAGGAAGGGCCTCCGATGCCTTACGCCCAATGATGAGATTTGGATCAAGCTCGACGCGGGCACTCAAACCTACATGGAGCGAGTCAACCGGAGTGAAGTGCCGTTGGAAAAAGTCATTGAGAATATGCTGCTGGTGGGGCGACAGCGGCCCATAATCATTCAAAGTCTTTTCTCGCTGATTCACGGACAGGGACCCCCGCCTCAAGAAATTGACGAGTACATCCATCGTCTGCGCGATCTAAAGCGAGGCGGAGCGCAGATTTCGTTGGTGCAAATTTATTCAGCGACAAGGCCGATGGCGCATGACTATTGCGGGCATCTGCCGCTGAAAGAGATGTCGCGGATCAGACAGCGCATTAAAGCAGAGACGGGACTAAGGGCTGAAGTGTTCTAACACCCTCTGCGGCCGAATCGCTTGGGGGCTTGCCGGACCTGTCATTCACCGTTTTTTGTCAATCCAACGGCAAATTATGTTAGCTTTTGGGCGGCACTGTGATAAACTTTTTCGGATTCGTCAACCAAAGGTTAAAGCTCATGAAAAAATGCGTTTTGTTGCTTGTCATGTTGATCCTCCTCGCCCTCGCTGATTGTCTGCCCGCCCAGGGCACGGCCTTCACCTACCAAGGCCAGTTGATGACCGCGGGCGCGCCGGCCAATGGCGTTTACGACCTGCAATTCATCCTCTACACCGCCAGTGTCGGCGGCGACCAGACCGGGCCGATTCTGACCAATTCCATCGCGGTCAGCAACGGCCTGTTTATTGTCGAGCTGAATTTCGGCTCCAACGTTTTCGCCGGGGCCAATTACTGGCTGGACATTGCCGTGCGCACCAATGGGCCGGGCACGTATGCCGAGTTGAGTCCGCGCCAGGAATTGACGCCGGCGCCCTATGCCGTATTTGCGAACACGGCCAGCAATTTGCTCGGCTGGCTGCCGGCGGACCAATTAAGCGGCACGATTTTGCTGGCGCGCTTGCCGGGCGCGGTGGTGACCAACGATGAAGTGGGCGTGACCACCTTGAGCAATGTGACGGTCGGCGGCAATTTAAACCTGCCGGCGTTAACGGATGCGACCGGGATTATTTATGCCGGCGGCACAACCCTGGTTCATGGCGACGCGAACAATAACTTCTACGCCGGTCCGGGCGCAGGCAATTTGGACAATACCGGCACCGGCAACACCGGGACAGGGTATGAGGCGCTGCAGAACAGCACGAACGGAGTGAACAACACGGCCATTGGCTATGAGGCTCTGCAAAATAATACGAGCGGCTCCCAGAACACGGCCCTCGGGGAACGGGCGCTTTCCGACAACACAACCGGCACCAACAACACGGCTGTCGGCCGCCATGCGCTGAGCTTAAACACGAACGGCGCCGACAATACGGCCAATGGCTATGAGGCGCTTGCAAACAACACGGGCGGCGCGGGGAACGTGGCCATGGGTTCACAGGCCCTCCAGAACACCACCAACGATTTCGGCGACGTGGCAATTGGTTATCAAGCACTTCAAAACGAAAATGCACCCGAGGGTTTCGGTGCGAACACGGCGGTTGGCTGTCAGGCGCTGCAGTCGGACACTTCCGGGCAATTCAATACTGCCATCGGTTTCTCCGCATTGAGCGTGAACACTGGCGGTGGGGATAACACGGCTATCGGCGGAGGCGCGATGTACGGCACCACAATTGGCGGGGAGAATACGGCCATCGGCGAAGGCACGATATACTACAACACAATTGGCTCCGATAACACGGCCATCGGCTCTGGGGCGCTGTTGGGATTTAACGGCGCTGGAAACTTGAGTACGAACGCCAACGATAATACGGCGGTTGGCTAGTCCGCGCTTGAGGAGTTGATAAACGGTTCCAAAAATATTGCAGTCGGCAGCGAGGCAGGCCTTTATCTTGACTATGGCAGCAACAACATCTATATCGGAAATAATGGGCCTGACTCGGGGACTGAGATCGACATCATCCGCATCGGCACGCAAGGAGTACAGACGGTCTGTTTTCTGGCGGGCACGGTCTATGCCAATGGCACCTTCGTCAGTAGCTGTGATCGCAATGCCAAAGAAAACTTCAAGACCGTGGTCCCGCAGCAAGTCTTGGAGAAAGTGGCCGCCCTGCCCGTCAGCCGCTGGAATTACAAGCAGGATACCACCAGCGAACACATTGGGCCCATGGCGCAGGATTTTTACGCCGCGTTCAACGTCGGCCCTGACGACAAACACATCACCACCGTGGACGAGGGCGGCGTGGCGCTGGCGGCCATCCAGGGCCTGAACCAGAAGGTGGATGAAAAAGAAGCCAGGAGTCAGGAGCAAGCCCTGGAAATTAAAAATCTCAAACAAAAGAACGATCGGCTTGCAGCGCGCTTGAACGAATTGGAAGCCGCGGTGAGAGCGTTCACAGAAAAGAAATAATTCGTCGCCCTGTCCATTGGCAGGTTTCGGGAACAAAACAGGCGGAAACATTTCTATTCTCAATCCTGATCGGCGCGCAAAAACACCTAAGGTGCGCGCCGCATCCTGCCGATTCCCATGGTGGACGGCCAAGTCGCAAGACCGCCCATGGATGATAAATGCGCGGTCCAATCGCCATCACTACTGTGCATGCTACAGGAATCGCCAGTTCCTGAAGCATCAGACGGCCCGAGTCAACCAATGGAAGGACCTAAATGAACAACACAATCCAGCACAAAAGGGCAACGCAACACTCTGTCAGTAAAAGGCTTGGGTGCGCATTTTGCCTGTTGATCGGCCTTTTGGTAGGCGTCGCCTGGCTGGCGCTGAACCGCATGGAACAGATCGATAAAAGCGTCGAGGATCTGGCAGGCCTTCGGTGGGCCAAGGTCAAGCTGTCCCGTCAAGCCCTCGCCTGTTCTGCGGCCAATAGCCGCATTACCCTGCAGGCGTTTCTGATGACCGACCCGCAGCGGATCGAACCGCTGCTGACTGAGCGCGAGAGGAATTCAGAGACCATCTCCAAGCTCGTGAAGAAAATCCAAAGGAGCGTGCAATCCCCCGAGGAGGAGAGACTCCTCGCGGCTGTCAGTGAGGCGCGCCAGCCCTACATCGAGAGTTACCTCAAAGCGCTCAAGCTCCAACTCCAGGACAAAAGGAATGAAGAGGCTCGTTTAGTGATGCTAGAATCGACGATCCCATTGCAAATCAAGTACCATGACAGCTGGCAACGATTCGTGGAATATCAGGGCCTGCAGTTGGATACCGTGGCCCGCGCCACGCAAAGCCATTACGCCTCCATCCGGCGCTGGATGCTCGGCTTGAGCTTATTGGCGGTGGTGGGCGCATCCACCATCGCGGTCTTTGTCACCCGCGCCATGGCCCACGAGACTTTCGATCGCCAACTCGCGGAGCAATCGCTCCAGAAAGCCCACGACGACCTTGAGGTTCGCGTGGCCGAACGCACCCGCGAACTGGAACAGAAAATTGTCGAACATCAGCAGGCGGAGGAGGCGCTGCGCGTTACCAAGCAATCGTTGCAGAAAGCCCACGATGATCTCGAAATCCGCGTGGTGGAGCGCACCCGTGAATTGCGCGAGCAAGTCGCTGCCAGGGAAAAAGCCCATGCCGAATTGGCCGCGGCCCAGGAGAGCCTGATCAAAGCTTCCCGGGAGGCCGGCGTGGCCGAGGTGGCCACCGGCGTCCTGCACAACATCGGCAACGTCCTCAACAGCGTTAATGTGTCGAACAACATCATCCAGGAAAAACTTCGGGGATCAAAAGTCGTGACTTTGGGCAAAGTCCGGGACCTTCTTCAGGAGCACGAGGCCGATCTGGCTTCCTTCCTGACTACCGACCCCAAGGGCAAACTCGTGCCCGGTTTTATCATCAAACTTGCCGACAATCTCGACCAGGAACTTTCCCTGCTGCAAGAGGAGCACAAACAACTTACCAGCAACGTGGAGCACATCAAAGAAATCGTGGCCATGCAGCAAACCTACGCCCGCATCTCCGGCTCGCGCGAGAAGCTGGCCGTCGCCAGCCTGGTGGAAGACGCATTACAAATCAACCTCGACAGCTTCAAGCGCCGGGGCATTGAGGTCATTCGAGATTACACCGACGTGCCCCCGGTGACGGTGGACAAGCACAAAGTCATGCAAATCCTCGTTAACCTCATCACCAATGCAAAACACGCCATGGACGCATCAGAAGGCCCCGATCGCCGGCTCACTCTCAAGGTTGGAAGAAACGGAAACAACTGTCTGAAAGTCGCCGTTTCGGACACTGGCATCGGGATTCCCCCGGAGAATCTGGCCCGCCTATTCTCTTACGGATTCACCACGCGCAAGGCTGGTCACGGCTTCGGACTCCACAGCGGCGCCATTACCGCCAGGGAAATCGGCGGCCGGTTGACAGCCCATAGCGACGGGGCCGGCAAAGGCGCCACATTTGTCCTGGAAATCCCGATGGACACTGAAGAGGCCGCCGCGCCGGTCGAAGCCAGTAGCGAGCGTGAAATCGCTTTGCCTGTGGGTTGATCGCCACTGGAAGGCCGTTACAAGAATAAGTCTTTCTTTCCGGGCGGGCCTTCCAAATCATCGGCCTGAACAGCATTATGAGAATCATCGCCACAATATCCATCGCTTTTGCATCCTTCGTCATGTCCATCAACCTGACACAGGGGCAAGCGGCCGATTCCAGCCCTTTCTCCGGAAGCAAGGACATCGGCTGGCTAGGCCACGCCGGAGCGGTTGCCTGCGTCCCGGCCACCGGCACCTACTTGATTTCCGGCGGCGGCAGCAACATGTGGGCAAAAACTGACGACTTCCATTTTGTCTATAAAGAAATGTCCGGGAATCTGAGATTATCGGCCGCCGTCCGTTGGCCCAAAGCCGGCGGCAACCCCCACCGCAAGGCCTGCCTGATGATCCGCCAATCACTGGACCCGGATTCGCCCTACGTCGATGTGGCCCAGCATGGCGTAGGATTGACCGCGCTGCAGTTCCGCGAAACCAAGGGCGGCATCACACAGGAAACACAGTCGGGTTTCCCCAACCCGGCGAGCATCGGCATCGAGAAGCGCGGCGATTACATCTCATTTTGGATTTCGACCAACGGGGAGGAACTGCATCCCGCCGGCGGATCTTTCAAACTGCCGTTGACGGAACCGTTTTACGTGGGGCTGGCCGTGTCGGCCCATGACAACAATACGATTGAGAATGCGGAGTTTTCGCATGTGGAATTGAAGACGCTGCCCCCCTTGGAGGCCGGTACCCTGGGACAAGTGCAAAGCACGCTGGAAATCATGCCCATCAGCTCGACCGACCGCACCATTCTTTATAACACCAAGGCCAACATCCAGGCGCCCAATTGGACCCGGGATAACCACCTGATCTTCAATGGCGGCGGGAAGCTGTACAGGATCGAGATCACCAACGGCGCTGCTCCGGAACCCATCTACATTCTAAACGCCAACGGCATCAATAACGACCATGGCATCTCGCCGGATGGGACACGCTTGGCCATCAGCAGCGGCGACCCTTCCAAAATCTACGTGGGACCCGTCGACGGTGGAGAGTTCAAGCTCATAACCCCCACTGGACCGTCCTATTTTCACGGCTGGTCGCCGGATGGCAGGACGCTGGCGTTCTGCGGCCGGCGCGACGGCGACTTCGATGTCTATACCATCCCGGCCCAGGGCGGCGCGGAAAAGCGGCTGACGACCGCCCCCGGACTTGATGATGGCCCGGAATACTCTCCCGATGGCGACCACATCTACTTCAATTCTGAACGGTCGGGCTTGATGCAGATCTGGCGGATGAAGACCGATGGATCGGAGCAGACGCAAATGACGCCAAACGACGATCACAACAACTGGTTTGCCCACCTCTCCCCCGATGGGACGAAAATGGTATTCCTGACGTTTAACAAGGACGTCAGACCCAACGATCATCCGGCCAACAAGGACGTGATGCTGCGCATCATGCCCGCCCGCGGCGGCGCGATCAGAACCCTGGCAAAGTTTTTTGGCGGGCAGGGAACGATGAACGTCGCCTCCTGGTCTCCGGACAGCCGCAACATCGCCTTTGTCACTTACACCACGATCTATCCATAGTAGCCGGGTTAATTTGCTGGATGCGCATTTTTCACTGGCATTGCCACCGACCCGGATTATAGTGAGCATAAGAATGACATCTAGCGTGAACATCGACACAATTTTGCACCACAAGGGAGCGTCCGTGTGGACCGTTTCCCCTGGCGCAACGGTATTCGAGGCCATTCGACTGCTGGCCGAAAAGAATATCGGCGCATTGCCCGTGGTGGAAGGCGAAAAGCTCGTCGGTATTTTCTCGGAGCGCGATTACACCCGCAAAGTCGCCCTGGCGGGCAAGACGTCGCAGAAGACGCTCGTGCGCGAAATCATTTCCACGGAGGTCACCAGCGCCACGCCGCACCACACCATCGAGGATTGCATGCGGCTGATGACGGAAAAGCGCATCCGCCACCTGCCCATATTGGACGGCGGCAAAATGGTCGGCTTCATCTCCATCGGCGATTTGGTGAATTGGATCATTTCCGCCCAAAGCGCCACCATCAACCAGATGGAATCTTACCTAGCCGGTAGATAGGCGGTTAAAAACGACTCCTTGCCGTAGGAGGCGACGTAACGGCGTGATGCCCAAGTGGTGTATTTTGGATTGACTGAGCCATACGGTCAGAATGGGTGGAGGCAGTTAGGAGAACGCCCATTAAGCCCTGCCACCAAAAAGTCGAGAAGTTTGGCCGGTCCAGGTTGGCCAACGTCGCATTGGCATTAGTTCTGCTCCCCCGCGGCATCGAGACATTCGCGGACGAACTGGGCGAGTTTCCCAATCGAGTAGGGTTTGGACAGGAAATTTCGGGATTCCAAAAGCGAAGTGTCCCTGCCCGCCATGCCCGGGCTGTAACCGCTGGTGTAGATTACCTTGAGGCGCGGGCATTTGCTCGACAATCGTTCCGCCAATTCGCTGCCCATGATGCCTCCCGGCATGACCATGTCTGTCAGCAGCAAGTCAACCGGACGGTCTGCTCGTTCCCACACTTCGAGCGCATGCGGGCCTGAGGAAGCTTCCAGCACGTAATAGCCCTGGAATCTGAGAACCTTGACCACGACCTCGCGCAAGGCGTCTTCATCCTCCGCGACCAGCACGGTTTCCCGACCGTTGCGCAAGACGTTATTAACCGGTTGTTCCGTTTTCTCCGCCGGTCGCGGGCTGGCGGGAAAGTAAATCCGAAAAGTGGTGCCCTTGTTGGGCTGGCTCTCCACCTCCAACCAACCTTGGTGTTGCTGGACAATGCCAAAGACCGTGGCCAATCCCAAGCCAGTGCCCTTTCCGGCGGGTTTGGTGGTGAAAAAGGGCTCAAAGATGCGGCTGAGAACCTGAGCGTCCATCCCAATGCCGGTATCGCGGAAGATCAGGCAAATGAACTCTCCATCTCTGGGTTTGGGGTCCATCGGCGTGGGGGCGCGGTGGATGGTTTCCAGCGACGTGGCAATGACCAGCTTGCCGCCGTTGGGCATGGCATCGCGGGCGTTGATAGCCAGGTTCATGGCGATCTGCTCTATCATGCTGTTGTCGGCGTGGATGGCAGGCAAGGATTCCCGGGGATGGAATTCAATCTGGATATGCTCGCCCACCAGCCGTTCCAGCATCTTGGTGGTGCTGCGCAATATGTCATTGAGGCTCAGATGCTGGAATTGCATCACCTGCTTGCGGCTGAACATGAGCAGTTGACGGATGAGCGTGGCGGCGCGCGCAGCGGCGCGACTGATGTGGCCCAGGGATTTTGCCTGCGGGGTGTTGGAATCCATCATTTGCTCCATCAGGCCGGCATGCCCCTGGATGACGGTGAGGATATTATTGAAATCATGGGCCACGCCGGCAGCCAACTGGCCGATAGCCTCCATTTTCTGGGCCTGGCGCAGTTGACGCTCCAACAAGACGCGCTCCGAGATGTCCTGGGCCAGCAGCAGCAAGTGGGGCTGTCCCCCCAAGGCGAGAGGCGAGATCGACACCTGCGTTTCGCGCAATGTACCGTCGTGAGTGCGGATGTTCGCTTCCTGATCCCGCACTGATTCATGTCTGATCAAGGCCTCGTACCATTGATCGGCCAGCGCGGGTTTTTCCCACAGGGCCAGTTCAGTTGGCGTGCGGCCAATCATGTCCTCACGTATTCGTCCAGCGACTTCGGCCAGTTTTTGGTTCACATCCACAAAACGTTGATCAGGCAGGCTCTGAATGCCGCTGGGAAGGGGATTCTCATGAAACGCCTTGGAGAAGCGTTCTTCCGACATGGCCAGTGACTTGTTGGCCTCCGCCAGTTCAGCCATCTGGAGGCGGGTCTGGACGTTGAGCATCCACTTTTTGGTGAGGGCATGGGCCATCTGCTGAACTTCCACGTTGTCGAACGGCTTTTTGATGATGAGCAAACTATCGGGCTGGCCGACTTTGGCGCGCATTTCCTCCCACGAATAATCAGAATAGGCCGTGCAGACTACAACCTGTAATTCAGGCTGCACTTTCCAGATACGCGCGATCGTTTCAACTCCGTCCCAGCCGGGCGGCATGCGCACATCGACAAAGGCGACGGCATAGGGCCGGTTGTCCGCCAGCGCCTTTTCCACTTTCGCCAGCGCTTCCTGTCCCTGGAAGGCAAAATCCAATTCAAAACAAACCGGTTCGACCGCGGGTTTGTCCTGGTCAAACAACGCCGCTTCCAATCTCTTCGCCGTAGCGCTGCCGGAGCCCTGGCAAAGAATCTCACGGAAGTCGGCATGGATGCTCGCATTGTCATCCACGATCAGGATTCGATGGTTGGGTGTAAGGTCTGTGCTTTTCATGATGAAAGAGGTGTGGACTTATCCTCGCTTTTTGGACTCGGAGCGGCCGCGGGCAATTCCAGGGTGAACTCGGCGCCTTTGCCGGGACCGTCGCTGCGGGCCGTCAGGCTGCCACCCATCTCCTTGGCGGCGTTGGCGCCGCTATGGAGTCCGAAGCCGTGGCCGTCCTTCTTCGTCGTGAAACCGTGGTTGAAAATCTTCGTCATGGTCTCCGCAGGGATGCCCTCGCCGTTGTCGCTGACGACGATCCTGACCCGGTTGGGTCCAGCCATACCCACCTTGATGACCATTCGTCTTTCGCCTTCGCTCACGTTTTGCATGGCGTGCTTCGCGTTGCGGAGGACGTTGATGAGGATCTGCAAGATTTTATGTCGATCCACGCAGATTTGCGGCATGTTGTCCTCAAACTCTCGGATCAACTCGATGTGATGCCGCTCAAACGCCGTGGCGTTGAGGTGCAAGGCGTCATCGACCAATTCCGCCGGCAACAGGTTTTCATAGACCCCCGAGACTTTGGCGTAGCTTTGCTGCATGGCCACAATCTCCTTGATGTGTTCAATGTGCTCGCCGACGGTGGTTATTTTGGCGATCAATTCGTGTTGCTCGCCGGCCAATTCCTCGGCCACGGTACTGAGATATTCGGGAAGGAGTTTTCCTTTCGGATCGTTGGTCAGAAATTCGGCGAGATGGCCGTTTTGTTCCCGCAACATGGAGGTGGCCCGGCATAACTTGTCCACCTTGGAACGCCGCAACCGTTCGCCCACGGAAGTGGCGGAGACGCAGATACTGTTGAGGACATTGCCGACATTGTGCAGCACGCCGGTCGCCACGTCGGCCATGCCCGCGCTGCGGGAGGCGTCGATTAGCTGCCGGTTGAGCTTGTCCAGTTCCTCCGCGTCCTGCTTCTGGCGGGTGATGTCTTGGAAGATGCCGCGCAGGGCAACTGGTTTGCCTTTCTCCACCAACACCATGCCGCTTTCCCGAATCCATAGTGTCCGTCCGTCGGCGGCAATCATCCGGTATTCATAGGTGTAAGGCTGGCCGCGGGCCGCCATTTCGCGGGCAGTCTGGATGGCTTTCGCCGCATCCTGCGGCTGGAGTCTTTCCTCCCAAAAACTGGGATTATCAAGCCACGCTTCCGGCGCGAAGCCGAGAATGTCTTCGCTCTGGCGGCTGACAAAAGTGAACTGGAAGGTGTCAGGCGAGCGTTCCCAAACTATGCCGTCAATCGAATGGATCAATGCCTCCATTTTCTGCTGCGAAAGGCTGAGGGCCTCATCCTGACTCTGAATGCGGCCGAGCATTTCATTGAAGGATTGAGAGAGCCGGCCCACTTCGTCCCCCTGGCTGCTCACTGCCGCGCGCACCGAGTAATCCTTCTGCTCACCGATGATTTGGGCTGTGCGCGCCAACTCGAGGATGGGATGGGTAATCCTGCGACCCACACGGCTGGAAAGAAACACGGCCAGACCAATGGACACAATGGTGATCCCCATAACGACTAGACCGTAAAAACGGAGCAGTTGCAAAAAGGTGCTCCGGTAATCTGATCGCAAATAAAGCGTGCCCACCTGTTCACCCTTCAAGTTGACCGGCTGGGTAATCAGCAATTGTCCGTCGAGGAACAGGGATTGTCCCGCAGCGGGAAATTGCAACCGGAACCGGGCGTCCTCAGTCTGCCCGAAGTGGGCGAACAAAGAGCCATCGGGCAAAACAAGGCTGGCGGCCAGCACGCTGGGTTTGGCTTGCAAGGCACCCACCACCTCGGCCGCCGCCTTGTCGTCATTGAACGCCATCGCCGCAGTGCTGTTGTTCGCAATAATGACCGCCAGGGTGGCGGTGTCGCGTTGGAAATTGGAGCGGAAATTGAGGACTTGGAAGGTGAAAAGCGCGGCAATGGCGACACAAAGGACCGCGCCGCAGATTAGCAGTGTCATCACCAGCATTTTCAGTTGGATTGGAAAGTCCCGAAATAGTTTCATGGTGTATCCGCGCGTGTTATGACTTTCGGATCAATCAATCTTAAGAATTTGATCTTTGGCAGCGACGGACGTGTGGATGACTCCGGTACACTGTCCAGAAAAGGGACGGGTTTTGACCGCTTTTTCCGCATTTAAGACGATTTTCATGTCGTGTTTGAAAACGAGCTACTAATGTGCCAAGTGAGCCTGCTGCGATTCCCTTATCCAAGGTGAGGTTCCAGAAGGATTTATGATGGGAAGGGCGGCGTCAGTCCCCGGGGCGCAACGCCAGGCTCATCAGCTTGGAACTAATCTTCAAACCTGCGGTGGTGGCGGCGGTCTTGTTGATCTCGAAGCGGACTTTAGCCGATTTTAGCACAAAATTAATCATCCCGCCATTTTCCGTGAAATGATCCGCCTCTCCCACCGTCAGGACACTCGCCCCTTTGAGACTTTTGATAATCTCTGGCAACCGGGCGCTTTCGGACGTACTGATGAAAAGCATGTGGCAGTTAGCCGCCTCCACGAACGAATGAAGCTCCTTGACCTCCAGCGGACGGCCATCGACGGTTTTGCTCCGAACCATCCGTGCGAGATCGTCGTGGAACGGGTTTTGGCCCAAAATGCCGATGACAATGGGGGAAGTCCCGGCGGAGAAGGCCGCCGGAGGCCACTCGACGAATTTGGCGAAGTTGAAAAGAAAGGCGGCCTTGATCTGATACTCCGTTGGCGCAGCATCTTGCGCGCGGCCGCTGGCGCCGACCAGCAGCAACCAGATCAGGCCCAGACTCAATAATGAGGTCGCGCGAAAACGCATAAACCAATAAACGCATTGACAGGGGCCAGCCTGTCGTTGCGATTGCTCCACTTCATTTCCATCTTGTTGTCTCAAAAGGCAAGGCAAAGCTCGCTCCAACCGCATGGAAACAAACCGGTTGCGCCAATAATCACGACCTCGAACCGCCGACGCGGCAGCCGCCGGGCGTCTCATTTCTCCCCCCCATCGAGTTCTGCCGCACCGCCGTGCGGAAAAGGCTTGCAGCGACTTTGCCAGTCTGATTGTCTGAGGACAAGCATGAACAAGCTACGCTTCTTCCGCCGCCGCATCTTTGCGGGCGGGTTTCCATGCCCCGGAGGATGCGCCGTATTTCTGATGCTCGCTCTTTCATTCGCGCCTAGCGCCACATCGGCGCAGACCAACACGAGCCAGAACTCGGTCGATCTCACCGAACTCCCCTTGGAAGCGCTGATGAACCTAGAAGTGCCGAAGGTTTACGCCGCCTCCAAGATCGAACAGAAAACCACTGAAGCCCCCGCTTCCGTCACCATCGTCACCTCCGACGAGATCAAGATGTTTGGCTATCGAACTTTGGCCGACGTCTTGCAGAGTGTGCCGGGATTCAATGTGTCTTATGACCGCGATTATGATTTTCTCGGAACGATGGGAATCAGCCTGGGCGATGCCAACAACCGCATCTTGCTGCTGGTGAATGGCCACAGGGTGAATAATAACTATACGGACAGCGCGGCCATTGGCACGGATTTCATTCTGGATATTGACTTGGTGGACCGGATCGAAGTCATTCGCGGGCCCAGCGCGGTGCTCTACGGCAACAACGCCTTTCTCGGTGTGATCAACGTGATTACCCGGCAGGGCAAACAGGTCAACGGGGTCGAGGCTTCTTTCGATTACGGGACGTTTGACACGTACCACGGCCGGGTCTCCTACGGAAAGCAATTCACCAACGGAATGGAGTTGCTGCTTTCCGGCACGATTTACGAAAGCGCCGGCGCGGAACGCCTGTATTTCAAGCAGTTCAACAACACCAATCTGCCAGCTCAATATAATCACGGCGTGGCAACGAACATGGATGGCGGTTCTTTCCGCAGTTTCTTTGCTTCGCTGGGCTTTAAGGATTTGACCCTGGAGGGCGCGTTCAACGATCGCGACAAAGTGAACCCAACCGCGCTATTCGGCACCACGTTCAACAATCCGTCGTTGCGCACGGTTGATGAGCAGGGCTATACCACGCTGAAGTATTCTCACAGCTTTCCTGATGTGGTGGATGTCACCGCAAAAGTTTCTTTCGACGGTTACAGCCACGATATTGGGTATCCATTCGGCACCTCATTATATACCGAGGATTATAAGGGCGAATGGTGGGACTCAGAAGTGCAACTCAACAAAACCTTATGGGACCGGCTCGTCCTCACTCTGGGAGGGGAATACCGGGATGACTTCCTGCAGCAGGACCAGACCTCCAGCCTGACTTCCAGCCAGCTTCCGGTGGAGGCTGAGCGGGTCAGTTACGGGGCTTATTTGCAAGGCGATTTCGCCGTGGTGACAAACCTCCATCTTAGCGCAGGCGAGCGGTTTGACCAATACGACGATTTCGCTTCCGCGTTCGATCCGCGCCTGGCTTTGATTTACGATCCGGTCAAGACGTCCACCATCAAGGCCATTTACGGTTCCGCCTTTCGCGCGCCGGATTTTTATGAGCAATACCTGAGCGGCGCCCAGATCCAAAGCCTCAGCCCGGAAGAGATCAGCAGCTACGAGTTGGATTACGACCAACAAATCGGACCGCATCTGCGTTCGTCCCTCTCGGGCTTTTACAACGACATGCGCCATTTGATCGTGTATGACAACGGGAGCTATACCAATCTCAACGCGCAAACAAAAGGGGTGGAACTTGCGTTCGATGGTTCCTGGGCCAGCGGCATTCGCGGGAAGGCAAGTTATTCGTATGAGTACACGCAAAATGACACCGTCCCGTGGCAACTGCCGGACTCGCCCAACCACATGTTCAAGTTCAACCTCAGTGTGCCGCTGATCAAGGACAAGCTCTTTGTGGGCGCGGAATACCAATTCACAAGCGAACGCTTATCACTGCAGACCGTCACGGACGCAAAGGGCGATCTCATTACGGCGCAAGGCGAAACTGCGGGAGGGTATGGGGTGGTCAACCTGACGCTGTTCAGTCAGAAGCTCATCAAGAACCTTGAATTCTCCGCCAGCGTTTACAACCTTCTCAATACTCAATATTGGGATCCCGCATCCGATTTCCATGGCCCCCTGGACATTATGGAGCAGGACGGGCGCTCCTTCCGCGTTAAAGTAACTTACCGATTCTAAGCGTTGGCACAGGAATAGCTCTTGTGCCCTCGATGAGAATTAGGATGTTATTGGGTGGATTGCAACGTTTTGCGATCTGCCTGTTGTTGACGGGCCTCATTCTGCCAAGGCCGTGCGCCGCCCTTGGCCCTCCCCCGGTCATTACTGTCCAACCTTCGAGCATCACTGTCCTGTTCCAGGGCACGGCGAACTTTTCGGTCACTGCCTCAAGCGAAACCTCCATGTCTTATCAATGGTATTTCAACGGGACAGACATCTCCGGCGCGAACTCAAGCACCTACACAATTTCCGATGTCCAGGCCGCTGATGCCGGACTTTACTCGGTTCAAATCGTCAACGGTGGAGGCTCGGTCACAAGCTCCTCCGCCACATTGACGGTCAATGTCCCGGTGACGATCACCTCCCAACCGCAAAATCAGACCGTGACGCAGGGTCAAGGCGCCATGTTCTCCGTGACGGCAGCCGGCAGCACACCGCTGGGCTATCAGTGGTATTTCAACGGCTCGGCCATCTCCGGCGCCACCAGCTCATCGCTGACTCTGAGTGATGTTCAAGCGGCACAGGCCGGCAGCTACACGGTGATAGTGAGCAATCTCGTCGGCTCCATAACGAGCGCGGCGGCGACTTTGACGGTAAATCTTCCTCCCAGCATCGCGACCCAGCCTCAGAGTCAGTCGGTGTTGGCAGGTGGAAGCGCATCATTCACCGTCGTAGCCAGCGGCACGGGGACTTTGAAATATCAGTGGTATAAGAACGGCTCATCGGCGCGGGGCAACATTGCGACCTACAACATTAATAACGTCAAGATGGATGATGCGGGCAACTACCTGGTCATCATAACGAACAACTATGGCTCAGCGACGAGCGCGGTGGCGACATTGATGGTTAATGGCACCCTTACGATCACAAACCAACCGCAGAATCTGACGGTGACGCAGGGCCAAAACGCCGTGTTCTCCGTAACCGCTGGCGGCACCACGCCGCTGGGCTATCAGTGGTATTTCAACAGCTCGGCCCTCTCCGGAGCGACCAGTTCGACGCTGATACTCACCAATGTCCAGACAAATCAGGCGGGCAGTTACGCGGTGGTGGTGAGCAATGTCGTCGGCTCGATAACAAGCGCGGTGGCGACTTTGGTGGTTTATGTCCCGCCAGGCATCGTAGCCCAGCCGCAAAGCCAGACGGTTGTGGCAGGCCAAAATGTAACGATTTCCGTAGCGGCTAGCGGCACGGCGCCGTTGGGCTGTCAGTGGTATTTCAACGGCACGGCCTTGACTGCCCCTGCGAACTGGTCTCCCACCAATTGGACCCTGACCCTCAGTAACGTTCAGACAGGCATCGCAGGTACCTACTCCGCCGTGGTGACCAACCTCGCCGGCTCCATTACCAGCGAGCCGGCAACGCTGACGGTGACGAATCCGGATATCGTGCTATCGGTCCCCGCCGGCGCAGGAATGGATACCAATGGGTTTACCTTCCAGTTGTCGGTGCCAGGAGGAGGCACCTACGTGATTCTGGCTTCGGCGGACCTCCAGAGTTGGACACCGATTACCACCAACGCCGCCACAAACACAACCGTCGTTTTCACGGATGCTGACGCCGCCAACTACTCGAACCGGTTTTATCAAGCGGTGGTGACGACTCCCGGCTCTTAAGGAACCTGGTTCACCAAGTTCCTTGGAAAGCGAATCCTGATTGTGCAGCCCAAGGCAGCTCGGGCGCACGCACGCATTCCCTTGATTCGCCAACTTTAATTCTTGAAATCAAAGGCGCCCACGGGGTATTTGTTCGCGGCTTATCTTGCTATGAAATATACAATTTCGCGCCGCGCTGCCGCGCTAACCCCATCGCTTACGCTCGTCGTTGATGCCAAAGCAAAACAGATGAAAGCTGATGGAATCGATGTGGTCGGCTTTGGGGCCGGCGAACCGGATTTCCAAACGCCCAAACACATCATCGACGCCGCCATCAAAGCCTTGCAGGATGGCTTTACCAAGTACACCCCCAGCAGCGGCATTCCGGAGTTGCGGCAAGCCGCCGCGGACAAATTCAAACGCGACAACGGCCTGAGCTACAAGCCGTCGCAGATCATCATTTCCTGCGGCGGCAAGCACTCGTGTTGCAATGTGATCCTGGCCACTTGCAATCCGGGCGATGAAGTGATTATCCCGGCCCCTTACTGGTTAAGCTATCCGGAAATGGCGCGCTTGGCCGAGGCGACCCCGGTCATCCTTCAAACGAGCGACAAAACGGAATTTAAAATCACTCCGGAACAGTTGCGCGCCGCCATTACCCCCCGTACGCGGCTTTTCATTCTCAATTCGCCCAACAATCCGACAGGATCGCTCTACACCCCTGACGAAATCAAGGCGCTGGGTGACGTCTGCGTCGAGAAAGACATCCTCATCATGAGCGATGAAATTTACGAGAAGCTGGTTTATGACGGCGCCCGTCATGCCAGTGTGGCGGGCTTTTCGCAGCAGCACTACGAACACACGATTCTTGTTCACGGCCTGGCCAAGGCTTACTCGATGACCGGCTGGCGCATCGGCCTGACGGCCGCGCCGGAACCCATCGCCAAAGCCATTGACGCCATCCAAAGCCATAGCACCAGCAATCCGACATCCTTCGCCCAAAAGGGCGCAGTGGCGGCGTTAAACGGCCCGCAGGACCATATCGCCGCCTGGCTCGAGGAATTTGGCCGTCGCCGAGCTTATGCCTGGAAAAAGCTCAACAGCATTCCAGGAATTTCATGTGTCAATGCCAGGGGAGCTTTTTATCTGTTCCCCAATATCTCAAAAGCGGGCCTCGGCTCGATCGATTTCTGCGCTCAACTGCTCGAGCAGGAGAAAGTCGCCGCCGTGCCGGGTGTCGCTTTTGGAGCCGACGACTACATCCGCATCAGTTACGCGACCAGCATGAAAAGCCTGGAAAAGGGTCTCGAGCGGTTGGAGCATTTCATGGGAACCCGCTAAGGAAATCCTGCATCACGGCATTTAACGTGCGCGCAAATAACGCTGGCGCTTGAACGGGGCCAGCCTCACACCTCCTAGTGCAGTGTGTCAGAAAAGACTTTACTAACGCTTGACGGTCGTGCCATGCTGTGTCTCATGGCAAGGCCCAAGCTCGATTTCATATTGTCTGCTGAACAACGCTCGGAGTTGAATCGG
>JBEKDI010000059.1:0-34968 GCA_050014435.1 Verrucomicrobiota bacterium | reverse complement strand
GCGCGTTTGGCCCGTTTTATTTTTTCAAATTTATAAATCGCGGTGGATTTCCCATAGTCCTTCCCCCCGATGCGTTCCGCGAAAAGATTTTGTATGTAAGAACTGCTCATGCCGGAGGAAAACGTAACGGTTGACAGCCATGAATTCAAGCGCGGATGACTTGCTTTGCCGTTGACACATTGGCCACGCCTCCGCATAACCAGCGTGGTGAAATTATGGCGCAGCGGTATTTTTTGGTCGGTCCTCGGCTCCATCGGCGGGCTGGGCCATTTGGCTTTCAGCGGGATGATGGCGCGGCTGCTCTCCAAGCCGGAATTCGGCTATAGCAACACCATCCTGACCTATATTGGTTTATTAAGCCTTCCGCTGACCATGGTCAGCACCTCGCTGGTCCATTACATCGCTCATTTTCGTGGCCAGAATGATGAGGCGCGCCTGCAAGGGCTGCTGGCCGGTTGTCAAGAATTCCTCTTAAAGGCCACCCTCGCCGGTTCCATCCTCGCCGTCGTTTTGGCCGACCCCTTGGCCCGTTTCTTTGGCTTTCGCGCCAGCCTCATGCTCGTCGCCCTCATTTATTTCATGGTCAACGTCTGGTCGGGCTTTGCCGTGGCCCTCTGCCAGGGCATGGCGTGGTTCAAGCGCATCGCATTGATTGCCCTTGCCGCCGTGGGCTTAAAAGTCCTTTTCGGCTGGGTCATGACCAGCCTTTCCCCCACGGCGGAGATGGCGCTGTGGGCCATCACTGTTTCGCTGCTGGCCAATCTCACTTTGCTCTATTGGTGGAAAGACATTTTCCAGCACGGCGCCCGCCGCATCTCCCCCTGGAACCAGGAATTCCTCCATGTTCTTCTCGTCACTGGCGCATATGTGGTGGGGAACTACTGCTTTCTTTCGGGGGACACCATGGTGGCGCAAAAGTATTTTTCGGGCGAGGCCCTGGGCGATTATCAATACGCAGCACGCTGGGCCATCAACATGCCCATCACCATTGCCCCGCTGCTCCTCGTCATGTTTACTTCGCGTTCCGGCGGCCGGGAAGGACAGGCTCTTTCCGATCAGCGCATTTTGTTGAGTTTGTACGCTGTGGGACTGGCTTGCGGCGCCACGGCAATTATTTTACTTCGGAGTCTTCTGGTTAAAATCATTTCAGGCCATCCCAACCCGGAAGCCGCCGCCATGTTGATTCCCTACACCATCACGATGAGCTTTGTCGGCCTGGGCCAAGCCATCGCCATGTGGAGCCTGGCCAGCCGGTGGTTCAAGCTGGCCATTTTCTACGGCGCCTTCGGTGTGATCTACTGGCTGGCATTGATGCTGCTGGGGCACACCCCAACCGCCTTGCTCCAAATCATGCCGCTGGGGGCGGGAGGAACCTTTTTTCTTTTGTTGCTATTATGGCTTTTGACCATGCGCAACCACGCCCCAGCCAAAGCGACCGCTTAGCGTCCGGCCAAAGCGCCCGCTCTGCGCAACCGCGTGCGCCGCAACAGGGGGCTGCGGCCCGCCCCATGATTTCGTTTGGAGCGGACTTCCTTCTCCAAAAGGTAACTGGATGAATTGCGCAGGCGCCGGCGGTATTTCAATTTCTGGCGCATGCGTTCCCGCGCCGCAATGGTGTGTTTCAAGCAGTACACGCCAATGGCCGGCCGGCCGCAGGTCAAACAAACGCCTCGCGCCTTCTTGCGCGCCATGTGGATTTGCTGGCGGGACATTGGCGTGCCGTCCTGCTTCAACAATCCCGTAAATCTGTCATTAATTTTTTTCCTGCTCCAACTTTTCGTTTTAGTCTTCATGTCATGCTTCCTTAATTATCGCTTCGACACAATTCAGTATACTCCACAACGGCTGAAAATGCGAATACTTGAGTCAAATACCTTGTAGACACACCTTGTAGAAACCTTGCAAAATGCAAGGCGTCGGGAGGCCCGCCCATCAGGTGGCCGGGACGAACCGCTGCAGAAGCAAGGCCAGCAAAAACCAAACCGGGAACAGGGCCGCGCCCGGATGCGACCAATCCGCCACCGCCAGCCAATCCACCAAGACGATGCCCGCCAGCAAACGGGACACGGCCAGGCCCATGTTGGGATGCTCCCGTCCCCAGATCTGGAACAAAGTCCATACAACCCAGAGAATGAGGAAGACGGAACATAAAGTGGCGGCCCGCTGGTCAGGCCCTTCGTCAGCCAGACCGGCCATGACGAGAGGGACTGCCAGAAAAATGCAGGGCCAGTATTGCACGCGTGCCGGCATGCTTTCCTTGCGGGCCAAGCTGCTTAATGCCGCAATGTAACTGCCCAGGGCCAGTCCTTTCCAAATGCATTCCCCCGTTACCCCGTTTACTCCGATCGAAGCCGCCGCCAGGTAAACCAGAAACCGGCAACCGCCCATCAATACGGGCGCAAGAACCATGATTTTATGGATGGCGTTGTAGAACAAAATGCAAGCGGCCAGCAGCAACCCCAGCACGGCCGTCCCCATGCCCATCCCGGCCATACCTGCCAGCCCCAGAGCCATCCAGGCAAAGCCCCATCCCCAAACCTCTTTCTCAGTGACCACACCCGACGGGATCGGCCGTGTGCGGCGGTGGTTCCGGTCAAATCCTGCGTCAAAGGCGTCGTTCAAAAACATCCCGCCAACATAGAGAAACGAGACGCAGATTGAAACGCAAAGCAGGCCCATCACGGGGCCGCCGCCAGCCAACCACCAGCCAGCCAGGCAATTGGACCATACTGTGGGAAGGTTCGAGATGCGTCCCAGAACCAGGAACGAGCGCAGTTTGGATGGCCGCGTCAGGTTCATGCCAATCCCCTGCCCTTCAAGGCGTTGAGACACCATTCATATTCGAGGCTCAATTGCCCGACCACGGTTCGGCTCTTTAGTTCCGGCGGCAGGACTTCCCAAGTGTAGGTTTCCATCTCCAAATACGAACACAGACCCGGATCGGCCTGGAGAACATCCAAAACCCCCAGCAAATGGTCCGTGGTACTCTCAAACCAATCCGATGGCGGGCTGTGCAATGGAATGTGATAATGGACGCGCCATTCTTCCTCCGACGATCTCGGTGCGGCCAGCGCCGCATCCAAGTCTCTGTATCGGGTCAACTTGCCATCCGCGACGCGGGACACGACTTGGTGCAGCCAGGTATCGTCAGCAAACGCGGCCAGCGCCGACAAGCTTCGCGCCGTGGGTCGCAGCTTCAACGCCGAGCTCAGGTGCAGTTTGCTGATCTTGATGCCGTGTTCCCGCAATCGCGCCAGCGATTCGGCTGGATTTTCGAATTCCACAGCCAAATGGCAGGTGTCGTAATTCACGCCGAGAAACTCGTCCAGCCGTTGGTCGTTCGGATACTTTTTGCGCAGCTCGTCGAAATACCGAACCGTCTCCTCCGTGGTTTCCAACAGACAGAGCGGTTCCGGTTCGAGGCCCAGATGCAACCGGCGTCCAGTTTGTCTGCTGACCCGCGCGATATGTTCGACGCAACGAAAAATGTTCTCGTGAATCCGCCGAAGCTGGTCTTCGCTGGTGATGAGTTCCTTGAACGAACCGGGCACGGTGCTGACGCTTCCTTCGACTCCCGGCGGCACAATCTGCCCCAGCAGGTCAAACAGCCGATTCGTGTAATCGACACGGTCGTCGGAGGTCCAATCCGGGCGATAGACCTGCTCCTTGACGCGCCGCCCGTGAAATTGGCCGTAGGGAAAGCCGTTGATGGTGAAAACGTAGCAATTGTTTCGATCCAACCAGCGGCGAAACTCCAGCAGGTCGGCGGGTTGGCTCAACTCCCGCGCGGCCAAATCACTCAGTCGAAGACCGATGGCATAAGGCTTGCCTGGACAAACCCTTTCGCGCACAGCCAGGGTGAAATCCTGTAATGCTGCCAGGGTTTCAGGCCACGATTCCGCGCGATGGATATTCGTGCAATAGGCCAGATGCAGATTGTGGTTAAGCTTCATTGGACGGCCCAGGTTGCCCGCGCCTCAAGCTGGTAGGTTGAATTTCCCGGATTGGCTCAGGAACCGCATGGGGTTCTGATAGATCATGTCGTCCACTTTTTTGGCCGGGTGCCCGCGCTGCCGCATTTCCAGCGCCGCCTGCGGCACGGCCAGGGGAATGCTTACGCCCCAGTCGCAAGCGCTGTTCATCCATAACCGCTCACGCCCGTACAGCTCGATCATATCCACCGCCCGCGCGCCCGTGCATTTGGATTCCGGGTAAAGCGTCATCCCCGCCCAAAACCCCGCATCCAGCACCAATTCGATGGTGTGCTCCTCGACATGATCAATGATGACGCGCCCCGGGTCGATCCTCTTGTCACTTATCAACGCATCGACCATGAGTTGCGTCCCTTTCCTCTTGTCCTCCAAATGCGGCGTGTGGATGAGGATCAACTGCCCGTGCCGCGCCGCCAAATCAACGTGCTTCTCGAACACGGCCAGTTCGTTGCGGCTGTTCTTGTTCAGGCCGATTTCCCCGATGCCCAGCACATTGGGACGGACAAGGAATTGCGGAATAATGTCGATGACTTCCCCGGCCAGCTTCATGTCTTCGGCCTCCTTGGGATTGATGCAGAGCCAGGAAAAGTGCGGCAGGCCGAATTTCGCGGCGCGTTTCGGTTCGTGCTCAGTCAACTGGCAGAAATAATCGTAAAATCCATCGACGGAACGGCGGTCGAAACCCGCCCAAAAAGCCGGTTCGCAAACCGCCTGGCAGCCCGCCGTGACCATGGCCAGATAATCGTCGGTCGTCCGGCTGACCATGTGGGCATGAGGTTCGATGTAACGCATAGAGCTGGAGGAGGATTAAGGAGCGTCCGGCCATGCGCCAGTGGCGGCCTTGGTTGTGGCACACTCAATTGGCTTGGCCGTCGGATCGCTTAAACTGAGTAAAACACGTTTGGCGCGTTGCGAGTCGGTCTTTTGCAGTTCCGCCAGGGCGCGGCGAAAGGCCTTGATGCGAAAATCGTCCTGGCCCTCCGCGCGGTCGACCCGATCCAGAAAGGCGGCCAGATCGATCAGCTTGGCGCGGGCCTCCATGAAATACAGGTCCAGGACCTTCTGGCGTGTCATAAAACTTCAAGGGGATTCTCGGTCACTTCGAGCAAAGCAACAAGCTTATAATCACGCTGTTGATCTCCCATCCCGCCTGCGCCAGAGGGCTTTTCTTTCTGGCCTATGCGAGCTTTATGGTTAATTTTTTGTCGCCTCATGAATAACGCATCAAATTCCAAGTCCGGTCCGCCGATGAGAACGGCGCTCAAAGTTTTTTACGCGCTGCCGATCCTCTTTGTGTTCGGTCTCTGCGGTTACCTGGTTTGGATGCGGGCCACGCACCAGGGGCCTCCCATCCACCACATATCCAGCAAGCCATTCGCCTCGGTCCGGATCGATGGGTTGACGGCCAATCTGTTCACGCAGGGCGACCAATTGCGGGCGGCAGGCAATGATTTATTCATCGAATTTCGCGACGGACGGGGCCATTTGACGGACGTGGACGAACCTATCCTGGAACTGGATCTGAAAATGCCCGACATGGTGATGCACAGCATGGGCAAGGTCATGCGCACCGCGACGCCGGGACAATATCGCACCACATTGGATCCTCAGATGGCGGGCGATTGGACGGGAAAAATCGGCTTCTCCGGGCCGCATGGCACAGCGGAAACCAACTTTCCCGCCGCGGTGAAGTGAAGATACCGACTTGCGCGTGGCGGCCTGATTCAGCATAGTATTGGCCATGTTGTGCCGATGGTTGCGTCGCAGATTGTTTTCCAGCGCCGTCGCAGGTTAGGCCTGCAGACGCCACCCGGGCATTCCCCAATTCCAAACCAATGAATCAGTTTAAAGACATGAAAACCACTTGCATCGCCCTTTTCGCCGCCACCCTCATCCTGCCTGGAGCCGCCGGGGTTCGGGCGCAATCCATTAATGTTCCCAACGCGGACTTCGGGCTGCCTGTAGTCACGTATGAGGAGATTGCGTTGCCGGAAATGATTTCGTGGGAAATGGTGGAGAATCCAGAACAGGCGGAATATGGGGAGATTGGCGTGTTTGTAAACAACCCGGCTTATACGAATGATGTGCCTGATGACTACATCTATAATTGCGATGGAACCCAAGCGGCCTATATCTTCGCCGATGTTGGGCTGGCGATATTCCAGGATTATGATTCAGTGGATTCGACAGGCGGGCCGCCCTCGCACGCCTTTAACGCGACGTACCAGGTTGGCAAGTCTTACCAGTTGCAGGCCGGAATCATCGCCAGTACCAATTTTGGGCAGGAGCCAGGTGTCGTTCTGCAGATGAGCCTCTACTATCGCGACAGTTCGAGCAGCATGGTGACGGTCGCCTCCAGCAATGTCGTTTATGCGCCAAACATTTTCACCAGTATCACCAACTTCGTGACTTTTGAATTGAATGTGCCGCCCGTGCAAAACGGGGATGCCTGGGCCGGTCAGCACATTGGGATCCAATTCCTCTCCATCATCCCCGATGGCGTGACGGCGAACGGATATTGGGATTTGGGCAATGTGCAGTTATTCACCACACCCGCCTTGATCAATCCAATTTGGAGTCACGGCGAGTTTGGCGCGACATTGCTTAGCGAGCCGGGACTTGCCTTCCAAGTTCTAGCCACCACCAACCTGGGCGCTCCCCTTTCCAATTGGTCGAACGTGATTACTGTGACAAATACGTCGGGAACGACGCCTTTCGTCGATCCTTCGCCAGCCTACAACCAGCGTTTCTACCAGGCGCGGCAGTTGTCGCCGCCTCCTTCTTGAACGGAAAGACGATGCCGGCGGCCAAATCCAGCTTGTCAGAAAGGGGGTTCACGCTCGTGGAATTGCTCGTGGTCATCGCCACCATCGCCATCCTTGCCGCCTTGCTGCTCCCGGCCATGGCCGCCGCCAAGGCGAACGGCAAGCGGGTTGCCTGCATTTCCAATTTGCGCCAAATTGGCCTGGCCGTGCGCACCTACTCGATTGACTATGGCGGCCTGATTCCCTACGGACCGAAAGCGCCGCCCTTTTTGAACCCCTATGATCTTTATACCTCGACCGGCGCGCCGACCAGCCTGATTTCGCTCGCAAGTGGCGCCCCAGTGGGCCTGGGCTTGATGCTGCCGGGCGCATTGGCCAGCCAGCCCAGGGTGCTTTTCTGCCCGGGCACCGACCAGCCGGTAAATGATTATGCGGAATTGGCGCAGGTCGGTGTCCGCCAGGCGCAATGCAGTTACTATTACCGACATGCGGGGAACACGAATCTGTTTGATTCGCAGGGAGGCCCGTTCGTGCCGAACAGCATCAAACTTGATGATTTGGGTAATAACAGCCGAGGCCAGCCAATCCGCTCGCTGGCCATCGACACGGAGTTCCTGTGCCCGACGGGGTTGGCGCTTTTCGGCGTCACACCGAGCACGCATCACCAACAGAAATTCGCGGACATTTTATTCTCGGACGGGCATGCCGTGGCGCGGCCCAATACCGACGCCCAATTCACCGTGAATATGAGCCTGACGGACTTGGAGCAGGCCTTCACGATGATCCTGGCCGTTTTGGAGAAGGCGGACACGGAGCCGTGAAGACAGGAGAAAATCCTTACAAGCGCTCCCGGCTGGCGTAGCCGGAATCCAAGTCGTGCCAGTATTCAATGTCATCCTCCTCCTTTTCCCAGCAGAGGAAAACTTCCCGGCCGTCGCGCCAGGAGGGAAAATCCAGCAGGCCTCGGTTTAAATCCTTGATTTGAATTTCGCGGGCGTGGAAACGCTGCAGGACAGCCTTGCATTCCGCCAGAGTCCTTGCCAGTTGGTTGACCGAAGGGCCCCCCGCGTCATCGCCGGAAGAAATGAGCTGGCCGACGCGTTTGTCGAGCGTTTTGAGAAGCTCCTGCCGGCGGCCCAGTTCGTCGAGCCAGCCGCGGACGGTGGGCAGGAGGGCGCGGGCTTCCTCCAGGGTGTAGTGGATGGAAAAATGTGAGGCCATTGCGGTCAGGCGCCGCCCGAATAGAGGTCCAGCTTCTTCCTGACATCCGGGTTGGATTCGATGGAAAGCGATTTCTTCCAGGCTTCGATGGCCTTGGCGGGCTGGCGCAGGGCCCTATAGGTTTCCCCCAAGTGGTCGAGCACGGTGGCGTCCGGCTCCGGGGAAAGCTCCACCGCTTTGAGCAGCCAGGGCAGGGCCTGTTGCGGCTGCTTTTGCTTGAACAACACCCACCCGAGGCTGTCAAGATAGGCGCCGTTTTTGGGATCCAGCCGGATGGCTTTTTCGATCAGCGCGCGGGCGCGGGGCAGTTGTTCGCCGCGGTCGGCCAGCATGTATCCCAGGTAGTTGAGAGCTTCGCTGTAATCAGGGCTGAGATTGATGCACTTTTGCAGATATTCCTCGGCCCGCTTATATTCCTGATTGCGCTCGCACGCCGCGCCGAACTGGAAATAAAAGCGGTAATCAAGCAGGCCGGCATCGCTGGCCAGCGCGATAACCTCGGCGGTGGTAAGATGGCGGATAGCCTCGGCGTAATTCTTGACATCCAACGAGGCGACGCCGCTGTAAAACTCGCCCAGAAATGATTTGGGAAACCTGGCCCGGGCCGCGTCGAGGCTCCTGAAGGCTTCCGTCGTGCGGTGCAAAGCGATCTGAACGAGGGCCAGTTTGTACCAGGCCTCCTCAATGCCAGGGTCCCAGTGGATGGCATTCTCATAATCATCCAGGGCCTCGGCTAGTTTATTGTCTGCGAAGGCGAGTTCACCCAGAAAAAACCAGGCCCGCGGGAAGCGGGTGGGATTGTCGCGCACGATGGCTTCAAACTGTTTGGTGGCATTGGTTTGGTCCGCCGCCTGGAAATAGAGCAATGCAAGCTTCTCGTGCAGCACTTCGCGCCTGAGCGACGAATCCGTGGCTTCGGACAGAAGCTTTTCATAAATCGCGGCGGCCTTCATCGGTTGATCTATCCGGCTGTAGGTATCCGCCAAGCTTTGCCAAAGGAGCGTCGAGGAAAAGCGCATTCCGGCCACCCGCTCCAGCAGGGCCATGAGGTTTGTTTTCGTGGCGGCATCCTTGGGCCGCGCCTGAAGATAGGCGGAGTAAAGGCCGGCCAAGGAAACGAGCGCGGACGGATCGGGCCGGATGGATTTTGCCGCGAGATTGAGTGTGCGAAGGGCCTGGCCCTGCCGGTTCTTGTGCAGAAGAATTTCGACCCGGCACTCGTAGCCGTCCAAGGCATCGGGTTCGCACCGGATGGCCCGACGGCTTGCGGTCAGGGCTTGCCCGGTCTTTCCGGCCTGGAGATCCGCGCGCGCCAGGCAGCTCAGGAGCTGGGCCGAGGCGTCGCGCCGGCGGGCGGACTTGGCCAGGACGGTGATGGCCTTGTCAAGCTGGTTGTTTTTAAGAAAACGCTGCGCCACCTTGATGACCAAATCTTCGTTGCTTGGATCAGCCAAGGCGGCGGCGTTGAACTGTTTGACAGCCTCTTCGTCCGCATCGTTCCACTCATAACTGATCCCGGCGGCGTAATGCGCCAAGGCAGCCGGATTGCCGCCGTCCATGCGGGTCGCCGGACCGTCCGCCAGGAGATCATCGTTGGTGTCTTCACCTCCCTGGCTCGCCGCCGGCGCGCGCTCGACGGCCACCGCGTGCCGGGTGGGAGTGGCGCAACCCGGCAACATCGCGCCAGCCAAAGCCATGACCAAAACCAAGATTGGATGATATGCCTTCATTCGATCAGAAACCGCCACAAGGAGCCACCGTCCGCTTGGCAGCGGACTGCGCCGGGCAACCCGTGAATCCCAAAAGGCACCACCAGGCTACTTCTGCCAGGTTCGCTTCTTGTGCCGGTTGGCACGCAGCTTCTTGCGCCTTTTATGTTTGTTAATTTTGCTTTTTCGGCGTTTTTTTAGTGATCCCATAATACTTGTTCAACCGCGTCGTTAATATACCACTTTATTCAACGGATATTCAATAATTCCTTCAGCCCCGGCGGCTTTGAGCAGGGGAATTAACTCACGAACCACCTTTTCGTCAATGATGGTTTCAACTGCAACCCAGCCCGGCAGGCTCAGGTTGGAAATGGTTGGATTGCGCAAGGCGGGAAGGGTCCGCAGGAGAGATTCCAAATCCTTCTGTTGAAGGTTCATTTTCAGGCCCACCTTGCTCTCGGCCTCGAGCGCGCCCCGGAGCAGGAGAGCAAGCGTTTCAACTTTTTGCCGTTTCCATTCGTCTTTCCAAGCGGTCTCATTGACGATCAATCGGGGAGTCGAAACCAGCAGCGTATCGACGATGCGCAGATTGTTGGCGCGCAAGGAGGAACCGGTCTCAGTGATTTCGACGATGGCATCAACCAGCTCATGGGCCTTGACTTCCGTCGCACCCCACGAAAACTCGACATCGGCTTTGACGCCGTGCTGTTTGAGATAACTTTGTGTGATATTGACGACTTCCGTGGCAATGCGCTTGCCTTCCAAATCCTTGGGCGAGTGAATTGAGGAATATTCGGGCACCGCCAGGACCCACCGGGCTGGCTGGCTGCTGACTTTGCTGAATTGGAATTCGCCGACCTCGTGGACTTTTGAGCCATTTTCGACGATCCAATCGTGGCCGGTCAGGCCGCAATCCAAGTAGCCCAACTCGACGTAGCGGCTGATTTCTTGGGCGCGTATGAGACGGATAAGCAACTGTTCATCGTCCACGTAGGGCGCATAGGAACGGCTGCTGACCTTGATGTTGTAGCCGGCCTTGGCCATTTTGGCCAGGGCCGCTTCTTGCAAACTGCCTTTGGGCAATCCCAACTTTAAAATCTGTTTATTCTGCATAGAGCAAGCGGTCTTGTTTGGCGCGGGAGTATTCTTTATCCGGCTTTTACACGCGCGTGACGTGGGGGATGTTCCACTGTTGGCGCGGCAAAGCCAACTTTTTCTTTTTGGTTTTCACACTCTCGTCCACACGGTCTGCCGGCCGTGCGCGCGGATTTCTCCGCGGGCCAGAGCGGCGATGACTGCCGGATAGATCTTTCGCTCGATATCCTGGATGCGCGCATGGAGCGAATCCGGGGAGTCGCCCGGCAACACCGGCACAGTTTCCTGGGCGATGATCGAACCAGTGTCGATGCCCTGGTCAACAAAATGCACGGTGACACCCGTAACTTTTACTCCGTAATCCAGGGCCTGCTTCCACGCTTCCAATCCCGGAAAGGCCGGCAGCAACGCGGGATGGATGTTCACCACCCGATTGGCAAAAACCCGCAGGAACTCGCCCCGCAAGATGCGCATGAACCCAGCCAACACCACCAACTCCACCCCTGCCGCTTGCAGAGCCTCGCAGAAAGCTGCTTCCGCCGGTTCGTCTAGCTTGGCGCGGAACTGGCCGGGCGGGATGAACCGCGCCTCCAGACCGCGCGCCCGCGCCCGCTGCAAAATGCCGGCCTCTGCCACATCGCTCAGGATCACGGCGATCTCGCCAGGGATTTCTCCCGAGGCGCAAGCGTCCGCGATGGCCGCGGCATTGGACCCTTTGCCAGAGCCAAGGATGCCGAGACGGAGTTTTCTTTGACCAATCACGCCCTTTTCTACTGACAGATTGGGCGTAACCGCAAGCCTTTCCGGTCAGGCAAGTGTCGCAGTCAATGGTGGGAAATCTTGAAGGCTCGATGACGGATCCCAGAGCAACACGCGTTCGGGTAAATCCCGTCGAAATTCTTTACATCGAGCAATCCTTTGACCCATCACGTCTAAGCGACTTTCCTTCAATGACTTCGGATGGTGCTCCTCGGCCAATCAAGGTCGGTCCTTCACAGCATTTGTCGAAATCCTTTGCATTCCAATGGATTCCGACTTTTCGAGGCAATTTCATGGAACATTTATAAGTCATTTGCTATAAAACATTTGCACTCGCACACTGGCTTTGCGGTGAAGGGCTGGTATGAGAGCTGCTTATTTAGAATGAGGTTGAACATTAATTTTTTGAAAGTCCGGTCCGTATGAAAAGAATCGCCTTCTCTTTCAGTCTCGTGTTCCTCGTCATTTCATCCGTTCGCGCCCAAGAGACAACTTACGATTGGACTGGAACAGGCGGTTTCACCGCGATGATCACCCTGAATTCGCCAGCTTCTTCAGATGGCAATCTTAACGACATTGTTTCAGTGTATGCGCAAGACCCGGCTGGCTTCGGCCCATTCGCTACTTATCCGGTCACAGTAAACTACGGATTTGGGTCTATAGTGATTAGTCCTGAGACGTTCGACAGCAGCGATGCTGTGCTGACTGGCCAGTTCGCTTGGAATTCGAGTAAAATCACAGAAATGGACCTGCAATGGACGTTGGGCGGGGATGTGTGGTATTTCGATGCGGGACCGCTACTCGCCGACGGACCGAGGGCCAATGCCATGTTGGCCGGAAGCAGCATCGAATTTCAGAACGGCGATGCTGAACTGGATGAGTACGACAATACGGGCATTTATGCGGCAGGCCCCGCCTCCGCCCCGGACGCGGGAAGCACCATTCTGCTGTTCGGATTTGCCCTGGCCGGAATGAGCTTGTGCTCCCGCAGACAGCCGGTCCCCGCCAAGGTCATTGCCCGGCGCCCGTCAAGATAAAGTCCTCTTCGAGGCCGATCAGGAGCTTTGCATCACCGGGAGAGGCGCGGCGGCCGGTTCAGGATCAACCCACTTGTTGTGCTCACGAATCAGATCTACCAGGCGGTCCACGGCTTCCACTTCCGGGATGTTGAATTTCACAGGGGTTTTGCCAACGTAAAGATTAATCTTGTTCGGCGCGCCGCCGACGTAGCCGAAATCCGCGTCAGCCATTTCCCCCGGGCCATTGACGATACAGCCCATGATGGCAATTTTTACGCCCTTCAAATGCTGGGTGCGCTCCTTGATGCGGGCCGTGATGGTTTGCAGGTTGAACAGTGTCCGGCCGCATGACGGGCATGCCACATAATCGGTCTTGAAACTTCGGCATCCCGCCGCCTGCAAAATATTGAAGGCCAGCCGCAGGCTCTGTCCCGCGCCTGACTCGCCGCGAATCAGGATGGCGTCGCCAATGCCGTCGGCCAACAACGAACCGACGACGACTGAGGCGCGCAACAGGGCGATCTTCGGTTCCAGCGGAACCGGTTCAAAATGCAGGCAGTCTTTGAGCAGGATGGGGTTATTTCGGCCCAAGTGCTTCAATTTGGCGGAGAGCAGGCGAAAGGCGGCGATGGCCGTTAGCGGGATGCCGTCCTTGACCGTCACAAGTTGCGTGTCGCAATTGATCGCAAAATCCTTTGTCGGATCGACCTCGCACACGTTCAGATCTTCGTAAATCGCCTCGGGACGGACGTCGTCCCGCGGACGGATTTTGGGGGACACCTTTTCCCAGGTCGCGCGAGTCACCACCACGCGTATGGTTTGCTCGCCGCCGCACTGACACGAATCATCGAGGGCGATTTGGGGAGTGGGCCGGCGCTGGAAGGCAAATGGATCGAACGGCCACTCCATCTCCGCAAGGGAAGAAGCGCCTGATGGGGTGACGAGCGCGGGAATTTGCGCGAGCAAATCGGTGCAAACCGCGATCTCATTTGGGGAATCCTCGGTGAGCGAGACCCGGATGGTGTCACCCAAGCCGTCACAGAGCAGAGAGCCGATGCCGATGGCGCTTTTGATGCGGCCATCTTCGCCTTCGCCGGCTTCTGTCACGCCTAAGTGGATGGGATAATTCCAGTCCGGGCCCAACTCGTCCAAGCGGGCGACGAGCAACCGGTAGCACTCGATCATCACCTTGGGGTTGCTCGATTTCATGGAGAATTTGAAATTGTGGAAATCGAGGCGGCGGGCGATGCGGGCAAACTCCAGGGCGCTCTCCACCATGCCGAGCGGCGTGTCGCCGTAACGGTTCATGATGCGGTCGCTGAGGGAGCCGTGATTGGCTCCGATGCGCATCGCGCGGCCCAATTGCTTGCACAGTTTGACCAAGGGGGCGAATTGCTCTTCGAGGCGGGCCAGTTCGGCGTCGTATTCCTGGCCGCTGTATTCGCGCACGGCAAATTTCTTCTTGTCAGCGTAATTGCCCGGATTGACCCGCACCATTTCAACCCACTGGGCCGCTTCCATGGCGGCGTCGGGTTTGAAATGAATATCGGCCACAATCGGCGTATGGCAGCCGCGGGCGCGCAGTTCGCCGACAATGTTTTTGAGGTTGGCCGCGTCTTTGACCGTGGGGGCAGTGATGCGGACGAGTTGGCAGCCCACCGCCACCAGGTCCAGCGATTGTTTGACAGAAAGCGCGGTGTCCATGGTGTCGCAAGTGATCATGGACTGTTTCACCACAGGATGATCGCCGCCAATGATGACTCCGCCGCGGGCCGGATCGCCCACGACCACTTCACGGGTCGGCCGGCGGGAATAAAGAAACGGGGAACTACAAAAGCGCATGTTTTATGGCGGGGTTTGCGCCGTGGTTGCCGGCGAAGCGGGTTTTTCAGGCTGCTCGATCTGGGTTTCCCGGCTCAGCATCATGCGGAACAGGGGCAGCCGTTTAATGTCGTACCAAGTGACGTAGAGCATGAAAGAAATGAGCAAAACGGCAAAAGCCGTGGTGGTGTATTCGACAAAGCGCACGCCCAACGGCTTGCGATGTACCCGCTCGATGAGGGCCATCATGATATGCCCGCCGTCCAGAACGGGAATCGGGAGCATGTTCAATATGGCCAGATTAATGTTGAGCAGGACCAGAAAACGCAAGGCCAAGCGGTAATCGGTGTTAAACTGCACCGCCAGGGCGCCAAGAATTCCCACCGGCCCGCTCAAATCGCTCGCTTTCACGCCGCTTTGGCGGGAATGCACCAAGGCCATGATGGTCTTGTCCATTTCGTCCAGCACCTCCTTCACCAAGGCCCACGGCGTCGGATGTTCAACGACATAAACATCCTTGCCGAGCGAAAACATGATCCCGACGCGGCTGTGCTTTGAGGAAAGATCCGTCACCGGCGTCACTTGAAGAGTCAGGAGCTTGTCGTTGCGCTTGACGATGATGGGCGTCGGCTGGCCGCCGCGTTTTTGGATCAAACTGATGAACTGCTGCTGGCTGCTGACGGGAACTCCGGCGAAACCGACCACCTCGTCATCCACTTTGATCTTCGCCGCTTCCGCCGGCTGGCCGGGCATGACTTCCTTGACGACCAGATGGTCGAGCGAATCCAAGTTGAAGATTTTAAGCCCCAGCAAATCATTGGCTTCGGCCTTCAACATGTAGATGTTGGTCCTGCATGGCCCTCCCAGCCTGTCCTCGTGCCGAATGGCGACAGGCAGGGTATTGGTCAGGGCGACAGCGGTGGAGATGGTGACCTCCTCCCAGGAGTTGACCGGTTTGCCATCGACAGCAACGATGCGGTCGCCTCTGCGGATGCCCATTTTACCTTCAGGCGATGAGGGATCGACGTTGCCAATAATTGAAGGATTCACCAAGACCGGCAGCCCGACATAATAGATCACCGCAGCGACGAAGAAGGCGAACAGGACGTTCATGGCCGGACCTGCCACCGCCACCAGAATCTTGGAAAACGGCGGCGCAGGGGGAATGCTGTCCTCTTTCGCCTCTCCTTCGATGGCGGAGGAAGTGACCATCTGGGGCAGCTTGACAAAGCCCCCCGCCGGAATCCACCGGACGGAATATTCGATTCCGTCCCGGGTCCACGAAAACATCTTGGGTCCGAAACCAATGGCAAATCCCTCGACCTTCAGACCGCAGCGCCGGGCGACCCAGAAGTGGCCGAATTCGTGCACAAAAATGGCCGCGCCAAACAAAAAAACGACCCCGGCCGTTATGTATATTCCGCTCAGTAAAGTGTGAATCATGCAAAACTCGCCCCAATGGCACACCGGAAAGCCTAACGGATAAGGTCCCGTTTTGCAACCCCCTATGAAGGAAGGCTGAAGGCAGAAGGCTGAGGTTCTGAATACACCAAGACCCGCGCCAACCTTCTGTCGGGATTCTTTACGTTCCCAGCATCCAGCCGCATGGAAATAAACTCACTTTGAGTCGCTTTGAGTAGTATGACTGGTTCAACCATTGGTTGTTTTGTAAGTGGTTCCTGTGTAGATATTTGCATACACTTTGGCCGCCAGAGAACTGGTTTGATTCGGATACTACGGTTCTTACGATTGTTTCGAATAAAAAAATGTTTCAAAATGGTGCGATTAAGTGCGATTTTTTGACCCATTCTTTGCAGGAATGCTGAAGACTGAAGCTCTGAAAGATTTTGAAAAGAAGCCAGGAACATGTTTCGGGTCTCAGTCGGGTCGCGGCACGCTGGCGATAAATGATTCAGAGGTTATCCAAGAACGAACCAAACTATGGGGACCCCTCTGCTCACGGTGCCAAGCGCAGAATCAGGCATATATCTGGTTTGACCCCTCGCCTGTCCCCGGCGAACCCCAATCCAGTTGCGGCAAAGGTCCTCAAATGCGCGGGGCTGCCAGAACGGCATAAGGAGATCATTGCTGGAATCGTGGCACCCAACCCCAACTGAATTTCCCGCGGCAGTTTCTGAAGACCTGGCCCCGCAAGTTTGGCTGCATTTCTCAAGCGGGAAAGTTCAATCTGGAGGCAGATGAGCCGCATTGTGCCGCAAATGCTGCCGAAGACCCAAATCATGATCAAATAGCGACTCCTCGATCCTCGTTCCGGAGTTATTGAATACGGCGACGGTTTCAATTTTATCGAAGATTGGACTGTTTCGACCCGCCTTCCGCTTGATCGCGCCGACAATGAAGGCTCCTCGATTGCCTGGCCGCCTGTCACTGGCGAGTCTGCATAACTGATTTCAAGAGGGCGAACCATGGGAATCGCTATCGAGAAGACAGGCGTCGGAAGCGAAGGGACAGAGGGCAGGACCAGGCCGAAACAGAGGGCGCCACGGAGTCTTCCCCCACCAGGAACGCGGCCGGAAAAGCTGATGGAGGAAAATAGACAATTAACAATTGACAATGAAATGATGGATTGATCCCCTCTCCCGGCCCGCGGCCACCCTTTCCCCGCTTCGCGGGGCGAGGGGACTGGCGAATCCCGATGTGGGGATTTCACAGTGCGGCAGGTTCGCGCCTGCGGCGCTGACAGAAATTGATTTGCGCCCCCCTTGAGCCTGTCCAACCACACTCGGAGGCCCGGCAACTATTTATGCCGGAGCCAGGCGCGTTTGCGGAACGAGAATGCCAGGCTGCCGGAACAGAGAAGAGCGCAGATGCCTGGCTCAGGCACCGCTTGGTAATCAACATCAAAGGCAATATCGGTGTTCGCGTCGCTCCAGGTTTGGGTGAAGAGAGCGTTGATGCCCAGTTGGTAACCAGTCACGTAAAAAGCGTCTCCGCCGGCATAATCGCTCACGGGCACATAGCCAACTGACCCATTAAAAGGCGGGTAGGAATCCACAACGCCATTGGCGGTGACAAAAAGAACGTACTCCTGGTTTTGGTTCAGTACCAGGTTGTTTGGCGCCACTGTGAAGGGTTGTTGAAAGCTGGTGCTTGATTCAGACATAACACCGCTTAAATAAAGCAAAGTCCCTGTGGCTTGCGATCCACTCCACGCCGCCACCCCGATTTGGAACTCTGCTGTGCCAAGGGTGTCGGCATCCACCACGGGGACGCTGATGCTGCTGACGAGGGCGCTTGCGTCGTTAATTTGGAATGTCTGGCCAATGGTTGAGTCACCCCCTGTGCCATTTATGTCAAATCCGGTTATTTGGCCCACGCCATCCCAATCGCTCATGTCGCCGACCGAATTCTGGGAGCGGACTTGTTGCGCTGTCAGAACAACTGCCGCAAGCGCAATCAAGGAGGCTCGAAATACGGCAGAAATGATTATGGGTTGTTTATGGGAGGCGGTTGGGGTTGGCGTGTTCATGGGCGTGTCGCGCAGGGGCTGTTAATGGGTTTGAGCGTACAGAATGCCGCATCCGCCCGTATCCGGCCCAAGTTGCGTATCCTGCCGCCCTTGTTGGATTTCGTGTGATGATGCTCAGTCATCCGGTGTTAACTTTGCATGATGCGGAGGCGGAGGCCCAAAATCAAGCATTAAATGCGTTTATTTGCGCACTCTCAATCATTAGCAATATGGTTGGGGACACACTAAAAAGGTTGGCCGGTCCAGATTCCGCCGGCGGAACGCCGACGGAAGCGACCGAGACGGTCGCGCTCCCCAACAAGTCGCTAATTGATTAGCAGACCGTTAAAAAACGATTCGTTTCCGTAGGAGCCGTTACGTCATCTCCTACTTTTTAAATACGCTGTTTTAGTCCAACTTGAGATTCTGGTCCGTCACCGCCCCGAAGGATGCCTGCGTCACCACATGGGCGTACTTGGCCAGGACGCCCCTCGTGTAGCGCGGTTTGATCGGTTTCCAAGACTTGCGGCGCGCCTGCATTTCCCGGGCTGAAATTCCCAGGTTGATCTGGCTCCGTTCCGCATCGATCACGATCTTGTCGCCGTTTTTGACCAGCGCCAGCGGGCCTCCCACATACGCCTCCGGCGTGATATGCCCGACTACAAATCCATGTGTGCCGCCGGAAAACCGCCCGTCGGTGATTAAGGCGACTTCCTTGCCCAGGCCCTTGCCCGAGATCGCACTGGTCGGCGCCAGCATTTCCCGCATTCCGGGTCCGCCCTTCGGCCCCTCGTAACGGATCACGATCACGTCCCCCTTCTTGATCGTGCCATCGAGGATTCGTTGCAAAGCTTGCTCTTCCGAATCATAGACGCGCGCCGTCCCTTCAAAATGCGTCCCTTCCATGCCGGTGATCTTGGCCACGGCCCCGCCTGGGGCCAGGTTTCCGTAAAGAACCACCAAGTGGCTGCTCTTTTTGATCGGATTGTCCAAAGGCCGGATAATCTCCTGGAAACGCGGATAAGGCTGCACATGGGCCAGGTTTTCGGCCAGGGTTTTGCCCGTGACCGTTACGCAATCTCCGTGCAGCAGTCCCGCGTCCAGCAGCATCTTCATCAACGGCTGGATGCCGCCAATGGCCACCAATTCCGACATCAGGTGCCTCCCGCTTGGCTTCAAGTCGGCCAGCACCGGCACGTGTTTGCCTATCTTGGTGAAGTCGTCCAGGGCCAGCTTGACCCCGGCGGCGTTGGCGATGGCAAGCAGGTGCAAAACGGCGTTTGTCGAACCGCACAGCGCGATCACCACCGTAATGGCGTTCTCAAAAGCGCGGCGGGTCATGATGTCGAGCGGACGCAAGCCGCTTTGGAGCATGGCCATGACGGCCGCGCCGGCGCGCTGGCAATCCTCCTTCTTCGCCTTGGAAATGGCATTTTGGGCGGAGCTGTTGGGCAGGCTCATGCCCAGCGCTTCGATGGCGCTGGCCATGGTGTTGGCCGTGTACATCCCGCCGCAAGAGCCAGGTCCAGGAATGGCGCAGGCTTCGACCTTCTGCAATTGAGCGTCGTTGATCTTGCCTGCGGCATGCGCTCCCACTGCCTCAAAAACCGAAACGATATCGAGCTTGCGCGAATCTCCGGTGATGCATCCGGGCAAGATTGTGCCCCCATAAACAAACACCGCCGGCCGGTTCAAACGCGCCATCGCGATGAGCGAACCGGGCATGTTTTTGTCGCAGCCGCCAATGGCCACAAAACCATCCATCCCTTCGCAGCCCACCACCGTTTCAATCGAATCGGCGATCACCTCACGCGACACCAGCGAATACTTCATCCCCTCCGACCCCATCGAAATGCCGTCCGAAACGGTGATGGTGTTGAAAATAATGGCCTTGCCGCCGGCGCGATTGGCGCCCGCCTCGGCTTCGCGGGCCAATTGGTCGATATGCGCGTTGCATGGCGTGACCATGCTCCAGGTGGAGGCGATGCCGATGATCGGCTTCTTGAAATCTTCCTTTTTGAAGCCGACGGGATAGAGCATGGCGCGGCTGGCGGCCCGTTCGGGACCATCCAGAACGATGCTGGAAAAGGCGCGTGGGTTTGGTTGGTGTTTGCTGGATCTGGACTTCTTCATTTTCATAAATCGGCTGCCATTTAAAGCCCAAGCCGCCGGGTTGACAAGCCGCCAGATTTTTCACCTTTGTCAGGAAACGAATTCATTGCACAATGGCGGTCATGCGCAAGTCCGGTTTAATCTATCCGCTGCTCCTGCTGACCTGCTGGACTGGTTTGATCGTCGCGGGCACCTTTGCCTTGATCGAGACAACGGTGCGCCAGCACCTGGCTCTGCGCTTTTCCACTACTCGATGCAGAATTGTTCAGAGCCAACTCGGGCGCAGTGAAATGAGCCGCCGCGGAATTGAAATCGAATACAACTACACCGTCAACGGGGTCGATTACACCGGCCATCGCTACCGTTATGACGATCACAACGCGACTTTGGAGTGGGGTGCGACCGTCGTTGAACATCCCCGATGGTCCTTCCAAACCGTTTATTACAACCCGAAGAATCCCGCCGACGCCGTGCTGGAACCGGGCATCGATGGGTGCGACTTGTTGCTCCTCCTTTTTGCGCTGCCATTGAACGTTTTAACCTCCACCCTGTGGAGCGCAATCGTTGCGCGGATGCGGGAGAAATTCCGCGTCCGCCCGGCTGGCGGCCTGCGTATTCTCAGGGAACCGGGAGAGACCCGTGTTTCGCTGGCGGAAACCCCGGCGATCGCGGCCGGTTGTTATGGCAGCGCCGCTACTGCGTTTATTGCCGCTTTTCCTGTCGTGATCGCGTGCGGATTTGAGCCGACATTGCCGGCGATGGAGTGGGTCTGGGGCATCGTCCTGGCGGTGGGGATGGCGGTGGCCCTGTGGCGGACGGCCAGAAACCGGACCGGCATTTATGATTTGCGCATCGACCAAACCGCCCAGACTGTCACGCTCCCGCAAACCGCCGGACGCCGCAAGCCCCTCACCCTCTCCCACCGCGAGATTTCCGGCGTTTCCATGCAACGGCGCCAGAACAAAGGCCCCAGTGGCACGCGTTTTACCTATCTTCCGGCCTTGAGGCGCGTCGAATCGGGTATGGAATCCCAGCCCATAAGATTAATCACTCTGGGTTGGAGCGAGGAAAAGGCCCAAGCCTTCAGTCAATGGCTCAGCCAGGAACTTGGCGTCGAATTCAAAGGGGTGGAAGAAGAACAAGTCGCAGTTAAGAATTAAGAAATCGGAAAAACCGCCCTGGAATTATTCATACTTCTTAATTCTTAATTCATACTTCATACTTCCCCATTATGTCTGAGAACAAAAAGCACGTTTACGACGAAAGCAAAATCAAAACGCTTTCCTCCCTCGAACACATCCGCCTGCGCACCGGCATGTACATCGGGAGAATCGGCGACGGCTCGAATCCCGACGACGGCTGCTACATCCTTCTCAAGGAGGTCGTCGATAATGCCATCGACGAATTCATCATGGGCTACGGCAAGGAGGTGCAAATCAGCATCGAAGACACCGCCGTCACCGTGCGCGATTTCGGGCGCGGCATTCCGCTGGGCAAAGTCGTGGATTGCGTCTCAAAAATCAACACCGGGGCCAAGTATAACGATGACGTTTTCCAATTCAGCGTCGGCCTCAACGGCGTCGGCACCAAGGCCGTCAACGCCCTTTCCAGGGAATTCCTGGTGCGCAGCCATCGGGAGGGCGAATTTGTCGAGGCCGGTTTTAAATTGGGGAAGTTAAAGGGCGAGAAAAGCGGCAAGGCCCCCGGCGAGCCGGACGGCACTTTCGTCCGCTTTGTGCCCGATCCCGCCATCTTCAAAAACAGCGCTTACCGGCCCGAATTGGTGGAGTGGCGGCTGCGCCATTACAGCTATCTCAACGCCGGTCTGAAACTCACCTACAACGGGCAAACCTTCGTCTCGCGCAACGGCCTGCTCGACCTCGTCCTGGAAGATTTGCGCACCGACAATTCCGAGCCGATTTACAGCCCGCTGCATTATTCCAGCAAAACGCTGGAGTTTTGTTTCACCCATACCAACAGCCGCTATGGGGAAACTTTTTTCTCGTTCGTCAACGGACAGTACACCACGGACGGCGGGACGCATCTCAGCGCCTTTCGCGAGGGGCTACTCAAGGCCGTCAACGAATTTGCCCGCGCCAAGTTTGAAGGCGACGACGTGCGCGAGTGCATGATCGGCGCGGTCTCGCTTCGACTCAAGGACCCGGTCTTCGAGTCCCAGACCAAGAACAAGCTGGGCAACACCGAAATCCGCGGCGAATTGGTCAACACCGTGCGCGAGGAGTTGCTGCATTTTTTCAACCGCAACAAGGAGGTGGCGGATAAAATCATCGCCAAGGTCCAGGACACCCAGCAATTGCGCAAGGAATTGCAGGAAGTCAAAAAGCTCGCCCGGGAACGGGCCAAGGCCATCACCATCCGCATTCCACAGCTCAAGGATTGCAAACTTCATTTTGACAAGGCCAAGGGCCGGGGCAAAGGCTCCATGATTTTTCTCACCGAAGGGCAGTCGGCGGCCGGTTCGATTGTCAGTTGCCGCGATGTCAATACCCAGGCCATCTTCGTCCTCAAAGGCAAGCCGCTCAACGTCTGGGACCTCCAACGCGACATCGTCTATAAAAACGACGAAATGTACAACCTCATGCGCAGCCTCGACATTGAGGACAACCTGGAAAACCTGCGTTACGAGAAGGTCATCCTGGCCACCGACGCCGACGTTGACGGCCTGCACATTCGCAATCTCCTCATCACCTATTTTTTCCGTTTCTTCGAGCATCTGGTCCATGACGGACATCTCTACGTTTTGGAGACGCCGCTTTTCCGGACGCGCAACAAGGAGGAGACCATTTATTGTTACAGCGAGGCGGAGCGCGACGCGGCGGCGGCGAAACTCGGCACGACCTGTGAAATCACGCGTTTCAAGGGCCTGGGCGAAATTTCACCCGGCGAATTCAAACAATTCATCGGCCCGCAGATGCGCTTAAGCCAGGTGGAATACGCCCCCAAACTGGACGCCGCCGGGATACTGGGATTTTACATGGGTAAGAACACCCCCGAGCGCAAGGACTACATCATGGATAGCCTCGTCGTGCCGGTGGAGGATTGAGCGGATTCTCCTTTGGCTTGACTGCAACAGCCTGCCTGTCATTACCCTTTCGTCATGCCAACTTTTCTTTGGAGCGGCAAAACAGGCACAGGTCAGGAGGCGGTTGAACGGGTCACCGCTGAATCGGCCGCTGATGCCCGAAAAGCTCTCGAGGCGCGGGGCTGGTCTGATCTTCACCAGCACACTTCGGAAAGTCACGATTTCGTTAAACGAGACATCCGTGCATCTAAAAAACCGAAAGTTCATCCCGAATTCACACCACAAGAAGAACTGGCATTTTACCAAGGAACTGCCCCGGGATTTTGGAACAGATACTTGAAATCCATCCGCGACGAATTTGCCCCCATCCTCGCGATGGGCGCCTTGCTGGCCTGGTCGATCGATCATCGTCAAACCTCGGGAATCATTGTCTCGGGTATTATTCTCGGGGCGTTGTTGTTGCTTTATCCGGTCTTCCATGTGTGTTTTCGCAGGACAAAGCGCCTCTTCAAGAAAATGCATTCGGCCAGGACCTGGCAGCGATGGGATGAAGTTCTTGACTGCCTGAACAAACTTCAGGATTCCCAGCGTTCCACAAACATCGTAATTGGCGATTCCAGCATGGTTCGTTATCGGGCTTTGGCGCTAGCCGGACTCGGCAAAGTCGATGATGCTGTTGCGTATTTTCGCAACGCCGCGGAAAAAGCAGACATGCCCAAGGGACTTTACTTTGGGTTGCTCGCAAACATCTACGCCGTGGCGAAACAATATGACAAAGCACTTGCATGCCATCGCCAGGCACTTCAGGAAGCAACCGACAAGTCAACGGCCTGCATCGACCTGGGTATCTATCTCGTCCGGCGCTTCAATCGACCGGAAGAAGCCCGCCCGTTGCTTGCGCAAGCGGAAACCGCGCAACTTTCCGAACTGGCACGCCTCCACCTGCATGTTGTTCGCGGCATGATCGCGTTTCGGGAAAAAGATTATAAGGCGATGGACAAGGAAATGCTCGAAGCGCTGGCCGGTTTCCAAAAGCGCGCTTTGCCGCGGCCGTATATTTTCGAAGGTTCCATTCGAACTACGCAAGGCTGTCTCGCTATCAGCAATGCGGCTTTGGGCAACAAAGCCGCCGCCGTGCGTTACTTCGCCCAATCAGAGCAGTATCTTGCCACCATCGGCCTGGATGACCTTCTGACGCAATACCGGGATTTGATTGCAAAGTGCTAACTTCCGCGCACTCTCTCCAGCGCATGTGTCCGTCCGTGGTTAATATTGCCGAATAGATTGGTGGACTGCGAAGTTTTCCAAAAAAACGCTTGTGAACTGCCGCCCCGTGAGGCAACTTCCCCCTCGTTTCGTCGAATGCAAATATTGAAGGACAAGCGAATACAGTGTTCGCTTGAAACAATGGTTAAATCCGTGCGGCTGATAAAAATTACAGTTTTGTTGATGGTTTTGGCTGGATTGTCGTTGGCCGGGCTGCAAGCCCAACCGGCAAGCTCCGCTGCTCCAAGCGTCCCCACATTGGCGCAACCGGCGCCCGAACCCGAGTCCGCCGGTCTGCCGACAAGCGCCTCAACCGTCTTCCACATTGGCCCGTTCCCCGTGACCAATTCCATGCTCGTCACTTGGATCGTGGCTCTGGGCATCATTGTCTTCGCCCGCTATGCCACGAGAACCATGAAGGACGTGCCGGACGGCGCGCAGAATGTTTGGGAGTTTTTGGTGGAAGGCCTGCATGATTTCCTGGAGGAGATTGTCGGAACCAGCCTGATTCAAAAGACTTTTTGGTTCTTCGCCACCATCTTCATTTTCATTTGCGTCACCAATTGGTTCGGGCTCGTGCCCGGTGTGGGCACCATCGGTTGGGGCGTGCAGACGGAGCACGGTTTCGAGGTGACCCGTCCGTGGCTCCGCGGCGGCAACGCCGACTTGAACATGACCTTCGCCATGGCGTGCATTTTCATGCTGCTCTGGCTCATTTGGGCGCTGCAAGCCAATGGCGTCTGGGGCTTTCTCCTCCACATCTTTGGCCCCCAGGGAGATAACCATGGGTTTATGAAATACGCCATGATCGTCGTCTTCTTTGCCGTCGGCGTGATCGAGGTCGTGTCCATCGCGTTCCGTCCCATCTCCCTCAGTTTCCGTCTTTTCGGCAATATGTTCGCCGGCGAGAACCTGATGGAGGCCATGTCGCACTTAATCCGGCACCCGGCTTGGGCCAGGGCCTTGTGCAGCGTCATCATCCCGATTCCGTTTTATTTCATGGAACTGCTGGTAGGTTTTGTCCAAGCGATCGTGTTTATGCTCTTGACCGCCGGCTTTACCGCCGTCATCTGCATGCACGACGACGAAGCGCACGCGAAAGAGCGGCATTAGAATTTTTAAATTTCGGCGGCCGGACCGTATTCAATTGCGGGGGTCGACGGACATAACAGAAACAAGTAAAGAAAGGTCATTATGGCAATGCCTATATTGGCGGAAATGGGTGGCAGCATTCAGGTCGGTTTGGCCGGCTTGGGATCGGCGGTTGGCGTGGGTCTGGTCGGCATGAAAGCTTCCGAAGCGGTCGGGCGCAACCCCGGCGCGTTCGGTAAAATCATGACGATTGGCTTGATTGGCATGGCTTTCGCGGAAGCCATTGTCTTCTACGCCCTCTTCCTTGGGGGACACTAATTGTTAAATTGGCGCGGAGCAACGGCTCCGCGCCAGCCTTTCTCACAATTTATGACGCACATGATTCTCTTCGCCAGCCTCGGCAGCGACTTGGCAAAAAACGCCACCGACACTGCCAAGACCTTCGGCCTGGACTGGCCGCATTTTATCGCCCAGGTCATCAGCTTTTGCATTGTGGCCTTCTGCCTCTACAAGTTTGCCTACAAACCCATTCTTGACGTCCTGGCCGACCGCCGCCAGCGCATCGCCGAAGGCTTGGACAACGCCGATAAAATCAAGCAGGAGCTGGCCCGCACTGAGGCCATGCGCCAGGAAACCCTGGACAAGGCCAACACCCAGGCAACAAAACTGATCGAGGAAGCCCGGGCCGCAGCCGCGCGCGTCCAGGAACAGGAAACGCAAAAGGCCATCGCCCAAGCCGAGCAGATCATCGCCAAGGCGCGCGAAGCCGCCGCCATCGAACGCAGCCGCATGTTGACAGAGTTGCGCCGCGAAGTCGGCACGCTCGTTGTCCAGACGGCCAACCAGGTCATCGGCAAAGTGCTGACGCCGGAAGACCAACAGCGTCTGGCTGAGGAAACCCGCCGCCAACTGGCTGCTTAACGCCTCCCGTCACCGCCCCGGATGAGAATCACCAAACAAGCCCGACGCGACGCGCGACAATTGTTCCGCGCCTGCATGGCCAATGCCGTGCTGGACGACAATCGCGTCCGGCAGGCGGTGCAGGCCGTCAGCCAGGACAAGCCCCGCAGCTATCTGGCTCTCCTTACCCAATTTGTTCGCCTGGTCCGGCTGGAAACAGCCCGCCGCACCGCCCGGGTGGAAAGCGCCGAGCCTCTCGCTCCGCAATTCCAATCCCGGATGCAGGCCGACTTGAGCCGGAAATATGGCGCCGGCCTGAATTTTATTTTTGCCGTCAACCCGGCCCTGCTCGGCGGCGTGCGCGTCCAAGTCGGCGGCGATGTTTATGAAGGCAGCGTGCAGGGCCGCCTCGCCGCTTTGCAGGAACGTTTTTGAAGTCTCCCTAATCACATGAGTACATTGTTGCAAGATATTGAAGCCCAAATTGCCGGCATTAAAACCGCTGTCACCAAACAAAACATCGGCACCGTCCGCGAAATCGGCGACGGCGTCGCCAAGATCGAGGGCCTTTCCGATGCCATGCTCAACGAGATGCTTGACTTCGGCAACGGCGTCATCGGCCTGGCCTTGAACCTCGAGGAAACGGACGTCGGAGCGATCATCCTGGGCGATTACACCGGGATTTCCGAGGGCCAGCAGGTCCGCACCACTGGCAAGCTGCTCCAGGTGCCCGTGGGCAAGGCCCTTTTGGGCCGCGTCGTCAACGCCCTCGGCCAGCCAGTTGACGGCAAAGGCCCCATCAATACCGACACCTTTTATCCCGTCGAAAAAATCGCGCCCGGCATCATCAGGCGTCAATCCGTCAGCCAGCCCGTCCAGACCGGCATCATGGCCGTCGATGCCATGATTCCCATCGGGCGCGGACAGCGTGAGTTAATCATTGGCGACCGTTCCACCGGAAAGACCACCATCGGCATTGACACCATCATCAGCCAGGCGCGCCTGAATAAGGCCGCCGAAGAGGCCAAAAACACCGCCTATCGCCCGCTTTATTGCATCTACGTTGCCATTGGCCAAAAACAATCCAACGTCGCCCGCGTCATGGCCGTTTTGGAAGAGGCCGGCGCCATGCCCTACACCATCATCGTCGATGCCAGCGCCTCGGATTCCGCCACCAATCAATACCTGGCGCCCTTCGCTGGTTGCGCCATGGGCGAGTGGTTCATGGATAACGGCATGGATGCTTTGATTATCTACGACGATCTCTCGAAACATGCCGTCGCTTATCGCCAGGTCTCCCTGGTCTTGAAGCGTCCTTCCGGCCGCGAAGCCTATCCCGGTGATGTTTTCTATTTGCACAGCCGTTTGCTCGAACGTTCCGCGCGCGTCAGCGAAAAATATGGCAACGGCTCCCTCACCGGCCTGCCCATCATCGAAACCCAGGCAGGCGATGTTTCCGCTTACATCCCCACCAACGTCATTTCAATCACCGATGGCCAAATCTATCTCGAAACCGATTTGTTTTACCAGGGCATCCGCCCCGCCATTTCCGTCGGCCTTTCCGTCTCCCGCGTCGGATCCGCCGCGCAAATCAAGGCCATGAAACAAGTCGCCGGCCGCGTCAAGCTTGACCTGGCCCAATTCCGCGAGCTGGCCGCCTTTGCCCAGTTCGGTTCCGACCTCGACGCCAAGACCCAGGCCCAACTGGAACGCGGCAAGCGCATCGTCGAAGTTTTCAAGCAGCCCCAATACAATCCCATGCCGGTGGAAGTGCAGGTGGCGTCCCTCTGGACCGTGCAGAACGGCTTCATGGACGATGTCGCCGTCGAAAAGATCAAGGACTTCCAATTCAAGCTCTCGGATTACCTGGCCAGCCGCAAAACTGCGTTGATGGAAAAAATCCGCAATGAAAAGGCCCTCAGCGACCCGTTGATCGCCGATCTCAAAGCCGCCGTGGCCGAATTCAAGCAAACATATAAATAGCAATAAATAGCGCACATGCCCAGCACACGCGACATTCGCCGCCGCATCAAATCGGTCAAGAACACCGCCCAAATCACCAAGGCGATGCAGATGGTGGCCGCGTCCAAAATGCGCAAGGCGCAGATGGCCGCCCTGGCCGGTCGCCCCTATGCCAGTTTGATGAATGAGGTCCTTTCCGCGCTGGTGTCCAGCAGCAAAGACTTCAGCCAGCCCCTCCTGGAAAAGCGCGACATCCGAAACCGCTGCGTTATTGTGGTCAGCACTGACAAGGGCCTTTGCGGCGGCCTCAACAGCAGCCTGATGCGCGAAGTCGCCAAGCTGCCCATGGACACCGCCTTCATCACGGCAGGGCGCAAGGCGTCGCAATTCATCGCCCGCACCAAGCGCAAGCTCATCGCTGAATTCACCTACAAAGACACGCCTGCCTTTGCCGAAGCGCGGGCCATCTCCAAATTTGCCCGTGATATTTACATCAAAGGCGAAGTTGACCAGGTCGATATTCTGTTTACCAACTTCGTCTCGACCCTGGTGCAAAAGCCCGAAATCCGCCAGCTCCTGCCCATCAGCGAAATCAAGCACGTCAGGGCGGGCATCGGCCAGGACGCCGGACATCCCGCCCCGCAAAGTACCCCGGGGGAGTTTCTTTTCGAGCCGGACCAGGACCAGGTTTTGGGCGCATTACTGCCACACAGTTTGAATTTTGAGATTTACCAGATTCTCTTGGAATCCAAGGCTAGCGAACACAGCGCGCGCATGGTGGCGATGAAGAACGCGACCGACAACGCCCAGCAATTCATCAAAGACCTGACGCTCGAGTACAACAAATTGCGCCAGGCCAACATCACCAAGGAACTGCTCGAAATCTCCAGCGCCGCCATGGCCCTGGGTTGATCCGCGATCCAAGAAAAGCCTTTTCCCTTTGTCCTTTTGCCTTTATTTTCAGTGTTATGGCAAAACCTGTATTAGGGCGGGGACTGGGCGCGTTGATGGGCGGTGCTGGCACCGCCTCCAGGCCGGGTGAAAATTCTTTGCAAGTCTCTGCTCCTGCCGCCGCGAGCGATGCCCAGGAACGCGTGCAGCGCGTGCCGGTCGCAAGGGTCCGTCCCTGTGCTTTCCAACCGCGCAAAGATTTTGCGCCTGAATCCCTGTTGGAGCTGGCCGATTCCATCCGGGAACAAGGCATCGTCCAACCCCTGATCGTGCGGGCCGTGGGCGGCAATTTTGAATTGATCGCCGGGGAAAGACGCTGGCGCGCGGCGCAAATGCTCGGTCTCTCAGAGGTGCCCGTCATCGTGCGGCAGGCGGATGACCGCGCGGTATTGGAACTGGCCCTCATCGAAAACCTGCAACGTGAAAATCTCAACGCCATTGAAGAGGCCCAGGGTTACGCCCAGTTGATCGGCCAATTCCAATTGACCCAGGAAGAAGCGTCGGCCAAAGTCGGCCGCAGCCGCGTCGTCGTGGCCAATGCCCTGCGTCTTTTAAAGCTTCCCTTGGAATTGCAAACCCGCGTGCGCGAAGGCCGGCTCTCGGTCGGCCATGCCAAGGCCCTGCTCGGCCTGACCAACGCCGAGGAACAAAAGCTCGCGGCGGAGCGCGTTTTAAAAAAATCCCTCAATGTGCGGCAGACGGAGGAACTGGTTTCCTTCCTGCAAAGCAAGGCCGGCGGCAAAACCGACAAAAAAACCGCGGCCGCTCCCCTTACCCAGGATGCGCATCTCAGCAGCCTGCGCGACAAGCTGCAGGAACGTTTTGGGACCAAAGTCACGGTGCGCTATCAAAAGGGCAAGGGCGCCATCGAGATTCAATTCTTCAGTGATGCGGACTTGGAGCGCATTCTGATTGTCGCCGGGGTGCCCTCTGAATCGCTTTGACGGCGCTAACATCCGTTGGAAATCATTATGATGAAAATATCTGAACTTCGCGCGCAAACCGCCTCTTCCCTGCTGGCCAATGCCGGACGGGCAAACACCTTGAGCGCATTCGTCGGCCTGGATGGCTTTGTGGACGAAATTTTGCACACCGTCGATAAGCGCGAAAGCGCGGAAATCTATTCGCGCCTGCCCACCATCGCCAAACTGGCGGAGCGCCTTTCCGCAGCCGCCGGCAAAAGCACCAACCTCGAATTGGTCAGCCAGATGATCAAATTGGGCGGCAACGGCCCCATCATGGCCAACGCCCTCGCCAGTCTCGGGTTAAAGGTGACGTATTTGGGTCTGCTGGGGTACCCCAATCTTCACCCTGTCTTCCAGGATTTTGCCAAACACGCCGAGGTGCATAGCATCGCTGATCCGGGCACGACCGACGCGCTGGAATTCGAGGATGGCAAAATCATGATCGGCAAACATGCCTCGCTCAAGCAAATGACCTGGGAGAACATCAAATCCCGCTTCGGCCGGGAAAAGTTCGCCGCGAAGTTTGGCGGGGATGATCTCGTCGGATTCGTCAATTGGACGATGCTGCCTTACATGAGCGATTTGTGGGCGGCTCTGTTGTGCGAAGTCTGCCCCGCCATGAAAGGCCGCCGGCGCGTTTTGTTTTTCGACCTGGCCGACCCGGAGAAAAGAACCCGCCACGACATCCTGCATGCCTTGGAGTTGATCGGCCAATTTGAACAGTATTTCAATGTCATCCTCGGCTTGAACGAGAAGGAAGCCCACGAAATCGGCGAGGTCTATGGACTCCGCCCCAAAACGGACCACCCTGAAAGCCTGGCGGAATTGGGCACCGCAGTGGCGGCGAAATTGAACATCGGCACGCTCGTCATCCATCCCGTGACCTGCGCTCTGGCCGTCAGCGCCGGCAAGGCCGATCTGGTGGATGGACCGTATGTGGCCAAGCCGTTGATCACGACCGGCGCGGGCGATCATTTTAACTCCGGTTTCTGCCTTGGGAAATTGCTCGGGCTGGACAACAGGATGAGCCTCATGACCGGCGTGACCGCCAGCGGCTATTATGTCCGCACTGGCCACAGCCCCTCCATCGAACAAATCGCGGGCATGATGACCGATCCCGCCGTGGCTTATCAGCGGGCATGATTCTGGAAATCGTCAAATACGGCCATCCGGTCCTGCGCCAGAAGGGCGCCCGCGTGGAAAAGATCGACGCCGGCATCAAGCAACTCATCGCCGACATGCTGGAGACGGTCACCGCCGCCAGGGGCGTGGGCCTGGCCGCGCAGCAGGTCGGGCGTGCTTTGCAGTTGACAGTGCTGGACGTGCGCGGCGTGACGGACCGGCCTTCGACCTTGCGGCGCGCCGGCAAGGACGAGGACGTCAACGCGGCCATGCCCCTGGTCCTGATTAACCCGGAAGTCACACCCATCGGCGACAGCGTGCCCGGTCCGGAAGGCTGCCTGAGCTTCCCTGAACTTTTCGCCGACATCGCCCGCCCCGAACTGGCGGACGTCCAGGCCATGAACGAAAAGTGGGAACGGATCGAGTTCCGCTGCGGCGGCCTGCTGTCCCGCGCCATCCAGCACGAATTGGATCATCTCAACGGAATTCTCTTCATCGATCGGATGCTTCGCTCGGAGAAGGACGAACTGAAGCCAAAACTGGATGAACTCCTGGCCGAAACAAAAGCAGCTTTGAAGCCCCCAAAAGATCCCGCCGAATCCGCCGGGCGTCAATAAACCTTGCGCAGGTTGGAGGGAAGAATGTTCAGTTCCGCGCGGTACTTCGCCACCGTGCGCCGAGCAATGACAATGCCCTTGTCCTTGAGCATCTTGACGATTTCCTGGTCTGAGAGGGGCTTGCTCGAGTTCTCATTGTTGAACATCTCCGACACCATGTCTTTGACGCTGGTGTTGGAAACCCCGTTGCCGCTGTCCGTTTGAATGCCCGACGTGAAGAAGTACTTCATTTCGAAAATCCCCTGCGGCGTGTCAATGTATTTGTTGGAAACGGCCCGGCTGACAGTCGTCTCATGCACTCCCACCACTTCGGCCACTTGCACCATGGTCATCGGTCTGAGAAAGGCCACGCCTTTCTCCATGAACTCGCGCTGCCGTTTGACGATCTCGTTGCCAATGTTCAGGATCGTTTGCTGTCGTTGCTGCAAACTCTTGATCAGAAATTTCCCCGCCCGGATCTTTTCCCGGATGTATTCCCGCGCCTCGGCCGGGGCGTCGGCCTTCGCCATGATGTCCTTGTAGGTGTTGCTGATGCGCAGGTGGGGAATCTGCTCGTTGTTGGTTGTAACGACGTAATCGTCCCCGATCTTCTGCACGAAAACCTCCGGCGAAATATAACGGTCGTCATCCGGCAGAAATTCGCGGCCCGGGCGCGGCTCCAGGCGGGCAATCCGCTCCACCGCGGTTTGGATCTGATCGACGGTTACCCCCAAGCCGCGGGCCATTTCCGGCATCTTGCGCTTTTTCAGCGCTTCCATGTAGTCGCGCACTATTCGGTATTCGAGGGTCTTCTCCCGCCCTCCCCGCTCCAATTGCAAAAGCAGGCATTCGCGCATGTCGCGAGCCGCCACCCCGGGGGGATGAAAAGTCTGGATGATCTTCAGGACCGCCAGGATTTTCTCCGGCTGCAGGTTGGTCGAAAACGCAAGCTCCTCCACTGTGGCCTTGAGAAACCCGTGGTCGTCTATGTTGCCGATGATCATCTCCGCCGTCGGCTTCTCTTCCTCGGTCATGTCTGAAAAGCGCATCTGCTCTAGGAGATGCTCCTGCAGCGAGGTGCCGGCCACCAGGGAGTCAAACATGAACTGCCGCCGCTCTTCCGCTTCCGGTCCCTGCCGATTCGGAAGGTTTGTCTGCGCAAAATGGTCCCGCCATTCCTGGTCCATTTGCGTCAACTTCTCAAACTCCGCCTGAAAATCATCGACGGGCGCGTTGCTTGGTTTTTCCGTGGCTGGATCAAATTTCGTATCGGCGGGCGGTTCGGCCAAGTCGGCCGCTGCGATGGCCCCGTCGTCCGCCTCGTCGTTTTTGACCTTCTCGTTCAGCTCCACTTCGGCCGTTGGCACCTCTTCCAGCAGGGGGTTCTGTTGCAACTCCTGCTCCACCAGCGCCTTCAACTCCAGCGTCGGCGCCTGCAGCAGCGCCAGCGACTGTTGCAACTGCGGCGCCAGCACCTGCGAAAGCGACATGCGCTGTGACAAATGTAGTCCCTGAGCCATCGCGGAGATTCTAACCTCAAATCGCCCTAGCTCAAGAGGGAATTCAAAAAATCAGAAAAGGATTGCCCGCCACCGCCAACCCTTCTAAGGTCAGCGCGTGGCGGTGCAACTGACGATTTTGGGCAGCGGTTCGGATGGTAATTGCGCGTATCTGGAAACGCCGGAAACACGCCTTTTGATCGACGCCGGCTTCAGCGGACGCCAGATCCGCAAGCGCCTGGCCACCATCGCCCGCGTCCCGGAAAACGTCCACGGCATCCTCATCACACACGAACATTCCGATCACACATCGGGTCTAACGGTATTGGCCTCAAAATTGCAAGTCCCCGTTTATTGCAACCGCCTGACCCGCGAAGCCATCGAGGATCAATTGCACATCCGGATTGACGCCCGCCTCTTCGCCACCGGCGATTCCTTTACAATTGGCGACGTCACCATCGACACCTTTCCGATTCCGCACGACGCTTGCGACCCCGTCGGTTTTCTGCTGCGCACTTGCGCCGGCAACATCGGCTTTCTCACCGACCTTGGCCATGTGACGAAACTGGTCATCGAGCGCATCCGGTCGGCCAACGTCCTTCTTCTGGAAACCAATCATGATATAAAGATGTTGCAGGACGATCTGCGGCGGCCTTGGAGTTTGAAGCAGCGCATCATGGGCCGGCACGGCCATCTTTCCAACGATGACGCCGCCGCCCTGCTCGAGCAAATCATGCCAGCCGGGTTGCGGCAGCTTTACCTCGGACACCTCAGCCAGGATTGCAACAGGCCTGAATTGGCCAGCCAAGTGATCGCCAAACGGCTGGAGCGCATTGGCGCGACGCATGTCAGCATCGAGTTTACTTCTCAGGACGTTCCTTGCCCCACTCTCATTCTCTGACAGAGGCTACCCGATCATGTAGATTGCGCTTGCGAATCAAACATGCGGTCTCTCAGATCGATTCTAGGCCAAGCTGCGGAGATACCTGCCATAAACACCGTTCCGGAAGAAAAGCAGCTGTCAAGGGTCCGCCCAAGATGCCACATCCCGTGTCGAGGCAAATGATGTGGTCCGCCATGATTGGTAGATGGGTTCGTTGAAAATAGTGCCCGCACACCGCGACCTTCGGAAGCGGCGTTTCTCCCATAAAGAGCGTTTGATGACTATGCAAGACCATTGAACTGACCGACCGATCCAGAGGTTCAGCCGGGGAGTACCCAGCATGGGAAAAAAGGTATTCGTCGGTTTCTAAATAAGGGGCAAGATCGGCGAGAAACTCGTGATGCGCACTTGGAATACACTTGACGAGAGCGGCGTGGACGTCACCATAAACTTTGCCGCAATAGGAACGAATGGTCGCAATTCCTCCGAGCTGCGCATAGGCCGCAAAATCGCCACTCTCCACATACGTTTGCAGAGCCACGTCGTGGTTGCCCTTTAGAAAAACGGTGCTGGGGAACCTGGCACGAAACTCAAGAAGACTATTGATCTGAGGAGTGAAACGTTCTCCGATACGTTACGCGGTCCTTTGGCGTTTTTCTTTGGCCAGACGGAGGGATAAGCCCACCCATTTTTCGGTCAGCTCTCGGAGCCGCTTGTAGTTGGCCAA
>JBEKDI010000058.1:0-64960 GCA_050014435.1 Verrucomicrobiota bacterium | reverse complement strand
GGCGAAACCGGTTTGGTGCTGGGCGAACGCTTCGGCAGCGATGAGTTCGCCGAAGAAGTCTTCCGGCGCTGGCGGGAAAGTGAAGGCCGCGTGGCGGAAGCGATGGCTGGACTGGGCGACGAACTGGCCGCCGCGCGCGACGCCTATGGCGAAGTGAAGCAACTCGACGCAACCCTTTTCGCGAAGGACTACGAATCATTATGACCCATCGGACCTTTATTGACCGGTTCATGCCATGAAACTGAACCGCGCCACTCACGATCCCGGCCAGTTGCTGGAATTCTACGAAGAAGGCTTGTCCGCGCTCGGCGCGTTATGTGAGCGCACCTGGCACGACCGTTTGGAAGTCGTCGCCGAAGGCCGCGCCGCCACACTCTGGAATCCCCAAGGGGCGCTCCACGAAGTTGAGTTGCATTTCACGCCGGCCGACACCACGTCAGCCCGCGACGCCGCCCGCGAAGTGTTTCCTGGCTGTCCCCTCACCTTTCAGTTGGCCGAGGCATTGCGACCGATGCCTTTGGCGCTCGAACGCTTCGTTCTGGCGGATAACGCAGCTTCGCGCCCGCCTGACGCCGCAGTAGTCGAAAAACTGTGGCGATCCCAGTTTGCCAACACCTCGCGCTGGCAGTTGGCCGCGCCGTTCAAGGCTGACTTTCACTTTTCACTGATCGCCGTTGCTCGTTGCGAAATCCAGGCCATGGACCAGCATTGGTCTTTGCATCGCCTGGCGATATCACTGCCCGGCGGAGAATCCGACGAAACCCTTGCCCGAGATATAGGCTTCCACCAGGAAACTGCCGAATCCACCGCTGAGATCATCTGGCCGGCGCTCAATCCGGAGCGATGGCGCGAACTGCTTCAACTGGCTCTTGAAAACGAAGTGGCTGGCGAAGTGGACCGAGTGCGCGCCCGGCAGGAAAACAGCCTGCGCCGCGAACTGGAACGTATTGATGACTATTTCGAGAACTATGAACAGGAATTGACGGCCCGCGCGAAACGAAGTTCGAATGAGAACGCCAAGACGAAAACGGCGGATCGTCTCGCCGCCGCGAAGGCCGAACACGGCCGGCGTCGCGCCGACCAGTTGGCGCGCCACGAAATTCACGTTCATCCCCATGTGGGCGCGCTGCTCCTGGTTGCCGAAAAGGCATGGCGCGCGCAACTGCAAGTTCAGCAGGCGCGCCAGCCACAGACCATTGATGCGCTTTTTGTTCCCCGCTCACGCCGGTGGGCATTGGACCCGCAAAAGCCAAAATAAACTCACACAAAATCAAGGCACACCCGGCCGATTCATGAATAAGCCTTCCAAATTACGGAAAAACTTGGCGTTGTGGGAATGAGTCGGGCCTTGTGCGGCCACGATCACGATAGCCTTTTAGACGGCACCTGGCACGCCCTTCTGGGGAAAACCACTTTCGTTAACGTCGGCCAGTCAGAAACGGCCTTTCATTATGCCATCCTGGATTTCGAATTTGCGGCGCCCGTGCCTTCCCAGCCATCGAAAATCATGGTGCGGGTGTTCCCGTGGCAACAGGAAATCGCGCCGTGATCCGCGTTCGCCAAATCGGTGGGACACGCCAGTGCGCAACCGCAGACCCGCCCAATGGAACCACATTGAGTCATCATAGGGACTAGAACTTGCATATCGAGTCCCGCCGCAGAAACTTTCTGTTGTGTAGGTAATTCAGACACCAACCACACGTTTGACAGGGGTGGATGTTGTAACTTTGGATGTAACTATTATGGCATCACACTTGACGTCTATCTAATCTGCCGTTCTGGATTGCCTGTCATCCCCATACATGGGCACATCACACCGGATTGCCGGGTTTACTTATCACCCGCGGCAAGACGGAAACCCCAACGGCACCGTCGAAAGTTACCACTTTGAAACGAGCACTGATGGTGCCAACTGGACGACCAACGTTGCATCGGGCAAGTTCGCCAACATTCGGAACAACCCGTCTCTCCAGGAAGTCACCTTTGCTCCGGTCAACGCCCGGTTTTTCCGCTTGACGGCCTTGCGGGAGATCAATGCGAACGGCTGGACCAGTGCCGCCGAAATCTTGGTCTTGCCGGCGGGCGGGAATGGCGACTGACGGAGTGCTAGCGGAGCGACCGCTGTCGATAAAACTGACGACTGGGTAGATTTGTTGAGTTGTAGTACATTGCACTACAATGTCATCATTTGGAATTGAAAACCGCCGGTGGAAGTTTCGTAATCCCCATAAACTCACGAAATTTTTTTGCCTGGTTTCGATGCTTCTGCCGATGGCCGGAACGGCTTGGGCGGCTTTGCCGCCGGGATGGAGCGACGCGGACATTGGATCGCCGGGTTTGGCCGGCTCGGCCACCTATACCAACGGCTTGTGGACCGTCACCGGCGGCGGCGCGGACATTTGGGGTGCCGCCGACCAGTTCAATTTTGCCAGCACCAATTTTACTGGCGACGGCGCGATGACTGTGCTCGTGACGGGGTTGCAGAACAGCGATCCGGGTTCCGGCTGGTCGAAGGCCGGACTGATGCTTCGCAACGACAGCACGGCGGGTTCGGCCAATGTGAGCATTGTTGCCACGGCAGGACAGGGAGTCAGTTTTCAGTGGCGGAGCACAGCCGGAGGATTGAGTTCTTTCAGCGTGCAGCTCGGCGTAACCGCGCCGGTTTGGCTGAGATTGGTCCGCTCCGGCACGAACTTCAGCGGCTATTACAGCACGGATGGCAACAACTGGGTGCGGGTTGGCAGCCAGTTGATTCCGTTGAATAACACCGTCATGGCTGGGTTCGATGTGACCGCTCACAACAATTCGGCGCTAAACACCGCCACGTTCACAAACTTTAGCTTGGGCAGGGTCGCCACGCCGCTGCCGAATCCAACCTATGGGTGGAACCTCGGAAATACGCTGGAGCCGCCGTGTGGCCCAGGCTGCTGGGGACCTCTGCCAACCCAGGCGCTCATCAACGCTGCCGCCAACGCCGGGTTCAACACCCTTCGCATCCCGTGCGCTTGGGACTCTAACGCCAACCAGACAAACTGCCAAATCAGTCCCACTTATATGGCGCAAGTCCAAAAGGTGGTTGGCTGGGCCATCGCTGCGGGAATGTATGTCGTAATCAACGATCACTGGGACGACGGCTGGCTGGAAAACAACATTGGGACAACGGTCAATCCAACCATCAACGCGAAAATGAACTCCTACTGGACACAGATCGCAACCGCGTTTTCCGGTTATGACAACCACCTGCTCTTTGCCGCAGCCAACGAACCAAACGTGAGCAGTCCCGCAGAGATGGCCACATTGATGGTTTACTACCAGACTTTCGTCAACGCGGTTCGCGGCGTCGGCAGCTATAACACCAATCGCTGGCTGGTGCTACAAGGCGGCGGGGACGTAACGTGGTTGAATACCCTGCCGACGGACTCAACCCCCAATCATCTGATGGTCGAATATCATTGCTACACCCCTTTTCAGTTCACGCAGCTGACCAGCGATGCATCGTGGGGCATAATGTATTACTTCTGGGGGCCGTCTTACTATTATTCTGGAGACCCAACTCGCAACGCCACCCCGCCCGAAGAGGGCGCCATAGACTCGGGATTCCAACAACTGGCCGACCAGTACGCCAGTCGTGGCATCCCTGTAATGGTGGGCGAATTCCAGGCTGCGGGGAAGTCGTTCCTTACAGGAACGGAGGCAACCTATAATAGTGCTTCCGCGCACTATTGGAATAAGTACGTTGCAGAATCCGCTCGAGCCCACGGACTTAGTCCATTTTATTGGAGCACCCCTGGTAGTCCATTCGATTGGACCACGGGCGCGGTCGATGACCCGCAAGATGTTACTGCGTTGACTGGTGGAACCGCGCCTCCGCCTCCGAACGGCGCCCCCTACGCTGCGTCCGGCCTCACCGCGACGGCCGGCAATGGCCAGGTAACCTTGTCCTGGATTGCCGGCAGCGGAGCTACCAGCTACAATCTCTACCGGGCAGCGGAATCCGGCTACGAGAGCACCAATCCGGTCGTCACCGGCATAACCGGCACGTCCTATACCGATACCGGTCTCAATAGCGGCACAACCTATTACTACCAGGTGGCCGCCGTCAACAGCTCCGGGCCGACAGGTTTTTCACCCGAGGCCCACGCGACGACACCCGGCGTCAACCCGGACCCGGCGCAATTCAACTTCGAAACCGACCCGCAGGGTTGGTCGGCAGGCGGCAGTCCAATCGCTGGAGTCGCGACTTCAACCGCGCAGCACTTTGCGGGCAGGCAGTCGCTGGCGGTGAACTTCGACGGCACGGCAGCGGGCACATCGTCCGTGTCTGTGGGCAACGTGGCTGTAACCGCCGGCACGACGATTACCTTCCATGTCTGGATCCCGAGCGGCAGTCAGATCACGGAGCTCCAGCCATATCTGCAGGACTACAACTGGGCATGGACCAGTGACAGTTATGGGAATCTGACTGCCAACGCTTGGAACACGATCACCGTGACGGTACCGCCGACCGCCGTAACGCCATTGCAGCAACTTGGCATTCAGTTTTCGACAAGCGCCGCCTGGTCAGGCGCCTGCTACATCGATTCCGTGGCCTGGAACACGACGCCGACCCTGGTCCCCATCGCCAACCAGACCGTGAACGTTGGCCAGACCGTGGCCTTCACAGCCATCTCCACGGACTCCGACCAACAGCCGCAGACGCTGACGCTGACCTTCGCGATGTTGGCCGGCGCGACCAATGCCACGGTCAACACCAACAGCGGCGCGTTTTCGTTCCGCCCGCTCGTCACGCAGGCGAACTCGACAAACAGTTTCACGCTGGAAGTTTCGGAAAATGGCACGCCGCCGTTGAGCGCGACAAATAATTTCACGATCACCGTCAATCCGGTGTCGTTGCCGCAGGTGTCGTCGGTTGGGTGGAGCAATGGGCAATTTGTGCTGCAAGTCACCGGTCAGAGCGGGCCGGATTACGCGATTCAGACCTCCACGAATCTGACGCAATGGAGCATGGTGTTTACGGCGAATTCACCGGCGATGCCGTTCAGTTGGCAAGACATCGCCGCGACCAATTCAGCGCGCTTTTATCGCGTCGTTGTCGGTCCGCCGCTGCCGTAAATACCGATGCTTTGAGTTCAGGTGGCGGCGTCATAAAGAGAAGGGACGCGCTGCGGCGCATCCGCTGAAGCAATCTTACACGCAAATGGCAATTAGTCATGGATTCCATCTTCTGTTAAAAAGCGGGCAGCACGAAAACTCGTTGGGAACGCACAGCAAAAAGCAGCGTGTTTGATTCCATTCGCTATCTGGTGGTTGCCGATACCAAAGCGGGTGGATTTCTGGCGGTTTTAGAGGCGTATCACGAAAACTGTAGCCGCATTACACGGCAGGGCGGGCACTCCGCTGCGCCTGGAACGCAGCAGCTCAGCAATACCGCCATCTTTAATGCCGGCGTTTCACCTACGAGGCCGAGTTCCGCCGCGCCATCCGGTCCTTTGATTTTCCAGTTGGCTGCTTCCAAGTCCAAGATGAGGTTGTCACGTTTGAAGCGTTCCACGTCTACTCGGCGAAGTTAGGATCAAACCGACTTTCGCTTTCTTGCTCCATAAGCCGAAATCAGTGTGCAGTGGCGCCGGGATTTCGAGAGGATGATACCTGTGCGCTCATTCCAGTCCACTCGGAGTCTTTCAGCGACCAGCCACCGCCCAAGGCTTTGTAAAGTTGAACGACCGCAAGCCGGCGCCCGGCTTCGATCTGCGATAATGCATTTTCCGCAGGAAAGAGTTGCTGTTGAGCCTCGAGAACTTCGTAATAGCTCGCCTTGCCTTCTTTGTAGCGGTCGGTCGCTACGGCCACGGCGTCGCGGCCCGCATTGACTGCCTCAGCTTGCTGGGCGCGCTCCTCATCAAATTTGCGGTGGGACGTAAGGGCGTCGGACACCTCACGGAAGGCCCCGAGAGCTGTGTCCTGGTACTGGAGCTTTGCTTCTTCCCATGCGGCTTTGGCCTCTCGGTAGTGCCCCGTTAACCTTCCTCCTGTGAACAACGGGCCGACAGCGTTTGCCGCAGCGGACCAGGTGTTTGCACCTGATGACGTCAGGTTGCCCAGCTCGGTGCTGGTGCCGCCGTAAAATGTCGTCAAACCGATGCGCGGAAAAAAGTCTCCCACGGCGACGCCGATTCCTGCATTAGCCGCACGCACTTGTTGCTCAACTGCGCGAAGGTCGGGGCGCCGCTCCAGCAGAGTCGAGGGCAGGCCCACCGGGATTTCCAGAGGCAGCTCCTGAGCAAGGAGTGTGGAAGTTCGCGGGACGGGTCCGGGATTGAGTCCCAACAGCATGTTGAATTCGTTTTCCTTGAGAACGATTTGGCGCTCAATTTCCGGGATGTTGGCTGAAACCGAGGCCAGTGCCAACTTGGCACGCGACAGCTCCAGCTTGGAAGCCACGCCGGCGGCATGCCGGTCGGCAAAGAGCTTGTAAGTCCGCTCGTAGGAATCCCGCGTGCGTCTGGCGATTGCAAGCTGGTCGTCCAATTCCAGCAACTCAAAGTAGGTGCTCGCGACATCGCTGACCACCGAGATCATTACGGTTCGGCGGTTCTCCTGCGAGGCCATGAAGTTCGCGCGCGCGGCTTCATTCATCCGGCGGACGCGGCCCCAGAGGTCAATTTCCCAGAGCGCTTCAAAGCCGCCCAGATAGCTGTCTGTCGTTTGACCGCCATTCGGCGTAGGCAGGGATAAATACTCATTCCGGCCGTGGTTGGCTTCGCCCACATAACCGGCTTGGGGCAGGAACTGGGAGCGCACTTGAGCTTGGAGCGCGCGGGCCTGGTCCATCCGGGTAAGGGTAATTCGAAGGTCGTAGTTGTTGGTCAGCGCTGTCCGCACCAGCTCCTGTAGCACCGGGTCTTTGAATACCCCCCACCAGGGAAGATCGGCGAACGAGTTGGTGGAGACATGATTGGTGGCGTCCACCCTCCGCAGTTCTGCTACGGAGGACGGGTCGCGGAAACCTGCCGGCGCATTCACCGCGGGACGTTGGTAGTTCGGGCCAACGGCGCAACCGGCCAGGGTCAGCACGCCGAGGCACCAAAAGGGCAGTTTGAAAAGAGATGAGCGCATAACGTGGTGGTTACTTGATAAATTTCAGCTTGGCGCAGAAGACGTAATAGAGCGTCGGCAACATCAGCAGGGTCATCACCGTGGCAAGGAGCAGGCCAAAAATGTGGACCGCCGTCAGCGGGTGCCAAAGCGCGCCACCGGTGAGGAAGAGCGGGATGAGTCCGCCGACCGTGGCGAGGACCGTTACCAGTACCGGGCGCAGACGCGCCAAGCCGGCCTGCACCAGCGCCTCTTCCAAGGGAAGCCCTCGAGCGCGGGCATGCTCGATGAAGTCGCTGAGCACGATGATGTGACTGACCATGACGCCAGCCAGGCTGACCATCGCCAGCAGCGCCATGAATCCCAGGGGCGAGCCAGTTACCCATAGCCCCAGCAAGGCGCCAATAAGTCCGAGCGGCACTGTCAGCATGACCACCACGGATTTGATGACGGATTTGAATTGCAGGACCATGGTCATGCAAATGAGCGCCAGAGACATCTCCATCACCAGTGTCATTTCGGCTCGGTTCTTGCGCAACTCCTCGTCCTCACCTGCAAACTTCATTTCATAACCCGGTTCCAAGTGGATTTTGGCCAGTCCTGGTCGAGCCCGGTCCAGTATTTGAGAAGGCAGCTCCCCGAACGGAGCGTAGGCTTTGACCGTCACGGTGCGAAGCTGGTTGTAGTGTGGGATGGTGACAAACTCGGGCTTGACTTTGATGGTCGAGAAACTCTCAAAGGGAACGGCTTTGCCGTCCGGGGTGGGCGCGTAAAGGCCGCGAATCTTTTCCGCCTCGCTGCGGTCCTCGATGCGGCCCCGCGCCAGAATCGGGATGAGCCGGTCGCCCTCCCGCAATTCGGACAGCTTCAAGCCAGTAAAGGAGGCTTGGGCCACCCCGCCGATTTGCTGATTGTTCAAGCCCAGCGAATTGGCGCGGTCCTGGTCAATGGCGATTTCAATATTGGGCATGCGCAAACCCAGGTCATCGAACACATGGTAGCCGCCCGCCGCGCGCAATTCGGCTGCGGTCTGGTCGGCCAATTGGCGCAGCTTATCAAGGTTCTCGCCGCTGAGGCGGATTTGAATGGGTTCCTTGACCGGCGGTCCCTGTTCGAGCTGTTTGACCACGCAGCGCAAGCCGGGAACTGATTGGTCCAGCTCCTGGCGCAATTTGACGAGCAAGGGTTCCACGTCGTCCGCGTGGCGCGTGTTAATGAGGATCTGAGCCAGATAGTTAGCCGGTTCCTTCGGTTCAACGTTGTAGTAGAAGCGGGGGGCGGTGCCGCCCGTAAATACCGCCGCGCTGACGACCTCCTCGTGGCGTTTGATCAACGCCACCGCTTGATCCACCGTTGCCCTCAGGCTGGTTAACGAGTCGGTGGAAGGCGACTCAATATCCACCAACAACTGGTTGCGCTCTGCCGGAGGGAAGAACTGGTCGCCCAGGAACGGAACCAGGAGGCAGCTCAGGGCAAGCACTGAATAGCCCACGCTCAGGACCAGCCAGGGGCGCTTGAGAGAGCCTTGGAGCGCGGCGCGGTAGTGCGGCAGAACAGCGGCCAGCGCCTGGTCCACGTACCGGAACAGGAAAAACGACCTTACTTCTCCGCCCTCATCGAACCCTTTCTGTCCGCGCAGGACATAGTAGCTGATGAGCGGCGTGAAGGTGACCGAGACGAGGAAGGCAGCCGCCAGAGCCAGGGTGACCACCATGGGCAGGCTCTTCATAAACTCACCCTTGTCCCCGGTGAGCAACAGCAACGGCAGGAAGGCGAAGATGTTGATGAGCGTCCCGAACACCATCGGGTGCCGCAGGTGCAAGGGGCCCAACCAGGCCGCGCGCAACCGCGGCTCCCCTAGATGCAGTTCGCGGTTGATGCCGTCCGAAGCCACCACCGGCACATCCACCAGCATTCCCAGCGCGATGATGAGCGCGGCAATGGAGATCTGTTGCAAGGGAATATGAAGCAGTTGCATGCCCACCAACGTCATGGCAACGGTCAGCGGAACGGCCGTAGCCAGCACCAGCGCTGACCGCCAATCCATCAGGAACAAGCCCACAATAATCACAATCACCACCGCCTCGATAAAGCAGCGGACGAAGTGATGGATACGATGTTCGACGGCAGTGGGTTGATCGGAGAGCACCCGGAACTCCAGGCCTTCGGGCATGCGGGCTTTCATCTCATTGGCCACTTTCATCACGTCCCGGTTGAAGTAGCGAATGATTTCCCCATCCCGCATCTCGACGGCGACCATCACCGCCCGGCGCGTGTCCAGCGACCCGTTGTTGCCTGTCCGCCCGAGGACATCCACCTTGTACGGGATAGGCGACTCATACATGCGGCGGACCTCAAAAATGTCGCGCAGATACACCGGCGCGCCGCCACGGCCCATGCCCACCACCGTGCCGAGCATGTCCTTCTCGGTTTTGTATTCGCCGGAGAGTTGCACGGGGAAATTGCGTCCCTCGGTTCGCATGGTGCCGCCGGGAATCACCGCGTTGCGCGCGGAAATCGAGCTCGCCACCATCTCGGGCGTCAGCCCGTAGCCGGCCAGGTTGGCATCCGAAAAGAGCAGGTACACCGCTTCCTGCACGATGGCGACCTTGGTCACTTTGCCAACGCTCTCCACTTGCTTGAGCGCATCCTCAAAATCGCGCGCCAGCAACTCAAGGGTGCGATAGCTGTAGCGCGGCGGAGCAGACGCCCGAATTTGCGGCAGCGGGTCCTCGTCCCCCATCAGCAAAATCGGCTGAGTGAAATCGGGGTGCCACAATTCACGGTCGGTGCCGAAGAACCTTCTGGTGAAATCAGCGAGAAATCGCTCCAGCTCGCCCCTGCGGGCTGCAGTTTCCAGGTCAACCAGGATGAACGAATGGCCTTGAGTCGTTCTCACTTCTTTGGCCAAACCGGCTGCGCGAACCGCTGTTTCGAACCGGCCGCGGAGCACCTCCATGGAATTCTCATCCATGGATGGCAAGAACGCCGCCACGGCGGCATGGTTCGTGGAGGGTGCGCCCTTTCGGAGATCGGCCAGGCGCTCGCGCAGCAGATTGGCGCGCGCGACGCACTCGGCATCGGTGATCGGAGGGCTAACCAATCCAAACAGCAACGTGATGGTATTGCCGAAATCCGTGTTCAGCCATGGTGTGCGCGTGCCCTCGGGCAACTGCACCTCCTGAATTTTGGCCCGCACTTTGTCCCACTCCTGGTCAATGGTGGCTGTGGAGGCGGGAATTTGCTTGATCGTCATCGTGGAGATGCCGGGACGGGACGTGGTCTTGATCTCCTCGATGGACTTAAGCTCGCTGATCTTGCGCTCGATGGGTTTGGACACCAACTCCTCCACTTTCGAGGCCGTGGCGCCCGGGAACTGCGTGACCAGCATGGCCGTGCGCTGCGGAATGGTGGGGTCCTCCTGCTGGCCGAGTCTGGTATAGGCTATGCCGCCCCACAGCAGCACAGCAATCAGCGCCAGCCAGCTCACCTCCCGGTGCTCGACAAAAAACTGCGCCAGACCACCGGACTCAACTTTATCTTCGACTGGTTTTGACATTGGAAAGTATCTCCTTTCAGGGCTTACTTCGCGGCCACACCGTCTGTAGCGAGTTCGATGGGAGCGCCGTCATACAGAAAACTCGCTCCTGAAGTGACGACCCGCTCGCCCGCTCGCAATCCTTTGGTAATGAGAATCGAGCTTTTGAGAATATCGCCGGTCTTGACCGCGCGCTGCACCGCCTTGCCATCCTGGACGACAAAGACCCCTATCTGCGTCTGGCCACTCGCTTCCGAACGGCCATCCGGAGCAAGGGTCACCAGCGCCGAGAGCGGAACGCAGACCGTGCCCGGCGTCACTGCGGGGGTGTCGCCGACGTGGATGCGCGCCGTCATACCTGAGCGCAGCAGCCCGTCCGGGTTTGGCACCTTGATCACCACGCGAAACAACCGGCCTTCGGTGCTGGCTGCCACTCCGACCTCCGAAATGCGGCCTCGAAATGGTGGCAGGCCCTCTAACCCCGACACCTCCACCTCCACCTCCTTGCCTGGGGCGAGCTGCCCCACCAACCGATCCGGCAAGCCCAACTCGACGGACATGAGGCTGGTATCTGCAAAGCGTAACACGCGCTGGCCGGGAGCCACTGTTACCCCCGCATTAACATAGCGTGCCAGCACTACTCCATGCTTGGCCGCCACCAGGCGCGAATCCCGAAGGTTTTGCTCCGCCTGGTCCAGTTGGGCCTGGGCAGTTTGCCAGTCCGCTTCAGTAACATCGAGTTCCTGCTGGGAAATGGCATCCGTCGCGCGCAGCTTGCGGAAACGTTCGAGAGTCTTGCCCGCCAGTTCTGCGTGAGCCCGGGCGGAGACCAGAGCGTTGGTGAAATCCGCCTGCTTCAATTCGGCCAAGACCATCCCGGCTTTCACCGGAGTCCCCTCATCCCAGTCTGTGCCGGGCTCAGGACCGATGCTTACAAGAATCCCCCCCACTTTGAAACTCAGGTCCGTTTCGTGGTCAAATTTCACCAGTGCCAGGTAAGAAGCCTCATCGTCGGACCGGACATTGTCCATCGCTTTAACTACCGCGGTGCGCACCAACGATTTCTCGGGCGGTCTGGCCGCCGGCTTGCCGCATCCGACGAGCGCCAACGCCACACATAGCAACGTCAGCTCTTTGCATCCGACTCTCGCCAAGCGGAGCCTTGAATTAATGTTGTAGATCATAAGCTGTCTTCGATTTTTCATGTGCAATTGCCACTAAAGGTTTGTTCTCGTTGAAGAACCGCCAACGAACGCTCCGTGAGAAACCGGGCCAAATGCGCTCGATTTGGCAAACCTGCGGCTAACTGAATCAAGGGGTGGTGCGGGTTCTCTCCTGCTAAACAGTAAAGAACACATTCACCAATCAAACTTAGCGCATGAAGCCGGATAGCTTCGCTATTGGCCTTGGCACCGAGCAAATCTCTCATCACCGCCTGGAGCAAGACGAAATCCCGCTCCAACCCGGATGCCACATACGTGTGCGCTCCGCAGGCTGGGTCCATCAATTCCCTGGCCAGAAGCTTGGCAATCCAGGCGCGCTCGGCGCTGAGTTGTTGCAAGAGCAACTCGGTGAGCCTTAAGAGCCTCTTTTCAGGCGGCAAATGAGCACAGGACGCGTGGAAGTCCTCGTCGCGATCGGTAAGCCGCCGGCCAGCCTCCATCATCACGGCCCGATAAAGTCCCTCCTTGCTCTGGAAGTGGTAACAGATCCCAGCCACATTGGTCCCGGCACGCTTGGAGATCTCCCGAAAGTGTGTTCCGTGAAAACCAGCCTCGGCAAACATTTTACAGGCGACCTCTAGCACTCGGTTCCGCGCGGCCAAAGGGCACCCGGTTGGGCTGGTTGGCCAATCTGCTTTTTTGCTCTGCTCGATTCGCATACAACGCCGACGTATGCAGAGGCCGTGCCAACTACCCTGGCAAGGCAGAACAGGCTGGCTTTCAAGCGGTAACGGCTTAGAAGCGACTCGTGGGCTGAGGTTCGGAATTTCGAACACTCGAAAAACAGACAATCGTTCATCCAATTCTTCGTGTAATGCAGGCAGGCGCCCATTTCCCGACGCGAGTGAAACGCTCGCTGCGGTCATCTTGTCAGGTCGTGGATTTATCTGTGCCCTGGACGATGATCGGCTAAACGCCAATTTATTTGTTGCTCTTAATAGCCGCCTTCGCATTGGAGAGCTGGAAGATGACGCACGCTCAACTCCGGCTTGCGGAGGTCGCTTCGCCACGCCTTGCCTGATCGATGCCGTTTTTCGAACCTTCGAAGTTTCGAGTCTCAGCCCGCAAGCCGGTTCTAAGCCGTAAGCCTGTCAACCTCAGCATCTTCTGCCTTTCGGAGATAGTTGGCATGTTAGCTGCGTAACGCGGTCTTGTTTGCGAATTGCATTCAACAATATGAACAAGAACCGAGCCCCAAGCGCCAACACGGTCGTAGCGAATGTGGGCCAAGAATCTTGGCGAACCTTGCAAGCGTTCCGTCGCATTACGGGAGGAATGGACAGAGGCTTGTTCAACTGAACGACCATGGAAACTCACAACATGAAAATTCTAATTCATACCCTGGGAGGCTCGATCGAGACTTTTGTTCAGGACAATCCGGCCTTGGCAGCTCGCATATTGAAGGGAATCCAGTCCACAAAAGTCTTCACCGGCGACATCATTACAATTGCCGGCGATTACTCCCTGACGACCTTCGTCGCTTCGCGGATCAATCGCGTTGACCTTATCGCCGAAGATCTACCTCTCTGGAAACCTCCCACGGACATCTTGGATGTGGTCGAGTTGTCCGAGGACGAATTCCGAGAACGAAGCCATCTGAACGACCCGGCGCGGCTGGAGCGACGCCGAAGCCCGAAACAGACAGGCGAATTCGCCATGGTCTTCGTGGAAGTAGAAATGACCGGCGGCAATCGAATATTTCTGGCGGCTAAGATCAAGGTGCCATTCGAAGCGGAACGGCTTCCAAGGCTGCACATGTTGTTCTCCGCGCCTGCGGTCCATTTCCGGTTGCCGCAGGGAGGCATCTCGATCCTGAATCTCAAAAACCTCGTCCGATGCACATTCAATCCCGGACCCGATGTCACGCCCATTGACGCCTGGCCCGCGCACCACCTGTCCCGGTGGCAAAGGGCCGGGCGCATAGCCGATGCCATGACTGGAACAAATCCAAATTGCTAAATGAACATTACCGTAATCATAACTTTCTGCCTTATCGTCCTGGCCCGGATCACAGACGTTTCCTTGGACACCATCCGCATGGTCTCGGTCATCCAGGGCCGGCGCACATTCGCCGCAGTTCTCGGGTTCTTCGAGGCAGTCGTCTACATATGCGCCGTCGCCAAGGTCCTGCTGAACATGAATCAGCCCGTGTATGCTGTCGCCTTCGGGCTGGGGTTCGCGCTGGGGACTTACTTGGGAATGGTCATCGAACAACGGCTGGCCTTTGGCAAGCAACTGGTGTTTCTCCTCACCTCTAAAGGACCAGAATTGGCCGGAGTCTTGCGCGACAGGGACTATCGCGTGGCCGAAGTCAAGGCGCATACCGGAGACGGCGATCTGGCGATACTCTGCGTGGAAATTCTGCGGCGCGAAGCACAGAACTTGGCACGCCTTGCCAGTATTGTTGACGAGCGCTGCGTCTTCATCGTCCACGACATCCACCGGGTGGACTTTGCGAAACGCGGAGCCCCGAAAGCCATCCAGCGCAAGCGTTCGTGGCACTTTCCTTTAGAGAGGCTCGCATCCTTCAAAAGAGGCATCTCATGACCCCAATGACGGCGCTTCCTGAAAATGATCTATGAAAATCGGCGTTTGCAACTCCGGATCCAGCAGTCTCAAGTTCAGCCTTTTCGAGGCGGACCAGGAGCTGCTTCTGGCCGACGGCAGCATTGATTGGGCGACCCAGCCAACGCAGCTCAAGCTCCGATATCCCGGCCAACCTGAGATTCGGGAGGAATTGCATCTGCGGGAGCATGGCGAGGCCTTTTCACGAATCCTTTCAGACCTCCGCACTGGCCCCCTCGCGCCCTTGCTGCGCAATGACGGACCTGCGGCGGTTGGGCACAGGATCGTGCATGGGGGAACGCGGTTCACATCAGCCGTGAGGATTACCGCGGAGGTTCAAGATGCAATTCATGAACTCTGTGAACTGGCACCGCTGCATAACCGGGCCGGTCTCGAGGGCATAAGCGCTATTGGAAGAGTCTTGCCCTCAACACCGCAGGTAGCAGTGTTCGACACGGCCTTTCACGCCACTTTGCCGACGGCGGCGCGGACCTACGCCATACCCCGGACTTGGACAACTGAGTGGGGAATCTATCGTTACGGCTTTCACGGTTTGAGCCACGCTTACTGCTCCAGGCGCGCGGCTGCGATGCTGGGGCGCAGCAGCGCGCGGGTTGTGGTTGCTCATCTGGGCAATGGCGCGTCCGTCTCAGCGGTCCGCAACGGCGTGTGCGTAGAAACGTCCATGGGCTTCACCCCGCTTGAAGGGGTCGTCATGGGCACTCGCAGCGGAAATGTTGATCCAGGCGCGCTCCTTTACCTCATGCAACACAAAGGGCTGACAGTTGAACAGCTCCTGCATGCTTTGAATTATGAATCCGGCCTGCTCGGCCTTTCGGGGATTTCTTCGGACATGCGCGAAATCTTGAGGAATGCTCCTGACCATCCTGCGGCCCGCCAGGCGTTGGAAGTCTATGTCCACCGGCTGGTGCAAGCTATCGGCGCGATGGCCGCAACGCTGGGTGGGGTTGATGGATTGGTCTTCACGGCTGGCGTCGGCGAGAATTCCGCGCAGGTCCGGGAACTCGTCTGCGAAAATCTTGGCCATCTGGGTTTGGAACTCGACACCGCCGCCAACGCGCGCTGCAAGCCGGACGCTGATGTCGCCCAGGGTGATTCTCCGGCGCGGATCCTGGTTATTTCAAGCAGGGAGGATTTGACCATTCTGCGAGAGACACGGCGGGTGATTCGTTCGGAGGCGCGATGGAAGTCTCCACCCAGAGAATTAGAATTAACAACTGAAACCGTTTAACAAGAAAGTATCAATATGAGTGAAACCGCAACAGTAATCGATGATGTGAAAAGAACTCGGCGCGTCGAGGCACGTCCGGCGCCGCCACCAGCAATGTCCGGAGAGGAACTCAGCAAGATAAGCGCCTATTGGCGGGCTTGCAATTACTTGGCAGCCGGGATGATTTATCTACGGACGAATCCGTTGCTGCGCGAACCGCTAAAAGTGGAGCACATCAAGCAGCGATTGCTCGGGCATTGGGGCACAAGTCCGGGTTTGAGTTTTATTTATGTCCACCTCAACCGGCTGATCAAGAAGTATGATCTGAACACGATCTTCCTGGCCGGCCCGGGGCACGGGGCTCCAGGCGTATTGGCGCCGAGCTACCTCGAGGGCACCTATTCGGAGGTTTATCCCAACAAGGGCGAAGACGAATCAGGAATGCGCGAGTTCTTCAAGGAATTTTCCTTCCCCGGCGGCATCGGCAGCCACTGCACACCGGAAACACCCGGCTCCATGCATGAGGGCGGGGAGTTGGGCTACAGCGTCTCACACGCCTTTGGCGCGGCCTACGATAATCCCGACCTGCTGGTGGCCGTCGTGGTGGGAGATGGGGAATCCGAAACCGGCCCACTGGCCGCCGCGTGGCATTCCGACAAGTTCCTGAACCCGATCCGGGATGGGGCGGTGCTGCCGATCCTGCAGCTCAACGGCTATAAGATCAACAATCCCACCGTGCTTTCCCGCATTTCGCACGATGAATTGGAAAGCCTGTTTGTGGGATATGGGTGGACGCCTTACTTCGTGGAGGGGAATGACCCGGTAGAAATGCATCAAAAAATGGCCGCGACCCTCGAGAACTGTGTGCTCGAAATCCGGCGCATTCAGCAAGAAGCCCGCGCCAGCGGCAAGGCTACCCGTGCCCGCTGGCCCATGATCGTTCTTCGCAGCCCCAAGGGCTGGACCGGTCCAAAAGAAGTGGACGGACACAAGGTCGAAGGCTTTTGGCGCGCGCACCAAGTGCCGCTGGCGGGGGTGCGTGAAAATCCTGCTCACTTGAAACAGTTGGAAAATTGGCTGCGCAGCTACCGGCCCGAGGAATTGTTTGACAAAACCGGGCGGTTAATTCCGGAACTTAAAACCCTTGCACCCCAAGGCACCCGGCGCATGAGCGCCAATCCCCACGCCAACGGCGGGTTGCTGCGGAAGCCACTGCGCCTCCCGGATTTTCGGGAATACGCGGTCAAAGTGGATGCGCCAGGCCAGACCACGGCTGAGAACACGCGGCCCCTGGGACGCTTCCTGCGGGACATCATGCGCAACAACATGCAGAGCTTCCGCGTCTTCGGCCCCGACGAAACCGCTTCCAACAAGCTGGATGCCATTTATGAAGCCAGCAAGAAACTGTGGCTGGCCGACTACCTTCCCGAAGATGCTGACGGTGGCGAACTGGCGCCCGATGGTCGTGTCATGGAACTGCTTTCAGAGCACACGCTCGAAGGCTGGCTCGAAGGTTACCTCCTCACAGGACGCCACGGGTTTTTCTCCACCTACGAGTCGTTCGTCCATGTGATTGACTCGATGTTCAATCAGCACGCCAAATGGTTGGAAAGCTGCCGCGGGTTGTCGTGGCGGGCGCCGGTTTCATCGTTGAACCTGCTCATCACCTCGACCGTCTGGCGGCAGGACCACAATGGCTTCACGCATCAGGATCCGGGCTTCCTGGACCTCGTGGTGAACAAGAGTCCAGACGTCTGCCGCATCTACCTGCCGCCCGATGCCAACTCGCTCCTCTGCGTCGCGGATCACTGCCTCAAGAGCACGAATTATATCAACGTGATCGTTTCGGACAAACAGAAGCATCTCCAATACATGACCATGGACCAGGCCATTGCTCATTGCACCAAAGGGCTTGGCATTTGGCCTCAGGCGAGCAACGACGAGGGAACGGAGCCGGATCTGGTCATCGCTTCCGCCGGAGACATCCCCACGAAGGAATCGCTCGCGGCCGTCATGCTATTGCGCGAGCACTTCACCAACCTCAAGATCCGGTTCATCAATGTGGTTGATCTCTTCCGGCTTACCCCGTCAAGCGAGCATCCGCACGGTCTGTCTGACCGGGACTTCGATACACTGTTCACCGAGGACAAACCCATCATCTTCAACTTCCACGGTTATCCCTGGTTGATTCACCGGCTTACTTATCGGCGCACGAATCACAAGAACCTGCATGTGCGCGGCTACAAAGAGAAAGGCAACATCAATACTCCGCTTGACCTGGCTATCCGAAACCAGATTGATCGCTTCACCATCGCGATGGACGCAATTGATCGGGTGCCAGCCCTCCGCGCATCCGGCGCTCACGCAAAGGAAAAGCTGCGCATCATGCAACTCGAATGCCAGGCCTACGCCTATGAGAACGGCATAGACAAGCCGGAAATGGATGGTTGGACCTGGCCGGGAAATAAGTGATCTGCAGCATGCCAAGTTGAAAAGGACGATATGAATAGCACAATACAGAAACCGATCTCTCCAAGGAGTCAGACCCAAGAACCATTGCCCAAATCTAAACGATCCAAGGCAAAAGCGCAGCGCTCGTCAGAAGAAGTCTGCACGCTTAGCAATGGAGCTAACCGAATGGCAGAGGCGGAACTCCTGGAGCAGTACGGCTGTGGCCCCGTTCAGTTCTCGGGTTCAGGCAATGCCTCTTATGAGCGGCACCTTATTTTTGACAATGTCATGGCACTTGGAGCCGCCGGGTCGCGCGAGCGTTTCGAGGCGCTGGCGCGCTCAGTGCGCGACCTCCTGTCACAACGCTGGGTCCGCACCGAAGAACACTACGACCGGAGAAACCCCAAGCGCGTTTACTACCTCTCGATGGAGTACCTGATTGGGCGCTCGCTCGCCAATAACCTTACCAATCTCCTGCTCGACCCGTTCGTCAGGCAAGCGGCGAAGCAGGAGCATATTGATCCGGTGGACCTCCTAGAACAGGAGCCGGACGCAGGTCTGGGCAACGGCGGGCTGGGACGTTTGGCGGCGTGCTTTCTGGATTCCATGGCCACCATGGCCCTCCCCGCAATGGGCTATGGGCTTCGCTATGAATACGGCATCTTCAAACAGACCATCCAAGGCGGCTGGCAACAGGAACAACCCGACAATTGGTTGCGCAACCCGGACCCTTGGGAGGTGGCTCGGCCTCGGGAGAAAATTGAAGTGCCGTTGAACTGCTCGTTCGAGGTGCGAGGCGGGAGCCTGCAACCCATTCCCGGACGGCCCTCGAAATTAATCGGTGTGCCGTACGACCGGCCTGTCATAGGCTTTGGCGGCAAGACCATAAACACCCTCCGTCTTTGGGCGGCAACCACCCCCGACTCGTTCGATTTTAAGGTATTCAGTCACGGTGATTTCGTCAGCGCCGTCGCGAAGACTTTGGCCGCGGAATCGCTCACACGGGTGCTCTATCCGGACGATTCAACCAGCTTTGGCCAGGGCCTGCGCTTTATTCAGGAATATTTCCTGGTTGCCTGTTCCCTGGGGGACTTGGTGCGGCGCTTCCGCAAGAGTAACGATGACTGGGATCAACTCCCGGAGAAGGTGGCGATCCAACTCAATGACACCCATCCCTCGATGGCGGTGCCGGAGTTGATGCGGATATTGCTTGATGAGGCACATCTCGGCTGGGACCAGGCTTGGGAGTTAACCAGGAAAGTGTTGGCTTACACCAACCATACCCTGCTTCCGGAAGCACTCGAGAAATGGCCAGTCCAGTGGTTTCAGGACATGCTGCCGCGCCATTTGGAGATTATTTTCGAGATCAACCGCCGGCTCCTGGATGACGTTCGGCTGCGTTACCCTGGGGACGAAACGCGGGTGGCAAACGTCAGCCTGATAGAAGAAGGGCCAATTCAGAAAGTCCGCATGGCCAATCTCGCCATTGTCGGCTCCCACAGCACCAACGGCGTGGCGGCAATTCATTCGGGCTTGCTGCGGACGGTTACGGTAAAGGATTTGGCCGAAATCTATCCTGAACGGTTTAACAACAAGACCAATGGCGTCACACCCCGGCGTTGGTTGTTGCTGGCCAACCCGCCCCTGGCGCGTGCCATCACCGAGGCGATCGGAGATCGCTGGGTTGTCAGTCTCGACGAGTTGAGAAGGCTCAAACCATTGGCCACCGATGCGAGCTTTCAGGAGTCGTTCCGCGACGCCAAACGCCAGGCCAAAGTGAAATTCGCCGACTGGCTGAAATCAACGACGGGCCAGGCCATTGATCCGGACACCATCTTCGATTGCCAGATTAAGCGTATCCATGAATACAAGCGGCAATTGCTCAACGCGCTGCGCGTCGTTGTGTTCTACAACCGCCTGCGTGCCAATCCCAGGCTCGAACAGCCTCCGCGGACATTTTTCTTCGCGGGCAAGGCGGCACCCGCCTACCACCTGGCCAAGCTCATCATCAAGTTCATCAACAACCTCTCCGCTGTCATTGACGTGGACCCGGCGGTGCGAGGTCGGCTCAACGTGGTGTTCTTGCCGGAGTACTGCGTGAGTTTGGCCGAGCGGCTCATCCCGGCCAGTGACGTGTCGAATCAAATCTCGACCGCTGGCTACGAGGCCAGCGGCACAAGCAACATGAAATTCATGATGAATGGCGCCCTGACGATTGGGACACGCGATGGGGCAACCATCGAAATGGTTCAGCAGGCCGGCGAGGAATACTTTTTCCTGTTTGGCCTAACAGCGGAGCAAGTGGCCACGACGCGCGGCTGGTACAATCCGCGCTGGCATTACGAAAACGAACCGGAAACACGCCTGGCCTTGGATTTGATCGCGTCGAACCATTTCAGCCCAAAAGAGCAGGGCATTTTCTCCCCCATCCTGGATGCGCTCCTGGCCCACGGTGACTACTACATGCATCTGGCCGACTTGAAATCCTACCTTGAGGCCGATCAGCGTCTGGTGGGTTTGTACGGCGAACCCAACGAGTGGGCTGGTAAGGCGATCTTAAACGTGGCCGGTTCTGGGAAGTTTTCCAGCGACCGCACCATCGCCCAGTACGCAACCGAAATCTGGAAGGTGCAACCGTGCCCGGTATCATGAACAGCTCCCTCTCCGAACATCAAGTCGCGCTTCCGCCATTCAGGCCCGGCTGTCATGCCTCCGGTGTGTTGATGCATGTGACCTCGCTGCCGTCGCCTTACGGCATTGGGGATGTGGGGCCGGCGGCCTTTGCGTGGGTGGACCGGCTCCACGATGCCGGCCAGAGGTGGTGGCAAGCGTTGCCCTTGGGCCCCACCGGGTGTGGCAACTCGCCTTACTCATGCCTGTCGTCTTTTGCGGGCAATGCGCTGCTGGTCAGCCCAGACTTCTTGATCGAGGACGGATTGCTCAGCCCAACCGATTGTGAGTCAGGCCGGTACCTCCCAAAGAGCGCAGTCGATTTTGACACGGTAATCGCTTTCAAGCACCGGTTGCTCGATCAGGCTTGGCGCAATTTCGACTCGTTCGCGCGCCCGGCGTTACGGGCGGAATTTGAGCAATTCTGTTCGGAAGAGACTCATTGGCTGGACGACTATGCTCTATTCCGCGCGTTGAAGTTGCGCTTGGGAGGCGCGAACGTCCTCGACTGGCCGGACGACTTGCGCAGGCGCAGTCCTTCGGCCATGGCACGCGCGCGCCGCGACCTGGCCTACCGAATCAACGAAAGCCGGTTTGGGCAGTTCTTGCTGTCCCGCCAAGGAAGCCGCTTGAAAGAATATGCTCACAAACGCGGCGTGCTCCTTATCGGGGATCTGCCTTTCTTCGTGTCGCTCGATTCGAGCGATGTTTGGGCCAATCCCCAGTGGTTCCAGCTCGATGCCAATCTCCGGCCGCAGTTCGTCGCCGGCGTACCCCCGGATTATTTCAGTGCCAAAGGGCAGCTCTGGGGCAACCCGGTGTATGACTGGAGATCCCTTCACCGCTCGAACTATCGCTGGTGCATTGACCGCCTGAAGTCGTTGTTGGCCCACGTAGACCTGGTTCGGCTCGACCACTTCCGAGCGTTTTGCGCCGCTTGGCAGGTTCCCCCGACCGCTCAAACCGCTGAACCCGGGCATTGGGTCACCGGGCCCGGCGCGGCTTTCTTCGAGGCCGTCCGGGCGGAGTTGGGCCATCTGCCGTTCATTGCCGAAGACCTTGGTATCATCACGCCGGATGTGGTTGCGCTTCGCGATAAATTTGAGTTGCCCGGAATCCGAGTGTTCCAGTTCGGCTTCGATGGCCGTTCCGATAATCCGCATCTCCCCCATAATTACAGCCCAAACACCGTTGCTTACACGGGGACGCACGATAACACCACCACTCGCGCCTGGTTTGAATCTCTGCCGGAAAATGTTCGCCAGGCTGCCAGGAGTTACGCGGTAAAGGCCGGCGGCGGGAGTGCCGAAGTCGCCTGGGACTTTATCCGTTCAGTGTGGTTCTCGAAGTCGGGCCTCGCAATCGCTCCACTGCAAGACTTGTTGAATCTGGGTGTGGAGGGCCGCATGAACGTGCCCGGCGTCGCCGCTGGCAATTGGCGCTGGCGCTGCACGGAAGAGATGCTCCAGCCCTCAATTCTCGAGCGGCTTCGTGAACTGACAATTTCCGCCGGGCGCATGGCAGGAATAATGGCCGGAACCCAAACCCAGGAAGCCGTGCTTTGAAAAAAGAAAAAATATGAAAGCGACTAAACTACTATACAACCTTGGCCAGAGCCTCTGGCTCGACAACATCACCCGCGACTTGCTCAACACGGGGACGCTCAAGCGCTACATTGAGGAGCTCTCCGTCACCGGTCTGACCTCGAACCCGACGATTTTCGACCACGCCATCAAGAACAGCAGGGCCTACGATACGGCGATTCGGGACCGGCTCGCCCAAGGGCAATCCGGTGAACCGCTGTTTTTCGAGATGGCGCTCGAGGACATCAGCCGGGCGGCGGATCTTTTCCGCCCAACCTTCGACCGGACCAACGGCATGGATGGATGGGTTTCCCTGGAAGTGTCACCGGTCCTGGCCTACGACGCCGCCAGCACACTGGCCGCCGCCAAGGAATTGCGCGCCCGCGCAGCACGGCCCAACGTGTTCATCAAGATACCCGGCACAAAAGAGAGCTTGCCAGCCATTGAAGAAGCGATCTTCGCTGGCGTACCCGTAAACGTAACGCTCCTGTTTTCACGGGAGCAATATCTCGCGGCGGCAGACGCCTTCATGCGCGGCATCGAGCGGCGTATCGCGGCGGGACTCAAGCCGGACGTCGGTTCGGTCGCATCGGTATTCATCAGCCGTTGGGATGGCGCGGTGGCCGGCAAAGTCCCTACGGAATTAAACAACCAGCTCGGGATCGCAATGGCCAACCGCACTTACAAAGCCTACCGGGAGCTTCTGGACTCGCCTCGTTGGCAGAGCGCATTTAACGCCGGTGCCCGGCCGCAACGCTTGCTATGGGCCAGCACAGGGACCAAGGACCCTAGAGCCTCAGACGTGCTCTATATCAAAGCGCTGGCGGCCACGTTCACTGTCAACACCATGCCGGAAGCCACGTTACTGGCCCTGGCCGATCACGGCGAACTCACCTCGATCATGTCCGCCGACGGAGGCGATTGGGAGACGGTGTTGGCGCGGTTCAGCGAGGCTGGCGTCAAGTTTGGCGCCTTGGCAACTCAGCTTCAGATCGAAGGCGCCAAGGCCTTCGTGAAGTCCTGGGAGGAATTGCTCGACGTGATTGCCTCCAAGAGCGAGGCGCTCAAGCGGGCGGCTTAGGAATCCGCAGCAACCTTCAAAGAAAGAAACCTTATGAATGCACCTGGCTTTAACGAACAACAACTGGAGAAAATGAAAAACCAACGCGGCTTTGTTGCCGCGTTGGACCAAAGTGGTGGCAGCATGCCCAAAGCATTAGCTGCTTATGGCATCAAAGAGGGATCGTGGCCCGACGAAGATGAAATGTTTGCGATCGTGCATCGGATGCGCACCCGCATCATCACCAGCCCCAGCTTCAACGGCGACAGGATCCTTGGCGCCATCCTTTTTGAGAACACCATGGATAGGGACATCCAGGGGCAGCCCACGGCGGACTATCTCTGGAATGTGAAACGAATCGTCCCGTTCCTGAAAGTGGACAACGGCCTTGCGGAGGAGAAAAACGGCGTGCGCTTGATGAAACCTATGCCTCAGCTCGACACGCTCCTCAGAAAAGCCAAATCGAAGGGCATTTTCGGCACCAAGATGCGTTCGGTGATCAACAAGCTCAACCTCGCTGGAATTAGAGACATCGTAGATCAGCAGTTCGAGGTAGCCGCGCAAATCCTTGCAGCGGGCTTGGTGCCCATCGTCGAACCGGAAGTGGATATTGATTGCCCCGAGAAATCCAGAGCCGAGGCCTTCCTTAAAATCTTTATACTCGAAAAACTTGATAGGTTGCCTCCCGGACAACTGGTCTTCCTCAAACTCACTCTGCCGGAGCAAGCCGATTTTTATGCCGAGTGCGTCAGACATCCCAAGGTGGTAAGGGTGCTTGCGTTATCGGGAGGTTACTCGCGGGCCGAAGCCAACGCACGCCTGCGCAGGAATCGGGGCGTCGTCGCGAGCTTTTCGCGGGCTTTGGTTGAGGGATTGACAGCGCAGCAATCCGATGGCGAGTTTAACGCCCTTCTGGATAGCGCCGTTCAGAGCATCTTTGAGGCCTCCACGGTGAAGCAGGTACCAAGGAAGCGTATCACAGCCGAGCGGAAGGGTGTAAAAGTTGCCGCGTAAACCAACAGGACCAAACTCCCATGCCTCAAAACGCCGTCAAAATTGCACCTTCAATTCTCGCGTCCGATTTCGCCCGCTTGGGCGAGCAAGTAGCCGAAGCAGAACGCTGCGGGGCAGACCGCATCCACGTGGACGTGATGGACGGCCATTTCGTGCCCAACATTTCGATGGGCGCGCCAATCGTCAAATCGCTTCGCCAGGTGACGCGCTTGCCTCTGGAAACCCATCTGATGATTTCCGCCCCGGACTTCTTTATCGATGAATTCGTCGAGGCCGGCTCCGATTCCTTCATCGTGCATTGGGAGGGCAATAACAATCTGCATCGGACGCTTCACCGGGTTAAAGACTTGGGCAAACGGGTCGGTTTGGCCATCAACCCTGCGACGCCGGCTTCGGTGCTGGAGGAGGTGCTGCCTGACCTGGACCTGGTACTGGTGATGACCGTCAATCCTGGCTTCGGGCATCAACATTTTATCCACTCGATATTGGCGAAGATCCAACGCGTGCGGCGCATTATTCAACAAGTAAAGCTTGGATGCGAACTCGAGCTGGATGGCGGGATTGATGAGACAACGGCTCCACTGGGTGTGGCGGCGGGCGCGAATGTCCTCGTAGCCGGGAACTCGATCTTCGGTCACAACCAAGGGGTGGCTGCCGCTTTGAAACGGCTGCAGAGCGCGGCCAATGACGCAATAAATTCCAAGAAAGAATAGGAACATCAGTTATGAGCGAGAAGAGAATGATGCAACTTGGCATGATCGGACTGGGCCGGATGGGTGCCAATATGGTGCGCCGCCTGATGAAGAGCGGACACGCATGTGTGGTCTTTGACCGCTCGCGAGAAGCCGTAACGGAACTGGTCGAAGAGAAGGCAATCGGGGCCGCCTCAGTGGCGGAGTTTGTGAATAAACTCAGGAAGCCCCGCGCGGTCTGGCTCATGGTTCCGGCCGGAGTCGTGGATGCCTCGATTTCCGAGCTAATCCCGCTGCTGGAACCCGGCGACATCCTCATCGACGGAGGCAACTCCTACTACGTGGACGACATCCGCCGGGCCAAGGAACTGGCAGCCAAAGGCATCCATTATGTGGATGTGGGGACCAGCGGCGGGGTGTGGGGATTGGAGCGTGGCTATTGCATGATGATCGGCGGGGAATCAGAGATCGTCGTGCGCTTGGATCCCATTTTTGCCGCGCTGGCTCCCGGCACTGGAAATATTCCATGCACCCCGGGTCGCGAGAAACTCGGTGGCACCGCCGAGCAAGGTTACTTGCATTGCGGCCCGAACGGGGCCGGGCATTTCGTCAAAATGGTCCACAACGGAATTGAATACGGCATCATGGCCGCCTACGCCGAGGGCTTCGGTGTGTTGAAAGCCGCCAACGTGGGAAAGAGACCACGAGAGGCCGATGCCGAAACGACCCCGTTGCGACGGCCGGAGAACTACCAGTTCGATCTTAATCTGGCCGATATTTCTGAAGTCTGGCGCCGGGGGAGCGTCATTGCCTCCTGGTTATTGGACCTGACAGCCGGCGCCCTGGCTGCCGATGCCAGCCTTACGAGGTTTTCGGGCCGAGTTTCGGATTCCGGGGAAGGTCGTTGGACCATCAAGGCCGCGATTGATGAAGGGGTGCCTGTCCCGGTGCTGACGACGGCCCTGTACGAACGGTTTGCCTCCCGCGGAGAGGGTGATTACCAGGATAAACTGCTCTCTGCGATGCGCTTTGGTTTTGGCGGTCACCTGGAGAAAGCAGCAAACAAACACTAACTGGTGCAACGCTGGAGCGTACCAAATGACTGGAGATTCTATATGTGCGTAGGAATTGCCACCGACCACGGCGGCTTTGGTCTAAAGGAAGAATTGGTTGCCCAGCTTCGCGCCACGGGCCACGAAGTGGTTGATTTCGGATCCCACAAGCTCAAATCCGATGATGATTACCCTGACTATGTCACTCCGCTGGCCAGGGCTGTGGCCTCCGGCCAGGTGGCGCGCGGCATCGCGATTTGCGGCAGTGGCGTGGGGGCTTCGGTTTGCGCGAACAAGATTCCAGGCATCCGTGCCTCCCTCATCCACGACCATTTTTCCGCCCGGCAAGGGGTAGAAGACGACCACATGAACATTCTGTGCATGGGCGGCCGGACTGTCGGACCAGCTGTCGCGTGGGACCTGGTCCAAACGTTTCTCGCGGCGGAGTACAGCCAGGCTGAGAGACACCTGCGGCGGCTCGGCAAGGTGGCCGCTCTAGAGAAAGCGAAAATAATCAAAGGTATGCCGTCTGAAGAGGAACAAAAATCAAAGGAGGGCTAGACGATGGGACTCCGATCCAAAATTGCCGATCTAAATCGCCTGCACGTAATCATCAAAGCATTCAGTCTTGCCGGCTTCGGCGATCTCTTCAAACGCATGGGTCTTGAGGCCGCGGCTGAGCGCACCGGCAAGATTTTACGGTGGAAGTATGCAGAAGACATCGCCCATCTTGACCGTCCGCAGCGTTTACGCCGGCTCTTTGAAGTTCTCGGGCCGACCTTTGTCAAACTCGGTCAAATTCTTGCCACCCGCCCGGACTTATTCGGACCGGAGTGGATCAGTGAATTCGAAAAGCTCCAATCGCAGGCGCCACACCTGGACTTCAAAGAGCTTCGTCCTCAGATCGAAGAAGATTTGGGAGCCCCCCTTGAAGAAATCTTCGCAGAGGTCGATCCCAATCCATTGGCTGCCGCTTCGTTGGCCCAGGTTCACCGGGCCACCTTGAAAGACGGGACCAAAGTAATACTCAAGATTCAACGCCCAGGAATCCGGGCAAGCATTGAATCCGATATGCATCTGCTAACTTATTTGGCGTCGTTAGCTGAAAAGGAAATCCCGGAGCTGGCCACCTATCATCCCCAAAAGGTCGTCCAGCAATTTGTGAAGTCTTTACAGAATGAACTCAACTTCATGACGGAGGGGCACAATGCCGAACAAGTGGCGGCCAACTTCGAAGATAATGATCGCATCGTGATTCCCAAAGTGTATTGGGAATTTACAAGAGAACGCATTATTGTCCAGGAATTCGTGGGCGGGATCCCGGGAGTGAATACTCAAGCCATCGATGAAGCAGGCATGGACCGCAAACGCCTCGCCCAAATAGGGGCGGACGCTGTGCTCAAGATGATTATGGTGCATGGAATTTTCCACGCAGATCCGCACCCCGGAAATTTCTTCATTTTGCCGGGGGAACGAATTGCCTTCATCGACTTTGGCATGATTGGACGCCTCTCTGAGGTCAGGCGGCGCCAGATTATGAAACTGCTGCAGGCCTTAATGCAAAATGATGCCGAGGGCCTTTGCACGATCCTTTTAGAATGGTCCGGGAGGGCAGGAGAAAACTCGGGCGATCTGTTGGAAGCCGTTGACGAATTTCTGAACAGGTATTCCGGCAATTCCATGGGACGCACGAATCTTTCGGCCATGGTTGGGGACTTGTTAGGTTTGGTCCGAAACAACCATTTGTCTATGCCCCCGGATCAGGCCATGCTGCTCAAAGTGATGGTGTCCCTGGAGGGGGCATTTAAGAAACTTGATCCGGCATTTGACATGATGGTGGCCATACAGCCCACCCTTCAGGAGGCGGTCATTAAACAGTTCTCCCCGCGAGCTTTAGGGGAACGCGGGCTTAAAGTTCTCTTTCAGTACCTGGAGTTAATCGCTGACCTGCCCAAAGAGATGCGCCGCGGAATTGAAACGGTTAAAAGCGGCAATCTGAGGGTTCGAATCGACCTCAACCAGCTTGAAACACTTCAAAAGCACCTGACCCGAGCCTCCAACCGGCTAGCGGTGTCGGCGATCACCGCAGCGTTAATCGTTGGGATTTCCATTATCGTCGCTTTCGGAAAAGGACCGACCCTTGGAGGGGTGCATCTATACAACAGCTTTGTCATCGGAGCCATCATAGGAGGCGCCTTGATGCTCTTTTCCATCTGGCGTGACAAAGCGAAATAATCAAACGGTGAATCCAATGACAGACGAGAACACAGTCCAACTAGCGATCAACACGATCCGCACGCTCTCCATTGACGCCGTGCAGCAGGCCAAGTCTGGTCATCCGGGCACGCCGATGGCGCTGGCGCCGTTGGTTTACACGATCTGGAACCGGGTGCTGCAGTACGATCCGCAGGACCCCATCTGGCCCAACCGCGACCGGTTTGTGCTTTCCAACGGGCACGCCTCCATGCTGCTCTGGTCCATTCTGCACCTCACCGGGGTGCATGCGGTAGATGCCGATTACGAACGCTTGGGCGAGACGGCGGTGACTCTGGACGATATTCGCCGGTTCCGCCAACTCGGCAGCAAGGCGCCTGGCCACCCCGAATACCGCTGGGTTTCCGGAGTGGAGACCACGACCGGCCCACTCGGCCAAGGCGTTGCCACCGCGGTCGGGATGGCCATTGCCCAGAAATGGCTAGCCAACCGATACAACCGGCCCGGGTTCGACCTGTTCAATTACAACGTGTATGCCGTCTGCGGCGACGGCTGCATGATGGAGGGCATTTCTTCAGAGGCCGCCTCGCTCGCGGGCCATCTGGGCCTCGACAATCTCTGCTGGATTTTTGACAACAACCACATCACCATTGAAGGTAATACCAACATTGCCTTCACCGAGGATGTGGCTGCCCGTTTCCTCGCCTACGGCTGGAACGTGTTGCGCGTCGGTGATGCCAATGACGTGGATCGCATTGAACGAGCGTTCCAGATTTTCCGCCAGACCAAAGGCCGGCCTACGTTCATCGTTCTGGACAGTCACATCGGTTACGGCGCTCCACACAAGCAGGACACGGCTGAAGCCCATGGAGAACCTTTGGGCGAGGAGGAAGTCAGACTCACCAAGCGCAGTTACAGCTGGCCCGAAGATGCGAAGTTTCTCGTGCCGGACGGAGTCTATGCTCATTTTGCGGCGGGCATTGGCGCCCGCGGCAATTCGGCCCGCCGTGAGTGGCTGGCGCTCTTCTCAGCTTATCGAAACAAGTTCCCGGAGCTGGCGACCGAGATCGAGTTGATGCAACGCCGCGAGTTGCCCCAGGGGTGGGATCGAAACCTCCCTGTCTTCCCTGCAGATCCGAAGGGATTGGCGGGCCGTGAAGCCTCCGGCAAGGTCCTCAACCTCCTGGCGCAAAACATCCCTTGGCTCATCGGCGGCTCCGCGGACCTTGGGCCATCGAACAAAACCACGTTGACCTTCGAAGGTGCGGGTCACTTCCAGGCCAGCAATCCAGGCGGCCGGAACATGCACTTCGGAATCCGCGAGCACGCAATGGGCGCCATCGTCAATGGTCTGTCGCTGTCGAAATTACGCGGCTTTGGCGCTAGCTTCTTCGTCTTCATTGCCCACCCTTTTCATCTTCTCGCACGACGCCATGGGCGACGGCGAAGACGGCCCAACCCACCAACCCGTCGAGCATTTGGCCTCCCTTCGTGCCATCCCCGGGTTGGTCACTCTGCGACCCGGTGACGCCAATGAGGTCGTGGAAGCGTACCGGTATATTATGAAGTTGCGCCACAAACCTACAGTCCTTGCCCTGTCTCGCCAGCCCCTGCCCACCCTGGATCGAAGCGGGTATGCGTCGGCATCGGGCGTGGCACATGGTGCTTATGTTCTGGCCGACGCGCCGGACGGGAAACCCGAGGTCATTCTAATTGCGTCCGGGAGCGAGCTGATTCTCGCTGTCCAGGCGCACGAGAAATTGCTGACCGAGGGCTTTCGGTCACGAGTGGTTTCAATGCCCTCCTGGGAGATCTTCGAGCAGCAGAGCCGGGAGTACCAGGACAGTGTCCTGCCGCCCGAAATCGAGGCTCGGGTCGCGGTGGAACAAGCATCGACCTTCGGCTGGGAACGTTATGTTGGCGTGAAGGGCCGGGTCATCGGCATGCACACCTTCGGAGCTTCAGCGCCGCTGAAGGAACTTCAAAAAAAGTTCGGCTTCGAACCGGACCAGGTTGTGGCGGTTGCCAGAGAATTGCTGCGAGGAAAGCTTAATGAAAGGCCGTTATGAAATTTCTTTTACCCTATGACAGAAAACAGATTTCGGTCGAAATTGACAACCGGAATTTTGCGGGAGCGCTGGTTTCAAAAGTCGAGGACTTCAAACCTGGCATGTCCCAGGAGCAACTGGTGGAGGCCTCGCTGGACAATCCCGTCGGCTCTCCAAAGCTGGAGGAGCTGGCAAAGGGCAAAAAAAACATCGTCATCATCAGCTCGGATCACACCCGTCCCGTGCCTTCCAAAATCATTACGCCCATCCTCCTGCGGCGGATTCGCTCGGCGCAACCGGATGCGAACATCAAGATTCTGGTGGCAACCGGTTTTCATCGCCCCTCCACGCGGCAGGAGTTGATCGACAAATACGGGCAGGAGATTGTGGATCAGGAGCAGATCGTGATGCACGTCTCCACCGACGACAAGGCCATGGTAAAGATCGGCATGCTTCCGTCGGGGGGCGAATGCATCATCAACCGGGTGGCAGTCGAGGCCGACCTGCTGCTGGCCCAGGGCTTTATTGAATCTCATTTCTTTGCCGGTTTCTCCGGAGGCCGGAAATCCGTGTTGCCCGGCATTGCTTCCTACAAAACCATTATGGCGAACCACTGCAGCGAATTTATCGCCTCTCCGAAGGCCCGTGCCGGCATCCTGCCGGAAAATCCCATTCACAAGGACATGCTTTATGCCGCGAAAACGGCCGGCTTGAAATTCATCATCAACGTGGTTTTGAACGGCGACAAGAAGATCATCGGTTCCTTTGCCGGGGATTTGGAAGCAGCGCATGGCAAAGGCACGCAGTTCCTCTCTTCGCTGGCCCGGGTAAATAAGATCGATTGCGATATTGCCGTGGTCACCAATGGCGGGTATCCGCTGGATCAGAACATTTATCAGGCGGTCAAGGGGATGAGCTCAGCGGAAGCCACGACCAAAGAGGGCGGGGTCATAATCATGGTGGCCGGTCTGGCGGACGGCCACGGTGGCGAGGGCTTTTACAACAACCTGGCCCAATGCAAGACCCCGAAAGAATTCCTGGACCGTGTCGCCCAAACTGACCGCAGGCATACGGTCCCGGACCAGTGGGAATCCCAGATCCTTGCGCGCATTCTTTCTCGTCACCATGTGATCATCGTGTCCGATCTGGTCGCCCCGGAGATAGTAGCCAACATGCACATGGAACTCGCCAAAACCTTCGACGAAGCGTTGCGGCGCGCCTGTGCAATTCGAGGCGACAATGCAAAGGTGACGGTTATTCCCGATGGACTGGCCGTCATCGTCACTTAAGGAGATGTCATGGATCCAAATATTAACTCTATAAAACAGCAATCATCCATGTCCAACGGTTCCCAATCGCCCAGTTGGCTGCAGGCCGAGTCCAAAGGCTCTTCACGCCGCCACTTCCTCGCGACATGCTCCTGGCTGACGGCGATGCTCGGCCTGCCCGCCAAAGCCCTTTGTCAGATATACACAGAGAAACCTAATATCGCCAATGACGGGGATATGTTCAGACCAGGTGATGCCGTGCCTGCCTCTGGTATTTATGATGTAATTCATGACAAACTGGATGGGCAAGAACACGCGGGGCAGCACCAAATTACAGCGATAGCCGGCAAAACATTTCCTTTGTGCAGAGGGTGTCAGGCTTGGGTGAGATACCGCCTCTACCGAGCCGCTGAATATATACAGGAGAATGAGTATTTTAAGGAATAGATCCACTCTTGCGGTCGCCGTTCTCCTCATCTGGGATCTGGCCGCGTCTGCCGCTGACGAGACTGGAGCCATTACGGTCTCTGTCCCGGCCGAAAGGCAATGGGCCGAGATGACGACGGACCAGTTTTCCTTCGAGAAGCCGTCCTGGCTGACCGATCTTTCCTTTGAAGTGAAGGAGAGCTTCGACGACAATCCCTATTTATCGGGCGTGGATTCGAAATACCTGCCCCTCTCGTACACCGTGCCACCGGGGAGCGTTGCGGCGCTCCAGAATCGATCATCTTTCGTCACCCTGGTGGCGCCCAGGATCGGGGTGAACTTTGCCCCGCTGCTTTCAAACCAGCAAACCTTGCAGGTTCTTTCCCTTGCCTATGCGCCAAGAATTGCCGTCTTCCACGGAGCATCCGCGGAAAATTACGATGCTCATAGTTTTCCTGCCATTGTCAAGGGCGATTGGGACGCCTTTTCTCTTGGCGCAAATAACACTTTTAACTTCATTGATGGGAGCAAATATGGCCCTACCTATCCGGGGGCCTTTCTGAATGCTTATTCCACCTGTGCCCCCCGTGAGCACCGGGAACAAATTAATGATAATGGCACGGTTTTCTTTCAATATAACCATGACAGATGGTTCGTCCGGCCCGCCGCTTCTCTGCTTGATTACGATATGATGACCAAATTACTCGATGTCACCGGTTATCAGAATTACGCCAGCCGCTACGATATCAACGGGGGCCCCGACTTCGGATATCGCGTCGCGCCGCAACTAGCCGTCACCCTGGGCTACCGGTACGGCCATCAATATCAGGAGTCGTTTAGTTTTTCTCCGTACAGTTCATCAAGCGATTATCAGCGCGCGCTGTTTGGCATCGAGGGCAAGCCTTGGCAATGGTTGGAAATGAAAGTTCAAGGCGGACCTGATTTCCGAAACTATCAACCGGACACCGCCACTCACATCGCGCCGGTAAGTGACATGCATCTGGTGACGTATTACGGAGAAGCAAGCTTGACAGCCAAGATCACAGCCAGGGATGGACTGACTGTCACATACAAACAGTTTCAATGGGTTTCACAACTCGGAACGATTCCATATTTCGACAGCACATATAGATTAAGCTATCGCCGCAAGATGGGCGACCACCTGACTCTGGATCTTGGGGGATCTATTCTGTCATCGGACTATACGAGCGGGGATTTGCCCTCCTCCAAGCGGCTCGATTTCGAGTATGTCGCCTCCGCGCGTTTAGATTATTCGTTCAACGCGCATATCAGCGCCAATCTGGCCTATGAGTTTGACGCAGGCCGCAACGATCTGGCGGGGGTTGTTAATTCCGAGATGCGCGCATTCGATAGAAATCTGATTTCCGTTGGAGTGCTCGTTAAATTCTAAATGCACTCCAGCACAACAGCCTAATTGCCAGTTATGAATAAACAGTTATGAAACGAGAAACAGTTCTTGAATCCCTCGATAATCCTTCTCATGAAGTGGTTGAGCCGGACCCAGACAAGTCCGCGCCGGCCCATCTGGAGTTGACTCCAGCGGGCCTACGGGAGCCGCGGCATGTTCCTTTGCCTGTTCGGGAGTCGGAACACTCCGAATTCCCGGGGTATCGGTATTGGGGGATAAATGAATAACCCGGCGGAGGCGTAGGCACTTCGCGCAAACAAATCCAGATGCCTCACACGGCGATACACCACAGCGTGCCCCCCGGACGAAGTTCGCCGCTGGGCGCCACAATCGTCAATGCCGGCGTTAACTTCAGCGTTTTCTCACGCAACGCCGCGGCGATAGAGTTGTTGCTCTTCGAACGGGAGGACGATCCGCGGCCATCCCATGTGATCCCGTTAGATCCAGTAACCAGCCGAAGCTACCACTATTGGCACGCCTTCGTCCCGGAAATAGAGCCGGGCCAGCTTTATGGCTACCGGGCGCGTGGGCAGTTCGACCCTGCCGGCGGCTCGCGCTTCGATGTCAACAAGGTCCTGCTCGATCCCTACGGACGCGGCGTGGTTGTCCCTCGGAGCTATTCCCGCGAGGCCGCCCGCCATCCGGGAGACAACTGCTCCACTGCCATGAAAAGCGTGGTGGTGGATACTTCCACCTACAATTGGGAAGGCGACACTCCACTAAAACGACCATCTTCCAGGACCATCATCTACGAGATGCACGTCCGCGGCTTCACTCGTCATCCGAGTTCCGGCCTAAAAGAACATCTGCGAGGAACCTATGCCGGCCTAATCGAGAAGATTCCCTATTTGAAGCAACTCGGGGTTACGGCGGTCGAGTTGCTGCCGGTATTCCAGTTCGATTCCCAGGACTGTCCGCCAGGCAAGGTTAACTATTGGGGCTACGCGCCGGTTTCGTTTTTCGCGCCTCACCAAGCCTACAGCTCGCGGCGGGACGCCCTCGGGCCGATAGACGAGTTTCGGGACATGGTCAAGGCGCTGCACCGAGAAGGTCTTGAAGTCATTCTTGACGTGGTTTTCAACCACACCGCCGAAGGGGACCACACGGGGCCCACTATAAGCCTGCGCGGACTGGATAATTCCATTTATTACCTCCTCGAAGCCAACCAAGCCCGTTACGCGAATTTCAGCGGAACAGGTAACACCCTCAACGCCAACCATCCGATCGTTCGGCGGCTTATCGTGGACAGCCTCCGCTACTGGGTGGAAACGATGCACGTGGATGGCTTTCGCTTCGATCTCGCCTCAATCCTTGCCCGCGACCCCTCAGGCCAGATCATGCCCAACCCTCCGGTTTTGTGGGACATCGAGTCCGACCCGGCTTTGGCGGGAACCAAACTGATCGCGGAGGCTTGGGATGCTGCCGGCCTTTACCAAGTCGGCAATTTCATTGGCGACAGTTGGAAGGAATGGAACGGCCGTTTCCGCGATGATGTGCGCAGTTTCTTCCTGGGGGCGGATGGCTCCGTCGAGCGGTTGGCCGACCGATTCATCGGCAGTCCTGAGATCTACGGGCACAAAGAGCGGGAAGCCGAGCAAAGCGTTAATTTCGTCACCTGTCACGACGGGTTCACCCTGAATGACCTGGTGTCCTATAACCAGAAGCACAACGAGGTCAACGGCGAGGACAATCGTGACGGTGCCAATGACAACCGAAGTTGGAATTGTGGAGTGGAAGGCTCCACCGACGACCTCGCCATCGAAAAACTGCGCGAGCGTCAGATTAAGAACTTTCTGGCCGTGACCCTCCTTTCGTTGGGCGTGCCGATGCTCTTGATGGGCGACGAAGCGCGGCGCAGCCAGCGCGGAAACAACAATGCCTACTGCCAGGACAATGAAACCAGTTGGTTCGACTGGAACCGGGTGCGGCAGCACGCGGGCCTCCATCGGTTTGTCGAACTCCTGGTTGCGCGCCGAGCTTTGCGCAAAATGGACACTGAGCGCCAAAGGCTGAGTTTGAACCAGCTCCTCCGTGGCGCCAGAAAGGCCTGGCATGGCGTCAAGCTTCACCAACCCGACTGGAGCCAGCAATCGCACAGCCTGGCAATCAGCGCGGAAGTGCCGGAGGAGAACCTGTCCTTCCATCTCATCTTCAACGCTTATTGGGAACCCCTCGAATTCGAGTTGCCGGCAGGAATGCACGCGGCCGGCCATCCATGGCGACGATGGATTGATACGTCACTCGAATCCCCCGACGATATTCAGGATTGGCCGGCCGCACCTGTGGTTACGGGGCCAACGTATCGCGCCGGGCCTCGTTCGCTGGTGGTGCTGATTGCTCAGGGGAGTGGAGCACCGGGTTTCCAAAAAGGTGGACCGTGAAATGGGTTGGTTCAATTCAGGGAAGGCCGGGTTCGGGTTTCCTCAGGCCCCACTTTGTCATCCTTGAAAGTAAAGTCGTAGGTTTCAGGCCCAATAGTTCCGCTGCGCTATCGCGCCCGCTGATCTTCCAGTTGGCCGCTTCCAATGCCTGCACGAGGTTGTCACGTTCGAAGCGTTGAACCTCGACATCAGTGAGGAACTTGGGTTGCGCCACGCTGCCCGCCAACGAATCGGTTCGAGGATTCGGCCGAACCGGGGGCAAGGCTTGGCCGGTGACAGGCAGGTCAAACTCCAAAGCCCCGCCGCAGGCCAGAATCACGGAGCGCTCAACCACGTTGCGCAATTCCCGCACATTGCCCGGCCAATCGTAACTCTGGAGTTGTGTTACCGCAGCCCTCGTCAGACGGGGCTTGGCGCACTTCAATTCCCTGGCCGAGAGATCGACAAAATGTTTGGCCAATAACGGGATGTCATCCATTCGCGCTCGCAGCGGCGGAACTTGAACCGGAAACACATTCAGCCGGTAGTAGAGATCCTCGCGGAAACGGCCGGCGGCGGCGGCTTTCTTCAAATCCCGGTTGGTCGCGGCCACAATGCGCACGTTGGCCCGGCGTGTCCGGTCATCGCCGACCCGTTCATACCGCTTCTCCTGGAGCACGCGCAGTAGCTTGTTCTGGATGTCCAACGGAATTTCCCCCACCTCATCCAGGAAGATGGTCCCGCCCTCAGCCGTCTCAAAGCGTCCGGCCCGATCCTTCACGGCTCCTGTAAAAGAGCCTCGCACATGGCCAAAGAACTCACTTTCGAATAGTTCCCGGGGAATGGAGGCGCAATTGACGCGAACCGACGGGCCGTCTTTGCGAGCACTGCGACCGTGGATTTCATGGGCCACCAATTCCTTGCCCGTTCCGGTCTCGCCCAGAATGAGCACCGAAGCTTCCGTGGGGGCGACAATGTCAATCTGGTTGACAATTCGCCGCAAGGCCGCGCTTTGGCCGACCAAGCTGCCAAAGGTCTCGGCCTTGATCGCCTCCACGAGCTGATCCGTATTCTGCCGTTCCTGCCGTGGCTCGACGTGCGGCTCAATTTCTGTGAAGTCCCGCACAAGCGTGTCGCGGAATTCGCCTGCTGGCGGAATGCAATCTTCGATCACGGCACCCTGCCATGCGGCCGGCTGGTCTCCGGACCGCAGGCTGTTTACTTCAAGAGCTGGCGAACATGTATCCATTCATCCCGTAATGCGCCGGAAACTTCCAATGTTCGCCAAAGTTATTTTTCAAATAGACAGTATTTGTCCATCTGGCTGTCATGATGCAAATCAAAAATCCAAAATTACCCATGAAGAAAAACAAAACGGCAAAGGCACGGCTCGGAGGCGCAAGACCGGTCTGCTTCGATGGCTGGTTCATCGGATACACGGAAAAAGCATGACCACGCGGCGCCGCCGGCCATCTGTCAACCGAATAGAGAAAAAATTTTAAAATGCCAAAAAGACCAAAATCCGTGCAATTCACCCGAATCACGAGCGACGCTTGGGGAGCACGACCGTCCCGGTCGCACCCGTCGGCGTCTCGTCGGCGGAATTATCCTCGCGCACATTTTCACCCATTGGGTGATGTTCCAAGTTTATCGCGAATGATTCGGGTGCCCGCCTGCTCCGCGCTTTTGTCTTGGAGTCCGACTTTTGCGGGTGTATAACGCAGTAGTCATGGCTGAAACTGCTGAAATTACGCAGGTTCTGCATGCAATGGGTCGGAGTGAAGCAGGCGCGTCCGAAAAGCTGCTTCCGTTGGTCTATGCCGAATTGAGGCGGTTGGCGGCCGCGCGAATGGCGCATGAGATGTCCGGCCAAACGCTTCAACCGACAGCGTTGGTGCATGAGGCCTGGTTGCGGCTGGTGTCGGACGGAGACCGAACCTGGCAAAATCGCGCCCATTTTTTCGGCGCCGCCGCTGAGGCGATGCGCCGCATCTTGATCGAGCGGGCACGCCACAAATCCCGGCTCAAACATGGGGGCGGTCAGGCGCGGCTGAACATCGAGGATTTGGAACTGGCTCAGACGACCCCTGACGACAAGGTTTTGCTGGTTGACGAAGCGCTGGTGCGCCTCAAGGAAGAAGATCCCGAACTGGAGCGCATTGTCGTGCTGAAATTCTTCGGGGGCTTGAGCAATGAGGAAATCGCTGAGACTCTGGGGCTTGCGCCTCGTACGCTGGACCGGGAGTGGGCGTACGCCAGGGCCTGGCTGTTTCGCTACATTAGCGAGCACATATGAACGCCGAAAATTCTGGAACATTTTGGCGAAAGTGGCCCGCGTTTGTCGCATAAGAGATAAATGGACAAATGAGTACCCGAGTCCCACGCGAAAAGGCGGTGTTTTGCCAGGCAGTGGAAATCACGGACCCGGAGCAACGCCGTCAGTTCCTCGACCAGGCTTGCGGCGCCGACAAGGCATTGCGCGAACGAGTCGAGAGTTTGCTGGCGCTTTCCCAACCCGCAGTCGATTTCTTCACTGAGTGTTCCCCCGCCCTGGCAGCGGCAGCGGCTGAAACGGATCCGGCCCACATGCTTTCGGCGGCTGAATCGGCGGTGGAGGCTGAACCCCTCGAAAGCAGCCGCATTGGCCCTTACAAGTTACTCCAGAAGCTTGGGGAAGGAGGTTGCGGAGTGGTCTATATGGCGGAGCAGGAACAACCGATTCGCCGCCGCGTGGCCCTGAAGATTATCAAGCTGGGGATGGATACGAAGAATGTGATCGCTCGGTTCGAAGCCGAGCGTCAGGCACTCGCCCTGATGGATCATCCCAATATTGCGCGGGTTTTGGATGCCGGAGCCACCGAGACCGGCCGGCCGTACTTTGTCATGGAATTGGTCTATGGCGTCAAAATCACAGACTACTGCGACCAGAACCGCGTCAGCATGCAGGAGCGGCTGAAGTTGTTCATCCAGGTCTGCAACGCGGTCCAGCATGCCCATCAAAAGGGAATTATCCATCGCGACCTCAAGCCCTCCAACATCATGGTCACCATGCATGATGGGGTCCCGGTTCCCAAGGTGATCGATTTTGGGATCGCCAAAGCCACCGAGCAACGCCTGACGGACAAGACGCTCTTCACCTCGTATGCCCAATTGATGGGCACCCCTGCCTACATGAGCCCCGAACAGATGGAGTTGAGCGGGTTGAACCTGGACACCCGCAGTGACATTTACTCCCTGGGGGTATTGCTCTACGAACTCCTGACGGGTCGCACCCCATTTGACACTGCGGATTTATTGAAATTGGGGGTGGAGGAACTGAGGCGCACGGTGTGTGAACGGGAGCCGTTGAGCCCATCGGCAAAACTCCAAACGCTAAACAATGAGGAACTGACCAAAACGGCAAGGATGCGGCGCATAGAGCCTCCCCGGCTCGTGTCTCAACTCCACGGTGATTTGGACTGGATTGTGTTGAAGTGCCTGGAGAAGGACCGCACCCGCCGTTATGAGGGGGCCAACGCCTTGGCAATGGACATACAGCGCTACTTGGATGAGGAGGCCGTTCTCGCACGTCCACCCAGCCGGTTATATCGGCTGCAAAAGCTCGTCCGAAGAAACCGAGTTGTGTTCCTGTTTGGAGCAGCGGCCGTCACGGCTCTGCTCGTGGGCACGATTATTTCGACCCTGATGTTCTTTAAAGAGCGGGAGGCCCGAAGTTCCGAAGCGCGGCTGAGGAGAGAGGCTGAATTGCGAGAAAACGCGTCTCGAGTGGCGCTGCTGGTCACACAACGTCGTTTTGAGGAGGCCGATAAGCTTGTGACCAATCTCCCTCTAAACAAGCCCTCAACTGAGGTTTCTACGGAATTGCGGGCATTGGGGGACTGGCACGCCGCCAATGGCCGATGGCCCGAAGCGGCTGCGCGGTTCGAATCACTAATCCAAGTGAACCAATTCGATGCCTCGGACCTGATTTCCGAGGATCAATTAAAGCTGGCGGCCGCGTTCCTCAAGTCGGAAAACCGGAAGGGTTATGAGCAATTCCGCCAGACCGAAGTAGCCAGGCTGGGCCTGACCAACATCGCCTCAGATTACCGAACCTTCAAAGTCGGTTTGCTGCTGCCACCCGATACGAACATGATGCAGTTGTTTGCTCTCGGGGGAGAGCTTATCGAAAAGAGAATTCCAATTGACACAGAGATGCGCCCAAACTCGCCTCGTTCCGCGGAATGGTTGGAGGTCTTGGGACTGCTGGAGTATCGGCGGGGAAATTTTTCTGCGGCTCTGGCTTGGTGTGATCGCTGCCGGACTCACCCCGCGTACAGCGCCGCGCGAATCACCACTGCATCCGCAATAAAGGCTATGTCGGATTGGCGGCTCGGCTATTACCAGGCGGGGGTGGTGGATTGGACTACAGCTTCCGAGTTGATCCAAGCCAAGTCGCAGCAAGGCCTCGATTTCGGGAGTACCCCTTTCACAATATTCCCAGGGGTGCCGGACGATCTTGAGGGTTCCTGGGACGATTGGATCATTGCGGATATCCTAAGGCGCGAGTGTGATGAGCTGTTGGCGCAGAGCGATCGCACTCTGGATTCGATGTCCAAATCCAAAAGCTCTTCTGGGGAAATCCGCACAGATCTCTATCGCGAGCTGGGCGAGTGGCAAGCCATACGCGGTGAATGGCAGCAGGCGCTCAACCGGTTCGAGGATGTTCATCGACTTGCTCCGTCGGGCATAGGCGCCGAGGCTGTTGCTTACCTGCACACTGCATTGGCTTTGCTAAAGCTGGGTGACGAAAAAGGCTTTGCGAGCTTGCGTGACGAGGCCATCAGCCGATTCAAAGGTACAACTAATTTAGACAGCGCCGCGTATGTAATGAAAGCAGGTCTGCTCCGACCTACCGATGACAATTCCATCGCGGCCCTGGAGCCCTTTGCCCAACTGCTGGGCCGTGCCGCGGCCAGCGCCGGGCCGATGAAAGAGGGAGTAGTTACGCCCGCCACATGGCACCTAATGTTGCTCGGGCTCCTGGAATACAGACGCGGTAATTACGCCAAAGCGATGGGGTGGTGCCGACAAAGCCTGGTGGCCTGCACTTATGTCGCCATGCCGACCGTCGCGAATCGGGTCATTCTAGCCATGTCTTTCCACAAACTTGGAGAAGATGCGGCTGCGCGTTCAGAGCTTGACAAGGCGAGAGCCATCGCCCAAACGGGCCAGAACTGCAGCTTTGATTCATGGAACTGGCGCGAGTGGGTCTTCGCCCGCCTTCTGCTCCAGGAGGCCGACGGCTTGATTCCGCAAGCGCCGCCTCCCGCACCACAAAAATAGGTTTATGGAACCGACCAGCGACACACGCAGCGACAAACGATTTGATCCGCATCTGGCGGCCCAATTGCTTTTGGAGATTGCCCACGAGCATTCGCTGGAGCCGCTCCTGAAAAAAATCGTCGAACACGGGTCAGAGCGCACGGAATATGTATTTACTCAGGTCTGGTTACTCGAAAAAGGTGACCTGTGCGCGACCTGCAAATACCGGGCTGAATGTGCTGACCAATCCCGCTGCCTGCACTTGGTAGCGGGAAAAGGCAGATCGATTCTGCCTCAGGGAAAGGGGTCGCGGGAGTACGAGGATCTCAATGCTCGCGTGCCACTGAATTTCGGCCCGCTGGGAGAGGCGGTGGCCAGCGGTCAGCAAGGACTGGTAACGAAGTCGGACCAGGAGCCGATTTCCATCGCCGGCTTTGATTGGTTACGCGAAGAGGGCATCCGCTGCTTCGCCATTAGCCCTATCCGCTTCAAAGGAGAGGTTCTGGGAGCCCTTGTGGGTTTTACTCGCGAGCATGTGCCGGAAGTTAGCCGGCCTTGGGTACAGATTTTCGCCGACCACATGGGGGCCGCTATTGCCAACGCGCGCGCTTTTGAGGAAATCTGCGTGGCAGGCAAACGCCTCGAGCAAGCCAACCAAACGCTAGAGGGGGAACTCGCTGAGCGCAAAGAAACGGAGCAGGAACTTAGGGACAGCGAACAGCGGTATCGCCGGCTCGTGGATACAGCGTCCGAGGGCATTTGGGAACTCGATGAGCAATACGTAACCACGCTGGTGAACCGGTGCATGGCGGAAATGCTTGGGTATGAACCAAAGGAGATGGTGGGCAGGAAGCTCCATGAGTTTCTGTTTGATGACGACCAAGCCAAGATGGCAGCGAGAATAGCAGCCCGTCGCCAGGGGCTAACCGAGCGCTATGAGCAGAGATACCGCCGCCAGGATGGCAGCACCGTATGGATGTATGTTTCGGCCACGTCGATGTTTGATGCCGAGCATCGTTTCATAGGCTCGTTCGCCATGCTGACGGACATCACCGAGCGCAAGCGGGCTGGGGAGGCACTGCGGAGAAGTGAGGCTTATCTTGTGGAAGGGCAGCGACTGAGCCACACGGGCAGTTGGGCCTGGAGCCCCATTACTCTCCAGTCGCTTTATTGGTCCGAGGAAATGTTCCGAATTTTCGCGTTGGATCCTCAGCAAGGTGTGCCAACAAACGAAGTGTTCAGGGAACGCATCCACCCGGAGGATCGCGACCGCGCCTACGAGCTCCTGCTGAACATGGCGCATCGAGCATCAGATTACGAGCATGAACACCGGATTGTGCTGCCGGATGGGTCAGTCAAACACATCCATGCGATCGGCCATCCGGTTCTCGATGAAAATGGACAGCTTGCTCAGTATGTTGGCACCGCGATAGATGTGACGGAACGCAAGCTGGCTGAGGACGAGCTGCGTAAACACCGGGAGCACCTCGAGGAACTGGTGGAGGAGCGAACGGAACAGTTGGCTGAAGCCAAGGCCCGGGCCGAAGCCGCCAATCGCGAGAAGAGCCGGTTTCTGGCCAACATGAGCCATGAGTTGCGGACCCCCCTCAACGCCGTGCTCGGCTTTTCCCGACTACTCAAAAGCGGTCCGGACGTGACGCCGCGCCAGCAGGAGGCGCTGGACATCATTGTCCGCAGCGGCGAGCACCTGCTGAACTTAATTAACAATGTCCTGGACATGGCCAAGATCGAGTCTGGTCGAGTGGTACTGGAGGAGTCCAAAGTTGAGTTGCACCAGTTACTGCACGAAATGCAGTCGCTGATGGGGGTCGGGGCCGCGGAAAAGGGACTCCGTTTCACTTTGGAGCGTGCTCCGGATCTGCCCCGGTTTGTTGCCGTGGACGCGGGCAAGCTGCGCCAGGTGCTGCTGAATCTGGTCGGTAACGCCATCAAGTACACTGATTCAGGCGGGGTAAAGCTCCGTGCCGCGCTCATCAGCCGCGACGCACCTGAAAGAGCTCAAGTACGGTTTGAGGTTGAAGATTCCGGGCCAGGCATAAGCCAGCAGGATTGCCAGCGTATCTTCCTTCCCTTCGTGCAAGGCAGCCGGGCTTCCGCGCAAGCCGGAACCGGATTGGGTTTGGCCATCTGCAAGCAATACGTCGAGCTCATGGGCGGTCAGATTGGCATTACCAGCGAGCCAGGCAAGGGATCGGTGTTTTATTTCAGCATCCCAGTGAGCGTCCTTCCGTCGGTGGCGGAGCCGGAAGAATCGAAGCACGGGCGCATTTTGGGATTGGCCGAGGGGCAGCCCCGTTACCGGCTGCTGATTGTCGAAGACCAGGCCGAGAACCGCCTCCTGCTCCGAAGGCTCCTGGAACCGTTTGGCTTTGATCTGCGCGAGGCCATTAACGGAAAGGAAGCAGTGGCACTGTTTGAACAACTGCGTCCGGACCTGATCTGGATGGATGTCCGCATGCCGGTCATGGACGGCATGGAAGCCGTCCGGCGGATTCGGGCGGCCAAGGCCGGCGCTGATACCAAAATCATCGCGCTTACGGCTCACGCGCTGGAGGAAGAGAGAAGCGCAATCATGGCAGCCGGTTGCGACGATTTTGTGCGCAAGCCGTTTCGCGAACAAGAAATCTTCGACGCCTTGGCTCGGCACCTGCTCCTGAAGTTCGTTTACGAAAAGGCGCCGGGGGCGGAAAGCACGCCGGAGGCGCTGGGGCTTGCCCTTCGCCAGGAACACTTGGAGGGGCTGCCTACGGAACTGCTTCGGGAGTTGCGTCAGGCCGTCGTCGAACTGGACACGGCTCGCACGCAGGCCCTCATCCGACAGGTCACCGAGCGGGATGCTTCGCTGGGCCGGGCTTTGAACACGCTAACCACGCAGCTTGACTACCGAAGGCTTTTGAAATTGCTGAAAGAGGTGCATCCTCAAGGCGGACAGACGTTATGACTGAAGACAAGAAACCGACTTCAGCGCGGGAAGAGATTCTGGTGGTGGATGACACCCCCGCCAGCCTGCGTCTGCTGACCGAACTGCTGAACCAGCACGGCTATCGCATCCGACCGGCACAGGACGGTGCCATGGCGCTGGAATCCGTAGCCGCCAAGGCTCCGGATTTGATCCTGCTCGACGTAAGTATGCCTGGCATGGATGGCTATGAGGTGTGCCGTCGTTTGAAGGCGGACGAAAAGAGCAGCCGCATCCCCGTTATTTTTATTAGCGCCTTTGGCGATACGCGCCAGAAAGTCACGGGGTTTGAGGCCGGCGGTATTGATTTCATCACCAAGCCCTTTGAGGCCGAGGAAGTGCTGGCACGGGTCAGAACGCATTTGCGGCTGCGCCAGGCGGAAGAAGCTCTGCGCAACGCGCACAACACGCTGGAACTCCGAGTGCAGGAACGCACCGCTGCACTCCAGGAGAGCGAAGAAAAAGCTCGCCGGGCTTTCGAGGAAATCGAAGTGCTCAAGTCCCAGCTCGAATTGCACAACACCTACCTGCAGGAAGAGGTGGTGGAAGCCAAGGCCTTCGGCGATTTGGTTGGCCAGAGTTCTGCTCTACGGAATGTTGTCAGCCAGATTGATGTGGTGGCCCCCACGGAAGCTTCCGTGCTCATTCTCGGTGAGACCGGAACGGGCAAGGAATTGGTGGCCCACGAAATCCACCGCCGTAGCGGGCGCAAAGATAAGCCCCTAGTCCGAGTCAATTGCGCCTCCATTCCACGGGAGCTATTCGAAAGCGAATTTTTTGGTCATGTGCGAGGCTCTTTTACTGGTGCAGTGAAGGATCGCGCCGGACGTTTTGAAACCGCCGAAGGCGGAACCATTTTCCTGGACGAGGTGGGGGAAATTCCGTTGGATATTCAAAACAAGCTGCTGCGCGTTCTCCAGGAGAAGCGGTACGAACGCGTGGGTGACGACCGGACGCGCCGCGCCGATGTGCGCATCGTGGCCGCGACCAATCGCGATTTGAAGAAAGCAGCCGCGGCAGGAAAATTCCGGGAGGATCTCTATTACCGGCTGAACGTCTTTCCAGTTCAAGTCCCGCCGCTCCGGGACCGATTGGATGACATCCCGTTATTGGCCAAACATTTTGTCGAGCTCTCGGCCAAGGAATTGAAGTGCGCCAAACCGCGGCTGACGAGGGCTGCGGTCACGCAACTCCAGAGTTACAATTGGCCGGGCAATGTGCGGGAGTTGCGCAACGTGGTTGAGCGCTCTGTGATTCTGGCCCGCGGCGGGGCTTTGGAGTTTGACCTGCCTATTTCAAGCCAACCAGCGCCGCCGGCTCGACCGGGTCCTCGGACCGTTTCGCCGGTTGTCAGCCCGGCGCAGCCCAAATTCCTCACTGAAGCCGAGGTTGAACGCTTCGAACGTGACAACCTCGTGGCGGCGTTGGAAGCAGCTAATTGGAAGATCAGCGGACCTGATAGCGCATCGGAACTTCTCGGCGTCAAGCCGACTACTTTGCTTTCAAGGATGACAAAGTGGGGCCTGAAGAGGCCCGAAGGTGGGCCATCCTGACTCTGCGATTTTTTGAACCTACGAAAACTCGCGTGAGTTCTGTATGGACATTCCGAAGGGGGGAATCCACATAACTGTCCCGCCAGCAAGGGAAACGGCGAATTCTCCATACCTGGCACGGAAGATGCATAGGATCTTCCATGACGACCTGCACTGATCGTAAGAATGAGACTTCCGAAGATCACTCCCGTCTGAACGTGAAACAGATCAGTTCAAACGAAACCTCCATGAGCGAGAATGGAGGGTGGTCTCGCACTCGCATTCGGGCGATTGCGTTAGCACTGCTCGCGGCGGCTGGCATCTACTTATGCTACCGCTTGGCCCAGCCTTGCATTCCATCCCTGGTCTGGGCTGGCGCGCTGGCAGTGGTCTTCACTCCATTGCATCGATGGATCGAGGCCAGGGTGAGAAGGCCGAACTTGGCGGCGGCGTTCTCTCTGGTTATCATTGGATCGCTCGTCGTGGCCCCAGCGGCATGGTTTGCCCAAGAGCTCGCGGATCAGGCCACCTCGGTCCCAGAAAACATCCAAAAACAAATCGCAGCCGGTAAGTGGCACACGCTTGGCAGCCAACATCCGCAATTGGCTCACTTTCTAGCTTTGATTGAACGGCAGGTTAGTTCGCCGGAAAACGACTCGATGGCCACGACCTGGTTGAAAACCATCCTCTCCAGGCTGGTAAAGGAATCAGCCATCGCGGCCCTTCAAGTCTGCCTGACGTTGTATTTTTTATTCTATTTTCTGCGCGATCGATTTCGCGTGCTCAAGGCAGTCCGTTCGTTCATGCCCTTGGGCGAGAGCGAGACCGACACTCTCTTTTGCCGGGTCAATGACACGATTCATGCGACCCTTTACGGCATGGTCGCGCTCTCGGCGCTCCAGGGTGTGCTCGGTGGGCTGATGTTTTGGTGGCTGGGGGTTCCTTCGCCATGGTTCTGGGCTCTAGTAGCGGCGGTATTCGCATTTGTGCCGGTGGTGGATACATTTGTCCTTTGGCTCCCGGCAGCGGTTTATCTCGGACTGGAGGGCAGGTGGGGGGAAGCTCTCGGCGTCGCTGCCCTGGGCAGTCTGCTGGTCCGCGCGATAGAGAATTTTCTCTATCCGGTCCTGGTGCATGACCGGTTGAGGGTTCCCACGGTAAGTATCTTCGTCGCCCTCGTGGGCGGCCTCCTCCTCTTTGGCTGGAGTGGACTCGTCCTTGGGCCGGTGATCCTCACGGTTACGAGCGCTCTCCTCGAAATCTGTGCAAAGCGATTTGGTGAATCGTAACTGAAGATTACCTCTAGTTGCTCTTGCCTTCGTCGTGGTCCGGCGTCTGACTCTGTCCCGAGCCGGAGTAGAGGGAAACCAGGCGGGCGATCATGACACCGACGAAGAGCGTGCCGGTCATCGCCTCGAGCATAGCCAGCATCCGCGCGACATTAGTAGCGGGGGTGATGTCACCGTACCCAAGCGTCGCCAAGGTTATGAAACTGAAATAGATGGAAGTGAAACCGCTCATCGTGGCCGCCGTTCCCGAGGGGGTGCTGAAGGAGAACGCGTTGGGGTTCACTTGCGCCACCAACGTGTAGGCCAGACCCCAGAGCAATCCCAAGATTAGATAAACAGAAATGCCGGCACACAGTACCTCCGCATCGACATGTTTGGCTCGAAGAACAAACCGCAACAGGGACACTGTGACTACGACAAGAAATGCCATTCCCGGCAAAATAAATGTCAGTGCTGGGCAGGCCCTGGGCCAGAGTTGGTTCAGCCATATAGCGGCGAGCGCGAAGCTCACCAGCGCAAATGCCAGTCTTCGGCGGGAACCACTGGCGATTAAACCCGTGCACATCACCACCGTAAACAGCACCGCTTCGTAGAGCTGGCCTTGCTTCAAGCCCTCAACAAAAGGTGTAGCGACCAGCATAAGCACCAAGACCGCAAGGAACCGGCCAGCGGATACCCGCAGCCCGAACCTGCGGTCCCTGGCGAAGCACGACCGCCCATGCACAGTAGTAGTTTGAAATTTAATCATATTCTTTCCCGCATCCCACAATCGAGGTTCCATAATCAGATCGCGTGCCAACGCCTAAAAGGGCACGCAAGCCAATCATTCCCAAGGACTTGCTTGCCGGACACCGTGCCGGAGATGGCACACGAATTTCCGAATGCACGAAAATTCATAGGGGTTCCGCGCAGAAATGGCCATGCGGGAAGTTGCACAAATGGCGCAACCGCAACGGAAACGGCGCATTACCCAAAGGTGGCACAGAAAATGTTTAAGCCTTCAACCACGACCCGGACGTGTCGTAAAAATGAAGACTTTAGACGGCATGAGACGGACCACAATGAAAGATATGAGTATACAGATTCACAGACCAGAATTGCTGCTGACGTTAGGCATCGTCCTCGTGAACGCGACATTGGTCCTGGGGGGCCAACTGGATCCCACAACCGGGGCCGGGCAGTGCGGCGAGACGCTCAACCAGTCAGTTAATGAACTTCCAGCGCAGCGTTTCGATGGGACATTCGAAACCTTCGCACCGACCGTCAAAAGGGTTTCACCCGCTGTGGTGAGAATTGTCACCGCGCTGAAATCCGATAGCGTTGCTAACCTGGCAGGCGGCATGGAGAATCCTCTCTCGCGTTACTCTTTGGGAAAGGTCCCCCGCCTGCGCTCTGCCCGCCTGGTGGAGGGCGGGCTTGGGTCCGGGGTGATCGTGACTGAGGACGGTTATATCCTGACCAACAGCCATCTGGTAAATGGAGCAACAGAGGTCGAGGTAACCCTGCAGGACGGACGCGAGTTCAAAGCCAAGTTGATTGGACTTGACCCCAAGAGCGACATCGCGGTCATCAAGATCGACGCCCACAACCTGCCCTCAGTCCCGCTGGCTGACAGCCGGAAGGTGCAGGTGGGCGATCTGGTGCTGGCGATTGGCAATCCGTTTGGGGTAGGTCAAACTGTGACGCACGGGATCGTCAGCGCGACTGACCGTGGCGGCATGGGAATCGAGGATTATGAGAGCTTCATCCAAACGGACGCCCCCATTAACCCCGGCAACTCGGGTGGAGCGTTGGTGGATGTCACCGGGCACCTCATCGGCATCAACACCGCCATCCTCAGCAGCTCTGGTGGGAACCTGGGCATCGGCTTTGCCGTTCCGTCGGAGCTTGCACACAAAGTGATGACGGACCTGGTGAAATATGGGTATGTGGTCCGCGGCTATCTCGGGGTCGATGCTCAGGACCTGACGCCCGAGCTCGCCACAGAGTTCAAGCTTCAAAATGCCACCGGTGTGCTGGTGGGCGGTGTTTCGCCGAACGGACCTGCCGAGCAGGCCGGGATCAAAGTCGGGGATGTGATTTCGCGGTTCGACGGCAGGGAGGCGCTTGACGCGCGTCAGTTGATGCTCTCGGTGGCAGAAGCCAAGCCTGGTCAGATCGTCCCGGTTGAGGTTGTGCGCGACGGCTCGTCTAAACCGCTTCGGGTCACCATCGGCAATCCATCTAGTAAGACCTTCCACGCGAAAGTGGGTCTGGCTGCCCATGAAAGGAATCCCGGCACGCTACAGGGCGTATTTATAGGTGAGCTCAACAGCGAACTCAGGCAGCAGCTCGAAATTCCCAGCGAGGTGCAGGGGGCGGTCGTGTTCGATCTCTACGCTGCTTCAGCGGCCGCGCAAGCAGGTCTCCGACCCGGGGATGTTATTCAATCTATCAATCGCCAGGAAGTCCAGAACGATGGGGAGGCGTTGCGATTGACGCAAAATGCCAAGGAGAAGCGCACGCTGTTGCGGGTCTGGAGCAAAAGCGGCAATCATTTCATCCTCATAGAGGGTTTAGAGCCATGAAACCGCCCGCGAACGCCACACGATTTTTCGGGTCCTTCAATTTTCTGACCCCGGCGGAAACTCGCCAGTCGGTGTGCAATACCATGTCACTGAGCGCGTTACGTTTTTGTCCCCACCGGTGGCACAGTCTGTGCATAAGAGCTTGGTGATGTTTAACGAACCCGAAAATATGAACACGCAAAACGGAGCACTGCTCTCAATCACAGCCAAGGATTTCAAGGCGAAAGTCTTGGAATCGACCCAACCGGTCCTTGTCGAGTTCTGGGCGCCTTGGAGCCGGCCATGCCAGGTCTTCGATTCTGTGCTTCGAGAACTAGCCGGCGCCTGCGCGGGAAAGATTAAAGTGGTCAAAGTCAACGCGGATGACAGTCTCGACGTTAGTCTCTGGTACGAGATCCAATCGGTTCCAACGCTGCTCTGTTTTGTCCGAGGCAATCCTTGCTTGCGCATCGTTGGCACCGCGACCAAGGAGGCCATTTTGGCCAAACTTCAACCTTTTCTCCAGTAAGCCCTATCAATCAAAACTTGTCATGACGATCGCAACGCAAAACGAACTGGAAACCGACGTGGAAGTGAGGCCCGACGGTCGGGCTCGCGTGGTTCTTCGTGGCCGCCTGAATGAGCAGACAGTCGTGGGTTGCTGGGGCCTTCTGGAAAAGGAATTGCTAGGGACGAAAGTTGAGACGCTCCAAGTGGATGTCAGCGGCCTCGGCTTCTGCGACGCCGCAGGTATGAGTTTGCTCCTCTACCTCAACATGGGAAGCATGACGCCACAGGCGACCGTCTCGGTGTTTGGGTTGGAAGCTGATCATGAGAAAATACTCCGGGAACTCACTTCCAACGACCACGAAGCGTTCCACCCGCACTCGGCGATCAAGCGCGACTCTTACGTGGAGAGAATTGGCCGGTGGGTCGGGCAAGTGACCATGGAATTCCACGAGCAAATGGTCTTTTTGGGAACTATCATCGCCAGCCTGCCCGCCAGCATTTTCCACCCCAAACGAAGCCGCTGGACGGAGACACGCCGCATCGTTGAGTTGGCGGGCGCCAACGCCGTACCGATCGTTTCGCTTATGAGCTTGCTCCTGGGATTCATTATCGCCTTTGAGTCGGCCCGGCGCCTGGCCGAATTTGGCGCACAACTCTACGTTGCCAACACCATCATGGTGGTGATGGTTCGCGACATGGGGCCGCTCATGACGGCCATTCTGCTGGCAGGCCGGTCAGGTTCCTCATTCGCCGCCGAGATCGGCACCATGAAAGTCAATGAGGAACTCAATGCATTGAAGACCTTCGGACTGGATCCCATCCCCTTTTTGGTGGTGCCGCGAATCCTGGCGGGAGTTTTTGTGACACCGCTGCTCACATTTTACTCGATCCTCATGGGAGTGATCGGCGGCGTAATCGTCATGCTGGGACTGGGTTTTACGCTTCCACTTATATTACACCAATTGGCATCCAGCGTTCACTTGAACGATCTCGGGGCCGGCATCTCCAAGAGTGCCGTCTTTGGTGTCATTGTCTCGGCGGTCGGTTGCTGGCACGGCCTGCGCACCCAACAGGGACCCAGTGCCGTCGGCCTTTCGACCACGCGGGCAGTCGTAACCAGCCTGCTGCTCATCATCGTGGCGGATGCCTTCTTTTCCGCAATTTCTTTCCTTCTCAAATGATGAATGCGCCTGCCGACATCGCGATTTCCGTCAAAGACTTGACTGTCGGTTATGAAGACAACGTCATTCTTCAGAACGTAAACTTTCAAGTCAGGCGCGGCGAAGTATTCGTGATCTTGGGCGCATCGGGTTCAGGCAAAAGCACCCTGCTGAAGGCAATGATCGGGCTTTATCCGCCCTTGTCCGGAGAGGTGTGGATCGAAGGGGGCAACCTGGTGACTGCGGAGGGCAAAGAAAGGCTGGCGCTGTTGCGCAAATTTGGCGTGATGTATCAGAGTGGCGCGCTGTTCGGCTCCATTACGGTCCTCGAGAACGTGCGGCTGCCGCTGGATGAGTTCTCCGATTTGCCGGATCCGTTGAAGGAAGTGGCTGCTTTAGCCAGGCTGAAGCTGGTGGGACTGGGCGCCGCCGCGGACAAGATGCCTGCCGAATTGAGTGGCGGCATGCAGAAACGCGCGGCCATCGCCCGCGCCATGGCGCTGGATCCCAGAATTCTGTTCCTGGACGAACCGTCCGCCGGACTGGACCCGATTACTTCTGCCGGAATCGATCTCTTGATTACAAGCCTGCACCACTTCGGCTTTACCTTCGTGATTGTGAGCCATGAGTTGCCCAGCATTTACTCCATCGCCGACCGTGTTGTGATGCTTGGCTCCCGCGCCAAGGGGATCATCGCCGAAGGAAAGCCCGACGAACTCAGGGATAAGGCTGCCGACCCGTGGGTTCGCCGTTTCTTCAACCGTCAACCTGATCCTAGTCACTCCCTGGAGCCTAGCTAGATACTTATGAGTACAAAAATAAACAATTTCAAAATCGGCCTTTTTACCTTCCTTGGCGTGGGCCTTGTCGCGACTGGCCTGCTGGTTTTCGGCGTGTGGAGCAACCTTAAAAAGTCGAGCACGTTCGAAACCTATGTCACCACCGATGTGAGCGGACTTTCGGTCGGTTCGGCCGTTGAACTTCGAGGCGTGCGCGTCGGCAAAGTCACGAGCATTGGTTTTTCCTGGAACGAATATCAGGATGCCTCGCCGGGTTATGTCGTGGTCGTCTTCGAGATGAATGATGGTGTCTCCATTTTGCCGCCAGGCACGGAGCGCAACGAGCGGCTCCAGAAGGCCATTGAACATGGTTTGCGCGCTTGTCCCAAGGCGCTAGGGGTCACCGGCACCTGCATTTTGTCGCTGGAGTTTCTGAACCCGGCTGAGAACCCGCCACTGCAGGTTGCGTGGACGCCGCGGCATACTTATATCCCCTCGGCGCCTGGTTTATTGGGAGATTTGCTCGTTTCCATGCGCGGGATGTTGCACAAGATGGATCGGCTTGATGTGACCGCCCTGAATGATTTGGCTGTTACCGACCTAAAATCTGTTGGCCGCATATTAGGCCACGTCGAGCGGATAGATTTGGAAAGCTTGGGCACCAATGCCACTGCGCTGTTGGCGGAAGTACGGAGCAGCAACGCAAAACTCCAATTATTCCTCAATCACACCGAAGACACCCTCGCCAAGATGAAACTCGAGAAATTAAGCCAGGATGCCGACGGACTTGTTGGACAGCTTCAAGAGACCGTTAAGAGTCTCCAACCCGGCTTGGCGAACTTTGATTTCGACGCTTTGAATCAAACACTGGAGAGCGCTCCGCGCACGTTGCGCGAGGCGGACGATGTTTTATTCGAGCTGAAACAGTACCCCTCTGGCTTCATTCTCGGCAAACCCCCTGTCCCAATAAAGAACGTTCAACCATCGGCAAAACAATGACCTCCTACTACGAGTCAACGCTATGAAGACTTCACCTGCCTTTCCTCGCTCAATCGTGAGTATTTTGGCCATGCTTGCCACCGTCCTGGCGTTGTGTGGCTGCTTGTCCAAACCTCCTTTGCACAAACAAACCTTCACCTTTGGCGCGCCGACAAGCGCCTCTGGCAGCGCTGTCCCCGGCGACCGTGTGCTGGGCATTAGACACCTGCGGATCGTCCCGCCATTCGATGGGCGGTCGCTGGTCTATCGCACAGGCGAGTTTTCCTACGTGCGCGATCCCTACGCGGAATTCTTGGACCCGCCAGAGGAAGAGATGATCGCGCCTGTGCGCGGATGGCTGCGTCGAACCGGCGGCTTCAGCGACGTCGTGGATGCCGGCAGCGTCCTCAAACCTAATACCGTCGTTGAAATCAGCGTGACCGAGCTCTATGGAGACTTTCAACGGTCAAGGCACCCGTGCGCCGTCGTGACAATGCACCTGGTGTTCTTTGAAGCCACCAACGGCGTGCCGACAAAACCAATTCTTCAACAGGAGTATTCGCGCAGCATACCCATTACCGCACCAAGCGCCGCCGCGCTAATGGAGGGCTGGAATCAAGCGTTTGGCGGGATTTTTGCTGAGATCGCCTCGGATCTTCGTCGTTCACCTTGGAACAAATCCGCCACCGCGCTCACGACGAACAAGTAAATAATCGCCGCCTATGAGCACCTCGCTCGCCATAACAGTAGTGTTGACGGTCCTATTCACGCTTGCCTGGCACGATCAGCCTGCCAGAAGTCCGGACCAAAGGCCGCCATCAGACTCCAAAGTGCCGCCAAAGCGGAGGAGGAAGATATGAACCAATTAAACCAATTCCTATTGTCGCATGGCGGATTGGTTCTTTTCCTCGCGGTTTTTGCGGAACAGAGTGGACTGCCGTTCCCGGCGGCGCAATGGTTTCTTGCTAGTGGATTCTTTCAGCTCGATTTTTCATGCCGCCGTGTATGTCGTATTGAGATTCTCATTCCACCACCATTTGGAGCAGGTGGTTGGATTCCTGGGAAAGCTGGGCGTTATCGCTTTGGTGCTACTCCTGGCCCCCGTTGGAGCATACCTCGGTTGCGCAATTCTCAAACGTAGTTCAAAGCGACCACCCAATCTTAGCCAGCACCATCCTTTAAATGTTATAAGCTAGGTTGAACGATAGGATCAAAAGGTTATATATGCCGCAGTGCAACCTCATAAAATCAAGTTCCCGAAGCGGACTCTTCGCTTCACTGCTGCTGGCGCAGGGGATGATCTGCCATCCTTCGTTCGGAGCGCCTCCGGTCATTGTCATGTTGCCCGCCAATTCCAGCGGCGTGGACATCCAAAAGGCGCTCGACGCCCTGCCAGCCAACGGCGGAGTGGTTCTCAGCGCCGGAACCTATGCAATCTCCCAGCCGCTTCTGTTGCGGCACGATTATGAAACGTTGCGCGGCAGCGGGCCGGCCACCATCCTGCGGCTGGCGGACGGGGCTGATTGCCCGGTGGTGATTCTCGGGCCGCCCATGACCAAAACAAATCATCGCGCCTCGCACCTGCGATTGGCGGACGTGATGATTGACGGAAACCGCAGGAACCAAAGACTGGAGTTTTGGCGATCAGCCGGTGACGGCTCCGAATTTAACAGCAATGGCGTGCAAATCTGGAACGCGGCCGATGTTGAGGTCGAACATGTCGTCTGTTGCCATTGCCGCTCCGGCGGCCTGGTCGCCGCCGACGTCCGTCGCCTCCACGTCAACGATTTTGATTCCTACGACAATCAATTCGACGGCCTGGCCTGTTACCAGACCGAAGAAAGCCGCTTTGACAACCTGCGTCTGCATGACAATCTGGCGGCGGGCCTGTCATTGGACCTCGACTTCAGCCATAATTCCATCACCAATGCGGTATTGGCGCGCAACGATCTGGGCATTTTCATGCGCGACTCCCGGGACAATTCGTTTCACAGCCTGATCATTTCCAACAGTCATCATGACGGGGTTTTCATGGCACAAGCCACCGCTGACACCGCCAGGGGCTGGATGCTCTGTCCCGACACCCAATGCATCGGCAACAATTTTGAAAACCTGGTGGTCAGTGATTGCGGCGGGAAAGCCTTTCATGTCAACGACGCCTCTTGCTCCAACAACGTTATCTTGGGGGCGAGTTTCCTGAACAACAGATTGGGCGGCTTGGCCCAGCCCTCCACCAATCTCGTCAGCCTCCACGCCGTGGCGGAAGGCCTGCGCCGCCACAATCCACGAAATGATCTGCCAACACATGAACATGAGCGTAATTAACGAAAGTCGACTTGTGTTTACAAAGGAGACATACATGTGAGCTAAAGACCAGACCTACCACTTTCAAGCCCTACGATTACTGGCCGCCGAACCCTATGGCGGTTCCGATACGGAAGAGGTTCTGGAGACTGTCCAGCACATCAGAGGCGGGGATGCCCAGGGCTGTATAAAGCTTGGAATGCTACCGCCGAGCGGAGCCAGGACGCTTAAGGCAGAGGTGGAGCTTTCTTGCGGGCTCATACCTACTTTCTAACCGCCGAATTCCCATTCCCTCCGTCGGATCCCAAACGGAGCATTGCGACTCAGAAGAACTTATCGGCTTGCGCAGGGCAAGAACCGCGGAGGATTTCCAGTTGACACTCCTTAAACACATATCTGGTCATGAGTGCGGCGAATATTCAATCGTTGATAACACGGAAATTCGAACTTTCAAAATCCCGAAACACCTAAGAATCCTGACAAAAAGCATTATCTTATTGCAAATGAGTGTCTTACGTCGAGTCCATTGCCTTGGCACGAATCCTGATTAAGCAGTGATGACATGGGAAAAAGTACGAAAAGCAAAACAAAGGAAGAAACGATATGACATCATTTGAAGCAAATGAAAAATTGACCAGCGACCTCAACCTGGTTCTGCGCGACGCGGAAGAGCTACTCAAGGCCACTGCGGATGCAGGCAGCGAAAACATAAAGGAAGTGCGCAGCCGTTTGGCCTCAGCCCTGGAGTCAGCCAAAGCCACTTACGGCCGACTGAAAGAGAAAACCGTGAAAGCGGCACAGACCACGGATCACGCTATCCGCGAGCATCCTTATCAGTCCATTGGCATCGCCTGTGGCGTCGGGTTGCTCATCGGCATACTCGTGGGACGCCGCCGTTAACCCTCATGCGGCCCGCGAGGACGAACCATCAGACAGGTCTGTCCGGCCGGCCCCGAAGCCGGACAGACCGGGGTTGAATATCCGAGCAGCCATTAATGACCAACATGAAACATATCTTCAGAACGAATGAGCCCGAATTCGGTGTGGGATTTTCGAGATCCCGGCCGTCCGTCCTTGACAACGGCAATTTGAACTCACCCCCCTCCGCTGAACCCTCTCAAGGGAACCGTCGAGTGACGGATCATTCGGAGCGACACCTAGTGGAGCAGGAACGGGCAACGGGGTCGCCATCCAATAGAGCTAATCGCTTCGCTTGGGAGATGTTCGGGATTGGGAGTTTTTTGGTCTTCATTTTCGTTGGCTTTTTCTTTGCCCTTTACGTCATCTGGGCCAAATGCAACGGCAACTTTCCCTATTGAAGTTCTCAAGACGATTTTTGAAAAACACAACCATGAAGAGGATTTAAACAAGACCTGCGCAAGCTCGCACAAAAGGAAGAAGCACCATGAAAAAACAACTCAAAATTCGACGATGGCACAGCGTGCAATTCTGTCCGGTCATCAGACGATGTCTGCCCGATCCGGTTTTCAACGATTTCGACGAAAACGCTTTTTGGAAGCGCACGCGTCCCGCGCGTGTGGTGCTCGTCCGATCCGAGCATTATGGCCTGTCCCTCCGGCCAACCGGCTGTCCGCTGTCCGCCGCACAGGCGTGCGCTTCCCAACGCGGCGCCAATATCACCCGGGCCCGCTTAAGGCCCGGAACCGCGGAGAATCTCCAGTTGGCGCGCCTTAAACAACGCCCCACACCGGCAACCAGATAGAAAAACAAACATAGGAACCGTATGACGTCATACGAAGCAAATCAAAAGCAATCAAAAGCTGTTATGTCTCTTCAAAGATATTCATTAAAAATTGGGGGGGATCGAGGCCGGAAGGTGGGTTTGCGGTTCGAAACGCCCATGCCAGAAGCTCACCCGCCCAGAGTTCGCCATGGGCGCTTCTCTCAAGTGCAAAAGCCTGTCATAAGGATTTTTGCGGTTTATGAGCACGACCTCAACCGAAATCGAGCGCAGCTCATGCAGGAAGAACTCACGCGGCGACTGGGTCGTTCCTTCAATTTTTCAGTCTCCTGGTGGAGGCTTAAGTCCTTTTGGCATCCCAAAATGCGCAAGGTGGCGGCGGATGCCATCGCAAAGGCGGACATCATACTCTTCGCGCTTTTGTCTGGACGGGAACTGCCCCAGACGCTGATTAAATGGATCAAACAACAGTTGCTCCATAAGCCAACCCATCGGGTTTCTTTGCTGGCCTTGCTGGAAACGGGCGGAATGATCGTGCCGCGGTTATCTTCCGCAGAAGTCTATTTAAGCCACCTGGCTTCGGAGGTTGGGGTGGACTGCTTGTGTTATTCCGACGGCATACCACTCGCCAGGACAAACTGGCCGTGCAAGGTCCGGCTCTCCGTTGCCGAAGCGCTCCGTAACTTAGGTGACTACCACCACTCCACGAGCCAACTCCCGGCCAGCCGTGGATGTCGTTGCGCAATACCAAATGAAATATGAAAGGCTGATCTATGTATGCCATGTCTGAGTTATCGCAGTTGATGGTTTCGGGAGAAGCGTCCGAATTGCACCCTCGTGTCGGTGTGCCTCCCGTTATCCGGACCCACGGCGTTCTCCAACGTATCGAGGGGGCGGTCATGCAGGCAAAAGACTGCCAAGAACTGATGCGCAGCATCACCTTTGAGGATTGCATCCAGCAGATGCGCGAAAACGGCGGGGCGGACTTTTGGGTTTGCCTTCGGCGAGATGGCCCGGTTTCGTGTCAGCGTCTTCAAGGAAAAGGGCAACTTTGGCATGGTCTTGAGGCAAATCCCACCCAAGTTCCTCACCTTGGAGCCGATCTCATCTCTATTTACAAGTCCCTGGGCGGCGGATGGGAAACCATGGAACAGCCGTCTCCGCTCGCGCTGGCAAAGCAATGAAAAAGGAGAATCCAAAATGACCATAATTCTGAATCCAATGGAACGGCCGGCTCGGTCGCCTTACTCGGCAAAGAACATGGCCAAGCCGGTGGGCTTTTATTACGCAAACCCCGGCGCCAAATCGGTGAACCTGATGGGTGATTTCAACCATTGGCATCCCAATGCACACCGCATGCGGCAGCGGGAGGATGGATGGTGGTTCATCGAAGTGCCCTTGACGCATGGCCATCACCCATACCTGTTTATGGTGGATGGCGTGCCGACACTTGATCCGCGAGCAACTGGAACGGCGCAAGTTGACGGTTTTCCCAAAGCCTCCCTGATAGCTGTGAGTTGAACACAAGGAGATCCATTATGAATTCATCGAGCGAGTCGGAGAACGTTGCGCCTCGAAACCAAATCGAGAGCCAGCTGACAGTTCAGCGGGGCGCGTTCAGCGCGAGCCGGACCCGGAAAGAACCTTGCGCTAATCAACGGAATGGCGCTGTGCAGGGCGGGGATGCCGCGCCGCAGAAATGCTTCGTCTGTAACAAAGAGATCGTGGACGATCGCCCGTTTTGCAGGATTCTTCGTGCAGAGAAGCCCGCGGTGGTGTTGTGCTGCCCTCGGTGCGCGCTCGATTATCTCGATACTCTGCATCCGCCAATGAATGGCGATGAGCTGGACCGCGCAGCCTACGAGCGGAGCCTGCGTTTTTTGGTGGACGGAGAAAAGCCATGACAATGAGATCCACAATTCTGATTCTGGCAGTTGCTCTCGTCGCCAGCGGTTGGATCACGCGGCGGGAACGGAAAGGAAGAAGATGGAGTATATCCTGTTATCTCTGATCGTCTTTGACGCCCTCATGGTCATGATCGTAGTCATGCTATCTGGCGCTGTATCGCATAGGAGGGAAAGTTATGAAACTGATGGAAGATGAGGTGGATGTGTTCACTGACATCCAGACGCTCACCGCGGCGGCGGCGCGCAGGTTTGCGTTCCTGGCGTCAAAAGCAGTCGAAGAGCGTGGCGTTTTCGCCGTCGCCCTTTCCGGCGGTTTGACACTCGGGGCGCTTTACCAGTTGATGGCAACAGACAAAACCGTCCGTTCAGAAATACCATGGTCGAAGGTCCACTTCTTCTTCGGCGATGAACGCCATGTTCCTCCCGGGCATCCCCATAGCAACTTTCGCATGGTCAGCGAGGCGATGTTTCTGAACCTGCGAACCGAGCACCTTCACATTCATCGCGTGCTCGGTGAGCTTGCCAGTGCTTGCCAGGCTGCGGAAGAGTACGAAGCGGACTTGAGGGGGTTTTTCGAACCGCGTGGGCTTCTGGATGAGGGTTTCCCGCGTTTCGATCTGGCATTCCTCAGGATGGGGCACGACGGTCATACAGCCTCGTTGTTTCCCAACAGCTCCGGTTTGCATGAAACCGCCCGCTGGGTGGTGTCGAACTGGGTGGAGGAACTCAAGAAAGATCGCATTACCATGACCTTCCCCGTGCTGAACTCTGCGGCTGAGGTCATCCTCTTCGTCTCCGGTTCTGGAAAGGCTTCGCTCGTGGCCGAAGTCTTGGGTCAACCAGTCAATGGTCTGAAGTACCCCATCCAAGAGGTCAGGCCACGGAATGGAATCAAACGCTGGATGCTGGACACAAAGGCAGCGGCCGGAATCGGAATGAGGCCCAACGCTTGGTCTGGGCTCTCTTTCCAATAGGGATTGGTCATGAAAACGCAAAGCAAACATCATGTTACTCTAGTCGTTCTCGGGACTGTTTTGGCAATGGTATTAAAGGACGCCGAACCCGAACTGGCGCTGGCGCCAGCTTGCGGACAACCCGAAGCATTAGCCCCTCGAACAATGGACATCTGGGAGATGGACAGCCAGTGGTTACCCATCTCCAGGGACGAGGATGGATTCGTTCCCCAACCAACAGGGATCTCGCAGGTGGAGAGACCGTGGTTTGTCGTCGCTGGGGACGAGGAAGCGTTCGCTGGCCAACCAACAACAATCTGGCAGGGGGAAGTTGGCGAAGGTTTTCGGTCTGATGCCCAAACGTTCAGCCTTCAGTCGGGCGCGGTGGCTGGCTTAGCCATATTCGGCGGCCGGCAGGAACACGATTTGACTTTGCTCAGCCTCTCTTACGGCCACATGTTGGGCAACGTGGTGGGGCGGGGCCATTGGTACCGCGGCAATTGGGAACTTCGCGGGGAATTGTTCGGCGGCGCGCAAGTCTCTCCGGAGCGCGATTGGCTGGTTGGACTGACGCCCCACTTGCGCTATAATTTTGCCACCGGCACTCGCTGGGTTCCTTATGCCGATATAGGAGCCGGAGTGACGGCAACCGGAATAGGGCACCCAGACCTTAGTGGCACCTTCGAGTTTAATCTACAGGCGAATACAGGCGTGCATTGGTTCCTGTATGATAACGTCGCTGTTACCTTCGAGACCGGATACCTGCACCTTTCCTGCGCTGGCATGAGCAGCCCAAACCAGGGCTTAAACGGTGTCAAGGCGGTGGTAGGTGTCACTTGGTTCTTTTAAGTTTCCTAGTAAATCTATATGACAAAAAAACGCTTTTACTCAAACGGGCCTGGGTTAAAACATTTCTTGTCCGGCTTTTGCATTTTCGCGTTGGCGTTTTTCTTCACCATGAATCCAGCCAATCTTGCTCAGGCAAGGGCGCCCGAAGGCCACGCAGAAAAATTGCAACCCGGGCAGATGCCGTATTTCGACGTCGTGCCCGACCCAATCGAAGGGTTCAACCGATGCTCTTGGGCGTTTAACGATTGCCTGTTCCGAGGAGTGATTTATCCCGCAAGTATTGGCTATAATTTTGTGGCGCCAAAAGCGGTTCGTACCAAAATCAGCAATGTCGGACATAACCTGAGTTACCCGGTAAGGTTCTTCAACAGTTGTTTCCAAGGGAAGTGGCATGGCGCGTGGGAGGAAACCAAACGTTTTGGAGCCAACTCGACTGTCGGGTTGGGTGGCTTTTTTGATCCAGCCACTCATTGGAAAATCGGGCGCTCAGATGAGGATTTCGGCCAAACCCTGGGGTATTATGGTTGCGGTCCTGGGTTTTATCTCGTTATTCCCGTCCTCGGACCATGCAATGGCCGCGACGCTCTGGGCAAAATTGTTGACTGGCCGATGGACATAAGTTCCGACCTGACTTTAGCGTATCCAGATAAGGTCTGGGCAATGACCATTCGGCCCGGCATCACGGTCAATGACGTCAGCGGCGAGGCGCGGGATTACAAGCGCCAACTGGATTCCCTGGTGGACCCATACCAGGCCTTTCGCACCTTGTATTCATTGAACCGCCAGCGGCTGATCACTGACTACCGGCCAACTTCCGACAGCGATTCCAAACCCAATCCCACCCTTGGCGCAGTGCTGTTTAAGCCAGTCATCCCCGATTTTGCAGACACGGCCGTCACGCGCAAAGTACGTGTGCCAGCCACGGGCAAGAAACTGGCCTACTCCTGCTGGATGCAGAAGAAGCCGGCTCCCCTGGTATGTTATATCCCTGGGCTGGGGGCTTATCGTTTGGACCGTTCCACGGTGGCTTATGCGGACTTGATGTACCGCCACGGCTACTCCGTGGTGGCCTTCTCCAATCCATTTCAAAAGGAGTTCATGGAGTCTGCTTCCACTATGGCGGTTCCGGGTTATGCCCCGGCGGACTGCGACGACGTGGTGAACGCGCTCAAATTGATCCTCGCTGATATGAGGCAATTGAAGGGCGACAATATCACTGGTACCTGCCTGACCGGCGTTTCCCACGGCGGCTATTTCACTTTGATGATCGCCGGTCGGGAAGCTGCGGGCAAGCTCGGAGGCCTGACGTTCGATCGTTACGTCGCGGTCAATCCCCCGCCGCAATTGGCCCGTGCGGCACAGTGTCTGGACCAAATGTTCAATGCTCCCCTGGCGTGGCCGGCTGCAGAACGGTGGAAGCGGATGGAAGACGCCCTTTACAAGGCCCTCCACTTTGCCGACGACGGCCTGGATATCTCAGGCAATATTCCGTTGACCCGCGCGGAGTCGGACTTTGTTCTTGGGGTAGCGTTCCGTTACACGCTTATGAACGTCATTGTCGATAGCCAGCGACGGGAGAACTTGGGTGTCTTGAAGGTGAAGCCGGGCCGATTTGTCCGTCAGGATTCCATCCGCGAGATACGACGGATCAACTACGGCGAATACACCGATCGCTTTGTGCTTCCATACCTGACCAAGAGCGGCCGCGTAAGGAATCGCCAAGACCTTATCGCCGCCACCGATTTGGGACAAAGCGCGGAGTTCCTGCGCTATAATCCAAAAATCCGCGTTCAAATCTGCGAGGATGATTTCCTGCTGACTCCTGCCGACGTTGCTTGGTTCCGGTCCACCTTCGGCACCAATCTCACCGTTTATCCTGTCGGCGGGCACCTCGGAAACCTGCATATCCCCGCCGTTCAGGAAACTTTGGTGCGGTTGTTTTCAGACAACGCGGCAAATTGACGAAGAGCGAGCGCGTATGGTTAGCTTTCTTTGGGGGGGACGACGTTCAGTTGTTTGTGCAGGCGGAGCCTGGCTTTCAGTATGAACACTGGGGAGGCAAGATGGGCTGGGAAGCGGCGCGGAGTCGGGCGGTAGCGGAGGATTCAGTTTTGTATGGTGTGGATGGCAACACCTGCTCACGCGGCGATTGGCAGTTCGAAAAGCCCGTTGCAATGGGACTGCCAGTTTTGGAAACTCACTGGCTGCGCTGGTGCTTGGGCCTCCGCCACTTCGCGAGGAATGTTTCCATTTAACCCTTGATGGACACCGTAAGCCGACCACCTTGGTTACACGAATGCAAAAGATGGGACTCAAGCGGCCTGCCTGAACCGTTGTTCATCTGGCGTTGCGGCATTCATCAAACAGTGATCTCGCCTGGTAGCCCTACGAACCAAATAATATTCGTATGTGCCGCAATCTGGGAATGACGACATGCTGATGATTGGCCCGCCCGGCACCGGCAAATCCACGCTCTTTTCGGGGATTGATCACCACGAAAAACCACGTTGAAATCAGGCCAAATGTTGTAACTTTGTGGTGTAACTCAAGGCAACCAATTTCGTAAGTATCTAATGTATAATCCTTTATGAATTTAAGGACTAGAACTTGCATGAAAACCCCGGTATTGCGCCTCCGGGTGACCACATGGCGTTTGTCTAAATAGGCTGGCAGGTGGTGCTCCAACTCGGTCCGCTCCTCCTCGACGATGGCTGCGGTTAAGCCGGTATCTCAACCGTGGCAAGGAACCCGAAAAATGCCTTTCGAACCCGATCGTTATCAATTCATGCACAGGCCTTGAACCGGGTTTTGATGGCGCGATTCGACCGAACAGGTCGCGTGAAAGAACTCATGGTTATCGTAGAATCTAAATTCTCGTCCATCCATACTCCTGCTCCTGTCGCTTTCTCATCATGGAGCGAAGCTAGCCGAACGGATTGAACTATTTTTGAATTCCAGCGAGGAAGGCATCAAGGCGACGGTACTGCTCAAGCAGAGTTCCATTTAAGCCGCACTCCGAGGCCAGTTCACCAAAACGCTCCTCCCACGTTGGCGGGGGCGGAGGCAGCGAACCCGGCACTTCGTGATTGGCGCGACGGCGAAAGGTTCCTTTGATACTCTCGATGAGCCGGATTGAATCGAGAGTGCCTGAATCAACCAGCAAGACCATATCCACCAAATCCTTCACTCGCGTATTCGTCCGGCCTTCCCGAGGGAGCGTGTAAGCGTGCAGCTTTTCCGCGAATTGTTCCTCCCGCGAGATGGCGGGCAACCTGGCTTTGGCGATTCCCGCGAACCCCAGCCAATCATGGCCTTCCAGAATCTCGAATGGCTCGCGCAGAACGTCGCCTGCGCTCACGTCCAGATGGAAGCTGGCGAAGCGCCGTCCTGCCATCTGCGCATCGACCGGATAGCGTGACCCGCCATAAGGCGCCGCGTCCAAATCCAGCGTTGGCTCACCGATAGTGAATTCAAAACCGTCTTCGAGTTCAATGCGTGCCGCAAATTCCAGCAAGCTCCGAACGGCGGCCTCATCCCACTGCCTCGCCCCGCCGGGCAACTGGCGGATGGCCAAGTCAATGTCCCGCGTGGTCCGCGCAGCCCGGATACGAAGCTCCATTGCATACCCGCCCTTGAGCAACCACGGAGCGCTTGTTTCGTGAAAAAGGCGGCAGAGCAGACGGTCGAAGGCCGTTTGACGGCGCAAGCGTTGAATGTCTCCGCCCTCTCGCCGCACTTGGGCCAGCAGTCGGTCTTCCAGCGCACGGCGCAACGCTTGGGGAGTTTCGTAACGCTTCATGGGAGTAAATCGGTCACGAGTTTCCGCAAGTTTTCATGTCGTTTCATGGCGGAAAGCTCGTGCTGGGTTATCAGACCACGTCGTCGCGCCTCGACCGCAACAGGCCGGAGATCGCCGACGGAATCCGGATTGGCGTTGGCCAGGTCACACAGCGCACGAAGCGGGCGGCATACCGTCAGACCACGCAGGTGGGTCAGTTCGCCGGGCGCGAGTCCGGCCCGGTGCAGCACCACCGCTTTGGGCGGCGAACTGTTGCGTCGAAATGTCGGCGGCACGATCATGTGGATCTTGGCCGGGTTGAAATCCCCCAGCTCGAAAAGGCTCAGGGCCGTTTGATGCGACATCACCCCTACCGGCTTTTCATCGCGTCCACGCGACCAGAGGAGCCAAGCCATCATCTCGCCATCCTCGGGCGGCGGGAGATGCGTCATCCGATAAATGCCCCGACA
>JBEKDI010000057.1:0-35642 GCA_050014435.1 Verrucomicrobiota bacterium | reverse complement strand
TCTTAAGCGGTATCGTCTCATTGGTTTCGCTCGCATCCACCAGAGTTTATGCCGCCGGACAAGGGCAGGCCGCGAACGGAAGCCCGCAGACGGGAAAAGATTGAGAAACTCTTGCTTGCATCAAAAAAGCCGGCCCGAAGCTCACCGCGCCTGCACACGGTAATATCTCGCGCTGTTTGTCGGGGCGTTGCTGTCGGTGAACGTGACAGTCCCGCCCGTGCCCGACGCAGTCGAACCGTTGGCGGTCCAGTTTGCGCCGGCGCCCAGGCTGGCGCTGGACAAAAGCAGGTAGCTCCAGTTGGTTGCCGTGGCGCAGCCGATCTGGACATTGGAGGACGTCACCGAAACGCGCGTGATGTTGAAAGGCGCCAGATAAGGAACGTCCGCCGCGATGAGCGGGTTTATGCCGTTCAAATACTTGGTGAGGTTCGAAATGCCGTTGCCGTCCGCGTCGTCCTGCCCGCGCGATTTATCGCCGGCCTCCCCCAGCGCATGGCCGAAATAAGCCAGCCGCCACCAGTCGGGAATTCCATCGGCATCGCTGAACACGTTGGCGAGCTTGGCAACTTGCACGCCGGAGACACGCGCGTTGTCCACCACCGAAATGAAAAGAATTTGCAATTGCGAGTTGGTCACGTTGTTCGTAAAGGTGAGCGTGATGGGCACATTCTGTCCGCCCGTCGCCGCGTAAATATCGAAATTGGTCAGCACCTGCGCGCCCTGGATGAAGACATTGAACTCGCGTTCTCTTGGGCCGCTCCAATACGTTTCCGCCTCCAGCAACGATATTTGGTAAACGCCTTCCGGGCAGTCAAATTGATAAAAGAATCCGCTGCTGCTGGTGCTGTAACGCTCGCGCTGGTAAAGCGGCCACACGGTCGAGCATATGCCGACGATCGAGTTGTCCAGGTAACCGTTCGTGCCGCGGGAATAACCAAACGCGCCCGCGCTGTAATTTGTGTCTTCAAGCCAGACATTTCCGCTGCAATCGGTCACGTTGGCCGGGTTGCCGCCGCTGACGCGCTGCACATAATTCCCGGGAACATTGATGAACCAGACAATGACGGAATTGTTGGAAACATTCCCCGAAGTGTCGGTGGCGAGCGCGTTGATGACGTGGGGCCCGTTGAGAAAATTGGAACTGTTCAGGGTCAGGCTCCAGTTACTCGTTCCAGTGGCGGTTGTCCAAGTTCCGTTGTCCAACTGCACTTGCACGCTTTGGACGGCGACGGTGTCGCTCGATGTTCCCGATATTTGAAAATTGCCGGCAATGGTTGCGCCGTTGGTCGGCGTCAGCACCGCAATGGTTGGCGGGATAAGGGTGCTCAGGGGCGCCGTTTCGAATTGCATTTGCCAGGGCGAATACATGGCGTTGCCCGATACCGCATCAATGGCCGTGTTGGTGACGCGGGTCGTTATCCACGTCGAACCCGGCCAACCCCCTGCGTTGGGGGTGAAGGTCATCGTGTCATTTGCAGCAATCACGGACGACCAGGTAAATGAACCGCCCACCGCCGGCGTCGTGCCGAAGGCGGATTGCACGCTGTTCGTATTCATGGACTTGCTGAATTGAAGCATAATGGGTGAAAAGGTGGGCGCATTGGTGTTCCAGTGCGCGGGCGAGTTGCTCATCACCACCGGATCCAGCGGCTTCCACTGCGATTGCGCGATGAAAATCTTGGCGGTGACGGCGGGCACGGTGATGGCGGGCGTTTGCGAGCCGGCGGCCAGGGTGTAGGTTTCGTTGGTGTTGAGCAAATTCAAGATCACAGTGCCTGCGGGATAAGTCAAAGTGCGGGCGGGCAACGTTTGGCTGGAGCTGGCCGAGTTGAGAACCACAAACACCTCCTGATTGGTCAGCACGCGGGAATAGGAGAACAAGCCCGGGCCGCCGGAGTTGTTCCATTGGTTGGTGTATGCGCCCAGCGCGATGGCGGGATAGAGGCGGCGGAAGTTGTTCAACCGGGCGACCCACAGGAACAACGGATGGGTCATGTTGAAATTGTCAACGCCCGGCGAACTGAGCGTCACCACACTGCCCGACGGACCGTCCTTGAACAATCCGGCGAACATGTCCTCGCGGTCATCCGGGTCCGTCGTGCCATAGAAGCCCTGCTCGGTGCCGTAATAAAGACAAGGCACGCCGGGCGAGGAGTAAAGAAAGGCCATCGCGACCTCCAGCTCGTTGGTGTTGCCGTTCGACTCGCTGGTGCTGAGAAAACGGGGATTATCGTGGTTGTCCAGAAAGGTCACCAATTGCATCCACGACGCCGGATCGTAATACTCAGCCACATTTTGGTAGTGACTTTGGATCTGCGACGTCGCGCCGCTGGCGGTGGCAAAAACACTGTTGATGACATAATAGAGCGGATAATCCACACATGAATCGAAGGCAAAAGCCCCGCCCGACTCACGTCCGGTGTAGGGGCCGACCACGGTGTCGCTGCCGTTGTCCGCCTCGGCGAACATGAAGAAATTTGTGTTGCCGTTGGTGGCGGCGTAGGAATGAATCGAGGGGCAGAAGTATTGCCAGCATGCCATCTCGACTTCCAGCGCCGTATCGACGCGGAACGCGTCAAAGCCGGCCTGCGCGATCCAGTATTGGTAGATGGACGCCATGTTCGAGCGGACGTAGGGCGTCTCCGTCCGGAAATCATTCAGGCCATCCAGCCAACCGAGGATGACCTGATTGGTGTCGCTGAAACTGTCAATGTCCCCGTAGTTGTGAAACAAATTGGTCAACGCTGGATTGGTTGAGGTGAGGTTGAAAGGAGCCGGGTAGGTTTTGGAATTATTGACATAACTGAGCGTATAGCCGGTCGGGTAACTGAAGGTGGATCCGCTGCTCTGGACGAGGTCGCCGGCATGATTCACCACGATATCATCAATCACCAGCAGCCCCCGGGCGTGCGCGGCCTGCACCATGGCTTGCAAATTGGAGAGAGCGCCCCAATGCGGAGCGACCTCGTAGAAATTCATGCCCGAATAGCCGTGAAACTGCCCCTCCGTGTTTAGGACAATCGGCGATATCCAGATGGCCGTTGCGCCCAGCGCCTTGATATAATCCAACTTCTGCTCAATGCCCGCGAAATCCCCGCCGTGTACCCCCGTGGGATTGCTGGGATCGTAAGTGCCTTCGGCGTTGTCGTTGTTGGTGTTCCCGTCATAAAAGCGGTCGGTGATGATCTGGTAAATGCTTTGCCCCTGCCAGAAGACGTTGCTGGTTTGAGCGCGGGCATGGCGCGCAAAGAGCAGGCCCAGCCCGGCCAGCACACAAATGGCGGCATGGGCAAGATGGGAACGAGCAGTAGTTTTCATCCAAACACCATATCATGAACGGGCTTAAAGAGTTACCGCATATTCATGCGTTGGTGGTTGTGGCACCGGCGCTGTGCGCTGATTTCGAGCCACAAGCTCGACACTACACCAAGAGAAACGGTCAAAAATCGGATCTTCATTTTTCCGACTGAAGGTATGGAGTTGATGGATGACGCGCTAAACGCCGATGCGCAGGCGGAGGTAAACGTCCAAATCCCGGCTCCCCGCACAAACATGCGGGGGTCTGAGCGCTTGCGAACTGCTCCTTCCGGCCTGATGTTTCTGTCCAGAACTCAGCATGAAGATGTCCGATATCACAAATGCCGGTTGCCCTTGGGTGCTGAATCCCGAAGAAGGAAGTAGCGCGGGAACCGGGAGGCGCGATTCATATCGCCCGTCAAAAATGCCCATGTTCAATAAAACCAGACAATCGCCCAGCGGCTTTACGCTGATCGAATTGCTGGTGGTTATCGCCATCATCGCCATTTTGGCGGCAATGCTGCTGCCCACTTTGGCCAAGGCAAAACTGAATGCCAAACGCGTGCAATGCATTTCGAACCTCAGACAATGGAACATAGCCTTCAATCTGTATTGCAACGATTCCCAAGGCAGCATGCCGATGGGCTGGTATGCAGTGGATGTCGGTTATCCGGCATCCATGGGAGAGTGGTCGATGTCCTTGAAGCCATACATCAACACCAACATCAATATATGCTTGTGCCCCATGGCGACAACGTTTCGAAGCTCGCTCGGCCCCGCCAACCCCAACGTATATACGACCCAAAATGTGCAGTATCTGGCATGGGGAATCATGGGGACAAATGGTTACGCGCTCGAGAATTGGGGCGCCCCTGGCCTCTATGGTAGTTACGGAATCAACGGCTGGATGTATAATCCTCCCAACGTCCCGACTTCTGACATTCCGGCAGACGAAGTTTCTTCTTTCTGGCGAAAATTGGCGCCCGCACTCGTGGGGCCCGGCGGAATGCCCGTGTCAGCTAATAACGTGCCGCTGTTTACCGATTGCGCCTACGATGGAAGCCAGCCCCTTGACACCGATCATCCGACTCAACAACCGAACGAACAGAGCATTACGGACGACATGTCCAACTATTGTATTACCAGGCATGATGGCAAAAACCCCGTCGTCATGACTTTCCTCGATGCCTCGGTCCGCTCGGTGGGGCTGCGACAACTTTGGGGGCTCAACTGGAGCACAACCTTCAATCCGACCCTGCAACGTCCTTCGATATGGTGGCCAACATGGATTCTGGCCTACAATTAAGGAACGACAGCCTGGTTTGCTGGAACTATTTCTTTCCCATTCCGTCTGCCTCCGTGCCACGTCCCACGATCACCAACTGATTAGTGTTCTCCAGAATGATCTCAGGCTTGTTTCGATATTGTTTAACCATCCCGTGGATTTCCACCTGTTTGCCCTGGAGCTTTGACAAATCGCCAAACCGATTCGTGGCCCTTGAAAAAACCACCGCTGAAAACGGTGAATCGGGAGAGGGCTTGTCGAAGTTCAAGATCACTACGCTTGGCCTGACGCTAACCTGGGCAATTTTGCCGGTAACGATCAGGGTTTCGTTGTAGTGTTTCCCAGCTTCCGCTGCTGCAATTTTTTTGGCCGGCGCGGTATTTGTTCCCGCAGTGTTAGTATCCTGTGGATGCGCGGAAAAGGCCAACACACAAGAAGCGACCAAGACTAATGCGGTTCTTTTCATGTGTGAGAATTAGCCGGTTCACACCACCGAAGCAAACGATATCAACGGCCCAAAAGGTAAGCGCCTGGCGGAAAAGAGCCGGAAGGGGTTGCGGCGGGGGGCGGGTTTCGTTACGTTCGTCTCATGAATTTCTCTGCGCTGGGGCAGTTTCCACAGTATCGCCCGCGACGGCTGAGGCAGTCGGCGGCGTTGCGCCGGCTGGTGCGGGAGGTCTCGCTGCGGGCCGGCCAGTTGGTTCTGCCGTTGTTCGCGCGCGCCGGCCGCAAGCTGCGCGAGCCGGTCGGGTCCATGCCGGGGGTATTTCAATTTTCGCCGGACGAGGTTGTCCGGGCAGCGGCGGCGGCGCAGGCGGCGGGGGTGGCGGGGGTCATGCTTTTCGGGATTCCTGAAGGGAAGGATGACAAGGCTTCAGGCGCCTATGCGGCCCGAGGGATCGTGCAGCGAACGACGCGGCTGTTGAAGCGGCAGTTGCCCGAGTTGCTGGTGTTTACGGATGTCTGCCTGTGCGAATACATGAGCCACGGCCATTGCGGCGTGATCGCCAGGAACAAAAGCCGGGGAGTCAATAATGATGCGACGCTGGCGTTGCTGTCCCGCACCGCCCTCAGTCATGCGGAAGCGGGAGCGGACGTCGTCGCGCCGAGCGACATGATGGATGGCCGGGTGGCTGCCATCCGGCAGGCGCTCGACGGGCACGGCTTTTCCGAAACGCCCATTCTTTCTTATGCGGCGAAATTCGCCTCGGCTTATTACGGCCCGTTCCGGGAGGCCGCGGAGTCCGCGCCGAAGTTCGGCGACCGGCGAGCGTATCAAATGGACGGGGCCAACGCCCTGGAGGCGTTACGCGAAGTGGCGCTGGACATCCGGGAAGGAGCGGACATGGTGATGGTCAAGCCGGCCCTGGCGTATCTGGATATTTTGCACCGGGTCAAGATGGAATTCGGCTATCCGACGGCGGCTTACGCGGTCAGCGGCGAGCACGCGATGATCAAAGCGGCGGGAGCCAAAGGGTGGATTGATGAACGGGCTGTGACGCTGGAGACGTTGCTGGCCATGCGGCGGGCCGGCGCGGATTTTATCATCACTTACTCGGCGACGGAAGCGGCGCGCTGGCTGAAAGAGGGGTGACCCAGAGGTCAAAACGCGCCGGATTTTCTGAGATTGATGTAAAGCAACATACCCACCGCGATCGCGATGACGATGATAACCGCGATGAATATTTTTGTGCCGGTGTTGCTCTTCTTCGCGAAGCCCGTTTTTTCGTAACTGATGGTGGTGGAAGGTTCGCCTCCCACCTTGACGCCCTGCTGTATGACCATGGTTTGCTGGGGCAGTTTCTTGGCCGCGGGAGGTTTGGCACCGGCGTCCTCCAAGCGCATCTCGATCTGGCCCAAACGCAGGATCTGGCCGGGTTTCAAAGGGGCTTCGCCCGTGACCTGCTGCCCGTTGATAAAGGTGCCGTTGGTGGAATTCAGGTCGCGAATCACAATTTCGGTTCCCCGCAACAAAACTTCGCAATGATGGCTGGAAACCGAGCCTTCAGGAATGGGAAAAGTATTATCGTCCACGCGTCCGATGGTGGTTTTCTCCACCGTCAGCTCATGCGCCTTGCCCGTCAGTCCTTCGCTGAGAATAACTAGTCTGGCCATATCGGCGTTGGCGATTATGTCTGATCAAAGCGGCAAGTCAAATTGTTTTCCTGTCAAATGTGCGCGTTCGAAAAAGGGGAAACCCCTACGGACGGCGGGGGCGGCGCCCTCAGCAGGTCTTGATCATGTCGCGAAACTGGGCGAACAAAGGCGTGGAATCGTGCGGCCCCGGCGAAGCTTCAGGATGGTATTGCACACAAAAAACCGGTTTGTGCTTGTGATGCAGGCCCTCGACCGTCTGATCGTTCAGATTGATGCGATCGACCTCGACCTCCGGCGGCAGGCTCTTGGGATCGACGGCGAAACCGTGGTTTTGCGAGGTGATTTCCACCCGGCCGGTGGCGAGGTTTTTGACAGGCTGATTACCGCCGCGATGGCCAAACTTGAGCTTGAAAGTCTTGCCGCCCAGGGCCATGCCGAGAATCTGGTGTCCCAGGCAAATGCCGAAAATCGGCACCCCGGTCTGGATCAAATCGGACACGGCTTGCACAGCGTAATGCAGGATGGCGGGATCGCCCGGCCCGTTGGAAAGAAATATGCCGGCGGGCTTGGATTGCATCGCCTCGGCGGCGGTGGTCGTCGCGGGCACGACCTGGACTTTGAAGCCGTGCTGGCGCAAGCGCCGGAGAATATTGTACTTCATCCCATAGTCGAAGGCGACAATGGGAATGTCGGCGGGAGGCAAGGGGACAGGCGCGGAGACATTTTTGAAGCCGCGCGGCAACACGAACTGGCGGTATTGCGTGTCCTTGTCATCCCATGAGAACGGGTCCCGGTGCGTGACCATTTTTACGTAATCCTCGGCCCCCAGGCCAGGCCAGCTCTTGGCGCGGGCCACGGCCTCCTCCGGCGCGATGTCCTCCGTGGAAATGAAGCCGTTGAGAACCCCGCGCACGCGGAGCTTTTTGGTCAGGGCGCGGGTGTCGATGCCTTGAATGGCCGGGATGCCGTTCTTCTCCAGGTATTGGCCGAGGGAGGATTGCGAGCGCCAATTGCTGACCACGGGGGAAAGCTCGCGAATGGCGAACCCGGCGACATGCGGCCGCCAGGATTCGACATCAATCTCATTGACCCCGTAATTGCCGATGAGGGGATAGGTCATGGCGACGATTTGACCTTTGTAAGAAGGATCGGTCAAAATCTCCTGGTAGCCGGTCATGCACGTGTTGAAACAAACCTCGCCGCAGGCCTGGGCGCGGGCGCCGAAACCGCAGCCGGGAAAGACCGAACCATCCTCGAGGGCTAAAATTGCATTCATCAAATAACTCCGCCGCCTGCGGAATTTAGGGGGAAACGCGGTGCGGTCAAGGCAAAAGAGACTGGCAGCCAGTCCCGGCACGCCATTTAACTTTGGTGAAAAAGCTCTGTCGGCAAAATGATGTTTTAAGAATTCAAACTTTTCGATTGATAATTGCTCATTAAAATCTGTTATTGGTCATGGGAAAATGCGGTTTTTTGCCAGCTCTGGCGGTCGCAATGGACTTTCCCAAGATGCGGCAAAGTTGGTCGCATTCCTCCACCAATACCGCGACCCGCCTGGCCGAGAGCAACCCGGCCAGAATGATGAATTTGAGCCAACCACGGGTTTCGACCAATTCTTTGAGGGCGAAATTGATCTTGCGAACGAAATCCGCGCGGCTCTCGCCGGAACGGGTTTCGTCGTAGTTTGGGGCCGCTGCGATCCCGCTGCGGAAAACCTGGCTGGCGACGTGTCGGCCGACACGATTATCCGGCAGCGCGTCCACTACTTTGGCAACGCGGGCGGCAAATTGCCACAATCGATCGGAGAGTTCTTGCGGCGTCACACCGATGCTCTCTACATGACAGATGACAGATTTTCAATGACCAATTATAGATTGTTTCAATCCGAAAACAGAGCAGCGCCAAAAAAATTGCGCCCTCGAACGCACTAATAGCGGTCCACCGGGTCCATCAGGTTCTCGCCGCTGAACCGCGTGCCAATGGTGTCGCTGTCCGATCCCAGGCCGTAACGCGGGAAGGCCTTAAGGGAAAAAGTCAGGGCGACCGTGAAGTCGGTCGGCTGCCCCGGGCCTTCGGTGATGCGGAACAGGAGCGAGGCCGTCCAACTGCGCAAATCGCGATAAATCGAATAGACCTGCTGCTGCAGTCCGCCGTACTGGGCTTCATATTGCTCAAGGATGCGGGCCCCCCAGTTTTCATTCATGCGGTAATACAGGCTGACGTTGATGAAGTTGTGACCGGGCAGATTTTCTCCGGGGTAGGCCAGAAACTCCGGGTCATTGTTGATCAGGTAATCGTAACCGAGGGACAGGCTCCAGGCAGTGGACGGTTGCACCACGATGTTCTCGATGGCTTCGCGCCAGCGATTGCTGATCATGTCATAGCGGGCCGAGGAGGCGAAGGTCAGCCAGGAGCGGGGGCGGAATTCCAGATCCGAATAGAAATCGCCGAAATGATGATTGGTGCCCGGGTCCAGGTTCCAATCGGCGTAAAGCGCCAGGTTGACCAGGTCCTGGACGCCGGCGTCCCGTTTGGTTTGCAATTTGTTGCGCAGTATCAAACGCAACACGTTGGTGCCGCCGATGGAGTCAACGTCGTTGTACTGGGGAAACTGGATGGGCAGTTGCCGCAGACTGGGCGATTGGTAATCAAATTGCGGCACCTGGTCGGGCGACCGCGTGGGCGAAAGAATATAGGAATACTGAATCTCCGGTTCGATGATGTGGCGCAAATCATGCACGTCCAGAAGGCTGCTCTCCACGTCGTGGTAAACGCGGGATGCCTTGAAGGAAACATCCGTGCCGGTACTTAAGACGGCGCGCAATTGCTGATTGGTGTGGATTTGCGGGCCGTAAACGTCGCCGTAATACGTCAGGCGCCCGCCCACGTTGGGCGTGACGTTGAGCCACCCGAAAAGTGTTTCGGGGAGGGTGAACTGATGGAAGGTGTCGAAGCGCGACCCTGAGTAATCATGCGGGGGGAAATTTGTCGTGGTATACCCCGGGGCGCTGGGGAACAGGTTCTCGTTGGTCAGGTAATAAAGCGAGCCGTTGGTGCTGGAAAAAGCGCGGGTGAAATAGCCGACGGAACTTTCGTTCTCATAATAGACGGGCGTTTCCCCGACTTCCTGGCGCAGACCGGAGAGTTTGACTTCCGGCAAACGTTCCACCGTTTCAAAGAAGTCCACCAATCGCGGCTGCACCATGACGTCCAAATTGTAATTGGGCCAGACCTGGTCGCCCTCGGCGTAGGAGATCGGCTCGACATTGCCGTTGTACTCGCTTTCATAAAAATCGCGCAGCACCAGCGGATCACTCTGATAACTGGCCACCACTTTGGCCGTCAAATTCGAGGTGGGATGAACATCGTAATAGAAAGAGGCGCGCTGGCGGTTTTCGCCCAAGTCCGGCGCGTTCAGGCCGTCTTCGTTGGGATGCTGGTCGTTGATGTAGTAGTAGCGGAAGGCGGCTTCGCCCCAATTGCCCATGTGGAAGAGAAGGTCGGGACCGGCGGCGACGCCGCGCTCCTCGCGCACATCGAAGTGCAGGGTCCCGTCCAACACACCGTTCCCGTACCAGTTATACGCGCTCAGCAGGTAGGGTCCGAAGATGCTGCGGTAGCCTGGCTCGAATTCCCAATTGTTCGGATGCTGTCCCAGGGTGCGTCGGTAATAAGGAAAATAAAACACCAGCGTGTTTCCCCAATAAAGCGTGGCCTGATGCGCCTCGAAATACTTCCCCAGCGCGATGGTGATGCGCTTGGCGTGGATGCGATAGCCCGGCCGGGCATAATCGTCCGTGGTGACAATTGCATTGGTGGCGGTATAGACATTATTGCTGCCGCCGTTCAGGCGGGAGCCGGAGAGGGTGAAGGGCTCCTGCAGCGACTTGAAGGTGCTGGCGCGAACGTCGCCGGTTTTGAAGTTGTAAATGAAATTGGTGCCCCGCCAGATGTGGCCGTGGTCCAAAATGGTCACGTCGCCTTCCGCCACCACCTCTCCGGTCAAATCGCTTTCCACCGCGCTATCCGACGTGATGACGGCCGTTTCGTTGCTGACCAGGACGCCGTTGCGGAAATAATTGGTGCTGTCGGCGGATTGGTAGGAGCTGTTGGTGTTCAAGCCGTGAATGATCGGGGGCGGGCTTTGCTGCGCTTGACAGACAAAAGCCAGGACGGCAAACAGGAATACCGCGCTGAAGGGACGCCGATCTTTCATTAATCGCGCAAGCTAAACAGAAGGCGGAGAAACTGCCAAGGGAGATTTGCGGGCCGTTGAAATTATTTTTCCCGGAATTCCACTTCCGTGAAGCCCAATTCATGGAGCAAACCCGTCAACTCCACCCTGGCTTGGGCGGCGGCATCGGTCAGAATTCCGCTTCGGGAGGCGGCGCGGCGCAAATCCTCCACCGCCTGCATGCGGGCGGTTTGCTCCAGATCCTTGTCAAAGACGCGCAACAGGCCGGTGGACCGCTCCACTACTTCCGAGTGGCGGTCATCCAGATAAACGTCCGTGATGCGGGGCCGCGGCAGGACCACGCGGATTTTCTTGTCCGTAATCCGGATGTCGTCCGCCTTGAGCGAGCGCAAGTCGATCCCGGCCTTGACGATGCCATGAGCCACCAGCAGGACCCGATTGTTCCCGTACCATTTGGCGTCCTCATAAACAACGACCTTTTCCAGGACATATTTGACCGTGACAAGCTGGCTGAGATTCTGCACCCGGGTGAGGAGAGTGGCGGAATCAAAAGAAACATTGCGCCCCAACGGCAGCCAGCGGAGGCCGGCGACACCGAGCACCAGGCCCAGCGCAAAAATAATTGCCAGGGCGGCCACCGCCAGCGCCACCTTCTTCAACATGCCCGGAGTGTAAAGCGTCCCGGGCGCGCGCAAAAGACAAAAGCCGCGCAGCCCCGCCTGCTGCGAAAACTTTGTGGTCCGCGGTTCGACAAACATTCCATGCTCCGTCAGGTGCGGCATATTCTGCACTCATATCCAAGTCTTTGCCGCAAGAACCTTGAAAAGCACGGGCCATGCCAATCCCCGCTGATGTCATGTACAATCGGCCAACTATTATTTTGTTAATAATGTAAAAAAGCTTGCCTTTTGATCCTGGCGTGTCAATTGTTTGCTTCCGAAAATTGAACTAAAATGAAAGGCGATAATGAAGGCAACGTCTGGTTTCAAAACGGTTCCTGGGTTTATTCCTTGGAAGTTCGGCGCTTTACTGGTGCTCGCCGGCCTGCTTTCCGGCTGCCAGCCAACACTCGAGTGCGGCACATGGACCTTCACCGGCTCCCCAAACACAGCGGCATCCCCCTATGACTCATTCCCCTTGAGCAGCGCGTTTGTCTTTACCCCGGCAACATGCACTAATATCTGCGATTGCAACATCGACGCCATGATTCAGATGGTTTCGGTTTACGACGCGGACGAGAAGATGTTTCTGGCCGGCAACGGGGAGTCCTTGGCATGGGCCGATACGAATGGATGGATGATCGATCAGACGGCGCTGGGCGGGTGGGCGGAGGGCTACTACGGACTGAATAATGACGGATCGACCTTTGACACGGTCTTTAACACAGTCGGCGGCAATGGCACGGCCAACACCTTGTTTGACGCACCTGGTGGGTGGGGCCCAAACACGTTTTTTTACGCCGTCGATGTGGCTGTCTGTTTTCAGAGCAGCACTTGTCCAAACCGCATCCTCGGCTATTACTTCTGGAGTTGGATCATAGACACCAACGGCGTTGGCCAAAAATTCATCACCGCTCCCGCATGGAAGGACCTGGACACCGAATTCCAGGGCGCCGTGCAGAGCTGGAACGATTGGGCGCCGACCTCGGGCCCGCTCGGTGGCGGCTCTACCGGCGAAATACTGGTCCCGCATGCCATTCCGTTCCCACCCTTGTCAGACCTATAAGGAGGTTACCTTGAAACTGCGAATAATCATTGCACCGATATTGATCCTTCTTTGCCTCTCCGCCGCGGCAGGCTATGCCGCGCCGGATGCGACTCCAGTTCAAACGCAGCAGAAGGCTCAGCTTGAGCAGCAGCAACAGGCGGCCGCCCGCACCGCGCAAACCTACAAGGCGATGGACAACGCCGCGCTCATCAACAAACTGGTGGAGCAGAGCGCGCGCAAGAGGGAGCCGTTTAACTCTCTGGCCTATCGGGAGCTGGTCACCCGAAAGGATGTCGATTCCAAAGTCCTGGTCGCTATCGTCGATGAGAAGAAAAATGGCGATGTCCTGCTGCCGCTCTTGCTGCTCAGAAAGCTGGATGAAAAAACATACTCGCAGATCCCGGCCGAAGCCAGGGCCGGCGTGCTGACAGATGCTTTGGAACAATCGAAGACATTCAATGCCTGGGGCTTGCCCAACTTTTATCTGGAAGACGCGTCCAAGGCCCTGCTCGAATCTGGCGAGAGCGCCTATCCGCAACTGCGCCGCATGCTTTCCCAGACCCGTCCCGCGCCTATCTATGGAAGCAAGGCATACATGATATACAAGCGTTACCAGTTCCGGCTTTGTGACTATGCCTTGTTCTTCCTGAAAAGAATGCACGGCGAAGCGGCCTTTGAGCTGCCCGCCTCGGTCTCGGAAAGAGATGGCCTGATCAAGGATATGCTCAAATGACGCAGTGATGGGGCCGGGAAATTGGTATTTGCCCTGGATCTAAATCGTTCCCCCGGCGCGCGTAATAGCCAAAACCGGGGGCAAACCAACTTTTGTCGGCGGCGCGAACTGAGCGCATCTTTTCATGGTTGATCGGCATCAGCCTGTCCAGAATGGTCTTCTCGGCCTTCGCTAACAGCCGCTGCTAACTGCGACAGGTCAGTCGAAAAGGGAAAGGCCGGCGCGAAAACCGTGGCTGATTTGGTTGTATTGGCGCAGGGTTTCGCCGTAGCCGGTAAAGTATTGCGCATGGATGCGGGGCGTGAACCCAAGGGAGCGCGGAAGGGCAAAACTAAAATCGAATTGCAGGCTGGGGTTGTCTCCTTGGTCGCCCATTCGGAATTCTGTCGTCAATTGATAGTTTGATTTCCAGGTGACGGTGCCGGTTAGATCGGCATAACCACGATAATTGGCAATGTCTGGATTATTGTCGCTCACGCCAAAGACGTAAATCCAGGCGCGTGGGCCAAGAGAAAGTTGCAGATCGTCGGGCAGCCCAATCGTCAGCGTGGGTAGCGCGTAGGCCGTGTTCAGGCTGCGCTCCTCCGTGCCGCCACGGCCATTGGACTCATGTTCGTAGCCACATTGCAGATCGAGTTGAACGGGTTTTTCCTCCTTGGTCTTCAAAAGGTCCCGGAAATAAAAGAAGGCCGACGGTTTATAGCTGGTATCGTAAAAGGATGGATCCGAGGAAAATAGATCCCAAAAGGAAGTCTGGGTGTAGCCAAAATAAAGATCGTCCAGCGAGCGGAGCCAGCGATTGGTGGAATCAAAGACCTGATATTTCAGGCTGAACTGAAACTCGGCGCCAGGATACGAACCGAGGAGGAAATAAATTGGCTCATACGGTGTCAGATATTTGCTGAAGTTGGTCACAGCGCCGAAAAAATATCGCTGATTCGCAGCCGCGTTCGTGGTCGGATCGACCGGCAAATCCGGCCCCGGTGGGGACGCATGTTGCGATGCGACCTGCGCCGGAGAGAAACCGCTTGCTTCCACATTGAATGTGATCTGATTGTAATTACTGATCGTCAAGACGACCCGGCCTGAAACTGTCCCGGGCACCTCCATCATATACTCCCGTCTGGCGAAGGTGTTGGGCGGGATCATTACGATTTCAGCTCCGCCGCCGTTGGTGATTAACGAAAGCACGATGTCCACGGTTCCGGAATCAGCAATTAGCGCACCCTTGAGTTGCGGAGCGAAAGTCCGCTTGGCCGTTTCGAATGAATTATTCATGCAATACAGCCAAAGGCTGCATTGGGTGCCGGCCATCAACGGCTTGGCAGGTGAGAGGAAAACGCAGGTGACCTCTTCTTGTGCCGAGGCGGGCGCCTGCCAGGCCAAAAGGCAAATTGAGAGAATCAACCACGACGGTAGTCTGCCGCTGCCTTCAGCATACAAAACTAAGAAGCCGAAAATACGTTTCATAGCCGAAAGCCTCACAAAGTTGGGGTGTTTTGCAAGCCTGCAGAAATAATCCGCCTCTCGGTCATGCGAGTTTTGGATCCAGACGACTGTCAGGACATCGTTTTGGGTTCGAAGCGTCTTAAACCAACTTCCTTCCGAAATCATACTTTTTTGATAGTCTTTTAACAAATCTATTGACATAACAATATATTAAGTTTACTATTCGTCTAATGAAACATGAATGATGGATGATGGAAAATTGACGATGAATAATCTAATCCCAATCGAAGAGCCGGAATTATGAAAAAGCAAATGCCGGGAGTGAAGCGGGGTGTGGCTCCTGAGGTCAAATGTGCGGGTCTGTGGCCAATTCCGGCCCAAAACATCGCACTTAATCGCACTTAATCCGGCTTAATCGCACCATTTTGAAACATTTTTTATTCGAAATAACCGTAATAACCGTAAAATCGAATTGCGCCCCATTTTCGATTGGAACCTATTGTCGCCCAATCTTTTCCAGCCAAAACGGGAGAAAGGTATTTTACGAATTGTACGTAAGAATTTCGCTTGGGTGCATGGGGGAGGGGTCTCATTCCAATCCTAATTCTAATCCTAATCCCATGGCCTGCCTTCGTTTCATTTCGTGGTTTTCAGAACTTCAGCCTTCAGCATTCCTGCTGGGCGGCCCATATTATTCTGGCGTTCATGCTGGGTGTGCCCTACTAAGCAGCGGCAATGACGGCGTTTCCCGTGAATCCTGACAAGACACAGCAACTCGCCCAACGCATGGCCGCGTTGGGCGTGAGCGAGTCCGATCTGGAGGAAACGTTTGTGCGGTCCGGAGGTCACGGGGGCCAGAATGTCAACAAAACGGCCACGTGCGTCATGCTGCTTCACCGTCCGACCCGGCTGCAAGTCAAGTGCCAGACCACGCGCCAACAAGGACTGAATCGTTTCATAGCGCGGCGGCTGTTGCTCGACAAAATTGAGAAAATGCAGACCGGCCACGTCGCCGCGGAGCAGGCGCGCGTCGAGAAAATTCGCCGGCAGAAACGCAAGCGCAGCCGCCGGGCCAAGGCGCGGATGCTGGCTGACAAATCGCATCACGCCGACAAGAAAGCCTCCCGTCGCGCCGGGGGAGATTCCTGGTTATGAGCGAGCTGACTGTCGGATCCCCCGCCCTTGGTTCGATCAAAACTCCGTTGGAGCAGCATCTGCGTGTTGGGGCATTGCAGTTTGCTTTTGCTGTGAGCTGACGATATGTTTCCCCTATGAGCACTGTAGTCGAAATCGGCGAGGCCATTGACAAGCTGGGCATAAAGGAGCAGGTCGAGCTGCTCCGAATTCTCCCGCGGCATCTCAAGGTGTCGCTGGACGATTTGGCGTGGTCACGGTTGGAAGAACCAGCTTTTGAATTTTGGAACAACCCCGAAGATGCCATCTACGACCAACTTTAGACGCGGCGACATTATTCTGGTGCCCTTTCCATTCACTGATTTGAGCAGCACGAAGCAACGGCCTGCATTGATTGTTTCATCCGACGCCTTGAATGCCGCGAGTGATGATGTGCTTGTCGCGGCAATCACTTCCCAGATCGCCGCCAATCTGACCGCCGAGGAGTTTATGATTCCGTCGGGGGGACCTGGCTGCCTGCGGCTTGCCGAAGCCATCCGTTGTGCGACTGGCAATGCTTGCAGCCTTGCATCGCCAACTTGTCATAAAGCGTATCGGCTTTATGCCGGAACCGGTTCTGAGACGAATTCTGGCTCAGATAAGCCAGTTGTTTTAAGTGGTCTTGAACCAGAGCCTTGTTTATGTTCAGGTTAATATCGCAATCCCAAATTTCAAAACCCTTGCATTGAACCTTCCACCATGAGTGTATTGATTGTCGGTTCCACCGCCCTTGATTCGATCAAAACTCCGCGGGAGCAGCATCCGCGCCTGCTGGGAGGGTCGGCCAGCTACGCAGCGGTCGCGGCCAGCTTTTTCGCGCCGGTGAAAATGGTCGGGGTGGTCGGAGACGATTTCCCCAAACCCTGCCTGCGCCTCTACCGGAAGCATAAAATTGATTTGGAGGGATTGCAGATCGTCCCGGGCAAAACGTTTCATTGGTCGGGCGAATATGAAGTCAATATGAACAACCGTCGCACGCTCGAGACGGAACTCGGGGTGTTCGAGACTTTCTCGCCGCGTTTGCCGGCGTCTTACCAAAAGAGCGAATACGTGTTGCTGGCGAATATTGCCCCGTCCTTGCAGCACCTGGTCCTGGACCAGATGCGGCGGCCAAAATTCGTGGTGGCCGACACCATGGATTTGTGGTTGAACATCGCGCTGCCGGATTTGTTGCGGTTATTGCCGCGGCTGGATGGCTTCGTGCTCAATGAAAGCGAGGCGCAGCAATTGACGCAGGAGAACAACGTGCTTCGAGCGGCAAAGAAAATCCACCGCATGGGGCCGGCTTACGTCATCATCAAGAAAGGCGAGCATGGCGCAATCCTTTCGACGCGACAGAAAACCTTCGTCGCCCCAGCCTATCCCTTGGAGCATGTGGTGGACCCGACCGGGGCCGGGGATTGCTTCGTGGGGGGCATGATGGGCTGGCTGGCGGCATCAGGCGGCTCGGTGGAGGCCCATCTTCGACGGGCGATCATTCACGGAAGTGTCCTGGCATCATACTGTTGTGAAGGATTTGGACTAAAAACGTTGACCCGTGTGACGTTGGCGGCGATTACAAAGCGGGTCCGGGAATTGGAAGCCTTGACGCGATTCTGAGCGTTCTGACCTTAAGCCCCAATGGGTTGGCACCGATATACAGAATGATTTAGCTTATTTGCCTTGCTTTTTTGGAAAAAGTTGTTTTATTAGTGGTGTCTGGCCGGGCTGTGCCCGCCCTGAAAGTTATATTGAAGCGTACATGAACATGTTCCAACCCGTGAGGGCCTCTTGAGCCGGCCTTTCTCCCCCCGTCCATTTTCGTCGCCCGCCTCGTTTACGCGTGTCAACGGGAAAATTCGCGCCCGCGAAGTTCGCGTCATCGACTCGGACAAGAAGCAACTGGGAGTATTGACCCTGGGCGAAGCCATTAACATGGCGCGGAACCAAGGGGTGGACTTGGTGGAAATCGCGCCCAACGCCACTCCGCCCGTCTGCCGGCTGGTGGATTTTGGCAAGTATCGCTACGAACTGGCCAAGCAGGAAAAGGAAGCGCGCAAGCATCAGCACGCCAACAAGGTCAAGGAAGTGCAGCTCAGCCCGAACATCGACCCTCACGACTTCGAGGTAAAACTGCAGCACGCCGTCAACTTTCTTTGCGACGACATGAAGGTGAAGATCACTTTGCGGTTCCGCGGCCGCGAAATGGCGCACAAGGAATTTGGGTTCCAGCAGGTGGAGAGATTCATCTCCAAGCTGACCACCTTCGGCCATCCCGATGCGCCGGCCAAGCTCATTGGCAAGGGGATCAACGTCATGCTCAGTCCGTTGCCCAGGGCGAAGCGGGCCAAGAACCCGCATCAAGCCGAATACGAGGCGGAGCTGGCAGCCGAGCGCGCGCGGAGAGGCGGCGACAGCTCCGAATCCGATGATGGCCCACAGGATGGGGAAGAGGAGGAGATTAGCGGCAATGGCGACGGTGTGGATGACGGCGCGGACAATGGCGCGAGTAATGGCGACTCCCAGCCCAACGCATGAGGCGCCTCATTTTCGCTTGAGAATGCTGATGGACAACCCCGGGAACGGCCAAGGGACGTTCCGGCCCCAAAAATATTCCGGCTCGTTTTTGAGGATGACCAGTCCGACCGGCTCATAAAACCTGTCTTCAAAGCTGTTTGCCCAAGCCATCACGGCTGCGTCCGCCGCCCGCCGGAAATTCATCCGCGTGTCCCAGGAAAGAGGATGATTGACAAAGACCAGGTACTCGGGCCGGCCCTCCTCGATTTGCGCAATCATTTCACGCTGCATTTCCCCGGCATGGGGCTGCGACTCAACCAAGTCATACATATAAATGTAGCCTGTCGCCGAATGGCGGCGTGCATAGAACAGGATCTCCGGCTCGGAACCAAGGATGGCAATGCTCGCGCCGGGGGCCGAGTTTTCGCCGAGATAACGGCCAATTTGCCGGCATTCCACAAAGGGATTCGTGGGATAAAGCCTTTTGCAGACCTGGTCCGGATTGAGAACAAAGAATATCGAACGGTGGTGGAACACGGCCAGCGTCCACATGGCGATGAACAGACCTGCAGGCAAAGAAATCCACGCCGTACCCGGGTTCCTGGCCCGGACCCACTGCGTGGCGGCGCTGACCGCCTGGCCGGCCAACAGGCACAACGCCGGCAGCAGCATGACGAAATAATGCGCCGAGAAGAAGTTGGACAGGGAAACGGCCAGGATAGAGCAGCTTAAAAAGGCCGACAGCCACAAACTCTTGCGCCATTCGCCGCTGACCAGCGCGAAAGAGGCCATCCCCAAGCAGGCGATGATCCAAAACATACCGTCTTCTGACAAGAACAACGTTCTCAGGAATCCGGAAAACAGCCACCAAGCATCGGACCAGGAAGTCACGGTCGTGTGCGTCCCGGCATAGACAACCGTCCAAAACCAGAACCTTTGGAAAACTCCGGCCTGCCACAGAATCACACCCGTCAAAACCAGCGGTGTAGCCGCGCCGGCCGAATACAAGGCAATCCTCCGGCAATGCATGCGCCACTGCACTCTTTCCTGCACCCCCCTGGCCGCCAGCAGGCAGAACCCGAACATCCCGAACATGGCTCCCGGCTGCTTCATCAAGCAGGAGATGCCGAACAAAACGCCGCTCCAAAAAAACAAAACAGTCTTTCCGGAAACCTCCCCACGCAACAAAAGCAACAACCCGGCCAGCGCCGCCAAAACAACGAAGTGCGTAGCATGAGCCGCCAGCCCCAGCACCACCGGACTGGTCGAGAGCAACGCATACGAGGCGGCGGCGACAGCCGCGCCGGCCACGTCCAGAAAGCGCCGGGCCAGCCGATAGAGCAGCCAGATGCACGCTACATTGACCACCAGCAGCCCGAAGTGGATTCCCGAAACGCTTTGCCCGAGGAGAAACATCATCGCGGCATACGCCGCATAAATCCCCGGAAACTTCATATTGTAAAAGAGTTGGTAGGGGGGAACGCCCTGGAGCATCAATTGGCCAGCATAGGCGAATTCCCCTTCGTCGCGTTCCAAGGGCGTGGCCAGCAATCGAAGACGGATCACGACAACAAGAAGAACAGCCAGCAGCAATAACGCCATCGGCAGATTCAATCTCGATTTTTTCATAGCAGCGTCACGGGGATGCAACTGGGTCGCGGTATGGCGAACCGGCCTGGTAGCAATTGAGTTGCATTTGGATGGCTGCAACAATTGCGGCGTTGTCCTGACGGGTGGCTAACTGCAAGGCGCGCCGGGCGGTCGTAACGGCTTGATTAAAGTCCCCTGTCTCGGCGTAGGCCGCCGCCAAAGTGGCAGCCATCATTGAATCGCTGCCGCGGGCAAGTTGGTCCATTTGCCGGGCCAGCTCAAGTGCCTTGCTTCCGTTGCGCTGCAAGGGATTGGGCGAGGTCGCCAGGCGCCAGGCAATACGGCTGAGACTTCTTCGAGCTTCGGTCAAACCCGGCCGGGGGGCCGCCAACTTTTGGAACTGAACGATGGCGTCGTTCACCTGGCCCTTTTGCAGAAGAGCATTGCCCAGATTGTAATGGGCCTGGGCATAGTCAGGCTGGATTTCCAACGCCTTCCGCAAATGAGCGATCGCTTCATCCGTGCGGCCGTTCTCGAGGAGGCAGAAGCTCAGATTGTTCCGGGCTTCGACATCGTCAGGCGGGATGGCCACGGCCTCTTGGAACTCACGAATGGCTGGGTCCGCCTGTCCTTCACGAAGCAGGGTGGCACCAAGATTGCGATGGGCCTCGGCAAAGTAGGGGCGGATGGCCACCGCCTTTTTGAAGTGCAGCACAGCCTCATTCAGCCGGTCTTCTTTGTCAAGAGCAGCGCCCAGGTTGTTCTCAGCTTCGGCGTTGTCAGGATGGAGCGCGAGCGATCTTTGGATCAGAAGGATGGCTTGGTCGGTCTGCCCTTGATCATAGAGACTGGCGCCAAGATCGTTCAGAGCCAGCCAGCAGCCGGGATTCCGGTCAATCGTTGTCCGCCAGAAGGTGTCCATATCGCGGTACATCCGGCTTTGCCGCCAGGTTAAGAGGCTCTGAGTGGCCAACAATATCGCACAATATGCCGTCTCCAAAAAAAGCCTCCGCCCTCTGAACCGGCGGAAGAAAGTGTGGATTCCAACGCTGGCCAGCGCGATCGGTCCGATGCAAGCCAGATATTGATAATGATCCGCCACGAAAGAATAAAGAAATGTGAAAAGCATGAAAAATGCCAGCACTGTGCTTAACGTCACCGCCAAGAACGTCGCCGGCAGGGTGCAGGCCGTCGTCTTGGCCGAGAGCGCCAGAGCGTAAAGAGCCAAAGCCAGAACGTAAAATCGCCACGGACGTTTGCATTGTTCGTCCATGATTTTGAGCCCCGCCAGAAGCGTGAGCAAAAAGAAAAGGCCCGTCAGCACGTTCTTGCGCTCGGTGATCCACGCGACCGATTCCACCTGCACCGGATGCAGCGCGAACATCGCCGCTCCCAGCCATGCGCCGGGGACGCGCAGCCGCGCCAGCACCCGCCAGACCGGCATCGCATTGGCGGCGTGGAGCAGGAGGTTGACCAAATGGTAGCGCGCCGGATCAAGCCCCCAAAGCCTGTGCTCCAGGTAAAACGTGCTGAAGGTCAGCGGAAAATATTGCGACGGGGAATCGAGGGAAAACCAGATGCGCTGCAATCCGTCCGGCGCGGTCAACAATCGGTTCTCCGACACATACGCGGCGTCATCCCAAATGTATCCGGCGTGCCAAACCGGCTGGTAAGCCGCAAAGGTGACATTCACCAAGAGCGATCCCCAAAGCCAGCCCCGCCAAGGCTGGGATGGGCAATACCCGGGCAAATCGCAATCGTTCACTGCGGCAACTTACACAAGGAATACCCCCACCGGCGAAGCATTTCAAGTTCGGACTGCGTATAATAATTTCAACTTGGCTCTTGCTTTAGTTGTTGGCCATTCCAGATTTGTGCCAAGATTTGAGCGCGCATTTATCGTATTCGCAATGGGCCTGCCTGGCCGTGGCGGCGTTTTGTTCCGGGCTGTCCAAGACCGGGATTGCGGGGTTGGGCATCCTGCCCGCGGTGCTGTTCACCAACGTGCTGCCGCCGCGGGAATCCACCGGCGCGCTCCTGCCGCTGCTGCTGTGCGGGGACCTCTTCGGGGTGGCCTATTTCCGCAAGCACGCCAGTTGGCCGCACCTGTGGCGGCTTTTCACCTGGGTGATCATCGGCGTAGTCGCCGGGGCTTGGGCGCTCAACCGCGTCAATAACGCGGAGGCGCAACGGATGATCGGGATCATTCTGTTGCTGATGGTGACGCTGCATTGGTGGCGCGGACGCCAGCACGGCGAATTCGCCGCCGTCCTACCTCACTCGCTGTGGTTCACGGCCATGATGGGCCTGCTGGCGGGATTCGCCACCATGGTGGCCAACGCCGCCGGGCCGGTGATGGTTCTATATCTTCTGGCCATCGGCCTGCCAAAACTGGTGTTCATCGGGACAGGCGCATGGTTTTTCATGTTGGTCAACGCCTTCAAAGTGCCCTTCAGCGTGAAGCTGGGCCTGATCAACGACGATTCGCTGCTGATGGACGCGCTGCTGCTTCTTCCGATGGTTCCCGGGGCGCTGCTTGGTCCGCGTCTCCTGAACCACATTAACCAGGCCTTCTTCGAGAAAATGGTATTAGTCCTGACCCTCGCCGGCACAATCCGGCTTCTGTGGTAGGCTTTACTTTATCAAGATAATTCGCCGCGAAGAATCGGAATCGCAAGGTTGATGGATAGGACCAGGAAAGGGGAAACAGAAAAGAAACAGTGGCTGAGAAATGATCGCTTTTGGGCGATGAGCATTTACACTTTCCCCTCTTGAGCCAGGACATTCATTTGACGCCGATGCTGGCGCAGTACCGCCGAATCAAAGGCGAACTGCCCCGGGATGCCCTGCTCTTTTTCCGCCTGGGCGATTTCTATGAGATGTTTTTCGAGGATGCCAATATCGGGGCGCAGTTGCTCAATGTGGCCCTGACCAAACGCGGCGACATCCCGATGTGCGGCATTCCTTTTCACGCCGCCAACGGTTACATCGCCCGCCTGCTGAAGGCCGGGCGCAAGGTGGCCATTTGCGATCAGTTGGAGGAAGCCCGCCCCGGCAAGCTCGTCAAACGCGAGGTGACCCAAATTCTCAGCCCCGGCACTCATTTCGATGAACGATTGCTGGCGCCGGATCGGAATAATTTCCTGGCTGCCCTTTGCCCGCGCGGCAAGATTTTCGGCCTGGCCCTGGTGGACCTGACCACGGGCGGTTTCAAAACAACACAGGTGACGGGCGAAGCGGCGTTGCGCGCCGAGTTGGAACGGTTGCGCCCGGCGGAAATTATTTTTCCAGCGGCAGCGGAAGCTGTGGCCAAAGGGGCGGGGCTTGCTTCGTGCATTCTGAATCCTTACGAGGATTGGGTTTTCGCGCCGGAAACAGCCGCCTTCACGGTGCGGGAACATTTTAAAGTCGCCACGCTGGATGGGTTCGGGTTGAAGGATGCCCCGGAGGCCGTTGCCGCGGCGGGGGCGGCGCTCCATTATCTCAGCCAGCATTTGCGGCGCGACGTTTCCGCCCTGACGCGCCTGTCGTTTTATCAATGCTCCGACTTCATGGCGCTGGACGCGGTGTCGTTGCGGCACTTGGAAATTCTTGAACCGCTGCATGACGGCGCGCCGCGCCTGGCCTCGCTCTACGGCGCGCTCAACCGCACCGTGACGCCGATGGGCGCGCGGCGGTTGCGCGATTGGCTGAGCCAGCCCCTGGCGGCGGTGGCGCCGATTCTCCGGCGGCGGGACGCGGTGCAGCTCTGGGTGGAGAAGGGCGGATTGCTGGATGATTTCCGCCGCGAAATGGCCGGGGTGCGCGACTTGGAACGGACCATCGGGCGATTGACCAGCGGTTCCGGCAATGCCCGGGACGTGTTGTCGTTGCGCGTGGCCCTGGAGAAAATTCCGGGGCTGAAAGACATCCTGGCCCGGGCCGCGGATCCGCAGGCGGCAACAGAGCATTTGCAGGATTGGCCGGCTTTGCGGGAGACAGGCGCGCCAGCCGGCTCCCCCGGGCCAGGCTTGCTGGAACATTTGGCCGCACAACTGTCGGAAGCGCCGGACGTGGTGGAGTTGATCGGGCGCGCCATCGTGGATGAACCGCCCCTGGCACTGAAGGAAGGGGGTCTGATCCGCGAAGGCTTCGATTCGCATCTGGACGAATTGCGCGGGGCGATGCGCGACGGCAAGGATTGGATCGCAAAGCTGCAACAAGACGAAATTAGCCGCACTGGAATCACATCGCTCAAAGTGCGGTTCAACTCAGTTTTCGGCTATTACATCGAGGTGACCAGGGCGAATTTGGACAAGGTCCCGGCGCATTACGTCCGCAAACAGACCATTGCGGGCGGCGAACGTTTCATCACGCCTGAATTGAAGGAGATGGAGGGCAAAATCCTCGGGGCGGAGGAACGGAGCGGAAAACTGGAATACGAATTGTTCCAGAAGGTGCGCGAGGAAGTGTTGGGGCAATTGGCGCGCTTGCAGCAAACGGCGGCGGCGCTGGCGGACCTGGACGTGCTGGCGGCCTTTGCCGAAACGGCCCGGCTCTACAATTATTGCCGGCCGGAAATCGGCCAGGAAGGGGTGTTGGAAATCCGGGAGGGGCGACATCCGGTTTTGGAGCAAATCCTGAGCGAGGAACGGTTCGTGCCCAACGACGCGAGCCTCGACCACACTAGGCAGCAACTGCTGCTCATCACCGGCCCGAACATGGCGGGCAAGAGCACATTCATCCGGCAGGTGGCGCTCATCACCCTTCTGGCCCATACCGGCTCGTTTGTGCCGGCGGCGGCGGCGCGGATTGATCTGGTGGATCGGATTTTCACGCGCATCGGCGCGAGCGACGACTTGGCGCGGGGGCAATCGACATTCATGGTGGAGATGAGCGAGACGGCCAATATCCTGAACAATGCCACGCCGCGCAGTTTGATTATACTTGACGAAATTGGGCGCGGCACCAGCACCTTTGACGGTCTGAGCCTGGCCTGGTCGATCGTGGAGCATTTGCACAATACCGTCGGGGCCAAAACGCTCTTTGCCACCCATTATCATGAACTGACCGAGCTGGCCGGGCGTTTGCCGCGCGTCAAAAACTTTAACGTGGCGGTGCGGGAATGGAACGAGCAGATTGTTTTCCTGCGCAAGATTGTGGAAGGGGCCACGGACAAAAGCTATGGCATCCAAGTTGCCCGTCTGGCCGGTGTGCCGCGTGGGGTGGTCAGCCGCGCCCGGGAGATTTTATCCAACTTGGAGGAATCCGAATTGACGCCGGAAGGCAAAGTGCGCCAGCATACCCGTCGGCCTGAGTTGGACAAACTGCAAAAGCTGGGCCCGCCGCCGCAGATGGACCTGTTCGGCTGAGGCGTTTATCCTTTGACCTTGGCGCAACTTTTCCTATCCTGTGCTGTTTCAATCGTGAAAGACTGATGGCTATCGTTTCAATCAAAGGCTTGCTGGCCCGGCACAACCTGGCCACACCGCAGCAGTTTGATGAGTGGCACAAGGCTTGGCGCGTCTCGCAGGAGGCGGGGTCCGCCGACACCTTGATGCTGGTCATCGCCCGCGAACGCGGCAGTTCCGAGGAGGCCTTCCTCCAGGACCTGGCCAAGGTGTTGGACTGGCCTTTTATCGATCTGGGTAAAACGGAGGTCTCGATCGAGGCGCGCAAGAAGATCTCCACCAAGGTCGCCTTTCAATACGGCGTGCTGCCGGTCAAATTCGAGGAAGGCCGCCTGACGGTGGCGGTGAGCAATCCGTTTGACGCCGCCATGCTGGGAGCGGTGCAGTTCGATGCTCGCGTGCCCGTGCAATATGGCCTGGCCACGCACACCGAGATCGACAAATCGCTGAAGAAATTCTACGGCGTCGGCGCGGAAACGCTGGACGAAATGTCCAAGGACGACGAGCCGCTGGATTTGCTGGTGGAGGACAAGGAAATCACGGAGAGCGACCAGGAGGCCAGTGTCATCAAGTTCGTCAATCAGATCATTTGGGAGGCGTTCAAGGACCGCGCAACGGACATCCATTTTGAACCGTGCGAGGATGAGTTGCGCATCCGCTACCGCATTGACGGCATCCTGCACCAGACCCCGATGCCGCCGCAATTGAAGCGTTTCCAAGCTGCGCTCATTTCCCGCGTCAAGGTCATGTCGGGCATGAATATCGCCGAAAAGCGCCTGCCGCAGGACGGACGCATCAATGTTCGCATCAAAGGGGAGGAAATCGATATCCGCGTTTCCACCGTGCCGACGGTATATGGCGAAAGCGTGTCGTTGCGGCTGCTGACGCGAGGCAAGATATTCCTGGGCCTGGAGAAATTGGGTTTCGCGCCGGCGGAAGAGTCCCGCATCCGCGAAATCATCGTCAAGCCGCACGGCATTTTTCTGGTGACCGGCCCGACGGGTTCGGGCAAATCCACCTCCCTTTACGCCTTTCTGGCCACCATCAATTCCGTTACCAAACGCATTATCACCATCGAGGAGCCAGTCGAATACGAACTTAAAGGCATCAATCAGATCGCAGTGCGGGGCGACATCGGACTGACCTTCGCCATGGGGCTGCGCCATATCCTGCGGCAGGATCCCAACGTCATCATGGTGGGAGAAATCCGCGATCTGGAGACGGCGGAGATCGCCATTCGCGCCGCCCTGACCGGCCACTTGGTCTTCAGCACCTTGCACACCAACGACGCACCCAGCGCTTTCACGCGGTTGATCGATATGGGCATCGAGCCGTTTCTGGTCGCCTCCTCGGTCGAAGCCGTTTTGGCCCAGCGCCTCGTCCGCACCATCTGCACCAAGTGCAAGGCCGAGCAAAAGGTTGGGCGGGATTATTTGCGGCGCATCGGCTTTCCCGAGGATCAAATCGATTCGACGCGCTTCTGCAAAGGGGCAGGCTGCGAGGAGTGCCGCCAACTGGGCTACCAGGGTCGCATGGGCATTTACGAACTGCTCTTCATGGACGAGGATATCCGCTCGCTCATTCTGGGCCGCGCCGCCTCCTCCACCATTGCGCAAAAGGCCATGCAGAACGGCATGCGCACCTTGCGGGCAGACGGTTGGATCAAGGTCAGGGCCACTCAGACGACCATCGAGGAAGTCCTGCGCGTCACGCAAACCGAGGAACATCTCAACCTGATCGAGGACGCCAAGCCGCCTGGTTGGGTGAAAGGCCCCTGATGGCGCGCTGGTACTCAGCCAATGTGCTGCAAACGAACGCTGGCGGCAGGCGTCTTTGGCAGTTGTCCGCCAATGGTGGTCACTTTGTTGTTCAGCAGGAAAACACCCTCTTGTTAAACGAGCCGTGCCCTCCGGCGGTGGTGGGCAAGGATTGGCAGACCCTTTTCCGTAGGAAACTCAACATCGCCTGGCTGCCGCCCGACAAGGTCTTCTTTCGCGCCGTGCAATTGCCCAGCAGCGACCCCGCCGAAATCGCGCCCATGGTGGAATTGCAGTTGGAGAAGCTTTCCCCGCTGCCGGTCACCCACATGGTCTGGAGCTTTTATTTGCTGCCCCACTCAGGCGCCAAGCCCGACGCGCTGCAAGTAGTGATTGTCATCATCGCGGCGCGGAGCGCGGTCGAGGAATTTCTGGGCCAGTTGGAGGGCGAAGGTTTTCTGCCGGACCGCCTGGAAGCGCCCGGGCTGGACCAGTTGCTGGTCACGAAAATCAACGAAGAGGGAGTATGGCTTTTCGCAGGCGCCGCCGGTGAACCGGCCCTGGTGGTGTGGTGGTATGGAGGGACGATACAGAATTTGACGCTGGTAGCCCTGTCCGCCGGGCCGGAACGCGGGCCGCAATTGAGAACGCAACTCGAGCAGATTGCGTGGGCCGGAGAACTGGAAGGCTGGTTGACCAGCCCGCCGAAAGTTCATTTGTCGGCCGCTGCTTCGGAAACTGGTTTCTGGGAGTCTGTTTTCAAGGAGTGGGGCGAACAAATCGTGGTTGTGCCGGCCGTGCCTCCCAAAGAACTGGCCGTCCTGAGCGCCGCGCGTTGCGGCAGCGACGCGCCCAGCACCAGCCTGCTGCCACCGGATTTTTCCGCCCGTTACCATCAACAATTCGTGGACCGTTTGTGGATACGCAGCCTGATCACCGTCGTCACGCTTTACATCATGGGCGTGCTCTTTTATTTCGGGATGCTCTATGTGTTTGAGTTGAAGAACGACGCGGTCAAGAAGGACCTGGCCAACATGGGTCCCAGCTACACCAATTCCATGCGCGATATTGCGCAGATCCAGATACTCAAAGACCGCGAGATGTTGAAGTACGCCGCCTTGGACTGTTGGAAGTCCGTGGCCGAGAACCTGCCGGAAAGCATGACGGTGGACGACCTCTATTTCCAGCACGGCAAACTCGAACTTAACGGCACATTCGTCGCCGAAAATCAGGAGGACGTGGGGAACTTCAACGAGGCGCTCCGGACTGCGACCGATCCCAATCGTCACGAATCTCTTTTCGACGACGTCTCTCCGCCGACCCTCCAAGTGCATGGCGATAAAGGCGACTGGCGTTTCAATTGTACGCTCAAAGGGGGCGAAAACCAGTGAACGGCCTTCTCGACCAGTTGAATTTGACTCCGCAGGAACGGCGCATCGTGGTCGTGATCGCCGTGGTGGTGTTTGTCGTGTTGAACCTGCTGCTGGTCTGGCCGCATTTCAAAGATCTGGGGCGCGTCCGGCAGCAATTGGACGCAACCCGCGAACAGATACAGAAATGGAACAAGGAAATCCTCAAGGATTTGGAGCCTAATAACGGCTACAGAGTGACTTTAAAGAAACTGGAGCGCCAGCAAGGCGGAGGAATCGTCAATCAACAAGTCCAACTGCAAAGGACTGTTTCCGACCAGGCCATCAAAACCGGCGTTTCCGTCAACGAGATCAAACCCGCTGTCTCCACCCGTCAGAACACCAATGAATTCTACGAGGAACAGTCGGTCAAAATCAGCTTCGAAACCCAGGAATCCCAGTTGGTCAATTTCCTTTTCAACGTCGGCAATGACCCGGCCATGATACGAGTCCATGAACTGAATCTCAAAACTGCCGATGCCAATCGCTACCGACTCAAGGGCGACGCCGTCCTGACAGCCAATTACGCCAGGGCAACGGCCCGGCCCGCGCCCAAGGCGTCGGCCCCGGCCCAGAATCAGCCGGCCATCACACCCAAGCCAGCCCCCGGTCCCAAAACAGTTACCGTCCCCAAACCCAGCGTTCACCCCCGACCCGCGCCCGCCGCGAAAACCGCCGGCAAGAATTTATGAACCGCAAATATTTCCTTTCCCTGTGCATGGCGCTGGTCCTCGCGCCGGCGCTGATGGCCCAAACAGAATCCGACGCCGCCCATTGGCAATTCGCCCAAGCCTTGCCCATGCCCGTGCCGGCGCGGCCCATTACGCGGCGTTCCAATCTGACCAACGGGCCTGCCGCGGCCAAAGCCGCCGCCGCCCGTGCTATGCCCGCCATGCCTACCGTCCCCATGGCTGCTGCTCCTCCCTCGCCCGGTACTGCGTCCTCAACCGCCGGTCAGAAGCCGGGCGCTGCGCGGGACAACGGGGAAGTGGCTGACATCACATATAATTTCCCCGGCATTCCCATTAAACAATTGCTGGACATCTACGCGGATTTGGTCGGGCGCACCCTCTTGCGCGCCACTTCGGGTCCCGAAGCCGTGCCCGACAGCACCACGATTGTACTCAACACCCAAAGCAAGTTGACCCGTTCCGAGGCCATCGTGGCCCTGGAAACCATTTTGGGCATGAACGGCGTCACCATCGTTCCCATTGGCGACAAATTTGCCAAAGTCGTCACCGAAGCAGTCGCCCCCCAGTCCGGCGGCATGATCTCCACCAACAGCAAGACCATTCCCGAGGCCGGCAAATTCGTCACGCAGATCGTCCAGGTCAAATACACCGATCCTACGGATTTGGTGAAGGCTCTCGATCCCTTCAGCAAGACCAAAGGCAGCATCATTGTCATCCCCAGCACCCAGACTCTCATCTTGCGCGATTACGCGGAAAACGTCGCCCGTATGATGGAGATGGTGGAAAAAATTGACGTCCTGACGCCCAACAGCATCAAGCCGGAAGTCATCCCGATTAAATACGCCCTGGCCAGCGATATCGCATCGGCCCTGAGCGCTTTGGGCGCCAGCGGCGGCACATCGGTGGGCAAAAGCACATCGGGCGCCAACTTCAAGAGCAGCGGCACCGGAGTTGGGGGGGGCGGCTTCGGCGGCACGGGCGGAATTGGCGGTGCAGGCGGCTCGAGCGGTTTTGGCAATAGTTACCCCGGCCAATCCGGATCGAGCAGCGCCATGGGTTCCGCCGCCACCAGCGGGCGCAGCAGTTTCCAGCAGAATTTGTCATCCATTGTTAAAAACGCCGCCGGCGGCGCCGGCCAGTTCCAATTGTTCGGCATGACCAAAATCATCGCCGACGAACGCACCAATTCCCTGCTCGTCTTCGCCAACGACGAGGACATGAAAATGATTAAAATCATTATCGCTAAATTGGATGTCGTGCTGGCCCAAGTGTTGATCGACGCCATTGTCATGGAGATTAATTTGACGGAAACCAGCACCCTGGGCGTCAGCTACGGCACCACTGCCGGGCGACAAAACGAGTTTATGGGGACGGGCGGGCTAAATAATCTCAGTTCCGCCGCCTCGAGTTTTCTGGGCGGCACCTCAACCAACGCCTCCAGCAGCTCAAGCGGAATCAATTCGACCCTCGCCAATCTGCCCGGCAGCGGCGAGCTGAGCTTTTTCGGCAAATATGGCCAGGACATCAACCTGGTTCTCGAAGCGGTCGCGGGCAACAGCCGGATCAATGTCCTTTCCCGTCCGCGCATCCAAACTTCCCATGCCGTCGAAGCCGATTTGTTCATCGGCAACACCGTCCCTTACGTGACCGGCACGTACAACTATGGCTATGGTTCCGGCCCAAGCTCGCAATACACCCAACTGGAGGTCGGCATCACTCTCCAGGTCACACCTCTCATCAATCCCGACGGACTCGTTGTCATGGACATCAAGGCGGACGTGGAGCAACTCGGGCCGTCGGTGCAGATCGAAGGCGTGGGCGGCGTGCCCACCACCACTGAGCGCCGTGCCGGCGCCAAGGTCGCCGTGCGCAGCGGCGAAACCATTGTCCTGGGCGGTTTCATCAGCGACAGCCGCAGCACCTCGGATTCCGGCGTCCCCTATCTCAAAGACATCCCGTGGCTGGGCAATTTGTTCAAAAGCTCGTCCGTCAATAATCAGCGCACCGAGTTGATCATGCTCATGCGGCCCACCGTCCTGCCCACGCCGGAGGTCGCCGCCATCGTCGCCACTGAAGAGCGCAACAAGCTTTCCGGGGTCAAACAGGCCGAATTGGAAATTCGCAAGGACGAAGCCCGGCGCAATTTGAAGATAGAGCAGGATCTGGCCAAGGACGCCGCCAAGGAAGCCGAAGCGGAGAAGAAGGCGGCCAAAAAGCACAAATCCGGCGCGCCTGACCCCAGCACCAACACCATTCCAATCAGCACCATTCCGCCCATCGAGGACCAATAGCCCTCTACAGCAGACCGGCGTCCTGCAGGCGCCGGATTTCCGCGGAGTAACCCTGGCGAAAGGTGGGGTATATGAATCGAAGGCCCAGCTCCGCCTTCAGTTTGCGGTTCAGAACTTTTTTATGCGTGACAGCGCGTTTGCGCCCGGCCGGGGGCGGTTCGTCGCCAAAGGGCGGCATGTTTTTGCCCAGGGTCTCGGAGAGCCAGCGGAAGAAGTGGATCTGCGGCACTGGCTCGTCATCCACGGCGTTATAGATTTCCCCCGCCCGGCCGTTCTTCAGCGCGGCGATGATGCACTGCACCACGTCGTCGCGATGGATCATGTTGAGCAATCCCTCGCCCCGCCCCGCCAGCCGCGCCTCATCCTTTAAGTATTGCAGGAACAGGTGTCCGCGTTCCGGCCCGTAGATCCCCGCCACGCGCAGGATGATGGCGGGAAATTTCCTCTCTTGCGCGGCGTCGAGCAGCAATTTCTCGGCGGCGACGAGCACCCCGCCTGTTTCGTTGGCCGGTTCAGCCGGGCTGCTTTCCTTGACTTGCAAGCCGTCGGTTTGGCCATAAACGCTGGTGCTGCTCGTATACACAAATTTTTTGGGCGGCGCGCCCCCCAGCCAGTCGATCAGATGGCGCGTTCCCTCCCGATAAACTTGTTTGTATTCCTCGATCCCGCCCCGGCTGGAGGATACCGTGTTGACCACCCAATCGAAAGGCAGAGGCAGTTTGTCCAGGTCCGCCCGCCGGCCAATATCGGCCATGAACGGCTGGATGCAGCACGCTTTGAGGGCGAGATGGTTCCGGGCCGAGCGCGTGACGCCGCACACTTCGTGGCCCAGCCGCGCCAACTCAGCCCCCAGAGGCAGCCCCACATACCCGCAGCCGACGATCAAAACGCGCATGACTCACGGAGTGGCGGAAAGTTTCCATGTCGCCGGGGAAAGGTTCGGTGAAGTGGCTGTCAATTTGATTTCACCCGGTTGCCCGGTGGACCGGACAATGACCTGCGCCAGGCCGCTGAAGAGGCTTCGTTTCCAGCCGCCGGCCATGAATTGGTCCGGCTCGTGCGAGGAAGGGTCCCCGTTGCCAACGCCGATGATCCTGCCCGGCCCGGCAACTTCAAAACAAACCTCGTTCGAGGCGGTGGGCACCGGCCGCCCTTGCGCGTCGCACGCCTGCACGGTGATGATGCACACGTCTTCGCCGTCCGCCCTGATCGTGGATTTATGCGGACTGAGCTGGACGGACGCCGGTTCGCCCGTGGTCTCCACATGGTCGGTGATGACCTCCTTGCCCCCCTTGTAACCGCGCGCCAGCAAGGTGCCGGGGGCGTAATTGACTGTCCACGCCAGGTGTGAGTTCGGTTTCATGGTTTTCCGGCCCAGGCTCCGGCCGTTGAGGAACAGCTCCACCTCTTCGCAATTGCTGTGGCACCAGACCTCGATCGCCTGGCCTTCCCGGCCCGCCCAGTTCCAATGCGGCAACAGATGCAGCACCGGCCGGTCCACATACCACGACTGGTAGTAGTAGAAATTGTCCTTGGGAAAACCGCATGTGTCAAGAATGCCAAATTGAGAACTGATCGCCGGCCACCAGAACGGCGTCTCTTCCCCGCGATAATCAAATCCCGTCCAGGTAAACAAGCCGGCCACATACGGACGCATGGCGTAATGCGACCAGGATTCTTCCGCCAAGCCGCCCCAGGAGGGCTTGTTCTCGTCGTAGGCCGTCAGGTATTGATGCGCTTCGTCTTTGACATAAATGCCGCGCGTGGAAAAAGTGCTTCCATCCTCGCTGGCCACGCATGGCTTTCGCGGGAATTTGGCGTGATAAAGCTCGTTTCCCGTCTCCCGTTTCTCGCCGTGCGTGTAATAATTGAAGCCCATCACGTCGATGCTGATGGAACTGCCCCAGCCCCAGCCGCCGCTGATGGCCACTGTGAATCGCCGGCTCGGATCCAGCGTCTGCGCGAAAGTCTGCACCGTTTGCGTGACGCGTGTGCCCTGGGGATGGCTTTCCAGGTCCCATTCCTCGTTGCCGAGCGACCAGATCACGACGCAGGGATGGTTGCGGTCCCGCCGCATCATGCTCTCCAATTGTCCCAACTGCTCCCCGTTGATGCCCTCGCTGCGGTTTTCATCCATCACCATCATGCCCAGCCGGTCGCAGGCGTCCAGCAACTCGGGCGTGGGCGGATTGTGGCTGGTGCGGATGGCGTTGGAGCCCATTTTTTTGAGTTGGCCCACCCGCCACGCGTTGAGTTCATCCGGCACCGCCACGCCCACGCCGGCGTGGTCCTGGTGGTTGCAAGTCCCCTTCAGTTCCACACGCTTGCCGTTGAGGAAGAAGCCCTGGTCAGCGTCAAAACGAATGGCGCGGATGCCGAACGGCGTCTCATAGCGGTCCGTTTCCGCGCCGCCGCTGGTCACGGTGGTGATCAAATTGTAAAGGTAAGGCGTTTCGGGTGACCAAAGATTTGGGCTGGACACGCTGAGCATGTTGGTGAACTCGTGCTGCGTGCCGGGTTTTAGGATGTGTTTCTTGCTTTTGGAACGGGCAACCACGTTGCCCCCGGCGTCAACAATCGTTTGCCCGATGACAAAGACCGCCTTCTCCATGCCGTCGTTGGCAAGGGTGGCGCGGGCGGCCACGGCGGAGGCGTTGTTGCCCACCTTGGTCGTCACGAATGTGCCCCAGTGCGCCACGTGCAGCGGCGCGGTTTTGACCAGCCAGACATGCCGGTAAATCCCAGCCCCCTCATAAAACCATCCCTCCTCCAGGGACGCGTCCACCCGCACCGCAACGACGTTGTCGCTCCCGTAATTTAAATAATCAGTCAAATCATAATTGAAACTCGTATAACCGCTGGACTCCCGGCCCAGATAAAATCCGTTGACCCACACAACAGAATCCCGGAAGACACCGTCGAACTCGATGCTGATTTTCCGACCCAGATCCGATTTGGGTACCGTAAAAGATTTGCGGTACCAACCGACGCTGTTCTCCGGGAAATTCCGGCCAAGCGCCTTGTAGCCATGGCTTCCGCTTCCCCGGCCGTCGAACGGCAGTTCCACCGCCCAATCGTGCGGCAGATCCACCACCCGCCAGGCCCGATCGTCAAAATCCCTGGCGGCGGCGCCCTGGGCGTAGCCGGCCTTGGCAAAATAGGAAAAAGTGTTCGTGGCGGGGGAAGGATCGAAATCCTTTGCCGGATCGGTGGCGTTGCCAAGCGTAAAATGCCATCCCAAATCCATCAACAACCGTTCACGACTTGCGGATGTTCCCTGCTCTGCCGCTTGGGCCTGGGCGGCAAAAACAGCCACGACAGTCGCCGCCGCAAATTGTCTGAGAAACGATATTCTGAGTGTCATATCCATTTCATGCCGCACCCGCCGCGCCAACGCCAGCATTACTTTCATCCACTTTTGGTTCCAGGTTGGGTGAAACGCGAACCTTAAATCGATTGACTTTCACCCGTCGGAGTGGGTCCATTACCAATTGTCAACCGTCCATTAAGTTTTCACCATCAACGATGGAATCTGATTGATACTGTGCCGGCGGAAGCGTCATAAGAAGTTATTTTTCCGTGGGCGTGAAGTTCGTTCGTGTTGGCAACGTGGGGGTGGGTTGGCACTGTGTTGGTGTGGCTTGTCGCCGTGGTGCTATGATGAACCGGGTCAACGACGACTTTATGCGCCAGCCAAACCTTGTTATCGATGGTATACGAAATGTGCGCAACTTCCCCGACTGTCAAATCATTCAGACTGGCATTCGTATTGACGCCAAGGGTGATTTTTGCGTTGCCGGCCAGCGCGAAGGTGGCGATGGAAGCGGCTCATTATAATACATTACCCCTGTTTTGGCTTTCTGTGGAGCGACCGGAGCAGACGGGGTCGTCTTATCCGCAGCCATCCCGGCGTATGCAGCGAGGCCCAGCACAAGCAAGCCTAGCGGAATCCTGATCAGTTCACTGTCATCCGGTTAAAACATGTTGAAGATCAATTGGTTATGAGAATTGGCTGTTTCATTTTGAGATGCGGTTTTCGCAACCAATTCAGCCAGAGGCACTTGCTCAAACACGTTCACGC
>JBEKDI010000056.1:0-35771 GCA_050014435.1 Verrucomicrobiota bacterium | reverse complement strand
AATGTTCGACCAGACTCAACTTGGGATGAATATTCATCCCTCTCTATTTAAACACAACTTTATGTTGTACAAGGCAAATTTTGCCTAGTTGCCCAGAAATTTAAATGCGTTTGCCCTGCCCCCGCCTCTTTGAGGCGAATGTTGGTCATCGGCCAAAGTTTCAGCAGTTTGTCATGCCATCAACCCTCGCCCTCCGATTTTCCCTTGTCCCCACCGCCCGCCGTGCTAACTTCCCCCTGTGAGCAATGGCGAATCAAGCGGCAGCAAACCGTTGAAAATGGTCACCTGCGGACACTGCAAAGCCAAGACCTTCATCTCGGGCGACTTGGCCCCCTTCGCCGTCGAACCCTGCAAAAAATGCGGCCATCCCGTCATGCTCCCCGTCACCTTGCGCAATTTCGAACTGCTTTCCGTTATCGCCTCCGGCGGCATGGGCACTGTCTATACCGCCCATGACGTCAAACTCGACCGCCAGGTCGCTCTCAAAATGATGAAGCGCGAAATGGCGGCCGATCCGGAAGTCATGCAAGCTTTCTATCGCGAGGCCCGCGCCGGCGCCGCCCTCAACCATACCAACATCATCCACGTCTATAGTTTTGACGAGTTCGAGGACCAGCCCTATCTCGTCATGGAACTTGCCGACCAGGGCAGCGTGGACCATCGCATCGAAACCGAGGGCCAGCTCCCTGAACTGGACGTCCTGGATGTCGGCATAAAAATGGCCTCCGCCCTCGCCTCCGCCCTCAGACACAATCTCCTCCATCGTGACATCAAACCCGGCAACATCCTCTACAACAACGAGGGTGAACCCAAACTGATTGATTTCGGCCTGGTGCGCGCCGCCGAGGTCGGCAACAACACCTGGGAAGAACACGTCTGGGGCACCGTCTATTATGTCGCCCCCGAAAAAATCGAGCGCAAAGGCGAAGATTTCCATTCCGACATGTACAGCCTGGGCGGAACGCTCTACCACGCCCTGACCGGCCACGTCCCCTTCGAAGCCCCCACCGTCGAGGAAGTCGTGACCGCCCACGTCCACACCCCATTGACCCCGCCCGACCAGGTTTTACTCGGCATTACGGAAGGAACCAGCAACGCCCTGGTCCGCGCCATGGCCAAGGACCCCGGCGACCGTTTCAGGGATTACGAGGAAATGCAAATGGCCCTGGAGGCGGCCCGCAGCCAGTTGCTCGTGCAACAAGTCCGCGAGGCCGACCAGCCCGCCAACAAAAGCTGGTGGCGCAAAAAGAAGTAGAACCCGCTGCTGCTGCTTATTGGGGAGCAGCGGTGCTTGCGGCGGGCGCAGCGGCTTTCGGCTTCGGCTGGCCGATGGTTACGGTGTTGGCCACCAAATTACCGGAGTCATCCTCGTGATACCCGCCTGTCACTCTCTCCCCCACAGTCACATCCGCCAGGGTCGCCGGCTGGCCTTCCTTCCTAATTCTGGTCTTGGATGTGATATGCAGCGTTTGCGACTTCCCTGATTCCAGGGCGACCGTGACGGTTTTGGCCTCGTTATCGACACTGGCGACTTTGCCGACATATCTCTTCGCTTTCGGCTTGGCGGCGGCCGGCGGCTTGTTGGTGGCGGTCGAATCGGTTTGGGCCTGCGCCGTGAAAGCGGCCAGGGTCGCGGCGGTCAAAAGCACGAGGCAAATTTTGGCGAATGATTTCATATATTTATTTATTATTCAGTAGGTGTTCAGAGACTGGTGGCGTGATACCAGACGCCCGCCCCCCTGCCAAGCACAATTTTTACCTTTTTTCGCATGCCACTGCTTCCGCCGCCACACCGTCAACAACGGAAAACCCTGATCCACATTGTATTGTTGGACCATGCGCTGCACCTCGTCCTGGGTAGTGTGCCGGGGGATTGTTCAAGCGCTATTGGGATGGTTCGGGCAGCGGGGGAAAACCCGGCGGCAAGGGCGGGTTGGGAGGATTGACCGGACCGCGCCGCCCATGTGGCCGATGCGGCCCACGCACTGGCGCCACAGGCTCCGGCGGTGCCATGGATGTTGCAGCTTCTGCGGGCACCGCGGGCGTGGCGAGCGGGTTGGGCGGCAAATTCAAAAAATCCATTGGATCGGATGGCGCCGATTCGGATGACGGCCGGCTTGGCTCCGGCGGCGTTGCGAGCCCTGAATTCTCGACAAAAGCGATCAGATCCGAAAAGTCCTGCAGCGAAAGGCCCGTTTGCAGGCCCTCCGGCATCAGAGAAATCTGGCTGATTTTCCGGCTTTTGATTTTGGACTTTTCCAGCATGTTCGTCAGCCCCAGGCTATCGATCACAGTCACCGTGTCGGGCGTTTCGAAGCGGACGATCCCGGCGTAATCCTCGCCGTCTGTCATATAGAAAAATATCTGCTGGTAGCCGTCCAAAATGACCTTCGACGGATACAGCACCGACTCGATGATTTGGGGGCGGGTTTGCCGGGTGCCGAGCCCGGTCAATTCCGGCCCGATGTGCCCGCCCTGCCCGTTTATGGCATGGCACTTCACGCAATTGACGCCGTTGGCATCCGAAAAGATTTTCTGGCCATGCCGGGCGTTGCCCGTATGGGCCAGGGCAAAGGATTGGTATTCCGGCACCGGCTTCACTTTGACCCTGAATAAGAGGCCTTTTTTCGCGGCAGAGTCGTGTTGATAGATGTCTCTCAGGCTGGCAATGGCCTCGTCCGGCAATCCATTGGTGGTGGCCAGTTTCGCCTCGATCCGGGGCAACACCGCATCGCGCAGGCTGGTCACGGCCGTCTTGCATTGGGACCGGATCGCCGCGTTTTTTGAAACCAGCCCGTCGAGGTAAATATCCAGGGCGACCCTGTCCGGCATGTGGGTCAACGCCTGGATGGCGGGGGTGGATAACTGGCTGTCGGCGCTGAGTTTGATCAACCGGGGCACAGCGGCCCTGGCCCGCAACGTGCCCAGCGCTTCGATCGATTGCCGCTGGACGGCCAGAGGCTTATCATCCATCCCTCGCATCAGTTCCGTGATGGCCGCGTCCCCGCCGATTTGCGTCAGGGCCTCGATGGCGGCTTGTGGCACGGCGGCGTTGGAACTGGCAAGGTTTTTGCCCAATATTGGCGCGGTCCGGGACAGTTTCTTTTTGCCAAAATATTCAAACAAACTCACCAACATCTGGTCGTTGGCCGGGTGTTCCGACAAGCGAATCAAATCGTCGTTGAATTCAGCGCCGTTCATCTTGCGCGCGTAATCAATCGCGGCATTGAGCAGGACAACCGGCGATTGCGGGTTCTTCAGGATGGGGCCGATCAATGCCCGGCTGTCCGGATCGTCCCCGCCCGGCAGCGCGCGCAGAATGCTGGCGCGCATCGGCACGTCTGTTTCGCGTTCAAACATGGTTCGCAACATGCTGGCCGCGTTGGTGTCATGGGAAAGGCGCACCCAGTCGAAAACGATCTGGCGCGCGGCGAGCTGCGAGTCCTGCAGGGCATCGCGCATGGCGGCGGCAATGACGGGAGAACCTTCCCAACTGAGAGTTTTGGCCGGCGGGGCGCCCATCACCGGCATCGTGCTCCACCAATCGCCGTTCCATGGCGCCACTTTGAAATAAAGGCTGGAGAGCAGGTTCAGCACATTGGTGCGCGCCCCCGTCGGGTTGCCCGGTTTGGAAAGGAACGCCGCCAGGGCTTTGACCAGCCCGACGTCGTAGGTTTCACGTGTGGCAAAGAGCACGCCTTCGCGAATCTCCGGCTTGGCGCTGGCGAACCCATCCACAATTTGCGGCCAGGTTCCGGCATCGGACAGGCCAATGCGGTTGAGGGCTTTGATGGCCGCATAACGCGCGAAAAGGTCCTTTTGCGCCAGGGCCTCTTGCAAAGGCTTTATCGCAGCGCGGTCTCCGATGCGTCCCAGGGCCGTCGCCGCGCGGAAACGCAGCACGGCGTTGGTTCTGTCCAGCATCGCAATCAGCGGGCGCACGGCGTCTTTGGCCTGGCGCGTCCCCAGCTCCCGCGCCGCCTGCGCTTGCACCGTCGCGTCCCCGGTCTTCAAGGCGGAGAGAATGGCTTTGTGCTCCTTTTTTCCGCCGTCGATGGCATCCAGCGTCCAGATGGCCGACCATCGGGCACAGGGCGGCGCCTTGGCGCTCTTGACAAGGGAAGCCAGTTTCCTTTCGCCGTCCTTGCCGCGGTCGGCCAGGCGCCGTTGCGCCACCATGCGCACGTTGTACGACGGATGCGACAGCGCCTGGACCAACTCGCGTGTCGAAGCCTTGAATTTCTGGCCTTTGGCCGCAGCTACGTACCAATCCGGCTTGGGCGCAGCCAGCGATTTCCCCGTATAGGTCAGTTTGAAGAGGCGTCCCACAATGTCGCCGCGCTTCCAGCCGGACACACCCCAATCGGTCACGTAAAACCCCATGCCATCAGGCGTGACGGTGATGCCTACCGGCTTGAAACCGGTCAAATGGAAAAAATCCTTTTCGTAATCCGCGCTGGTCAGTGGGCAATGGCGGTCGAGGCGGGCCACAAAAGCATAAGTGGCCCCCGACCGTTTGGTTATCACCCGCTCTACGCAGTCCCCCGCCCAATCGCACAGGAACAGGTTTCCGCGATACTCCTGCGGCAGCGCGTCTTCGTTGTAACAGAGCGCCCCCGTCGGTGCCCCTCCGGCGCCTCCGAAATCGGTCATCATCCAGAGCGTGTAGGGCCGTTGCGGCTTGAAATCGAACGGATATCCATAATACCCGCCGTCCACCATGTGGGTCAGGCGTGTCCACCAACCCCCTCCATCGTCGGTGTTGTCAAGTGTAAACATCTCGTCTTCGGAGTTGATGGCCACCTCCAGGTGGTTTCGCGTTCCCGTGGTATATATTTCCAGGCTCGTGCCGTCCGGCCGCATCCGGTAAATGCCGCCCCGCATCTCCAGTTTCCGTCCGTCCGTCCCCACTGCGCCCAGAATTCCCTTGTCCCCGGTGGTGATGTAAAAATATCCGTCCATGGCCAGCCGGATGCCCGAAGGGATATGGTCGTTGAAGGAGGGGAGCCACGGATGCGGATTGTCACTGGCGATTAAATCGACCCGGTTGACGCCGACGCCGTGGTCGTCATCAAAGACACTGAACTTCGGCGAATGATGGACATACAGCTTGCCGTCGAGATACTGCATCCCAAAGACGCCGTAAAGATTGGTCGCAAACACCTTGATCTTGCCGTCCGGATAAATGCACACGATCCGGTCCCCCGGCTTGTCAGTCGGACTGCCCATATCGTTCGGATCTTCCCCCATAAAAATCCGCCCGTCCGGCGAACAACAGATGACCGACGGGGCTTGAATGGCCGGGGCCTGCGCCACGATTTCCGCGCGCCAACCCGGAGCGCACTTGAACACAGGCGGGTTCATCGTGCTGCCGGCCAGCGCGCCGAAGGCGCAGGACAGGAACAGCATCGAACTTGTAAAGATCCTGCTCAAGAATTATGGGCTGAATGCGTCGTTAGTTCTGACAATGAGGAAGTTTCCCCCTTTTCCAGCCTGTTGAAAAGCCATTTCCGGCTGAGGTTGCCCGCCCAGCCATGAAGGCGTCAGAAAAAGCGGCCGGCTGGTTGCGGCCGAAGGAATGTCATTTATTTGACAAGTCAATGCCTTTGGCGCCCTTGGCCGCGGGGTCCTCACCTGACTGTGGATCAAGCCCGCGGTCATAAATGGCCTTCTTTAATTCATCGGAATGGGAATAGGGGCTATCGATGTCATCGATATACAACGGCGCGTCCTTTTTCACTTCGCGCAACAGCACTTCGCCCCGCATCAATTCGCGGCAGGAAAGCTGGCCCTTGAGCAGCGGGATGGCCAGATAGACGTCCTCGTCGGTCAGGGGAGTTCCGACCGGCAGGTCGCGTTTGGCGTAAATCCCGCGCACCAACGCATCCAGGTACTTGATCTCGGCCACGGGCGGAATGCGCTTGGTTTGGGGCCCGCCCCCGGACATTTCCTTGGCTTTGCGATAGGCCTTGAACCAGGTGTCGATCTGGGCCGGGGTGCTGCAATAGGGAGAAACCTGGACGCCGTCATCCTCAATATCGATGTGGCGTTCAAAGGTGCGCGCCCCCTTGGCGTAGGCGATGTACATGGAGGCGTCCCAACTGTGGTACTCATGGGTGGAAAATCCGACCGCCACCTGCGGATAGCGCTCGCGCAGAAAATCGATCTGGTTCATTTCCAATTCGCTGTCCTCGGTGGGATAGAGGGAGACGCAATGATTGATGGCGAGGGGAATATTGCGGTTTTGAAAAAACGTCACCAGGTCATCGATGTCCTTCAACGAGGAACCGCCGGTGGAGGCGATGACCGGTTTGCGCGTCTTGGCAATCTTCTCGATCAGGAACCAATCGTTCAAATCGGAGCTGGCCAGCTTGATGATTTGCACGCCCAGCGTCACGCAAAGGTCCACCGAGGTTTCGTCGAAGGGCGTGGCGCAGGGCAGGGCGCCCCCTTTGCGAATGGCCGCGATCAGCATGGTGTAATCGTCCACAGAAAGCGCCGTCTGCATGGTTTTTTTGATGTAGCGGATGTCCGAGCGCTGGCGAAAATCCTTGTGGATCAGCGTATTCACGTCACGCAACTGGATTTTGATGGCGGCGCGAACGTTGTTGAACCTGATGATCTTGCTGAACTTGTCCACAATCGCCAGGCCCCGCTGCAGCTTACCCAGATGGTTGTTGGCCATTTCCAGTACAAACAAATCCTCGAATATGTCGGCTTTCATAACTAATCACACGCTGACGCTTTTACCGCAGTTTTCAGCGGGTATTTTATGAATCGGCAACGGCAAGTAAAGCCTTGAACTTGAGGGCCGCTTCCCAAGCACGGCTAGTTGGCCGCGGGGTGCGCCGCATAAATGAGCCAAGGGCGCCAGGGCTACCAAACTCCACAGCGGGTGGATGCCGATGCGCCGGCGTTAATCGGGCAGGCGCTTGGGTTTGTTGTGTTTGACATAATGATCGCGGCACTTGCGGTCAAAGCTGCCAGTCGAGCCCAGTTCCTGCCAGTTGCTGGCAGTGTAAACGGTGCCGTAATACCCCTGTTGCGCCGCCGGAGGCCAAACCTCAATCTGCCGGGAAAAATGACGAAGTGAGATGGGCCCCATCGCCGGCTTGTAAAACTTTGGACTTGAAGAACATGGGATTTTTTCGGCAGCATCGCGCCATGTTACTGAATCATCCGGTGCGGATTCGCACCCTGCCTGCCGTTGCGCGCGCTGCCATCCGCCATCGGATTTCTCCATGAAATTCCACGCAGTCGATGTCGCCATCATCGTCGGCTATTTCGCCGCCGTCATCATCATCGGCCTTTGGGTCTCCCGCCGCGGCTCCAAGGACATGAATTCCTATTTCCTCGGCGGCAAGGCGCTGCCTTGGTACATGCTCGGTGTTTCGAATGCCTCGGGCATGTTCGATGTCACCGGCACAATGTGGCTGGTTTCCATTTTGTTTGTTTATGGCATGAAAAGCCTGTGGCTGCCGTGGATTTGGCCCACTTTCAACCAGATCTTCCTCATGATGTTCGTCAGCCAGTGGCTGCGGCGGTCCAATGTCATGACCGGCGCGGAATGGATTCAAACCCGCTTCGGCCGTGACACCGGCGCGAATTTGGCCCATTTGAGCGTCGTAGTTTTTGCGCTCGTCAATGTGATCGGCCTTCTGGCCTATCTCTTTAAAGGCATCGGCAAATTCGCCGTCGTGATGCTGCCCTGGCGGTTTCCGTGGGGCGCCAGCCACATTTTCAGCGATGAGAACACTTACGCGGTCATTATTCTGGGCCTGACTTCGCTCTATGTGATCAAAGGCGGCATGGTCAGCGTCGTGATCACGGAGGTGATGCAATTCGCGATCCTGACCGTCACTGCCCTGGTCATCGGCTGCGTCGCCATCTACAGGGTTTCGCCGGACATGTTCGCCCACTCGATTCCACCCGGGTGGATGAACCCATTTTTTGGGTGGAAACTCGGACTCGATTGGACGGGGATATTCGACAAGGTCAACGATGCCATCAAAACGGACGGCAACGAGTTTTTCATGGTCATTTTCGGCATGATGTTCTTCAAGGGCGTGCTGGCAAGTCTGGCCGGGCCGGCGCCGAACTATGACATGCAGCGCATTCTCGCCACGCGCAGCCCGCGCCAGGCGGCCCTGATGAGCGGCATGGTCAATGTTGTCCTTTTCTTTCCCCGCTATTTGATGATTGCCGGCATTACGGTGCTGGCCCTGGCCTTTTGCATGCCGCAATTGCAGGCCATGGACAAACCCGATTTTGAGAAGCTGCTCCCCATTGTTTTGGCCCAGTATGTGCCGGTGGGCGTGGTCGGTTTCCTTCTGGCCGGTCTGATGGCCGCCTTCATGTCAAACTTCGCCGCCACCCTCAACGCCGCCCCGGCTTATATCGTCAACGATATTTACAAGCGATACATCAACAGCCACGCCTCCGGGAAAAGGGAGGTTCTCTACAGCCGCATCGTTTCCCTGGTCTTCCTGGCCGTTGGCATCCTCTTCGGCCTCCTGACCACCAGCATCACGGAAGTCATGATGTGGCTGGTCGGCGGCCTTTACGGCGGCTACGTCCTGGCCAACATGCTCAAGTGGTACTGGTGGCGTTTCAACGGATACGGTTATTTCTGGGGCATGCTTTCCGGCATGCTGACCGCAATGTTCATTCCGGAATCACCCATTTTTCCCGGCTTTGCCAAACTCCTTTTGGGCCACAGCGTCGCCAACACCCTCTACCTGTTCCCGATCATTCTGGCCGCGTCCGTGATTGGCTGCGTCCTGGGCACGTTTCTGACCAAGCCGGAGGACGACGCCATTTTGATGCATTTTTACAAGACGGTCAATCCATGGGGCGCGTGGGGGCCGATCCGGGAAAAAGTCATGAAGGAAGACCCTGCTTTTCAGCCCAATCCGGATTTCTGGCGCGATACAATCAACGTCATCGTCGGCATTGTTTGGCAACTCTCGCTCACCGCCCTGCCGATCTACATCGTTCTGCGCAACTGGCCATGGGCGGGCGGCATTTTGATCGTGCTTGTCATCACCTCCATATTTATTAAATTCAACTGGTACGACCGGTTGGAAAAAGAGCCAGTCACGACTTGAGCCTGTTATGAAGTTGGTTTTATTGTTCCTCCTGGTCTTCCTGGTCTGCCCCGGGATCGTGACGGCGCCCGCCGCCTCCCTGCTGCGCGGCTTTGTCACCGCGCAAGGCGATCAACTGATGGATGGCGGCAAGCCGTTCCGGTTCATTTCCTTCAACATTCCCAATCTCCAACTGATCGAGGACAACATGGTCTTTTCCGGGCTGAATCCCTGGCGTTTGCCGGATCAGTTTGAATTGACGGACGCCCTCGCCACACTGCGCCAGATGGGGGGGACGGTGACGCGGATATACGTCATTTCCGTGGCGCGGCCCGGCGACCCGCCCGGCGCGCCCCGCCATGTCCTGGGCCCCGGCCGCTTCAACGAGGTGGCGTTTCGCGAACTGGACCTTGCCTTCAAGATCGCCAACGAGCAGGGCATCCGCCTCATTGTTCCCCTGGTGGACAATTGGGCCTGGCAGGGCGGCCGGGCTGAATATGCCGGCTTTCGCGGTAAAACAACGGACGACTTCTGGACCGACCGCCAACTCATCGCCGATTTCAAGGAAACCATCCGCTTCCTCCTCACGCGCGCCAACACCTGCACCGGAATGCGTTACTCCGATGACAAGGCGCTCCTTTGTTGGGAAACCGGCAACGAGTTGCGGACTCCGCCGGTGGCATGGACGCGTGAGATCGCCGCATTCATCAAGAGCCTGGATCACAACCACCTCGTCATGGATGGGACCGATGGCAGGGAATTGAAGCCCGAATTGATCGCCCTGCCGGAGATCGACATCGTAACAACACATCATTATCCCAACATTCGCAACGTCACCTTTTCCCAGTCCATCCGCGCCAATTGGGAGTTGGTCAAAGGCAAAAAACCTTACGTCGAGGGCGAGTTCGGTTTCGTGAGCACCGCCGAAATGGAGGAGACCATGCAAACCATCATCGACACCGGAATGCCGGGCGGCATGCTGTGGAGCCTCCGCTTCCACAATCGTGATGGCGGCTTTTACTGGCATGACGAACCCGGACTGGGCGGCGACAAGTATAAAGGTTTCCACTGGCCCGGCTCCAGCCTCGGCCAAGCTTACGACGAATTAAACCTGATGGCCATTGTCCGCCGCAAAGCTTTTGCCATCCGCGGGTTGACGCCGCCGCCCACACCCGCCCCCGAGCCGCCGCATTTGCTGCCAATTCAGGACGCCGCGGCGATTTCCTGGCAAGGTTCCGTCGGCGCAACCGGCTATGCGGTCGAACGGGCCGCGGACCCCGCCGGACCGTGGACGGTGGTTGGCGATAATATTGACGAGAGCTTTGTGCAATACCGTCCCCTTTTTGCGGATGAGTCCGCGCCGGGCGGCGATTGGTTTTATCGTGTCCGCGCCGCGAACGCGGCCGGCTCCTCCGCGCCGTCCAATATCGCCGGCCCGGTCAAAGTCACCCGTGCCACTCTCGTGGACGAACTGGCCGATTTAAAGAAAGTGGACGCTGTCCTGGGCCATGTTGTAATCAAGACCAACGAGTGCCGCCAGGCCAGGGAAGATGCCCATCGCGCCGCTGGAAAGGCCGGTGACGCCCTGACCTATCGGCTTCCCGGCAGGGTCGGGGGCTTTCGCGTGTTCGCTTTCTTCCCGCACGACGTCGCAGACGTGAATTTCTCCATCTCCTCCGACGGCGGCCAATTTCAAGAGATCAAGGCGGAGAAACACGAGTATTTTCAGGGCGCCGGTGACTATGGTTACTGGAAGCCCGTCCTCTACTCCGCCGGGCCTGTCGGCCGGGCCGGGAATTTCCTGAGAATCGTGATGACCGGCCAGACCCAGATTGGCCGGGTGGAAATCCTGCATGAATTGGCCAAAAATCCGCCGGGCGCGCCCTTATGAACGCAAACGATCTGAAAGTTTTTTCCCAAGCCGCCAGTGACCAGTTGTTCGGGCACATCCTCCCGTTTTGGTGCGGCCCGGCAATCGACCACGAGCAGGGCGGCTGGATGGGCTGGCTCTCCAATGACCTCAAACCGGACCGCTCCAAACCGAAGGGGTTGATCGTCAACAGCCGGATCTTGTGGACGTTTTCCGCTGCCCACCGCGCGCGGCCCGAAAAGATTTTTCAACAGATGGCCGACCGTTCTTTCGATTATCTGATGACCCGGTTTTGGGATGAGCGCTGCGGCGGGGCCTTTTGGAATTTGAACGACGCCGGCCGGTCGCTGGACGATTCCAAGAAGATTTACGGCCAGGCCTTTCTGATTTATGCGCTGGCGGAATATCACCAGGCCTTCGGCGCGCCCGCCGCCCTGGCCAGGGCGATGGAGGTGTTCGGGTTGGTGGAGCAGCACGCGCATGATGCCACCCATGGCGGTTACTGGGAGGTGCGGCGGCGCGACTGGTCTGAGGCCGCCGCTGACGCGCGCCTGAGCGACAAGGACATGGCCGAGAAAAAATCCATGAACAATCATCTCCATGTCTTGGAAGCTTATACGACTTTGCACCGGGCGGGCGGGAATGAACTCGTCGCACAACGCTTGCGCGAACTCCTTGGATTGTTTGAGGAGCGGATTCTCGATGCCCGCACCCTGCATTTTCATCACTTCTTTGACGACGCTTGGAAGGTCCGCTCGGACAGTTACACCTTCGGCCACGACATCGAAGGCACCTGGCTGCTTTGCGAAGCCGCCGAAGAACTGGCCGATGCCGGCTGGCGCAAGAGGACCGGGGCGACCGCGTTGCGCATGGCGGATGTCACCCTGCGCGAGGCCGTGCAAAGCGACGGCGCAATTTGCTACGAGGGCCGTCATGGAAAAATCATCGACCCCGGCCGGGAATGGTGGCCGCAAGCCGAGGCCGTCATCGGCTTTCTCAACGCCTTTCAATTGTCCGGCGAGGACCGCTTCTTCGCCGCTTCCCGCCGCGTCTGGGACTTTATTGATCGGCATCTGGTGGATCGCGTTCATGGCGACTGGTTTTGGCGCATTACGCCGGAAGGCCGCGTGGACGAATCCCAGTCCAAGATCAGCGAATGGAAGGGCCCTTATCACTCCGGGCGCGCCTGCCTGGAAACCATCCACCGGCTCAAGGCCATTTCAACCCGTCAGCAATTCAATCCATAGAAACACCCCCATCACAATGAAAAACATATATTTGACAATGAAATGCGCGGTTTCCGCCGCCGTCATCATGCTCCTTTGCAATGCCTGCGCTTGCTGCCATAAATCAGGGACCGCGGCCCTGGGCCGGACGCCGCAGATGGGCTGGAATAGCTGGAACAAGTTCCAGGGCAGGGTGAGCGAGCAGTTGATCCGCGAAACTGCCGACGCCATGGCCACCAACGGCATGAAGGCCGCCGGTTACCAATACGTCAATATCGATGATTTCTGGCAGGCGCCACAGCGCGATGCTCAGGGCAACATCCTGTCCGATCCAAAACGGTTCCCGTCCGGCATCAAACCCCTGGCCGATTATGTCCATTCCAAGGGTTTGAAGCTTGGGGTCTATTCCGATGCGGGTGGGCACACTTGCGGCGGCCGGCCCGGCAGCCGGGACCACGAAGCGCAGGATGCCCAAGCCTATGCTTCATGGGGAGTGGATTATCTCAAATACGACTGGTGCGACGTCGGCGACCTGCAAGGCCCCGCCGCCTACAAGAAAATGAGCGACGCCTTGCGCGCCACCGGGCGCCCCATCTTCTTCAGCCTGTGCGAATGGGGCACCAGCAAGCCCTGGACTTGGGCGAGGGGTGTCGGACAATCCTGGCGCACCACCGGAGACATTTACGCCAGTTTTGATAAGATAAGGCCCCACAAAGGTTACAATGAATACAGCGTCCTGGCCATCCTCGACCTGCAGGACGGCTTGCGCCAATACGCCGGCCCTGGCGGCTGGAACGATCCCGACATGCTCGAAGTCGGCAACGGCATGTTGCCGAACGAGGATCGCGCCCACTTCACCCTCTGGTGCTTCCTCGACGCCCCGCTCATTACGGGAAACGATCTGCGCCACATGAATCCGGAAACGCTGAAAATCCTGACGGATAAGGACCTCATCGCAATCAACCAGGACCGCCTGGGGATCGAGGCCTTGAAATATTCCCTTCAGGACGGAGTGGAAATCTTTTTCAAGCCTTTGACGCATGGCGCATGGGCCATGTGCATCCTGAACCGCAACACTGAACCGCGGCAGGTCACGTTCGATTGGAAAAAGGAAAAGGTCACCGATGATATTTCGAAGAGGGAAACCAAGTTCGACGCCACCAACTACCAGGTGCGCAATTTGTGGACCAAGCAGGACATGGGCACGACGGAAACGCCCCTGACGGCGGAGGTGGCGGGGCATGATGTGCTGGCTGTCCGTCTCGATAAATAGCCATATTTGGTCATGCCCACTCAGCGCACACGGCAGAGGAAGCCGGCGGCTGCCGCCATCGGCAAAAGCGCCGCCGACTTCGTCCGCGTCCGCAACGGCCGGTTCGAGTTGCGCGGCCGGCCGCATTTTTTCGTCGGCACAAATCTCTGGTACGGATGCTATCTGTCCGAGGCCAAATTAAACAACGGACGCGAACGGATGGTGCGGGAGTTGGACCGCCTCAAGGCCATCGGCGTGAGCAACATCCGCCTGCTGGCCGGATCCGAGACTTCGCCCCTGGCCGGGGCCATCCCCCGCGGCATCACCCGCGCCCCCGGCGACTACGACGAGGACCTGCTGGCCGGGCTTGATTTTTGCCTGGCGGAAATGGCCAAACGCGACATGCGCGCCATTCTGTTTGTGTCAAACTATTGGCAGTGGTCCGGCGGCTTTTCCCAATTTGTGCGCTGGATCACCGGCGAGACCATTCCCGACCCGGACAAACCCGTCCAGGCGAAAGGTGATTGGCAGGGATTCATCCGTTTTTCAGCGCGGCTCTACTCGGTGGCCGCAGCCAACCAGCTTTATCTGGATTACATCGCCCATCTCATCCAGCGCCGGAACACGGTCAACGGCCGCATTTACCGCGACGACCCGGCCATCATGACCTGGCAACTGGCCAACGAGCCCCGCCCCGGCGCGGACGCCCAAACCGCCGACGTGCCTCTTTTTTCACGATGGGTCGATGACACGGCGCGGTTCATTCACGAGCAGGACCCCAATCACTTGGTCTGCACCGGCAGCGAAGGCATTCATGGCTGCCTGGAGGACGCCGGCCACTTTGTGCAATCTCACCAAAGCGCGGCCATCGATTATGTCACCGTCCACATGTGGCTCAAGAATTGGGGCTGGCTGGCCGATCCCGCCCCCGGGCCTGACTACGAAAAAGCCGCCGAACGCGCCCGGGAACACGTCGAACAACATACCGCCCTGGCCGGCGACACGCTGCGCAAGCCGCTTGTCCTGGAGGAATTCGGCCTGCCGCGCGACCACGAGAAGTACGGACTCGGCGACCCCGCCGCGGCGCGCGATGATTATTTTGCCCGCATGTTCAATCAGGTCGCCGAATCCTGCCAGGCCGGACGCGCCCTGCAAGGCGCCAACTTCTGGGCCTGGGGCGGCGAGGGCCGCGCTGACGCCGGCAAACTTCATTCCGCGGCCGCTTTGATGGGAGACCCTTTCTCCGAACCGCAGGGCTTGAACTCTGTGTTTGACACGGACAAAAGCACCCTCGCCGTCATCGCCGCCGCCAACGCAAAACTGGCCGCCCTGTCCGTTTAACCTCCAACCATTCGATTCTCATGACTAAAATCTCATTCCAAAAAAAACTGAAGCAGCTCCAGCGGCAGCATGAACAATTGATCAGCCGCCGCAACCGCCCGCAGAAAAACGGCAACGGAATATTCGACCGCCACGAATTCCCCGTGCTTACCGCGGAACACACCCCGCTCTCCTGGCGTTATGATTTCAGCCACGCGGACAATCCGCATTTGCTCACCCGCCTGGGCGTCAATTGCGCTTTCAATGTCGGCGCCATGGATTGGAACGGCCAGGTGGTTTTGATGGCGCGGGTCGAAGGCTGGGACCGCAAATCATTTTTCGCCGTCGCGCAAAGCCGCAACGGCGTGGATGGATTCCGGTTCTGGGATTATCCCGTCCGCATGCCCGAGTTGGAGGACAAGGAGACAAACCTCTACGACATGCGGCTGGTGCGCCACGAGGACGGCTGGATTTACGGGCTGTTCTGCGCCGAGCGCCATGATGATTCCAAACCGGGCGATCTTTCCGCCGCCATCGCCCGCTGCGGCATCGCCCGCACCAAGGACCTCCTGAAATGGGAACGGCTGCCCGACCTCAAAACGTCTTCATTGCACCAGCGCAACTGCGTGTTGCACCCCGAGTTCGTCAACGGCAAATACGCGTTTTATACCCGCCCCATGACAGACTTCGCCGCCACCGGTTCCGGGGACGGCATCGGCTGGGGCTTGTGCGACGACATTGCCAGCGCGGCCATCGGCGCGGAACAGATTATTGACCCCCGCTATTACCACACGATCAAGGAAGGCAAAAACGGCCTCGGCCCCGCCCCCATCAAAACCAAGGCCGGCTGGCTGCATCTGGCCCATGGTGTGCGCAACACCGCCGCCGGCATGCGATACGTCCTCTACCTCTTTCTGTGTGACCTGCGCAATCCCGCCAAAATCATCAAAGCTCCCGGCGGCTATTTCATGGCCCCGGAAGGCGAAGAGCGCTTGGGCGACGTGTCCAACGTGGTGTTTTCCAACGGCTGGGTCGCGCGTCCCAACGGCGACGTTTTCATCTACTACGGTTCCTCCGACACCCGCACCCATGTCGCCACCAGCACGGTGGAGAAACTGCTCGATTACGTCCAGAACACCCCGGCCGACGGCATGCGGAGCAAGATCTGCGTGGAGCAGCGCTGCCGTTTGATTGACAAGAACCTGCGCCGGCCTTCCAAGTAAAAATAGAGGCGGGGCAAACCCCGCGAGGATGGCGAAAAATTGTTGGTGATTGTTTCGGTTCATTTGCTATGATTGGCCCACACCATGTTCGAGGTTGCTGAATTGGGCCGCAAAGTCTCGCGGGAAGAATTCGACCAGGCGCTGCCCGCCTTGCGGTCGGGGCTTCTGGAAGCGGAGTTCGCCCTCAAATCTCAGAGTATCCCCGTCATCATCATCGTCTCCGGCGCGGATTGCGCCGGCAAAGGCGAGTTCGTCCATCGCCTCAATGAGTGGCTTGATCCGCGCGGCGTGGACACCCACGCCTTCCGGCAAAGCTCCGACGAGGAACGGGCGCGGCCTCGTTTCTGGCGGTTCTGGCGCGCCCTGCCCGCGCGCGGCCGCATCGGAATTTTCTTCGGATCCTGGTATTCGGATCCTCTCGTCCAGCGCGTTTACCACGAGATCAAGCCCACCCAGTTGGATGGCGAATTGGACCGCATTGCCTTCTTTGAAGAAATGCTTTCCGAGGATGGCGCACTGATCATCAAGCTCTGGTTTCATCTGAGCAAGAAGGAGCAGGCGCGGCGGCTGAAGCATCTCCAACGCGACCCGCATACCCGTCATCGCGTCCGGCCGATGGACCGCAAGAACCTCAAACTCTATGACCGGTTTATCAACACCAGCGAGCGTGTCATCCGCCGCACCGATTCCGCGCGATGCCCCTGGCACCTCATTGAAGCGACCGACCGGCGTTACCGTGAACTGACCTCCGCGCAAATCGTCCTGCAATCGCTGCAAGCCCGCCTCAAGGACGACGGCGCGGGCAAGGTTAAATCGGCGGCGGAGGTCCCGCTCCAGCCGGCCCACCCCAAATCCGGCGATTCCATCCTCGACCATGTGGACCTTTGCCAGAAGCTGACCGGCAAGCAGTACCGTGAAGGCTTGGAGAAATACCAGGGCCGGTTGACCCAACTGACTTGGGAGGCCCACGCCAAGGGGATTTCGACAGTCGCGGTCTTTGAGGGCTGGGACGCCGCCGGCAAAGGCAGCGCCATACGCCGGGTGACGGCGGCCATTGATCCGCGCCTTTACCGGATCATTCCCATCGCCGCGCCAACCGACGAGGAGCGGGCGCACCATTATTTCTGGCGTTTCTGGCGTCATCTGCCGCCGGCGGGCCATGTGGCGATCTTCGACCGTTCGTGGTATGGCCGGGTGTTGGTGGAGCGCGTGGAGAAATTCGCCGCCGAGCGCGAGTGGAAACGCGCTTATCTCGAGATCAACGATTTCGAGGAGCAACTGGCGACAAGAAACATCGCGCTGGCAAAATTCTGGGTGCATATCAGCAAGGCGGAGCAGTTGCGGCGCTTCAAGGAGCGCCAGGACGTCGAGTTCAAACGCTATAAAATCACAGACGAAGACTGGCGCAACCGCCAGAAGTGGAACGCTTACAAGGAAGCCATCAACGACATGGTGGCCCACACCAGCACCGAATTCGCCCCGTGGACGGTGGTGGCGGGCAACGACAAACACTTTGCGCGCGTGCATATTCTGAAGACCTTGTGCGAAGCGCTGGAGCGATTGCTCTGAGATCCGTCAGCTCACGGCTTCTTGCCGCCCAGAACGCCCAGCTTGCGCATCCATTCCCCTGCTCGCATGGGCCACGAAACCACAGCTTCATCCGACTTGCGCAAGCCGTATCCATGCCCGCCAGTGGCGTAGAGATGCATTTCAGCCGGAACCCCCGCCTTCTTCAGCGCCAGATAATAGAATAGGCTGTTCTCGACGTGAACAGGGTCGTTTTCGGTCTGGACAAGGAACGTGGGCGGGGTGTTGGACGTCACCGTCAACTCCGGCGACAGTTCCGGCACTTGTTGGCGAGTCAAATAGGCCGGGTAAATCAGCACGGTGAAATCGGGCCGGCAACTGACCTGGTCCGCCTCGTCCACCGGGTCGTAGGTGCGATTCTCAAAACGCGTGCTGGCAACCGCGGAGAGATGGCCCCCGGCGGAAAAACCCAGAATGCCGATGCGCTTTGGATCGAGATGCCATTCGGCGGCGTGGAAACGCACCATGCCCAGCGCCCGTTGCGCGTCTTGCAACGGCGCGGCATATCGCTCCAGCCCTTGCCGCGCGGGCACACGATACTTGAGCAGCACACCGGTGACTCCGAGCGATTTAAGCCACTGGCACACCTCGGTTCCCTCCAGGTCCATCGCCAGGATGCGGTAACCGCCGCCCGGACAAACCACCACCGCGGCCCCGGTGTCCTTGTGTTTGGCGGGCCGGTACACGGTGATGGTGGGAACGCTGACATTGCCCAGGCGCACAACGGGCTTTCCCGCAACAAGCTTTTCATTCGGCTTGCTTGTGTTCGTCTCCACGCCGATGCCGCCCATTTCCCCGGGAGCGCCGTTGGGCCAGAGCGCCATCGGTTCGGATGCGCTGGCTGTCAAAACAAAAAGGAAAACAACAAGCAAAGAAGTCGAGGTTCGCATAATTCAAAATTCAGTTCAGCCCGCCGCGCACGAGGCGGACATAGTTATAGATGCGGATGACGTCGCCCTGCGGGCCGCGGCCGTGCGGAAAATTCCGCGGGTCGCCGGCTTTGGGATCACTCCGCTGCGCTCCCGCGCCATGAACGTCCGTTAACTGGTATGTTCCGGAACCGCCCGATGGCGGCGGACCAAAACCAGGCGGCGGGCCTTCGCCCGGCTCATCCATGCCCGGCCCGCCCATGCCCGGACCTTCCGGCCTGCGCCCGCCCGGCGGCCTGCCGCCCCCGTGCGGTTGCATCCAGCCTGTCGCGCGACCAAAGGCAATGTAAACGGCGGCGCCGCCCTGGCGATCGGGCGGTCCGCCAACGTGTGTCGTGCTGGTCCAGAAGAATGGATATTCGCCGTCGCCCAGTTTTGTGACTTGGAAGAGCGGGGAAATCGCGGCTGACTGCGTTACGGCGGGCGCGCGGTTGTAATCGACGATGCTCTGCAGTTCCTTGGCATTGGGCAGGCGCCAGTCGTTGTGGCCGAGATAATTTTCGGCGTTTTTTGCCTGCACCCACGCCAGCGCGGACACCCAGTTCATGCCTTTGCCGCTGTCGGGTTTCGACCAGATCAAGCCGGTCGCGCGGTCGGTGATGGTGCCGTCGCCGTTGTCGTGGAAATCGTTTTTGCCGTAGTTCGGGTTGCTGCGGACGCAGATGGCAAAGAACGTCTTTTCCCTCCCGCCGGGCATCGACGCGCCGTATCCTTTGATGCGGCCGTCGGCAAAATTGACGCCGAACATCTGGTTTGGGTTGGCCGCATACAAGGTGCTGGTGGCCCATTGCGAATCAATGGTGCGTTCGCCGGCGTTGGCGTCGCCGTAGGCGAACTTGAAATACCTCGTGTTGATGAAAGGTGTCAGCCGCGAACTGCCGGCGCCGGGACCGCCTGGATCGACATCGACGCCGCTGAAAAGGATGAGCGAGTATAGCTCCTTGATTGTCGGCAGCCGCCAGTCATTGAACCCGCCGAAATTCGCGGCATCGAGTTTGGCAGGCAACGCCCAAGCCTGTTGCAACGTCAGTTTGGCGCTGCTGTTGGGCGCGCCGTCGCTGGTGGTGTCCGGGCTGCGTTGCCAGGTCAGCCCGGTGATGGTGTCCTGAACCGTCAGGCCGTCGGCGCTGAGCTTGTAACTCGGGGTAAGCCCCGGATGTTGTGCGTCCTGTCCGTAAAACGGCTGCCCCGGTTGTGGCGGCGCGATTTCCCGGGTGTCGTCGTAACATTTGGTCTGGCCGGTGCCAACAATCGGATACGCTGGCGCGGCGCGGAGCTGCGCCATGAGCAATCCGCCTGCGAGCAATACGAAGATGAGCAACAACCGTTTCATAATCAGTGGCTCAAGAAAGCCGGGATATGGTTGGCGTGTCAAGTTCACGTGCAAGTCAAAGACACCATAGCTTTGTTTATTGTTCTTTATTCATGTGAATTTCTGCACGCGTCAAAGGGGCTGGTTGGGATGTGAAAAGCGGGTGCGAGCGGGCTGGTTTCATCGAAAAACGAGGTTTTGGCACCGCGAAAGGGTTTACAAGTCCGGATGATCGGAAGATAATCGCGAAAACGGCAAAAAACACTTCATTTAAGCCATGAACAACAAATCAAAAGGGAAATCCCGGCTGACATTACCGATGCCTGTGGCAGAACGCGTTTCGGAAAAGGAGCCCTTTGGCATGTCTTTGAAAAACAGGGGTTTCTGCCGCTTCTTTCTCGTGCTGGTTTCGCTAGCCGTTTTGGCGCTCGCGCCCCTGCAGGCGGGCGGCCCGGCGGGCATTGCGGCGGCCTTGCAACCTTTCGTTGCCAGTCATTCGCTTGCCGGCGCGGTCACGCTGGTGGCCTCGTCGAACAAAATCCTCGATGTGAGCTGTGTTGGTTATTCGGATGTTCGCGCAAGGAAGGCCATGCAGCCCGAAACCATTTTCTGGATTGCTTCCCAATCGAAGTCCATGACCGCCGCTGCGTTTATGATGCTGGTGGATGAGGGAAAGGTGAATGTGGACGACCCGGTCGAAAAATATCTGCCGGAGTTCAGGGGACAAATGGTCATCGCGGAGCAGGATGGCGCGCGGACGGTGCTGAAGAAACCTGCGCACCCGATTCTCATTCGCGAAGTCCTCTCGCACACCAGCGGGCTGCCGTTCAGATCGCGCGTCGAGGAACCGACGCTGGACGGGCTCCCGCTGCGCGAGGCGGTGATGAGTTACGCGTTGTCGCCGCTTCAATTCGAGCCTGGAACAAAGTATCAGTATGCCAATGCGGGCCTGAACACCGCCGCGCGCATCATCGAGGTAGTCTCTGGAATGCCGTACGAAGAATTCATGAAGAAACGGCTGTTCGGCCCGCTGGGGATGAAAGACACCACGTTTTGGCCGACGGAAAAACAGGTCCGGAGGATCGCAAAATCTTATCAACCGACCAAAGTCCGGACCGGTCTCGAAGAGATCACGATCAGCCAGCTTCATTATCCGCTGACCGATCGCGCCATTCGTTTCCCGATGCCCGCGGGCGGACTTTTTTCGACCGCGCACGATGTTGCGAGATTCTGCCAGATGATTCTCAATGGCGGTGAACTCGGCGGCAAGCGCTACCTCTCGGAAAAAGCCGTCAAGATGATGACGAGCAAGCAGACGGGCGATGCGGTCCAGGAGAATTACGGATTTGGCTGGGCCGTCGGCACCGACTGGGCAGGGCACGGCGGCGCGGAATCGACGAACATGGAAATTGACCGGAAGCATGGACTCATTTTTGTTTACATGGTTCAACACGCCGGATTTCCAAACGACGGCGGCAAAAGTCGGGATGCCTTCAAGCAGGCCGCCCTTTTGCAATTCGCAAAATGAGTTGAATATTGCTCAGTAGATCATGTCCGCCACCGTGCGGTTGGCGGGGATGAACGGGATGACGTGCTCGGTGTAGGGACAGATGACGTCGAGCAGATAGGGCTGGTCGGAGTCCAGCATCTTTTGCATGGCTTCACGCAGGTCCTTTTTATATATGACGCGCTGGGCGGGGACATTGAAGCTGTTGGCCATGGCCACGTAGTCGGGATAGATCCCGCGCCGATGCTCCGGGTCGCCCAAGTAGGTGTGGCCGCGGTTGCTTTGGTAGAATTTGTCCTCCCATTGCATCACCATGCCCAAATGCTGGTTGTTGAGGATCATGGCCTTGGCCGCGATCCGTTCGATGTGGGCCGTGGCCAGTTCCTGCACGTTCATGAGGAAGGAGCCGTCGCCGTCGATGTCCACCACCTGGCGGTCAGGAAAGGCGACCTTGACGCCGAGGGCGGCGGGGTAGCCGAAGCCCATGGAGCCGAGGCCGGCGCTGGTGATGAACTGGCGGGGGGAGTTGAATTTATAGTATTGACCTGCCCACATCTGGTGCTGGCCCACGCCGGTGGTGATGAGCGCCTCACCCTTGGTCAACTCGTAAAGCATCTCAATGGCCATCTGGGGCAGGATGACTTCGGATTCGCGACCTTTCATATGATCCTGCATGTGTTCGGAACGGCTGACCTCCTCCGTCATCCCGTAATGAAACGGCGCGCGCTGTTTCCACTCCTCGATCTGGGCGAGCCAGGCCGGGAATTTTTTCGGCATGGGCCGCTGGCGGATCATTTCATTCAAACGGCCCAGGGCGTATTTGATGTCGCTCTCGATGGCCAGATGGACCTTGCGGTTTTTGTTGTGCTCCGACTGGTCGATGTCGATATGCACAATGGTGCCTGTTTTGCAAAACTCATCGACTTTACCCGTCACGCGGTCGTCGAAGCGCACGCCAAAGGCCAGGAGCAAGTCGGCGCCGGGCTTGATTCTGACCAGCGGTTCGTCGGGGCTTTTGCGTTGCTTGAATTCGCCGCTGACGGCCCAGTTGGCGGTGGCGGAGCCGTGCATGCCCAGCCAGCGCAGGGACAAGGCGTGCGTTTCAGGGAACGCGCCGCAGCCCATGATGGTGGTGGCGACAGGGATGCCGGTGGCTTCGACAAATTGCCGGAGTTCGGCGGCGGCGTTGGCGGTGATAATGCCACCGCCGCAATAGAGAACGGGGCGCTCGGCCTTGGCAATCAAACCAATGATCTCATTGAGCGCGAGGTCGTCGGCCCTTTTGTCGGGGTCATAGCCGCGCAAGTGAACTGCGGCAGGCCAGACGGGCTGGGTTTTGCTCACTTGCAGGTTTTTGGGGAAATCGATCACGACCGGTCCCGGCCGGCCCGTGGTGGCGATGTAAATGGCCTCCTTCACGATGCGCGGGATGTCGTTCACGTCGGTGATCAAATAACTATGCTTGACCACGGGCAGGGTCATGCCGAAGATGTCCGTTTCTTGGAAAGCGCCCTTGCCGATCATGGCTTGGGGCACCTGGCCGGTGATGGCGATCAGCGGCACGGAATCCATGTAAGCGTCGGCGATGGCCGTGACGAGGTTGGTCGCGCCCGGCCCGCTCGTGGCCATGCAAACGCCGGCCCGCCCCGTGGCGCGGGCGTAACCGTCGGCGGCGAAGCCCCCGCCCTGTTCGTGGCGCGGCAATATGGTGCGGATGGTGGAGCGGGTCAGGGCCTGGTGGATTTCCATGCTGGCCCCGCCGGGATAGGCAAACACGTATTCCACGCCTTCCCGTTCCAAAGCCCGCACGAGGATGTCGCGGCCCATCATGGGCTGGCCGATTTCCGCCTTGGGCGTTGTGCGGGGTTCCACGATCGCTTTCTTTGCTTTCCGATTCTCAGTTTTCACTGTTTTCATATTGTAATTGGGCTGTCCGGCGTGGCGACAAAAAATCCCACGACCGTTTCCAGCCGTGGGAGTTTTGTCGAAATTTGCCTCAAGCGCGACAAGACCCGACGGCGTGGCCGCCTACGACGACGACCCCGTTCTCCACCAGGACTTGCTGCGTTTTTAACATCGTCGCGAGCATACCCCAATCTGAAGGACAGGTCAAGCGTTTTGAGAGGGCAAAAAAACAGCCGAACAAGTGGTTGCGGATTAAGGATATTCGCTCGTTCTACATCGATCCGCCGACGTTGATGCCGTGTTCCAGGCAGTAGGCTGCGTTATTGGAGTATTTTTCGGCCCAGTATTTCAGGCCGGACCGTTCTTCAGGCGTCAGCGGGCGGACGACTTTGGCGGGCGCCCCCAGAACCATCGAGCCGTCCGGGATTTTGACGTCCTGCGTGACCAATGCCCTGGCGCCAATGATGCATTGCGCGCCGATTTCCGCCCCATCGAGCACGATTGCGCCCATGCCAATCAGGCATTCATCGCCAACGCGGCAGGCATGGACGATGGCGGAATGGCCCACGGTGACGTAGCGGCCCATAATGCAGGGAAAATCGTCCGCCAGATGGAGGACGGCATTGTCCTGGATGTTACTATAATCGCCGACGACAATGCGGTTGATGTCCCCGCGCAAAACTGCGTTGTACCAAACGCTGGCGCCGTCGCCCAGGGTGACATCGCCCATCACTGCCGCGCCGCGCGCGATATAAACGCCTTTGCCAATGACCGGCTTTTTGCGCAGGAATGTGTCGAGTTGTTCGCGTAATATTTTCACGATGATGCGTGGACCGACAAGGCCGCTTTAAGTTTAGGCGGATGGAAAAATAAAGCCAGCGTGATTGCCGCCGCCAGGGCCACCCCGCAGAGAAAGAGGAAAATTCTGTGAAAATCCACGAATTCCCCGGACGTGAATTTTTTTGTCAGGAAGGGGCAGATGGTGTTGCAGGCGACCACGCCGAGTCCGAGGATCATCACGTTGAACAGCCCTTGGGCGCTGGCGCGGGCGTCTTTCGGGAAGAATTCATCCACGAAAATATAGACCGTGGCGAAGAAGAACGCGTAGCAAATGCCGTGCAAAATGAAGACCAGAATAATGAGGGAGGTCCATTGGGGGAAGAAGGAGAACACGGCAAATCGCACCACATGGGCGAAGATGCCGAGGGTCATGGTTGCGCGCCAGCCCAGCTTCTTCAGGGTCGCTGCCAGCATGGCCATGGCCAGGATTTCCGCAATCTGCCCAATGCTCATGATGGGCATGATCCAGTTGCCCTTGATGCCGACCTGCGGGCTGCCCAGGAACGTCGCCGCCCAGTAGAAATAGGCGTTAATGAGGAAGGAATCGACAAAAGCCACCACCCACAGCACCAGCACAAACGGCCTGCGCAGGAGCCGCAAGGCTTCGATCCAGGCGAGTTTGTCCTGCGCCTGTTCGGCTTTTTTCGGCGGAGTGGAGGGCAGCGTCAGGCTGAACACGGCCAGAACGAGCGAAGCGATGCCGGCGACGATAAAAGTCCAGCGAGCGCCCCGTTGCAAGGCCGCGCCGGTCAAGCCCGCGCCCAAGGCGGTTTTAAGCCAGTCAATCATTCCGATTGGATGGGCTGCGCTGACTTTGCCCCAATCCACCAGAATGAAAGTGAAGGGCCAGGCGGCCAGGATCCAGCCGACCGTTCCGCCCATGCGGATCAAGCCGAAATCCCTGGTGTCCTTGAGATGGGCGAATGCGATGGAGTTGGTGACGGAGAGAGTTGGCACGTAGAGCAGGCAATGGACCAGCATCAGGGCCAGGAAAATCCAGAAATTCCCCGTAAACGCCAGGGCGATCATGGCCGCCCCGGCGATGAGCTGGCTGAAGCCCAGGAATTTTTCCGCGGCGAAATTCCGGTCGGCGAATTGATTGCTGAAGAACATGCCGATGACGGCTGCGGTCGGGAAGCAATTGAGAACCAGGGACTGCTGGCCGGCTGTGAAGCCCAGGCCCGGCAGATAGCTGAATATAAACGGCAGCCACGCCCCCCAGATGAAGAATTCCAGCACCATCATGAGGAACAATTTGAAATGAACGGCTTTCATGGGCGGGCAGCGTAAGTATTTCGCGCCGGGGGTTCAAGGTTCCATTGCTGTCCTTGACTTGTTTCGGCGGGTTGCGCTACGGTTTGGCCATGAATCGGTTGTCTCTGGCAGTGGTCCTGGTGTTGCTGGGATTGTTCCTGTTTCCTTACCGGTCGCCAGCGCCGCTGGTTTACCGGCCCGGGGAGGGGTGGTCCTATGAAACGCCGGGCGCAAAGGGCGATTGGCGCAAGCCACGGGCCAAGGAGCAGTTGGATGTAGCCCAGCAAGCCTTCGATAAAAAGCAATACGGACTGGCCTTGAAATCGTCGCAGCGCGTGCTCAAGGTCTGGCCGCTGTCCGATTATGCGCCGCAGGCCCAGTATCTCATCGGCCGTTGCTACGAGGCCGAGAAAAAGGACGAAAAAGCCTTCAACGCCTACCAATCCATGCTGGAAAAGTATCCCAAAACGGCCAACACGGACGAGGTGCAACGCCGCCAATTTGTCATCACCGTGCGCTTTCTGCACGGGCAATGGTTCAAGCTTTTCGGTTACATTCCCTTCTTCCCGTCGATGGAAAAGACGGCGGAGATGTTTCAGAAAATTGTCCATTACGGCCCCTACGGGGAATTGGGGCCGCCTTCGCAGATGAATATCGGGGCGGCGCGGGAGAAGCAGAAAGATTACCCGTTGGCCGTGCAGGCCTACGCGACGGCGGCGGACCGCTACAGTGACCAGCCAAAAGTCGCCGCCGACGCGCAATACAAGGAAGCCATGGCCTACGATAAACAGGCGCGGAAAGCCGGTTACGATCAGAGCATCGCCGGACAGGCGATTGCCACCTTCACCGATTTCATGGCCCTCTATCCGGATGATCCGCGCGTGGCGGACTCACATCGCATCATCAAAACACTGAGAAGCGAGGAGGCGCTGGGGAATTTCCAGATCGCGGAATATTACGAAAAGCAAAAACGGTGGGACGGCGCGCTGGTTTATTACAACGAGGTGCTGCTGGCCAGCGCCGGTTCGCCTCTGGCCAATCAGGCGCGGACCCGCATCGACAAGCTCAAAAAGCGGGCACCGGCCGCTGCCACCGCCCCGGCCAGCCCGGCAAAGCCGGCTGTCCCGGCCACACCGGCCAAATAAGATGCGCTCCTGGCTGTTGCTCATTCTGGCCATTGCGGCGGGCGGATGCGCCGGTTACAAGCTCGGCCCGACCAATGGCAACGCGGCCGGCAGTCGCACCGTGCAATTCAAGCCGTTCCTCAACAAAACCCATGAGCCGCGCGTCACCGAATGTCTCAGCACTTCCCTGCGCCAGCAGTTGCAACAGGACGGCACGTTCCGATTGGAAACCTCGGGCCGCCCGGACATTGTTGTTTCAGGGGAAATTACAAGATTTGACCGTGTCGGCCTTTCTTATCTGGCGGGGGATGTGCTGACGCCGCAGGAATACACGCTGACCATGCAGGCGCACGTGGTGGCCGTGGATATGAGCACGGGCAAGACCTTCATCAACCGCACCGTGCGAGGCTCGACCTATCTGCGGATCGGCAACGACGAGTACAGCGCGGAGCGGCAGACCATTCCGTTGCTGACGGATATTGTGGCGCGCGACGCGATTTCCCTGCTGGCCGACGGTGCCTGGTAGCCTCAGGCCTTGTCAAAATTGTAGTCGTAAGGCTTGCGCATTTGCCGGGCCAGCCAGTGGTTGGCCTCTCTGGCGCCCTCCCCGGTAAATTTTTCGTGCTCGGTGCTCCACTGCAGTTTCCGGCCCAAGCGCATGGAAAGGGTGCCTATATGGCAGAGCGTGGCGGAAAGGTGGCCCACTTCCACGTCGGCGATGGGCAATTTACGCGACCGGACGCAGCTAAAGAAGTTGCCCATGTGATCGTTGCTGACTTCCAGGCGTTGCGCGCCGGCGGGCAGGGGGTTGTTGATCAAGGCTTCGTCGCTGGCATCAATCTCCGCGCGATTGACCCAAATCCAACCGTTGGTGCCCTCGAATTTGATGCCGTTGCGCTGGCCCTTTTCGTTCACAACTGCCCCGTAAATACTGTCGTCATGCGTCGTTCGCACGGTGTGCAACACGCCGTTGGCGTAGGTATAATTGATGACGTAATCACTGAAGGCGGTGTAGCCCCCGGGAATCGGCTGCGTCAGCACTTCGCTCTCCACGCTGACCGCGCCGGGCTGGTCAACGGCCCAGCGCGCGATGTCATTATGATGCGCGCCCCAGTCCGTCATGGTTCCGCCCGAATAATCGTACCAGAAGCGAAAGTTCGCGTGGCAGCGCTCTTTGACGAAATCAACCTTGGGCGCCTGGCCGAGCCAGAAATCCCAGTCCAACCCCTGCGGCACTGGCGACGTGGAAAACGGGCCCGCGCGCAAACCGGCCGGCAGCCAGACAGTGATTTGCTTGAGCTGCCCGATGCGCCCGTTGCGCACCAATTCGCAGGCCAGGCGGAATTTTTCGCTGCTGCGCTGTTGCGTGCCGGTTTGGAAGACGATCCCGCTCTTGCGAATGGCCTTGACCATGTGTTTGCCCTCGTCAACGGTCAGGGTCAGCGGCTTTTCTCCATAGACATCCTTGCCCGCCTTGGCGGCGGCGAGGTTGACCAGTGTGTGCCAATGGTCCGGCGTGGCGTTGATGATGATGTCAATGTCGTCGCGCTCCAGCACCTTTCGAAAATCATGATACTGCTGCGGCGTGCGGGCCTTTTTGCCGTACTGTGCGGCCGCGGCGGCGGCGTGGGTGTCATCGACGTCGCAGACGGCGACCAGGTCGCCAAAGCGCATGGCGTTGGTGCCATCGTAGCGGCCCTGGCCGCCACAGCCGATGAGCGCCATGACAGGCCGGTCATTAGGCCCCAGCCGTTTTGGGCCGGGGGCGGCTTCGGCCAGGTCGCGCTCAATGAACCAAGCCGGCAGGCCGGTGGCTGCCGCAGCCAGGGAGCAGGATTTCAGGAAGGAACGGCGAGTGACGAAAAAAGAGTTTGAATTCATATAGTTATTAAGTGCCGCCGCCGGGAAGTTTACAAGCAGATTTTGAAAAAGACCGCCCGTGCTGAAATCGAAACTTCCTTACGGCCGACGCATTCCTTATGCCAACCCGTGCTGAAAATCCTCAATTTAATGCGCGATTCTTTGGCTAAACGCCTTGACGAATGGCACCCCAGCCAACCATATTGACGGGCATTTTTTAATTCGCCAAAAACTATGGTCAAACCACACGCGAAGTCTGGAGAAGGGAAGGGCAAGCCGTCTTCCCAACAGACCGCGAAAGGAGCCGGCCAACCCGCTGCATCTCCACAGAACAAGCCGGTGGCGCACCGGAACGGCAAAGGCAGGTCCGGCCACGGGGTGGCGCCGCCGGACACTCACAAGCCGTTCAGGACTTCCGGGATGAACTTGGCGGAGAAGGTCAAGGAGTTGGTCCGTCTGGCGCAGGAGCAAGGCTACCTGACTTACACGGACATCAACGACGCCCTGCCCGACGCGGTCGTTTCCCCTGATGAGCTGGACGACCTTTACAGCAAATTGCGCATCCTGGAGGTCGAGATCGTGGACCAGGCGGAGGTGGACCGTGTCAAACAACCGGAACCGGAGGAGGAAGAAGAAAAGGGGCGGCTGGATATTCTGGATGACCCGGTGCGGATGTATCTGAAGCAGATGGGACAGGTCCCCCTGCTGACGCGGGAGCAGGAAGTTGAAATCTCCAAGCGCATCGAGGTGGCGGAGAACGAGGTCAAACGGATCATTTACAGTTTTGGCTTTGCCGGCAAGGAGCACATCGCCCTGGCCGAGAAACTGGTTTCCGAGCCGCCCAAGGAACGTTTTGACCGGGTTATCGTGGACAAAAAGATCGAGGGGCGGGAGAAGCATTTGAGGGAATTGCGCAAACTGCTCAAACAAGTCCGGGCACTGGACCAACAGGTGGACGAGCAATACGCCTGCTGGCAAAACGCCCCGGCGGAAAAGGCCTGCGCCGACGAAAAGCCGGCCCGTGAATTCAAGAGGCTGGACGAGAAACTGCAGCACTCCTTCAACCGGTTTTATTTCAAACACAAGGTGATCGAGGAAATGTCGCTGGTGGCGGACAATATCCATGACAAGATGCAGTTGAGCCTCCATGCCTTGGCCGAATTCGAGGAGCACCGCAAATCGGCCCAGCAGCAGCAAATCTGTCAAATCGAGCAGAGAAAAATCAAGGCGCTGGAGGAATTCGTCCGCATGCCCTGCGCGGATTATCTCAAGGCCTACCTGGAATTGCAGCACTTCGCCCGAAAAGCCATCCAGGCCAAAACGGAGATGGTCGAGGCCAACCTCCGGCTGGTCATTTCGATCGCCAAAAAATACACCAACCGCGGCCTCTCCTTTCTGGATTTGATCCAGGAGGGCAACATGGGCCTGATGAAGGCGGTGGAAAAATTCGAATATCGCCGCGGCTATAAATTCTCCACTTACGCCACTTGGTGGATTCGCCAGGCCATCACCCGGTCCATCGCCGACCAGGCCCGCACCATCCGCATTCCAGTGCACATGATCGAAACGATCAACAAGCTGATGCGGGTGCAAAAGCAATTGATCCAGGACTTCGGACGCGAGCCTTCGCCGGATGAAATTGCCGATGAATTGCAAATGTCCGTGGACCGGGTGCGCGCGGTGCTCAAGATGGCCCAGCAGCCCATCTCCCTGCAGTCTCCGGTGGGCGACAGCGAAGACACCAACTTCGGCGACTTCATCGAGGACAAGGCGGCGGAAAACCCGTCCGAAATGACCAGTTACAGTTTGCTCAAAGACAAATTGGGCGACGTGCTGGCCAGCCTGACGGAACGCGAGCGAAAAGTGCTGGAGCTGCGTTTTGGACTGGGCGACGGCTACTCACGGACGCTGGAGGAAGTCGGCAGGCAATTCAAAGTCACCCGCGAGCGAATTCGCCAGATCGAAGCCAAAGCTTTGCGCAAAATGCGCCACCCCACCCGCATCCGGCAACTGTCCGGCTTCCTAGAAACGGATGAACCGGCCGCAACTTGATGAGAGCGGCCCCTGCGCCGGATGGACCCGGCCTCGGCATTAATTTTGAAAATTTCTGCATTTTTTCCTTTCCTTGTCTAGGGGATACCCCTACAGTCTTGCAGTGCATATTCTGGCGTATATCGATCCCGGCTTGGGCGCGCTTATTTGGCAGTCAATCATCGGGATTTTTGTCGGCCTGTTGTTCTACTGGAGAAGAACACGGAAGTGGATCGGCAGGCAAATGAGCAGTATTTTTCATTCCGGACAGAATAACGGAAATTGCGTTGAGCCCGTTCCTCCGGACAAGAACAAAGTGGAGGAGGCGAACCATCAGTAATGCCTCAAGCCACATCATCGTTCCGCGACCCGATGGGATGCTGTTGTGTTTTTGACGGCGGGGTGGTGCGGCTGGTTGGCCCGGAAAATGTGGCCGAGTTTGATGGTTTTCTAAAAACGCGCGCCGCGCGCGATTACGCGGCAAAAAGGGAATTGGTCTCCACCCGCCGCCTTGACGAAGTGGAAATCGCCAGGCTGGATGCTTCGAGCGGGCTGAAATCCATCCTTGCCGCGCGCCCGAATGCGGCCGTTTTCGAGCATGAGCGCATCCCATTTCCGAGTTTCCCGCAGGAATGGCCCCCGGAAATGCTGTGGGAAGCCGGACGGCTGACACTCGACTTGGGCCGCGCCGTGCTGGCCGAGGATTACGGACTCAAGGATGCAACGCCCCACAACGTCTTATTCCGCGGCAGCGAGCCTGTGTTTGTCGATGCCCTTTCCTTCGAGCGGCGCAATCCGGGTGATCCGCTGTGGAAACCCTGCGCGCAGTTCATCCGGTCGTTTCTCCTGCCGCTGCTGGTCCATCGGCGCTGGGGCATTCCGCTGGCGGATGTTTTCGCCACGCGCCGCGACGGATATGAGCCGGAAGAAGTTTACCGCCTGTGCCAGCCCTGGGAGCGGTTGCATCCAGGATTGCTCACCCTCGTGTCAATACCAACGTGGCTTTCGCGCCGGGCCGGGCCGGACCATCAGGCCATCTACCAGCCCCGTCTGCTGGCCGACACGGAAAAAGCCCGCTACATCGTCGAATCGGTCTTCCATCGCATGGGCCGCGCGCTGAACGCGCTCCGGCCGGCGGCGCGGCAAAAATCCACCTGGTCGGGTTACATGGGCGCGCACAGCTATGACGATCCGGCGTTTGCGGCCAAGGAAAAATTTGTCCACGACGCCCTGGCGGAATTCAAGCCGGCGCGCGTGCTGGACGCCGGGGCCAACACCGGCCACTTCAGCGCGCTGGCGGCACAAGCGGGGGCGGCGGTGGTGGCGATCGATTTCGATCCGGTTTGCGTGGGCGAAATCTGGCGGCGCGCCCGCGAAAAGCAATTGAACATCCTGCCCTTGGTGATGGATCTGGCCCGGCCCACCCCGGCGACCGGCTGGCGCAACCGTGAATGCCCGTCGTTTCTCGACCGCGCCCGCGGCGCGTTCGACGGGGTGCTGATGCTGGCGGTGCTGCATCATTTGCTGGTGACGGAGCGCATTCCGCTGGAGGAAATCCTGGCGCTGGCGGCTGAATTGACCACGGCGCTGCTGGTCATTGAATTTGTTGCGCCGCAGGACGCCATGTTCCGACGGCTGACCCGCGGGCGCGAGGAACTGCACGCCGCCTTGGATGAAAGAGTTTTCGCCGGGGCCTGCGCGGCGCATTTTGACATTGTCCGGGTGCTGGCTTTGCCCGGCACGCGGCGCACCCTGTATTGCTTGAAAAAGAAAGGCCCGGCTTGAACCCGCCAGCCCAGGCTCCGCAGGCCATGAGCGAACCGGACGGAAACATCCCGCTGCCCGTTCCGCTCAAGCAGAATATCAAGGACGGCATGGTGGCGCTGACAATGGCCGCGTGGTGCTTCGTGCGGGCCTGGGCGCATTTGCTGTTCAGCGACAAAGACTACTTCAACGGCCCGCCGGCTTTGCCCGTTGAACTCCTGGCCCTGGCCATGAATCTTCTGGGGGTGGGGCTGCTGATCTTTCTGGGCATCCGCCTGCGGAGGCGTTTCCAAACAGGGTTCGTGCCTTTGGTGTTGGATTTGTTGTTCCTGGTGCTCCTGGTGTTTCCCGCGGATTTTGTCCGCGTGCAAGTCCTGCATCGAACACATGTCCCATTTGCTCTCATTTTGAAGCACCCGGCTGAGTTGATGTGCATTGCGGCTGTCGTGGTGGTTCTGGTCTGGCAACACCGACTGGCCGCGCGCACGCTGGCCACGATCATCGTGGTGACGTTTCCCATGGTGTTGTTCATTTTCGCCAAGATTTCGCTCGTGTGCCTTAATTTGATGACTTTGTCGCAATGCCCTTCTGCCGCGCCGCCTCCGCCTCTTCTCCATGTCCCTGACAACCAGCCGCGCGTGGTTTGGATTATCTTTGACGAAACGGATTATCGCCTGTCGTTTGAAAAACGGCCCGCCAACGTGCGTTTGCCCGAATTTGATCGCTTGCGACAGGAGTCCCTGGATCCCAATCACGCCTTTCCCCCCAGCGACTCGACCGTGCTTTCCATGCCGGTGTTGATTGCGGGGGAGCATTTCCTGGCGGCCAGGATGAACGGCTGCGATTTGGACCTGACCCTGCCTGACGGCGCCACTGCTGCATGGAGCGCACTGCCGTCTGCATTCTCGCGGGCGCGCGAACTCGGCGTCAATACCGCGCTGATCGGATGGTATCATCCTTACGCGCGGGTCCTCGGCGGCAGCCTAAATTATTGCTCGTGGTATCCATTCCCGTTCTATGAACCGGCGCGCTCGACGACCTTCAGCGGAGCGGTGGTACAGCAGTTCTATTCCCTGCTGGAGCCATTTTGCGTCCGGCGGAATTACATCCTTGCCTGCAACAACAGCCTGGCCGCCGCCGCCGAAGTGGTGGCCAACCCGGCTTATGGCTTGATTCTGCTTCACCTGCCGCCCCCGCATGGTCCCTGGGTGTATCTGCCCGGACGAAATGAATTCACCTGCCTGGCCAGCGCAGCGCCCGCCGGTTATTTCGATAATCTAATGCTGGCGGATCATGAGCTTGGCGTGGTGCGGGGCGCGATGACCACAGCCGGCCTATGGGACAAAAGCTGGGTCATTCTCAGCGCCGACCATTCATGGCGGGATTCAAAGTCGTACGACGGGAAACGGGATTATCGGGTTCCTTTTCTGGTCAAAAGTCCGGGGGTGGGCAAATCCATGCCCTATTCCCACCAGTTCAACACTGTCTTGACGCAGGATTTGATCCTGGCCATTCTCCGGGGAGAAGTGACCAATCAAGCCGCCGCCGCCGCCTTTCTGAACCGTGGCACGCCCGAGATGCCCATTCTTCAGAGCCAGCCAATGTCTTCCCAGTGATTCCTGCCGCGCTACGCCTTATGAAGAAAATCGCTCCGCCTGCCAGGAAGAAAGGCCAGGGTTGAACCCGCCGGACCATGACCAGTCCCTTCGGGGCCAAGCCGGCAATCATCCCGGCCTGGCCCGCCCGCTCACGCGAAAAATCCTGGACTGCATCGTGGCCGTGACGATGGCCACCTGGTGCTTTGCGCGGCCCTGGTCGCACTTGCTGTTCTGTGGCAATAATTACTTTAACAAGCTGCCGGTGGCGCGCATTGAACTGTTGGCGCTGACCGTGAATATGGCGGGTTTTGCCTTCTTAATTTGGCTGGGCATCGGCCTTTGGAGGCATTTCCGGACCGGGACGTTTTCCCTGCTGTTGGACCTGGCATTTCTGTTTCTGCTCGTCTTTCCGGCGGATTTCATCCGGGTGGAACTGCTCAACCAGACAGACGCCGAATTGATCCGCTTCTTGCGGCAGCCGGCGGTCGTCACCGGCTTTGTCGTCTTCCTGGCTTTGTGCCTCTGGAAGCACCGTCTGGCCGCGCGCGCGCTGGCCGTCATCGTCTGCGTAACATTTCCCGTCGCATTATTAATTGCGGCCAAAGTCGTTCTCTTATCCCTGGGTGTGATGCAATCCAAAGCCTGCGCCTCCTCTCCCGTGCCGCCGCCGATTCTCCACGTTCGCGACGACCAGCCGCGCGTGGTTTGGATGATTTTTGACGAAACGGATTACCGCCTGGTGTTTGAAAAGCGTCCCGCCGACGTGCTGCTGCCGGAATTTGACCGCCTGCGCCAGACGGCGTTGTCCGCCGACCATGCTTATCCGCCCGGCGATTCGACGCTCTTTTCGATGCCGGCCTTGATTTCAGGACAGCGCCTGGCGGCGGCTGATCCCGACGGCCCCGACGGCTGCGATTTGGCGCTGAAGCTGGCCGGCTCCGACGCGATAGTTGAATGGAGCGCGCTGCCGTCGGTCTTTTCGCAGGCCCGCGAGCTTGGCGTCAACACCGCGCTCATCGGGTGGTATCACCCCTATGGGCGCTTGCTGGGCGCGAATCTCAATTATTGTTCGTGGTATCCTTTCCCCACTTTCGAGCCATCGCGTTCGACAACGATTGGCGGGGCCGTGGAACAACAGATCGCTTCCCTGGCGGGACCTTTTCATATCCGCCAGGTTTTCATCAACACATGCCGAGACTCCCTGGCGGACGCCGCCGCAGTGGCGGCCAACCCGGAATATGGCCTGGTTCTCCTGCACTTGCCGCCACCGCACGGTCCGGGAGTTTATCTGCCCGAAGAAAACGGTTTCACCTGCAAAGGCATTCCATCGCCGACAGGTTATTTCAACAATCTTGTGCTCGCCGACCACGAACTTGGAGCTTTGCGTCGCGAAATGGAGGCGTCCGGACAATGGGACAGAAGCTGGGTCATCCTCAGCGCCGATCATTCGTGGCGAATTTCTAAATCATATGACGGGGTGCGGGATTATCGGGTGCCGTTCCTGGTCAAATCTTCCCGACCCAGCCAATCCATGGTTTGTTCCAACCAATTCAACACCCTCATGACACATGATCTGATCCTGGCCATTCTCCGCGGAGAAGTGACCAATCAAGCCTGTGCCGCCAGTTTTCTGGGCCGCGGCGCGCCGGACCTGCCTGTTCTCGAGGGTCCGCGGCACGGATCCTCCAAATAATCTTCCCACTATGCGCTTTATGAAGCTGATGACACTGCTTTCGCGATTTTCAATCGTGGCGCTCGCGCTGGCGTCGTGCCTTCCGCCGGCTTCGGCGGAACAAACTTTTAGGGCCACAACAGATCCGGTGGGGCCCAACGCCGCCGGCGGGTTCGAGACACCGGTCAACCAACTGGTGGCCCCGGCCGGAAGGCAGGTTGAATTGCCGGACATGCGGCCGCAGGCCCTGGCCCTCAGCCCTGATAAACGATTGCTGGTCACTGCCGAGGCAGGTGTCAGTCCTGAATGGCGCTTAGATAAGACCACGGTTTCTCAGAGTGTTTTTGTTATAGTAGCGGCAGCGGTGAGGAACCTCTTTGAATGTGTGCCGGGGTTTATTGAGTAGTTGAT
>JBEKDI010000055.1:0-36453 GCA_050014435.1 Verrucomicrobiota bacterium | reverse complement strand
TTGGAGTTTCATTTGGACAGCACACCGGCGTCGCCATGACCAACCTGTTTTCCAAAAATGCCATTTCGAGGAACATCTCCGAGGGAAACCCCTCTTAAAACCGGCTAATTTGGACAGCAGTGAACGGCATCCGCACTAGGGTCAATGCCATTTTGATAGTCAAACCAAAGAGTATTCCCCGCCCCGTCAACATCCGTATCGGACAAGTCCACTCTCCCGAAGTTTTCCCAAAACCACCACTCGGGGGTTTGATTTCCATCGGAAGTAACGCCCGTCCAGTCCCGCGCCCACAAGAAAAGACAATTGGTACGCTGCCCCTGGCAGACGCAAAATGGGGACACCGTTTCACTGGTCGGCCACACTGCTTGTTCGATGTTCCAACTCGTCGGCGGATTGCCCAGTGACGTTGTGCTGAATATTTCGTATACGAGGTTCGTCGCATTGTTGAGGCTCAAAAAGAGAACGTCATTGGTGATCCCAAGAACCTGAAGCCACAGCCCATTGATCAAATTCGGGTCAATACTGTTTGTGTAATCGTACAAAAGCGTGTTGCCATTGACGTCCAAATTTGTGTCCGATAACGCTGTGGTCCCGAAGTAGTAGAAAAACCACCATTCCGGGGTCTCATTTCCGTCAGAAGTGATGCCCGTCCAATCGCGCGCCCAAAGAAACAGAGTGCCCCGACTTTGTTGGTTGACGGCGAAGGGCATGGCTTGCTGGTTGGTGGGGAACACTTCTGTCTCGATATTCCAATTCGTCTGCTCCAAATTGGGCTTGCTCCACACTTCATAGACCGTATCCGTTGCGCCATTCAGATTCAAGGATACGATGGAATTGGTGGTGCCGGTGATCTGCAACCACAGCGCGCCTGGCGGCATGGACGGTCCATACGATGAGCTTTCCCCGCCAGTTGAATACGCACCGAGGGCGCGGCGGGAGGTGGTCGTCGCCGCGTTGGCAGAGTTTGCAGAATAGTCATAATCGCGGTCATCGTACCACCAGTTGCCCGGAGTGCCGTCGGTGTAGAGATTTAGTTGAGGCAATGGGTCGGTTGGCAGAGGAGGCAAATTGCCCTTCATGCTCCAAAAGTTGCCCTGCGTCGGGATCGGATCACTGGTGATCAGCACGAGAGTTTCCGGCACGGCGGGGAAGGAATAATTGTTCGTCGAAGGAGAGGCCTGGTTTACAGAACTTGTTTCGGGAGATGAATTCCCGCTGAGCCTTCTTAGTGACCGTTGCCCTGGGACTGCATTCGAGTAAATCACCGAACTGTCATCGACCACAAACTGGCCATTTCCAAGCGAATAGACCTGGCAATTTGTATCCCAATCATAAGGGAGCGGGGGCCGGCCTTGAGCGGAAAAAAACGTGGCATGTTGCGGCACCTGATCGAACGGGACGGGCGAGCCAGACTGGCAAAGTGCCGGGACAGACCACAGCAGTGCGCAGAGTGCCAGCATGAATGTCTGAACAAAACAACGAAACCCCTGTTGGTGGGTTTTCCCCCGCGGAACACTTTCCAATGTCATATTCCTTTCCCGTGAACCCGGATACGGACAAAAAGGCGCGGACTCAACGCGCCCCGCATCGAGGCACCGCGAAGCGCCTGTCACAGAAGACACGTCAAGCCGCGCCCGACTTGGGCACGACTTCGGTTGGTCACTGTGACGGGCTTGGAAAATTCGCGGTTTTCGATGCGGCCCGTAACCGAAGCTATACAAATATTGGGGGCTGGGCTGCGGAAACCAACCGTAATGCCGCGAGGTTTATTCAGTGGGGGATCCGCGACTCGAAATCGGGGCGCAGGGCCGACACTACAACCGGGCCGGGCTGAACTTGCCGCGAAGCAAAAGACAGGCCATACTGCGGATGGCGTCGAGCCTTCTTATGAATGACGACGAGACTAACACTGAAGATACTGGGCTGCCGAAGGCGCATGGAACGGTCTTTTGGGTAACCTTCAGTCTGGCCATTGTGACCGTGGTCGGCGTTTTTGACTGCCTGTCGGGTTACGAGCTGAATTTTTTTGCGTTTTACCTGATTCCAGTGTGCCTGGGGGTGTGGTTCGTGGGGCGGGGTTATGGCATATTGGTTTCAGTGTTGTGCGTCGTGGTCTCGATCGCGGGCGATTTGATGGCGGGGGCGCGCTATTCCAGTTCGCTGGTGCCGGTGTGGAACACGGCGATTGCGCTGACGTTTTTTCTGGTGGTGGTGTGGATCCTGGCGAAGTTGCGGGCGTTGCAGAATGAACTGGAGGAGCGGGTGCGGCAGCGGACGGCGGCGTTGAAGAAGGAAGTGCAGGACCGAATGCAGTTGGAAGAGGAGATTCTCAGCATCAGCGAGCGCGAGCAGCAACGCATCGGGCACGATCTGCATGACAGCTTGTGCCAGCACCTGACGGGGGTGGCCCTGGCGGGAGAGGTGTTGAGCGGGCAATTGGCGGCCAAATCACTCCCCGAAGTGAAGGCGGTGAACCACATCGTGGAAATGGTCGAAGGAGCCATTGACCTCACCCGCACCCTGGCACGCGGGCTTCATCCATTTGATCTGAGGGGGGAGGGATTCGTGGACGCTCTCCGGGAACTGGCCGCCACCATCACCGAAGGATTCAAGACTCCATGCACTTTCAAGTGTGACAGTGCGGTGGAGATTCGCGAACCGGGCGTGGCCACTCACCTGTATCGCATCACGCAAGAGGCGATCACCAACGCGGTCAGGCACAGCCGCGCCAAAGAGATCATCGTGCGCCTTGAGGCGGGGAGCGACGGCCTGACGTTGACGATCAGCGATGACGGCGAAGGCATCCCCGCCGCCGCGCCGAACGGCATGGGGCTGCGCACCATGGCCCACCGGGCCGGGGTGATCGGCGCCACCTTCAGCGTGGAACGCCAGCATCCCCGCGGCACGCGCGTCAAATGCAAGCTGCCCGGGGGCAGGTTTGCCACTGAAACCCATGACACACAAAGCCAAAGTTTTATTGGTGGATGACCATCCGCTGGTGCGCGAGTGGCTGGCCAATTTAATCAACCAGCAATCGGACCTCGAAGTTTGCGGCGAGGCGGACAGCGCGCCGAAAGCGATGCAAATAATTGACGCGGCGAAGCCGGAGGCGGCCGTGGTGGATATTTCGATGGAGGGCGGATCGGGCCTGGAACTGATCAAGAACATCAAGGCCAGCCATCCCGAGGTGATGGTGGTGGTGCTTTCCATGCATGACGAGACGCTTTACGGCGAACGGGCGCTGCGCGCCGGGGCGCGGGCTTACGTCATGAAACGAGAGGCGACCAAAAGAGTGCTGGAAGCGATCCGCCGTGTGCTGGGCGGGAAACTCTACCTCAGCGAGAAAATGGCCATGCTCATGGCGGAGAAATTTGTCGAGGGGCGGCACGGAACGGCCGGCCCAGGGATGGAGAAGCTGAGCGACCGGGAGCTGGAGGTGTTTCAATTGTTGGGGCGCGGTTGCGGCACACGGCAAATCGCGGAGGAGCTGCATGTGAGCTTCAAGACCGTCCAGTCCTTTTGCGCCCGCATCAAGGAAAAGCTTCATCTGGCCAATGCCGGCGAGCTGCTGCGCGAGGCCGTGCGCTGGCACGACAGTCAAGACGAGAAATAATCCAGCCGCGCCCGCGTACGGCTTCATCCTACAAAAGGAGACGCCGTCATCCTACAGACATCGCGCCGCCGGCAAATTATCGTTGATGCTGTGGAAAAGACAATACTCCCATGAGAGAACCCCCTCAATTTGACAGGCGCGCGGCCTCGGTGGTTGCCATGGTCGCGGCGATTGTTTTCGCAGTCGTCCTACTCAGGTCCGGGTCCGGCCAGCCGGCGAACCCCAACCCGCCGCCGGGGCCGGTCGCGGCATCCAATGCCGCCCCACCCGAAGCGACGGTGGACCTGGCGCCGGGCCAACTGAATGCGATCAAAATCGAAGCGGTGGGCGCCTATTCCTTCTCCTTTGAGAAATCGGCGGTGGGCTGCATTGATTACGATGAAGACCGGTCGGTCCAGGTCTTTCCGCCCTACCAGGGGAAGATCATCGCCGCCTTGGCCAACCTCGGCGACGATGTTCAAAAAGGACAGGCGCTCTATACTATTGACAGCCCGGACCTGGTCCAGGCGGAATCCACACTGATCGGGGCCGCCGCGACTTACGATCTTACCAGCAAGGAACTGGCGCGCGCCAGGGACCTTTTCCAAACCAACGGCATTTCGGAACGGGAGTTGGAACAGGCGACCTCCGATGCGCAGACGGCGGAAGGCGCTATCAAGGCGGCGCGGGCCGCCGTCAGCGTCTTCGGGAAAACCGAGGCCGACATCACGCGGATCGTTGCCACCCGCAAGATTGACCCGGCGCTGCTCGTGCCCTGCCCGGTGAGCGGCCGGATCACGGCGCGCAACGCGCAGCCGGGGCTGTTGGTGCAGCCGGGCGGCGCGCCGGCGCCTTACTGCGTGGCCGATCTCTCGACCAAGTGGATGGTGGCGAATGTCACCGAAAGCGACAGCCCGCTCATTCATGCCGGGCAGCCGGTGAGGGCGAAGGTGATGGCCTTTCCCGACCGCGTCTTCGAGGGCAAGATTTCCGCACTGGGCACGGGGATTGATCCCAACACCCACCGGGTCATGGTGCGCTGCGATATTGCCGATCCCAAGGATGAGTTGCGTCCCGGGATGCTCGCCAGCTTCACGATTCAAGTCGGGGCTGCGGTGGAGTCCATCGCCATGCCGATGAACGGTGTGGTTCGAAATGGCGACGGCACTTTTGCGGCATGGGTCACCACTGACCGCCACCGATTCACGCAAAGAATCCTCAAGCTGGGCCTGCAACAAGACGGCCAATATCAGGTTCTGCAGGGCCTGCAACGCGGCGAACTGGCCGTGACCGACGGGGCCGTGTTCATCAGCAACATCCTTAACGCCCCGCCGAGCGACTGATTGACGCGATAAAGTCCCATCATGCTCAGATCCATAATCGCATTTTGCCTCAGCCGACGGGCGATTGTTATGTTCGCCTTGCTGGCCTTTGCCGGGGCCGGATTCTTCGCCTTTCAGAAGCTCAACATCGAGGCCTATCCGAACCCGACGCCGGTCATCCTGGAAATTACCGCGCAAGCGCCGGGCCTCTCCGCCGAGGAGATGGAGCGTTACTACACCATTCCAATAGAAATCGGGCTTTACACCACGCCGGGCATCGAGGTCATCCGCTCGACTTCGTTCTACGGGCTGTCGTTCATCCGTGTTGTGTTCAAATATGGTATTGACTACCACTTTGCCTATGCGCAGGCGGACATAGCAATCCAGCAAAACGTCACGCTGCCCGGCAATCAAATCCCTCAAATCCAGCAGAACAGCTCGACGGGGGAGATTTATCGCTACCAAGTCAAGGGTCCAAAACATTTTGGGCTGACCAATCTCCGCACCGTGCAGGATTGGATCGTGTTGCGCCGGCTGTCCACCATTCCCGGCATTGTTCAGGTCAACAGTTGGGGCGGCACGACCAAGGAATTCGACGTCGAGGTGGATCCCCGGAAACTGGAGGCCTACAACGTTACAGTGCCGCAAATCCTGACGGCCTTGGGCAACGCGAACAGCAACGTTGGCGGGCGCGAAATCCGCGTCGGCCAGCAGTCCATCAACATTCGGGGGGTGGGCTTGATTGACGATGGCGGCAACGATGATTTGACCCAGGGCTACAAGGTGGATGACATCGCGAATGTCGTGCTGAACCAGTCCAACGGCGTTCCCGTGCTGGTGAAAGACGTCGCCAATGTGAAAGTGGGCTACGTGCCCCGGCTTGGCATCTGCGGCCGGGACCAGGAGGACGACGTGGCGGCAGCCATTGTGGTCATGAGCCGGGTGGAGCAAACCGCCAAAATGCTGCCCAAGGTCAAAGCCGAAATCGCCAAAATGAACAGTGACGGCAGCCTGCCGACGGGGGTCTATCTGGAACCCTTTTATGATCGGGGCTCGCTCATCAAGCTCACGACGCATACCGTGCTGCACAATCTCATCTTTGGATGTCTTCTGGTCTTCCTCATCCAGTGGATTTTTCTGGGAAACCTGCGCAGCGCAATCATCGTGGGGATCAACATCCCGTTTGCGCTGTTCTTTGCCATCATGCTGCTGGTGGTGCAGGGGGAAAGCGCCAACCTGCTCTCCGTCGGCGCGGTGGATTTCGGCATCATCGTGGATTCGGCAGTGATTCTGGTGGAAAACATCTTCCGCAATTTCCAAAGGCCCAAGGAAGACAGGCAGGCCCTGTTATCTCGCCTGACGGACGGCTTTTATGGACCGGACCCGACAAACACGTCGCATTCCCCGCCTGGCCACGGCTGGACTGAGCGCCTGCGGCTGATCCTGGTCAGCGCGCTGCAAGTGGACAAAGCCGTGTTCTTCTCCGCGCTCATCACCGTGGCTGGCTTTGTGCCGCTGTTCACCATGCAGGGAGTGGAGGGCCAGATCTTTGGCCCCATGGCGCGCACGTATGGGTATGCGCTGGCGGGGGCCTTAATCGCCACTTTCACGATTACGCCCGTGCTCGCTTCGTTCCTTTTTCCCGGAAAAGTGAAGGAAGCCGAGACCATCGTCGTCCGGCTCCTGCACCGTGCTTATGATCCGACGCTGCGTTTCGCGCTGGCCCACCGCGCCCTCATGGTCGTCATCGGAGTGGTCTTTCTCGCCGCAGCGGCGTTTCTCTCGCAGCGGCTTGGCAGCGAGTTTCTCCCGCAACTGGAAGAGGGCAATTTCTGGATACGCGCCTCGATGCCCATGACGCTCTCGCTGGAAGACGGCGAGGCGGCGACGAGGAAAATGCGCCTGATCCTTTTAAGTCATACGAACGAAGTCATCACCGTTGTTTCCCAACACGGCCGGCCCGATAACGGGAGCGACGCTTCGCCGTTCTCGAACGTCGAACTCTTCGTGCCGCTCAAGCCGTTCGACGAATGGCCGGAAGGACTGACGAAGGAGAAACTGACGGAGCAACTCCAAGCGGAGTTCGAGAGCGAATTGCCCGGGGTCGTCTTCAATTTTTCCCAATACATTCAAGACAACATTGAGGAGGCGATCTCGGGGGTAAAAGGCGCCAATTCGGTCAAAATCATCGGGCCCAATCTCAAGATGCTGGAGAAGTTTGCCGCGCAGGTCAGGGACGAGATGAGCCAAGTTCGCGGCATCACCGATCTGGGCATTTTCCCGGTCCTGGGGCAGCCAAACCTCAATATCAGGGTGGATCGGGCCAAGGCGGCGCGTTACGGCCTCAATGCCGGCGACGTGAACACGGTCATCCAAGCCGCGATGGGCGGGGCGACGGCCAGCACGGTGCTGGAGGGGGACCGCCAGTTCGGCCTGGTCGTCCGTTATGCGCCCGAATTCCGTGACACGATTGAGAAGATTCGCAACATCAAGGCGGGCTATACGACGGGCAGCGGCGCCAACGCCTACGTTCCGTTGAGCGAACTGGCGACGATCACGCTGGATACCGGGGCGTCCTGGATTTATCACGAAAGCACGGAACGGTTCATCCCGGTCAAATTCAGCGTGCGCGGGCGCGACCTCGGCAGCACCGTGGCCGAGGCGCAGGCGCGGCTGGCGAAAAATGTAAAACTTCCCAGCGGCTATCGCATGATCTGGGCCGGCGAGTTTGAAGACCTTCAACTCGCCAAGGAGCGCCTGGAGTTCATAGTGCCGATCAGTCTGGTGCTCATCCTCGGGCTGCTTTATTGCCTGTTCAATTCGATGCTGCTGTGCCTCCTGACCCTGGCCGGAATACCGTTCGCGATTGCCGGCGGTGTGCTGGCGCTCTATGTTGCCGGCCTCACTTTCAGCATCTCCGCCGCCATTGGTTTCGTCTCGTTGTTTGGCGTGTCGGTCATGAATGGGATTCTATTAATCACTTATTACAATCAGTCCATGCTGCGCGGTTTAAGGCCGTCGGAGGCCATGTATCGGGCCGCCTCCACCCGCATGCGGCCGCTGCTGATGACGAGCCTGTCCGCCTGCATTGGGCTGTTTCCGGCGGCGATTTCCACCGGGATTGGCAGCCAGGTGCAGCGTCCCCTGGCCACCGTGATCGTGGGCGGCATGTTGGTGGGGCCGATCATGCTGCTCATCGTTGTGCCGGCGCTGAAAATGGTATTTCTGGACCGTGCAGAGAACACCCCAACCGATGCCCCAATCCAACCGGAAATATGAAAACAGCGCGTTTCTTTTTCATAATCATCGGCTTTGGCGCATGGACGCTGGGGGTGGGTCATGCCGGCGAGCCGTCCAGTCAATCATCGGAAAAACTTTTGCCCGGGAATCACGCGAAAAGTTTTGGAGTGAAGAGCGCATCTCAACTTCATGCGGGAACCCCGCCCATGCAGGATTCCCGTCCCCTCGCCCCGCGGGCGCAGGGAGAGGAGAGTCGAAAATGGGCCTCCTCTCCCCGGCCCGCTCCTCCCCAGGCGCTTGGAGGAGAGGGGGAAAGCCGAAGCCTGCGGAACAATCACGCACGACCCGCCGGGGCGTTGACGCCGCTCAACGGCGCCGCCATCAAACGCAAACCCTGAACGAATCGACGCCATGACACCCCGCCGCCAGCCGCATATAATATATTTGACTGCCACTGCTGCGCTGGCGTTGCTGGCCGGTTGCGCGGTGGGGCCTGATTTCAAGAAACCCGCGGCCCCGGCGGTCAAAAGCTATACGCCGGGACCGCTTCCGGCGGCGACGAGCAGCGCGACCAACGTGGCCGGCGGAGAAGCGCAGCGGTTTGTCACCGGCCAGGACATTGCGGGACATTGGTGGACGCTGTTCCACTCCGAGGCGCTCAACGCGTTGGTGAAGCGTTCGCTCAAGGCCAACCCGGACCTGAAGGCGGCGCAGGCGGCGTTGCTGGTCGCGCGGGAGAACGTCAAGGCGCAGTACGGAAGTTATTATCCAAGCGTGACGGGAAGCTTTTCCGCGCAACGCGCCAAGACGCCGGCTGTGATCGCGCCCGTGCCCAGCGACAACGCGTTCTACTACAGTCTTTATACCCCCCAAGTCAGCGTGTCCTACGTGCCGGATGTGTTTGGCCTCAATCGCCGGACGGTGGAGTCGCTCAAGGCGCAGGAGGAACAAGCGCGCTTCGCCCTGGTGGCGGCGGAAATCGCGTTGAGCGCCAATGTGGTGGCGGCGGCCATACAGGAGGCTTCCTTGCGCGAGCAGGTTGCCGCGACCCATGACCTGATCGCCATCAACACCAACATGCTTGGCATATTGCGCGCCCAGTTTGCCAAAGGTTATGCCGGCAGGCTCGAGGTCGCGGCACAGGAATCACAGCTCGCGCAAATCGTGGCCACGCTTCCGCCGCTGCTCAAACAACTGGCGCAGCAGCGCGACCTCCTGGCGGCGCTCTCCGGCGGATTCCCCGGCGACGGGCCGGTTGAGAAGTTCGAGCTTTCGGCCCTGCGCCTTCCGCGGGAATTGCCGTTAAGCCTTCCGTCGAAGCTTGTGCAGCAGCGCCCGGACGTGCGCCAGGCCGAGGAAAACTGGCACGCCGCCAGCGCCCAGGTTGGCATCGCAGTGGCGAACCGGCTGCCGAATTTCATGTTGAGCGCGGATGCCGGCTCGATGGCGCTGGAGGCGGGCAAGATGTTCTCGTCCGGCACGGGCTTTTGGGGGCTGGCCGGCTCCGTGACACAACCGATATTCGAGGGGGGCGCCTTGCTGCACCGGCAGCGGGCGGCCCAGGCGGCATACAAACAGGCCGCGGAACAATATCGTAGCGCAGTCCTCACCGCCTTTCAGAACGTGGCCGACACGCTGGCGGCGCTGGAACAGGATGCCGACGGACTGAAAGCCGCCGCCGCCGCCCGGGATGCCGCCAGGACCACCCTTGATTTGTCCAGGCAACAGTGGAAGTCCGGCTACGCAAGTTATCTGGCGCTGTTAAGCGCAGAACAAGCCTATAACCAGGCCGTGATCAGCGTGGCTCAGGCCCAGGGCAATCGTTATTCTGACGCCGCAGCGCTCTTTGAGGCGTTGGGCGGCGGCTGGTGGAACCGCGCCGATATGGCCGGGAAGTAACGTGCGGTTGTGGGGAATGGCCACCGTCCCGCGCCCAATTAAGAATGACCCGGGCACTGTCCGTTAGACCGGGAAGGACTACGCTTGCTGGAGGCGCTTTTTCAAGGCGAATAACGCCAGGCCACCCGCCGGGATCAGCGTCAATGCAGACGGTTCGGGAACGTTGTTCATCGTTTCGGATTCTGTGGAAATAGATCCGGCATAAGATGTGGAAAGGCCATTGGCTGCCTGAAGCTGGTCCAATGTCTCAGCAGGAATAAATTGAAAGGAGACGACATCCGTGGCGTTGCCGCCAGCTGCCAACTGCGTCAAATCGCTGTTGTTGCCGGAATACTCAAGCCCCGTCAGATTGATCGTTCCCATCAAATCAAGAACTCCAGCCACGCCCACCGTTGAAATGTTCATCCAATTGATCGTGCCAGTGAGAGTCTCTGGACTTGATTCATTATCCACAATATTCAGCGTGCCTGTCCCGGTCACCTTCGCCGTCTCAAACCCGCCGGAGCCCGAAACGGCCCCGATCATGAACGGCCCGTTTGGACTAATATAACCGTCCAAACCGACTGAATCGCCAACGCCCCCTTGCTCTGTCGTGATTTGAAACTGATTCGGATCCCCCATCACGCTGTTCACGAAGTAAAAGCTCCCGCCGTTAAAGTCGATGGTGCTATTCTCCACGTTGGCGAAATTAAGGGTGATTGACTGCGCTTTTGCCTGATACGATAGAACGAAACAAAACAGAATAGCCGCGGTGCGGCAATTGACAAACTTTCCAAACTGGCGCTCCCCTGCATCAATGCCCCGAATTGGTTTCTTGCATGAATTCATAACTGTTGTGCCATTTCTTACGCCATTCAATTTTCTTGAATCGCGTCAACAACAGTATCGGCGATCCTGTCTCCATTTAAGCAAAAACAGGCCGGGATGTCAACCTTTTCTTGGCCTAATAGTAACAAATAATAGCTGGCGTGGAAGTGATTGTGCGGCAAGGCCTTGCCTCTGACGTCGCCGCTTCTCGCGGGAAACGGAAGGAAAAATGGGGGCTGTGCAGGGGCCCTTTCCTCACTCGCGGGGCCACGAGACGAAAGTTTCACCTCGTCGGAGTTACCGCAAGAACCTAGGAGGCGGCCCAGCCGGGGCTATTCCGCTTTCTCAGCCTTTTCGGATTTGGCGGGTTTGGCGGGTTTTTCCGCTTTGGGGGCCTTGGGCGCTTTGTCCGGTTTGTCCGCGCGCGGTTTTCTTTCGGGACGCTGAACTTTTTCGGCGGCTTCAGGCGCGGCGGGTTCGTCACGAACGCGCTCGGCGCGTTTGTGCCCGCGCGATTCGGTGCGGGCGCCGCCTTCCCTGCCTTCACCCGGCGTGGCGGCGGGCGGGACTGGAATGGACTCCGGCGTCGTGCTTTCCACGCGCAATTTCAGGGTCGTGGTCACCTCGGGATGGAGGCGCAGTTCCAACTCGTGCTCGCCCAGCGTTTTGATGGGGTGCTCGAGATGAATTTTTCTCTTGTCCAGCACGATGTCGAATTGCGTCTTCAATTGGTCGGCGACCATGCCTGCGGTGACGGTGCCGAACATCTTGCCGTCGTCGCCTGTCTTGATGGCAATGACGGCGATGAGCTTGGAAATGCTCTTGGAAAGCTCGCTCATGGTGTTGAACTCGTGCGCTTCGCGGTCGGCGCGGCGCTGGCGGAGCGCTTCGATGCGCCGCTTGTTGGCCGCCGTCACGGGCACAGCCAGGCCCTGCGGGAAGAGGTAATTGCGGGCGTACCCGGAGGCCACTTTGACGAGGTCGGATTCGCCGCCCAGGCCCACGATGTTTTGAATGAGGATGACTGAAGTTTTTGACATAAGATTAAACGGTTAAAATGGGACGTCGTCTTCTTCGACTGGCGGAGCTTCGCCTTCGGCGCCTTCCGGCGGCTTGGCTCCCGCGGAGGGTGCGGCGGCAGGCCGGCGGGGGGCCTCGGGACTGGGCGGAGCGCCGCCTTCAGGCCCCTTGGAATCAATAAATGAAAAGGCTTCCAAGTGGACCTTGAGCTTGCTTTGCTTTTGATGCGTGTTTTTGTCTTCCCAAGTATCCAGCTTTAGCCGCCCTTCCACCAGGATCGGACGGCCCTTGCGCATGTATTGCGCGATGACTTCCGCCTGCCGGGCAAAGGCGTCCACATCCACGAAGCACACTTCCTCCTTGTTTTCTCCCGCCTCGTTTTTCCAGGTGCGATTAATGGCCAGGCCAAACTTGGCTATCGCGGTTCCTTTGGGCGTGTAACGCAACTCGGGGTCGCGGGTCAGGTTGCCCGCCAGGATGACTTTGTTGAAGTTGGCCATAAGCGGGATTACGGGGCCTCGGGTTTGGCGACGGGCGCGGGCGCGATGGTGAAAAGGACGCGGAAAATCTCTTCGTTGGCCACGAAGCTTTTGCGGAGGCGGGCGACAACGTCCGGGGCGGCTTCAAAAACATAGTTGACGTAAAAGCCCGCGCTGTGCTTGCGGTCCGCCACGCGCGCGAACGCCTTCTTCTCCATTTTCTGGACGGTCTCGACCTTGCCGCCCGCGGCGGTGATCTCGGCGGAGATTTTGTCAATGGTCTCCTTGAGAGCCTCTTCCTTGCCGGCCGCGTTTAATATGAACAGACCTTCGTAACGTTTCACAAATTTCCTTCTTTCGGCGGGGCCGTGACGGCCCCGTTAAATTGATTCATTGCTTCTTTGATGCCGGCGCTCCACCAGCATTCCACCTGCCGGACGGCCCGCTCCAATTCTGCTTCCACTGTTTCCCGTTCCCCGGCCGCAAAACGGCCCAGGACATAATCCGTTATTTCCCGGTCATCGGCGGCCCGCCGCCCGATGCCCAGCCGCAGCCGCGGGTATTCCCGCGTGGCCAGATGCAGCTCGATCGATTCCAACCCGTGATGGCCCCCGCTGCTGCCTTTGGCCCTGAGCCGGATCTGCCCCAGCGGCAGGTCCGCGTCGTCGGCCACGATCAACATGCTTTCGGCCGGCAGCTGGTAAAACCGCGCCAGGGCCCCGACCGCCTGGCCGCTGTCATTCATAAATGTCAGCGGCTGACACAAAATCACCTTCCGCCCCGCCTCTTCCACCCGGGCCAAGCGGGCGTTGAATTTTCTGTCCGCCTTCCACGCCGCCTTCCACCGGGCCGCCAGCCGTTCCACCAGCATGAACCCGATATTGTGCCGGGTCCCGGCGTATTCAATACCCGGATTCCCCAGACCCGCGATGAGAGATAAATTCTCCAACGGGCAAAGGGAGCCTTATTTCTTCCGCTCCGCCTTCTTGTCGCCAGACTTCTTGTCGCCCGGCTTTTTCTCGCCCGCTTTTTCCGCGGGGGCGGCGGCGGCCTTTTCGCCCGGCTTGACTGCGCCTTTCTCACCGGGGGCAGCCGCCTTTTCACCGGGCGCGGCCTCGGCCTTTTCACCGGGCGCGGCCTCGCCTTCTTCACCCTCTTCCTTCTTCTCTTTGATCATCTCCACCTCTCCCGTTGGGGTGGTGGCGGCTTCAAGCAGCGCGGCTTCCTGGGCCTCGCTCACCGGCGCGGCCACGGCCAGGACGGAGAGGTGTTTGTCGCCGAGGATTTCAACCCCGGGCGGCGCCTTGAAATCGCCGAGGTGAATGGCCTGGCCGATTTCCAGACTTGTGACGTCGGCGGTCAGCACTTCCGGCAAATCCTTGGGCAGGGCGCGGACTTTCAATTTGAACAAAACGTGTTCCAAGGTGCCGCCGCCGGTTTTGACCCCGGCGGCTTCACCAATGGGTTCGACCGGCACCATGACGGAGACTTTTTCGTCCTCGGCCACTTCATGCAAATCGACGTGCAGCATCTGGTGGGTCAGGACATGGTGCTGGATTTCCTGCACCAGGGCCAGCCGCTTGGGCTGGGCGTCGTCCTTGACCAACAGATCCAGCAGCACGATTTCGGAGGCGGCTCCGTGCATCACGTCCTGGATGTCCTTGATTTTGAACTCGACATTCTGCGGCGGACGGTGCCGACCGTAAATGACGGCGGGAACGCGCCCGGACGCCCGCAATGACTTGGCGCCGGCCCGGCGGCTCAAAGTCCGCGGAAAAGCGGTTAAAGCAACAGTTTTCATCTTTTTACCTTATACATGCAAAGACGCCGCAACACCAGCTTAACTCGTGCGCCCGCCCTTGAACTCGAACAGCGAGGTCACTGACGAATTGCAGTTGATTCGCTTGATCGCCTCGCCCAAAAGCCCGGCCACGCTCAGCGTCGTGATCTTTACCCCGTCTATAGCGGGGCGTAGGACAGTATCAGTCGTAATTAATTCGTCAATCTTTGATTTTCGCAATCGTTCAATTCCCAAATCGTTCAAAATGGCATGGGAAACGCAGGCAATGATCTTCCTGGCCCCCTTTTTCTTCAGCAACAGCGCCGCGTTGACCAGCGTCCCGGCGGTTTCCGTCAAATCATCCACCAGCAGGACGTTGCGGCCCCGGATTTCGCCGATGACGGCCATGGACTCGATCTCGGTGGCGCTTTTGCGGCGCTTGGCCACGATGGCCAGACCCGCCCCCAGCACCTGCGAATAGGCATGCGCCATCTTCAATCCCCCGACGTCCGGACTGACCACGACCAGGTCGCCGAAATTCTTTTTCTTCAAATACTCGTACATGACCGGCGCGGCATAGAGATGATCCACCGGGATGTCAAAAAAACCCTGGATCTGCTGGGCGTGCAAATCCATCGTCAGCACCCGGGTCGCCCCGGCCGCGACGAGGAGATTGGCCACGAGTTTGGCGGTGATGGGCACGCGCGGTTGGTCCTTGCGGTCCTGGCGCGCATAGCCGTAAAAGGGCAGCACCGCCGTGATCCTCTTGGCGCTGGCGCGCCGCACCGCATCCATCATGATGAACAATTCCATGTAATGATGGTTGGTGGGCGGCGCAGTGGATTGCACCACATAGACATCCTCCCCGCGCACATTCTCCTCGATTTTGACGAAGGTTTCGCCGTCGGGAAAGGAGCTGATGGTGCATTTGCCCAACTCCAGGCCGATGGAGGCGACAATGCTCCTGGCCAGCGGCAAGTTGGACGTGCCGGAAAAAATTTTCACAGATAAAAATTAAAATGAGTTAAGTACCGCCGCTGAGGCCGGTTGCCTGCGAAGGGACGATTGTAACAATCGCAAGGCCCGGCGCAAGAGCAAATTTTGGGAAATGCAGGGGAAATGTCCAAGGCCGAAGGGGGAAGGATGAAGGAGGAGAATTGACAATAAATAGTGGGCAGTGGGGTTCGAGCTGAATTTCAAATTGGAGATTGGAGGTTTCAGACGGGTCTGACTTGTAGGACATGTCGGACATATCAGCCGGCCCAAATTCAGAATTCGCGGGGATTGGATACCGGCCAATTCGATGAGAGAAACGATCCATACGGGTGGGGCGCGCAAGGGATTGCGCGCCCCACCTTTGTTGGCGGTCAGGCCTTTAGGAAATAGCCGCGCTGCTTCGCTGTGACGGGCAGGTTGAGTTTTTCCATGACTTGCAGCATGTCTTCCCAGACTTTGCGCTTCTCGGCCAGGGCCTGGTTGCGCAGTAAATAGGAGGGATGAAAGGTCGGCATGACCCGGATGCCGCGGAACATCTGAAAATGTCCGCGCAGTTTGCCGATGGGTTCGGGCTTCCCCATCAATCCTTCCACGGCCGTGGCGCCCAAAGCCACGATGACTTTGGGCTGGATCAAATCAATTTGTTCGAGCAAGTACGGAAGACAGGTTTTCATTTCTTCGGCGGTGGGTTTGCGGTTGCCGGAACTCTTGCCCGGGGTGTCGGGGCGGCATTTGAGGATGTTGGCGATGTACACCGTCTCGCGGGTGAAGCCCATCGTTTTGATGATGCGTGTCAATAATTGGCCCGCCGCGCCGACGAATGGCTCGCCCTGGCGGTCTTCATCCGCTCCGGGCGCTTCGCCGACAAACATGAGCGAGGCGTGAATGTCGCCCACGCCAAAAACGACGTTTTTCCGGCTGCCGGCCAAGTGGGGGCATTTGACGCAGAGAGCGGCGCGGGCGCGCAGGGCGGCCATGGCGGATTCCGGGTTTGAGGGGGAGGATGAATCGGATAAGTCGGACGGATCAGACGGATCAGACGGATCAGACGAGTCGGACAAGGTGGACGGCGTGGACGGGGCGGAGGATCGAGGCTCCGCCTCGACGCTACACAAAGCGGGTTTTGGCGGCGGGGGTTGGCGCAGTTGCCGCAAGGTTTCGTTTTCGACGATCAGGAAACGAACTCCGTTGGCTTTAAGGGATTGCAGATGCCGTTCGGTGGCCTCAAGTAATCGCGCGTATTCATTCGTCATGCCCGGCATTGTAGCGGGCGGACATCGGCGGGCACGGCAATCTTGTTAATTGTTGCTCACCGTTTATCCCCAATTCGCAGCGATTTAACTTAGCCGCATCGGCATGACGACGTAGAGGAACGGGCCGTTGATTTTCAACACGCCCGGGCTGAGTTCGTCGATCAATTCGAGAAAGACTTCGTCTTCGGTCAAGGCGGCAAGCGGCTCAACCAGGTAGGCCGGGTTGAAGGCGATGGCCATTTCCTTGCCCTTGTAGTTGATGGCCATGCTCTCGCGGGCTTCGCCGACTTCGGGAGAATTGGCAGTGATGGCCAGGCTGTTCAGGGCGACGGCCATTTTGACGGAATTCGCCTTGTCGCTGGTCATGATCTGCGCGCGGCGGACGGCGGCCAGAAGTTCTTCCCTGGGCAGGGTGATCCGCTCCTTGGTTTCGCTGGGAATCACCTGGCGGTAGTTGGGGTAATTGCCTTCGACCAGTTTTGAGAGCAGCAGGAGGGAGAAGCCTTTGTCGTCCTTGAGGGTGAGGGAGACGTGGTTTTCTGTGACCTTGATTTCAACGTCTCCTTTGTCGCCCAGGAGGCGGTTCAATTCATTGACGGCCTTGGTCGGGGTGATGAATTCGCCCTGGCTGGTTTCGGGAATATCCAGTTCTTCATCCACCAAAGCGAGGCGGCGACCATCGGTGGCGACCATGGTCATTTTGTGTTCCTTGAGGCTGATGAAAATGCCGTTGAGGACATAGCGCGATTCATCGGTGGAAATGGCGAACGAAGTCTTGCGCAACATGCCTTTGAGCTTCTCCTGGGGAAGCGTGATTTTCTTGTCCTCTTTGATGGTTTGAATGGGAGGAAATTCATCGGCGCTCAAACCGTGGATTTTGTAAAACGACGCCCCGGCGCGGATGCTGCAGGCGTGTTTTTCGTCCACTTCCAGCTCAATTTCCGGGCTGGTCAGTTCGCGGATGATGCTGAAAAAGCGTTTGACCGGGACGGTGGTGGCGCCCTGTTTTTTGACCTTTGCCTCGACGGAACAACTGATCGTCACGTCAAGGTCGGTGGCGGTGAATTCGAGCCTGTCTTTGCCGGCGCGCATCAGGACGTTGGAAAGAATCGGCAGGGTGGTGCGGGTGCTGACGATGTTCTGCACGGATTGGAGTCCGTGTATTAATTGATCTTTCGCGATGCTCAGATTCATGCGGCCTTTAATAGTATGTTCCTTTGTACAAAGGAAGATTATTATTAAGGGGTGTGGATAACGGATGAAACCGCCGGTGTCAAGGCAGGGAGAACAACTTGAGACGATTTTTTAATGGGAACAATCCGCCGTCAGGAAACCGGGAACGCCCAAAACCCGAAGTTATTCGCAAACGGCACAAATAATTCACAAGCAAATCAATGCTGACGCGCCCGGTTGATAACATTTTCAAAAGCAGCTTCGGCAGTTTGAACTTCCGCCAGAGTGGAGTCGCGGCCAAGGGAAAAACGCACCAGCGAGTTTGCCGAACTTTTGTCCACGCTCATTGCAAGCATGACGTGCGACGGTTCCAGCGAGCCGGCTGAACAGGCCGAACCGCCTGAGGCGCAAATTCCTTCCATATCCAGCCCCGCCAGCAATGTGATGCTGTCACAACCCGCCACGGTAAAGGCGGCAGTATTGGGGAGCCGGTCGCGCAACGAACCGCGAAACTCCACGCCTTCGAGCGACTTTGCCGAGTCAATGAGGCGAGCGGTCAATGGGGAAAGTTTCTCAGGCGAAAAGACAGGCGTTTTGACGAAGTGATCCATCGCCGCCGCCAAGCCAACGATGCCGGCGAGATGTTCAGTGCCGGCGCGGCGTTCATTCTCATGGCCGCCGCCAAAAATGATGGGGTCCGGGTGGAGGGGTGATTTGATGAACAGGGCACCGGCGCCCTTTGGCCCGTGGAACTTGTGGGCGCAAACGGAAACGAGATCGGCGTTGAACTGGTGAATGCTCTCGAAGGGCTGCTTGCCGAAGCTTTGCACGGCGTCGGTGTGGAAAACGATGCCATGGGAACGGCAGATTTCGCCCAGGACAGGCACGGGTTGGATCGACCCAGTTTCATTATTGGCCGACATGATGGAAACCAGCGTGGTGTCGGGGCGAATTGCTCTCTTTAAATCGTCCGGGGAAACAATTCCCCCGGCATTGACCGGCAGATACGTGACGTCGAACCCTTCCTTCCCGGCGAGGTATTGGAAGCAATGCAGCACAGCGTTATGCTCGATGCTGGAAGTGATGAGGTGGCGGCCCTTCGCGCGCAACATTCTGGCTGCGCCGAAAATAGCGAGGTTGTTGCTTTCCGTGCCGCCGCTGGTAAAAACGACTTCGCTCGGTTTGGCGCGCCAGACGGAGGCGACCCGGTCGCGGGCGTCGTCGAGAGCGGCCCGGGCCTGGCGTCCGATTTGATGGACACTGGAAGGGTTGCCAAAAACTTCGCCAAAGAACGGCAGCATGGCATCGCGCACCGCGGGATCGAGGGGCGTGGTAGCGTTGTAATCGAAGTAGATGGTGGGCACGGGGCGATGGGACTTATGGGAGTGAATGGGAGTTATGCGAAGTATTGGAGGGATGTTTATCATCACTCGCATTTTTCACATTCTTTGCATTTTCTCTCATGATCTATGGTTTTGGGGGCAGCGTACGAAAAAAATGTTTGGGAGCAAACTCAAATCCAGCCTCTCTTCACCCCGCCCAGTCGCATGAAAAGTCCACAATCTGCTTGCCTGCGTTTGGGTTCGGATGTTTATTGCGATGGTCAGTGACCGCGCTTGTGCCACAGCAATGCAGACCACAACTGAAATTGGATATGATTCGAAGGTCGAAGGCGATGTAGTCCATACTCGCCTGGATGCGGCCATTAACTGGTTTCGGAAAAATTCCCTGTGGCCGATGCCCATGGGGCTGGCCTGTTGCGCCATCGAACTCATGGCGGCGGGGGCCAGCCGGTTCGACATCTCCCGCTTCGGTTCAGAGGTGATGCGCTTTTCTCCCAGGCAATCGGATGTCATGATCGTTGCTGGCACAGTCACATACAAGATGGCCACCGCGTTGAAGCGCATTTACGATCAGATGGCCGAGCCGAAATGGGTCATCGCCATGGGCGCGTGCGCATCCACGGGTGGGATGTATCGCAGCTACTCGGTGTTGCAGGGGGTCGATACGATTGTGCCGGTGGATGTCTATGTGTCGGGATGTCCGCCCCGGCCGGAAGCATTGCTGGATGCCCTGATTAAATTGCAAGGGAAAGTGGCCAGGGAGCCTTTTATGGCCCTGCAAAAACGGGTTGCCTGAGCCGCGGCGTCGGCTGGCAGGTTTTTCCATGTCTGCGCGCGAATTTGCCCAACAATTAAAAGCACGGTTCGGCGAGCTTATCTCCGAGCCGACGGAGTTTCGCGCCGAATTCACGGTGCAATTGTCCGATGCGGGGCGCATCGCGGAAATCTGCCAGTTCGCCAAAAAGGAGATGGGCTTCGATTTTCTGGTGGACATCACCAGCATCGACAATTACGGCTCCGACCCGCGCTGGACGCTGGTTTATCATCTTTACGGTTACGGGCATCACTGCCGTCTGCGCATCAAGACCGAAGTGAGCGAGGAAAAATCCGAGATGCCCACCGTGACCGGGGTCTGGCGCACGGCGGACTGGCATGAACGGGAAATTTACGACATGATGGGAATCCGTTTTCAAGGGCATCCGGATCTCAGGCGGATTTTGATGTGGGAAGGGTATCCGTATTTTCCATTGCGGAAGGATTTTCCGCTGGCGGGCCGGCCGACGGAATTGCCGGAGGTGGCCTTCACGCGCACGGCGCCGCAGGAAGGCGGCCCTTTTGTGACCCGGCCCGGCGGCAGGGACAGCACGGTGAGGGAACCGCGAGCGCACGAATTGGAGTCGGACGACCCCGCCGACCGGGGACGCGCGGAGAAAATATAAACCATGGCGGCGCAAGAAATACAAATTCCAGACGCGGCAACGCGGGCGGCGGCATTGTCGGCGGACATGAATCCCCAATCGCTGTTGCCGCCGGGGGCGGCGCAGGAGTTGGTTGATATTCAAGGCGAGAAAATGGTGTTGAACATGGGGCCGTCGCATCCCGCCACGCATGGTGTATTGCGGCTCATTCTGGAGTTGGACGGCGAAATCATCACCAAGGCCACGCCGGACATCGGCTACCTCCATCGCGGCGACGAAAAAATCGCCGAGAACATGACCTACAACCAGTTCATCCCTTACACGGACCGGCTGGATTATCTGGCGCCGCTGGCCAACAACGTGGCCTACGCGCTGGCGGTCGAGAAGTTGATGGGGATCGACCAGCAACTGCCGCCGCGCTGCCAGTACATTCGCGTGATCTGTTGCGAGCTGGCCCGACTTTCCTCGCACCTGCTCGGGCTTGGCTCCATGGCCATGGACGTGGGCGCGCTGACGGTCTTTCTCCTGACCTTCACCGAACGGGAGAAGATTTACAATTTGATCGAGGCCCTGACCGGGGCGCGGTTCACCACGAGCTACACGCGCATCGGCGGGTTGTCGCGCGACCTGCCGGCGGGCTGGGCCGAGCAATGCCGCAAATTCCTCGGCGAAGTGGTGGTCAACATCGACGAAACGGAGAAGCTGCTGACGCGCAATAAAATATTTGTTGACCGAAATCGCGATGTCGGGGTGATTTCGCGCGAGGCGGCGATTGATTACGGGTTGAGCGGGCCGAACCTGCGGGGCAGCGGCGTGGATTTCGATCTGCGCACGGCGCACCCCTATCTGGTCTATGACCAACTGGAATTTGAAGTGCCCGTCGGGTCGGTGGGGGATTGCTATGATCGTTACCTGGTGCGGATCGAGGAGATGCGGCAATGCGTCAGCCTGCTGCGCCAGTGCCTGGATAAATTGCCGGGCGGGGCCGGCAACGCCGCCGGGGAACCGGTCAACATTCCCAATGGCAAAACGGCCCTGCCCTCCAAACGCAAGGTGCTGACCAGCATGGAGGAGTTGATCCACCAATTTATTCTTGTCACCGAAGGCGTCAACGCGCCGCCGGGCGAGGTTTATTTTTCCGCGGAGAATCCGAAGGGCGAATTGGGCTTTTACATCCACAGCAAGGGAGGCGGGACGCCCAACCGCCTGAAAATCCGCAGCCCTTCGTTCTGCAACCTGAGCATCCTGCCCTTTTTGATGCCGGGCCACATGATCAGCGACACGGTGGCGATATTCGGCTCGCTCGATTTTGTGATGGGAGAGTGCGACCGATGAGCTTCACCGTGCCAGCCGACCTTGAGAGCGAACTGAACGAGTTGCTCACCCATTATCCTGAGAAGCGCAGCGCCTCGCTCATGTACCTGCACGCCATCCAGGAGCGGTTTGGGCACATCTCGCCGGAAGCGATGGAGTGGACGGCCCAACGGCTTGGCTTGCAGCCGATTAATATTTACGAGTTGGTGACGTTTTATCCCATGTTCAGGCAGACGCCGGCCGGGCGGCACCAGATCAAGGTTTGCCGCACCCTGAGTTGCGCGCTGGGCGGCAGCCATGAATTGCGGGACCAAATCTGCCGGAAACTGGGATTGGATCCGTCGGAACACGGCCTGCAAACCACCAAGGACGGCAAATTCTCGGTCGAGTTTGTCGAATGCCTGGCTAATTGCGGGACGGCCCCGGTGATGATGGTGAACGAAGACTTTTATGAGGGCGTTTCAGAGCAGAAGGCGGACGAAGTGATCGCGAAATGCAAATAAAATGAACGCTGACTATCCAGCTCAAGAAGTACCTGCCACGCCAGAATATATTTTGGCGGTGATAAAGGATTCCTATCGTCAGCAATGCCAATATGATCCCGAAGTGGAAAAAGGCGTCCTCCTAACCTTTGAATCCACAATTCAAGAATGGCGCAAAGCTTGTGATTTGCTTGATTGGCGTCAACTTGCCAAAGCGATGAATGCTTGGTTCAAAACGGATTTTTTGGATGAGCAATGGAAAGCAGTTTTAGAACCGGCAAAAGAAAAGAAACTCCGTGGTGTTTGCGAATTGCTTGCGACCAAGGCAAAACGTTTGGAAATCAAGCCGTTTGGGAATGCTTGCGTAAACGCGGGAATATTTCTGACGGTTCGTTCATTACTGAAACGCGCCGGAAGCCATGAAACAATCAAACCCTCAACTCCTATTGCTCCATTTTTCAGGAATTATCTTGAGCGGTTTATGAATGAAATTGGCAGGATTGAACCGGGCGCGCTCCCGCCGGTTCGATTGCACAACCCGTTTTACGTCTACTCGTGCTGGGCGTTTTTGCTTGGTCTTGGGATTTGCGGCATTGGCAGTTTTTTGAGTCCTCTCATCACAATTTTTGGAGTTTGTTTTACGGGTTTGGCCTACACTGCGCATTGGATAGCGGCAAAATCTCGCCCGAAGAAAGTCGAATTTGGTTCAATTGAAACGTTTGGAGATTTGACGTTACTAATTGCGAAAACACGAACGCAAAGGCTGTTTGGACAAGGCAAATCGTAAATTGCTAGTGAAGCCGACACTTTACATGGAGACATCAGTTATCAGTTATTTGGCGGCCCGAAGCAGCAAGGACCAGATTCTTGCGGGGCAGCAGGCCAGCACGCATCGGTGGTGGAAGGAAAGGCGCCGGGGCTATGAAATTTTTGTCTCAAAACTGGTTTGGCAGGAGGCCTCCAAGGGTGACAAGACAGCCAGGCAACGAAGATTAAGATTTATACGTCCGTTTCGCTGGCTGCAGGTCACGTCCCAAGTGGTAAAGCTCGCGCAGGCATTGGTTGGGGAGAAGGCCACCCCGGCGAACGCTGCGGATGACGCGGTTCATATTGCTCTGGGAGCGGTGCATGGGATGAATTTTCTGCTGACCTGGAATTTTACCCACATCAATAATCCTGCGACGGAGGAACAAATAAGGGATGTTTGTCGGCGACACGGATTCCATTGTCCGGTTATTTGTACGCCCGATCAATTGCTGTTAACTTGAGCTTATGAAAAACCCCATCATATCTGAATTGCGCCGCATTCGTGATGCGCACGCGAAGCAGTGCCGTTACGATTTTGACACCCTGGCGTTGGACTGGATGAAGCTGGATCGTCGGGAGAAGGGCAAGGCCGTGAAATTACAGCGTGGCCGGATCGTGCCCGCTTTTCTGTCCCGCAAAGCCGCGCCCGCGCGCGCTGGGCGTAAAAACAATGCAGCCCACAAATGAATATTGGCTGCCCGACATGGATTTGAACCATGACAAACAGATCCAGAGTCTGTTGTGCTACCGTTACACCATCGGGCAGTGACCGAGCTAATGAATGTAAGGAATTTGGCCGCGGAGTCAAGCCACCGCGGGGCCGGACTTAGGATTTAATCGCGACATGCCGCAGGAATACAGATTGATTTTGAAGCACGCCGATGAGCCGGGATACACGCCGGACATCGACTGCTATTTGCGTCACGGCGGCTACGAGGCGCTGAAAAAGGCGATGTCCCTGCCCGCCAAAGACCTGCCGGACGGCAAAAAACTTTCCGCCCAGGAACAGATTCGCGAGGAGGTCAAAATCTCCGGACTGCGCGGCCGGGGCGGGGCGGGGTTCTCCTGCGGGTTGAAGTGGTCGTTCGTCGATCGAAGAAGCGGCAAGCCGATTTATCTGATCTGCAATGCCGACGAATCCGAGCCGGGCACGTTCAAGGACCGCCAGATCATTTACAAGGACCCGCATCAACTGCTGGAGGGGATGATCATCTCCTGCTTCGCCAACGACGCGCATCTGGCTTACATCTACATTCGCGGTGAAATGCCGGACGGGGCCCGGCTGCTGCTGCGCGGCCTGGCCGAGGCGCGCGCCAAAAATTTCCTCGGCAAAAACATCCTGGGCCGCGGTTATGACCTGGAGATTTACATTCATCGCGGCGCGGGCGCTTATATCTGCGGCGAAGAAACGGGGTTGATCGAGTCTCTTGAGGGCAAGCGCGCCTATCCCCGCATCAAGCCGCCCTATTTTCCGGCCGTGCTGGGTTTGTACCAGTGCCCAACCATCGTCAACAATGTTGAAACCCTTGCTACAGTCAAACATATTGTTTTGATGGGCGGGTCCGAGTACGCCAAGCTGGGCGCGCCCAACAACACCGGCACGCGCATTGTGTGCGTCAGCGGCCACGTCAAAAAGCCCGGTTATTACGAAGTGGAAGTGGGCAAGGCGACGCTCGGCGAATTGATCTTTCACGAGAATTTCGGCGGCGGATTGCGCGAGGGGAGGAAATTGCTGGCCGTCATCCCCGGCGGCTCATCGGCCAAGGTCTTTAAGGAGGGGGACAAATTCAAGCTGAAGCGAAAGGCGGTGGACGGACAGTCGGCGCCGGTGGAGGTCGACATGCTGGATTTGCCTTACGATTTCGACACGCTGCAACAGGCTGGCAGCATGTCGGGTTCGGGGGCGATCATAGTGATGGATGATTCGACGGACATTGTGGCCGCGCTGTCGAACATCGCCGATTTTTACGCGCATGAAAGCTGCGGGCAATGCACCCCGTGCCGGGAGGGATCACTGTGGCTGGCCAAGGCGCTGCACCGCATGACCCACGGGCACGGGCGCAAACAGGACGTCGATTACCTGCTCAACATCGCGCAGAACATCCAGGGCCGGACGATTTGCGCCTTTGGCGAGGCCTGCGCCTGGCCGGTGTTGAGTTTCGTCAACAAGTTCCGGGCGGAATTTGAAAGCCGGGGCGCGGCGGACGAAGCCAAGGGCAGGGGGGCCGGGCCGGGCCAGACGATGAGGATTGCGGCGAGTCCCTCTCGTGAAAACTGAAATGAAAGCGCAAACGACAAAATATCTGCGAATCACGGAGGCGAAATACGTCTCCGATTACAAGATTCGCCTGACATTCAACGATGGCACGGAGCGGGTTATGGACTTCGAGCCGTTCTTGCGCAAAGCGCAAAATCCTGACATCACAAAATACCGGCAACTGCGGAAATTCAAAAGCTTCCGGTTGGATTACGGCGATTTAATGTGGGGCGATTACGAAATGATCTTCCCAATCACCGATTTGCACCGGGGAGAAATCTGAAATGGCAGACTACAAAGACCACAAAGCGACAAACGGCGGGGTGAGAGTCCGTCGAAGCCTGACTCGATCCAGTTACGACTCGACGGAGTCTCGCCCCACCGTTAAATGATAAAAATGTCAGCCGCATCCACAACCGAAACGAAGACCGCGCCGCCGCCGGTGGAGAAAATCCGCATCAAGGTGGATGGGCGCGAGATTGAAGTGCCGAAGCTGTCGCCGGATTGGCAGGGGAAGTTGCAGCCCACCACCATGCTTCAGGCGTGCGAGATGGCAGGGGTCGAGATTCCCCATTATTGCTATCATCCCAAGCTGCCCATCGCCGGCAATTGCCGCATGTGCCTGGTGGAATTCGGCATCCCGGCCATCGGGCCGGACCGGAAACCGCTGCTCAATCCCGACGGCTCACCCAAAATTGCGCGCTCTGTCCTGCCCTACGAAGCCGGCACACCCCGCGGCGCGATCAGTTGCGCGACGCCGATTTCGCCGGGCATGGAAATCTATCCCAGTTCGCCCGCCACGAAGCAAATGCGCGAGGCGGTGCTGGAATCGCTGTTGATCAATCATCCGCTGGACTGCCCGATTTGCGACCAGGCGGGGGAATGCAAGTTGCAGGAATATTCGGTGGATTACGGGCAGGCCGCCAGCCGCTTTGTCGAGGAGAAAGTCCACAAGCCGAAGCAGGTCGATTTGGGGCCGCGCATTGTGCTGGATGATGAACGCTGCATACTGTGTTCACGCTGCATCCGTTTCTCGCGCGACATTGCGGTCGATGACGCGCTGGGGTTTGTGCAACGGGGCAGCCACAGCACATTGACGCATTTTCCGGGCAAGCCTTTCGACAACAATTACACCCTGAACACCGTCGATATTTGCCCGGTCGGCGCGCTGACCTCGAAGGATTTCCGGTTCCAGATGAGGGTCTGGTTTTTGAAGGAGAGCAACAGCGTTTGCACCAGTTGCGCCACGGGCTGCAACATCGTCATCGGTTCGCGCGAGGACAAGGTTTTGCGATATGAACCGAGGGAGAACGACGCGGTCAACTCCTGCTGGATGTGCGATTACGGCCGGCTCAATTATAAATGGATCAACAGTCCGGACCGGCTGGACAAGGTGGGCGGCTCCAAGCTGCGGGGGCAAAGCCAGAAGAAGGCTTGGGGGATGGCCATTCGCGAAATATCCGAGATTCTGCGCGGAGCCCACGGCGGGTCCGTCGCCATCATTGCCTCGGCGCGCCAGACCAACGAGGAGCTGTATCTGTTGAAAAAACTGGTGGCCAGATTCAACGCATTGACGGATTCCGTCCCGCGCCCCGGGGAGGGCGACAAATTGTTGCTCAACGCCGACCGCAATCCCAACAGCAACGGCTCAAGGTTGATCGGGATTTCACCCGCGAAGATGGGATCGAACCTGCCAAAGATCGCGTCGGACATCGCGGCCGGGCATATCCAAACGCTGATCGTTTTCGGCGAAGACGTGACCCGGTGCGGCTTTGGCCCAAATCTCTTGGGGAGCCTGAAGACGCTGATTGTCAGTGATATTTTGCCCAACAAAACAACGGAGCTGGCGCACTATGTGTTGCCGGGATGCGCCCACGCCGAGAAACGCGGCAGCCTCGTCAACGCCAAGGGCCGGGTGCAACGGTTCATGCAGAACATCCAGCCCAAGGGAAACGCGCGGGCGGAATGGGAATTTCTGCGCGAACTGGCCGGAGGTCTGGAAGGCGCAAACGGCGCGGCCACCATTGAAGGGGTGTTTAATGAAATGGCGCGTGAAGTGCCATCGTTCAAGGGGCTGACGTGGGCGGCGCTGGGCGACTTGGGGATCGCCGTGCCGATCTGAATTTGCCAACAATGAATTGGTTCAACAGTTTAACTCCGGAGACACAGTTTCTGATTTTCAGCGCTGTGAAGATCGTGGTGGTCTTCTCGGTGGTCATGGCAATGGTGGCGTATGCCGTCCTGGCCGAGCGCAGAATTGCGGCATTCATCCAGGACCGCGTCGGCCCGAACCGGGTGGGGTGGGCCGGCCTCTTGCAGCCGATGGCCGATGGAGTGAAGTCCTTTCTCAAGGAGGATTTTACGCCGGGGCACGTCCGTAAAATCTATTTTTGGCTGGCGCCGATGCTGGTCATGATTCCGGCGCTGTTGGTCCTGGCGGTCATCCCGTTCGGCTCCAAGCTGGGCGGGCAGAAAATGGTCATAGCCGATTTGAACGTCGGCATCCTTTATACCTTCGGCATCGTTTCGTTGGGAATCTATGGCATCGTGCTGGCGGGATATGCCTCCAATTCGAAATATCCGTTCTTCGGCGGCATTCGATCCAGTGCGCAAATGGTTTCGTACGAAATCGCCATGGGCATGTCGGTTATTCCTGTTTTTCTCATCGTGGGCGACCTGAACCTAAGCAATGTGATCGAGCATCAGGCCCGGCACGGCTGGCTGGTCCTCTACGCCCCTCTGTCCTTCATAATTTTTCTGATCTCCTCCTTTGCCGAGACCAACCGGCTGCCTTTTGACCTGCCGGAATCGGAGCAGGAATTGGTTGCGGGCTACAATACGGAGTACAGCTCGATGAAGTTCGCGCTTTTTTTCATGGGCGAATACGCCAACATGATCGCGGCCTCGGCCATGATGGTGACGTTGTTCCTCGGCGGCTGGACGCTGCCTTTCGCGGGATTGGACAATCCGAACCCGGCGTCGAAGCTGATCGGGGTGGCGCAGATCACGATTTTTCTGGGAAAGATCATGGCCTTGATGGGAGTTTTCATCTGGGTGCGCTGGATGTGGCCGCGATTTCGCTACGATCAACTGATGGATTTGGGCTGGCGGCGATTTCTGCCACTGGCCCTGCTGAACATTGTGGCGACCGCGCTGTGGCTGTGGGCGGCGGGAGCGGGGCATTGAAACCGCATGATTGTTAAACGAACCAAATTGAATTTGTGGGAACGCCTGTATTTCCCGGCGATACTCCAGGGTTTTCGCGTCACGATCCGGCATTTTTTCAAAAAGAAAGTGACGATGCAGTATCCGGAGCAGAAGTGGACTGTGCCGGAGGGCTATCGCGGCGCGCCTTATCTGGTCAAGGACCCGGAGGGCCGCACCAAGTGCGTTTCGTGCCAGCTTTGCGAGTTTATTTGCCCTCCCAAGGCCATCCGCATCACGCCGCCGGGGCCGAACGGCTCGCCCGAGGCGGGCAACGTCGAGAAGGCCCCCAAGGAATTTGACATCGACATGCTGCGCTGCATTTATTGCGGGTTCTGCCAGGAAGTCTGCCCCGAGGAGGCGATTTTCCTGATGAAGGATTATTCCCTGACGGGGTTGACCCGCAAGGAAATGGTCTATAACAAAGAAAAGCTGCTGGCCATGGGAGGGGTGCATAACGACACGATTTGGAAGTGGAAGCATAAATGATGCAAATAGCGTTTTTTTATATTTTCGCCTTTTTGACGCTGGTGTGCGGCGTATTGGTGGTGCTGAACCCGTTCACGCGCAGCCCGGTGACCAGCGCGATGTTTCTGGTCCTGACCATCGTGTCGATGGCGGGGCTTTTCGTGCAATTACATGCGTTTTTCATCGCGGCGGTGCAAGTGCTGGTCTATGCCGGCGCGGTCATCGTGCTGTTCGTCTTTGTCATCATGCTGCTGGACTTGAAGGAAGAGGAGCAGCGCAAGATCAAGCCCGTCATGGGCGGCCTGGCAACGGTGGCGGTGGCGCTGATTGCCCTGGCCATGATCCGCACCATCAAGCATTCCGCCGTCGGCTTCACCCTGGCCAAACCGGTGGTCGAGGGGTCCACCATCAGCCTGGGGCAGGCGCTCTTCACGCGATTTGCCCTGCCGTTCGAGGCGCTGTCATTGTTGCTGTTGGTGGCCATGGTCGGCGCGGTGCTGCTGAGCAAAAGGGACCTGAAATGAACCCCATCAACCTGCAAGATTACCTGGTGGTGAGCGCGCTGCTGTTTTGCATCGGGCTGCTGGGGGTGATCGTGCGCCGCAACATCCTGGTCATTTACATGTCCCTGGAACTGATGCTCAACGCCGCGAATCTGGCGCTGGCCGCCTTCTCCCGCTTCAACAACAACCTCGACGGCCAGATCATTGTCCTTTTTGTCATCACGGTTGCCGCGGCCGAGGTCGCGCTGGGGCTGGCCCTGATCGTCGCGCTCTACCGCCGCCGCCAGACCACCCACGTCGAGGATTTGGCCACGATGAAATTATAACATGTACGACCCGCTGCCATGGATGGTCCTGTTTCTGCCGCTGCTGGCGGCGGCGGTGATCACGCTGTTCACGCAGAAGAACCCGCGGTTCAGCGCGGTCCTGTCTGTGGGGGCGGTTCTTATTTCGTTTCTGATCAGCCTCAATTTGTTCTGCAACAGCCTGGCGCTGACGAGCATTTTGGCGATAGGGCCTTTCAGCCTTCCGCCGGAGGACGTCAGTGTCAGTTGGCTGAAGGTCGGGCATCTCAGCATCCATTTCGGAATGCACTTCGATCCGTTGAGCCTGCTCATGTTGCTGATTGCGACCGGGGTGGGCAGCGCCATCCATATTTACTCGATCGGCTACATGAAGGGGGACCCCGGCGAAAGCCGTTTCTTTGCCGAATTGAGCCTGTTCACCTTTGCCATGTTGGGGGTGGTGCTGAGCGACAATTTCCTGGAAATGTTCATCTTTTGGGAATTGGTGGGGCTGAGCAGCTATCTGCTCATCGGCTACTGGTATGAGCGGGCGGCGGCGGCGGACGCAGCGAAGAAGGCGTTTTTGACCAACCGCCTGGGGGATTTTGGATTCTTCACCGGCATCCTTTTGGTGTGGGCGGTGACGGGGACGTTGAATTTTGCCGCGGCACATACACAGATGATCAACAATCCGGAGTTATTCGACACGACGGCAACCATGGTGGGGCTGTTGATATTCTGCGGCGCGGTGGGCAAATCGGCCCAATTCCCGCTGCACGTCTGGCTGCCCGACGCGATGGAAGGGCCGACGCCGGTCAGCGCGTTGATTCATGCGGCCACGATGGTGGCGGCCGGCGTCTATATGCTTTGCCGGGTTTTTTTCATCTTCAACCCCTCCGCGCTGCATGTCATAGCATTCATCGGGGGGTTCACCGCCTTGATGTCGGCGCTGGTAGCGTGCCAGCAAGACGACATTAAACGCATTCTGGCTTACTCGACGCTGTCGCAATTGGGCTACATGGTGATGGCGGTGGGTTTGAGCCATCCGCCGGCGGCGATGTTTCATTTGGCGACCCATGCCTTTTTCAAGGCGCTATTGTTCCTGGGCGCAGGGTCGGTCATTCACGCGGTCAGCCAAGAGCAGAATATTTGGAAAATGGGCCGGTTGAGGGAAAAGATGCCGGTCACGTATTGGACATTTCTGGCCGCGACCCTGGCGATCTGCGGTTGTCCATTTTTCAGCGGTTTTTACAGCAAGGACGCCATTTTGTCGGCGGCCTACAATGGGAGCCTCGACAGCCTCCTCAGCAAGAATTTTCTTTTGTCGGCGGATTACAACGGGATATGGAGGTCGGCCTACAACGGGAGCATGACCGCGTTCGCGGTGGGGGTCCTGGTCGCTTTTCTCACCACGTTTTACATGTTCCGCCTTTTCTTTGTAGTGTTCCTGGGCAAGGCGAAATCCGAGCTCCCCGCTCACGCCCATGAGTCGCCCAGAGTAATGACTTGGCCGCTGATGATATTGGCGGTCGGCGCGGTGTTCGGCGGTTTTTTTGGCATTGAACAATTTATCGCCCCGCAATTTGGGGAAAGAGCGCCGGAAATATTTGCTCCGTTGGAACCGTTTCGCACTGCGCCGGTGCCGGCCTTCCTTGGCGTGGCGGCTTTCGCCGTGGGTCTTTGGCTGGCGTACCATTTTTACTACCGCGCCGAATCCGACCCGCTGCCGGCCCGGTTGCGATCATTGTGCCGGATCCTCCGCCATAAATTCTATTTTGATGAAATGTACGCATCTCTTATTGCGGTGACGCAGGACTCGATAGCCAGCTTCGCCAACGGATTTGACATCGGTCTGCAATGGCTCGTTCGCTTCGTGCAGGGGACCACGGAATTGACTGGACGCGGGCTGCGCCTGGTCCAAACCGGCAATCTGCAAACCTACACCTTTCTGTTCGCGGCGGGCATAGCCCTGGCGCTGTATCTCATGCTGCTTCGCTAAACCCATGTCACCCCTCACTTACATCTTCCTTCTGCCGATGCTGGCGGCGCTGGTGATACTGCTCATCCCGGGGAATTTCCGTTTCGTCATCCGGGGCATCGCGTTGCTGGCCACATTCGCCTCGTTCGTTCTGGCGGTGGTGGTGTTCTGCGAATTTGACGGCGGCAAGGCCGAGGTTTTTCAATTCGTGCAGCAACTGGATTGGGCGTCGTCGCTGGGGATCAGCTATCATGTGGGGGTTGACGGGATCAACCTGGGGTTGATCCTCATGGGGGCGACGGTGGTTTTTGCGGCGGTGTGCGTGGCGCGCGAAATCAAAACGCGCGAGAAGGAGTTTTACATACTGCTCCTCATGATGGGCGGGGGCATTCTGGGCGCGTTCGCCTCGCTTGATTTGTTTTTCTTCTACTTTTTCCACGAACTGGCCCTGGTGCCGACCTTCATTATGATCGGCCTGTGGGGCAAGGGGGAGAATAAGAACTATGCCACATTCCAAATCACCCTCTACCTGAGCGTGGGGGCGCTGTTGGTTCTGCTGGGATTTCTGGCGCTGTATCTGCAATTGCCGGTTCATGACCGGACCCTCGACCTGGAGAGGCTGACCCAATATTTCAAGGCGCATCCGATGCCGCAGGCGCCGCAACGGCTGATTTTCCCTCTGCTGCTCTTTGGCTTCGGGATTCTGGTGTCGTTGTGGCCTTTCCATACGTGGGCGCCGCTGGGCTACGGATCGGCGCCGACGTCCACGGCCATGATCCATGCGGGCGTCTTGAAGAAGTTCGGCTTGTACGGTTTGATCCGCGTCGCCCTGCCGATGATGCCGGATGAGGCGCAACATTGGGCCAACATCATTTCGGTGCTGTGCCTGGGCAATATTCTCTATTGCGGCATGGTGGCCATGCGGCAGCGCAACTTGAACCTGCTGATCGGCAATTCGAGCGTGGCGCACATGGGGTTTGCCTTTCTGGGCATCGCCAGCCTTGGAACCATCGGCATTACCGGGACGGTGCTGATCATGGTTGCGCACGGTTTTCTGGCGGCCCTGACCTTTTCCCTGAGCGGCTATCTGCGGGACGAAGTCAAGACGCTGGACATGAACCAGATGGGCGGCTTGCTGCGCAAACTGCCTTTCATCGGCACGGTCATGATCATGGCCATGCTGGCCGGATGCGGGTTGCCGGGCTTTGCCGGGTTTCCAGGCGAGGTGCTGGTCCTGTTCGGCTCCTGGCAACGATCGGAGGTCATCAGCGCCATGGCCGTGTGGGGCGCGTTGATCATCGCGGGTGTTTACATGCTGCGCGCCATTCGCGACGTCTGGCACGGGGACAAGGAATGGACCGGGATTTCCGACGTCACGACCCTTTGGCGGAAACTGCCTTACGGGCTGCTTTTGGGCTGCCTGATCCTGTTTGGATTCTGCCCGCGGTTGTTGACGGACAATATCAAGGCCGGCGTCGCGCCAATCGTGCGCATGGTGGGGGCGGAAGACATCGAAATGACGCCTATCGCGAAAGGCCACTCCGCCCGATGAACTTCTCGTATCTGACATTGGAGTTTGCGGTGGCGGGCCTAGCCCTGCTGGTGCTCCTGCTTGACTTGTGGACCTCTCCCCAATCCAAGCCGGCGCTGGGTGTTGTGGCCGTGGCGGGGCTGGTCATCATTCTGGCCGCCAGCTTTTTCATTGAGCCTCACGGCTGGGCCTCTTCCAGTTCCATGCTGGCGCAAGACGGGCTGGCCGTCTTTTTCCAGCGCATTTTCCTGGCGGCGGCGATTTTTGTCCTGCTCATGGCCCGCGAAAGCGCGGACCGGATGCCCCTGGGCATTGTGGAATTCCACGTCATTGTGCTGATGGCCCTGACGGGCATGATGCTGGCGGCCGCGGCGAACGATTTCGTCCTCGTCTTTGTCGCGCTGGAGCTGATTTCGGCCAGTTTCTATATTCTGGTCAGTTTTCAGCGGTCGCGCCTGGCGTCCCTGGAGGCTGGCGTCAAGTATTTGATTCAGAGCGCGCTGGCGGCGGCCTTCCTGGTCTTCGGCATCGCGCTGGTTTTCGGGACGTCCAACCACACGAACTTTGTGCTGTTGAGCCGGGAATCCGCCGCGCTGAACGCCAACAAGGTTTATTGGCTGGGGATACTGATGGTGTTGTTCGGTTTGAGCTTCAAGATAGCGGCGTTTCCGTTGCAAGTCTGGGCGCCGGACGTTTATCAGGGCGCGCCGACGCCGGTGACGGCCTTCCTGGCCATCGCCTCGAAGGCGGCGGGGTTCGTGCTGGTGCTGAGGGTGTTGTTCGTGGCGCTGCCCAGACTGGCCGAGCATTGGGACAAGATGCTGATGGTTGCGGCCGGAATAACGATTCTGTATGGCAACCTCTGCGCCATTCCGCAGCGCAATTTGAAAAGGCTGCTGGGTTATTCCAGCATTTCCAACGCCGGTTACATGCTGCTGGGCGTGGCGGCGGTCAACGCCGCCGGGTCCGCTGCGATCCTGTATTATCTGGCGGGATATTTATTCACGCTGGCCGCGGCCTTCCTGGTCATCTGCGTGGTCATGAAGGACAACGAGGACATTGGGGCGCTGGCGGGGCTGAGTCGCCGCTCGCCGTTGCTGGCCCTGGCCCTGGCGCTGGTGATGGTTTCGCTGGCGGGCATTCCGCCAATGGCGGGGTTCCTGGGAAAATTCCTGCTGCTCAGGGCCGTGATCGAACGGGGCGCGGTTGACCCCGGCTGTTATTGGCTGGCAGGGGTGGCCATCGTCGGGGTGGTGATTTCACTGTATTATTATTTTGCGGTGATCCGCGTGATGTATTGGGCCAAGGACCCGCCGGACCTTTCGCCGATCATTGTGCCGGCGCGGGTGCAAGTCCCGCTGGCGGCGTGCATGGTGGGGATGATTTATCTGGGCATTTCCCCCGGGGCGGTTCTGGGGTGCGCGACCGAGGCGGTCAAGGCGCTGAAATTTTGAGAAGGATTGAGATGCAATCCGGCATCCGGCTTTCGCAGGAAGATGCGCGGAAGAATCTGTCCCTTCTGGACAATCCGCCCAAGCCGAACAAGGGGCTGAAAGAGGCTGTGAAAGCAGTCCTTCAACACGGCGGGCGAGATCGGGGATCTCGTCGATGCCGGGCAGGATCATGCCCCCTTTTCCATCAGGGCAAGCAAGGTGGCTGAAGTATTCAGATCAACTCCAGGACGGAGCCCTTTGCCTCCCACAGTGGTCAGACGAAGGAGAGGCTGCGGGGCAGCGGGCAGCGTTGGGGTAATTTTATCGCGCAACGTCTCCTCAATGAGATGCGACGAGTCGCAACCTTTCTCGCGAGCCAGTTTAGTGGCTTGGGCGAGCAGGGCGGCATCGAGGTGGATCGTTGTCTGCATGCTAAAAGACTACCGCAACGCTGGCCGACTTTCAAAGCATCGTCAGTTTAGCCTGCGCCGAATTATCAAGCATGTCCTTCACCAGATTATCGGGGGACACTCACGCCCGCCGCGCGCCGCGGCTGGGGACGGAGTGCCAGCCCTACCACCCGAAGCTCATAAAACTGCTCTTGCCGGAGAATCCCGAACGGGCCAAAAGGGTTGACTTGGGTTGACAGAAGCCTGCATGGCGCACCCTTCCGATTCCTCTTTGTGCGCTAAAAGTCAGGTTTTCGGCATCAAATATTCGGACCTCTCTCGGCCATAAAACTCGGAAACATCGCTGTTGACAAAAAATGTCAACAGTGCCACCTTTAACGTGTGAGCGAAGTTGGAAAGCGCTTGAAAAGCGTCCGAATTGCGAGGGGCCTTTCCTTGCGAAAATTCGCAGGATGGCTCAAGGAGGATCCTTCGGTCGTGTTCCATATCGAAAGCGGCAGGCGTTTTCCACCGAAGCCAAGGCGCGATAAATTTGCGGCAGTTCTTTCCCTCACAGTAGGACAATTGGAAGCTCTGATTGCTGTTGAACGAAAAGGATTAGATACCTTTGAAATGCTGCCAGAAATTGTTCCTCCTGCCATCTCCATGGAATCTATAGAAGCCGAGGCGGAAAAAACATTGAGTGAATATTACCGAGCATCGAAAAAGGAGATGATTGAAGGGCCGATACCAGTCTCGGATGTCATCAAAGCCGCATTTGATGTTTCAACGAAGGAGTTGAATTTTGCAAAAGAGGGCATCGCCGGGTCAGATGGCGAAGCCCTTTACGGTTGCCTTTATCCAAATGGCTTTCGTGGGCTAGACCGCGTAGTGCTTGTCAATATTGGACAAATCAGCGGGCACCAACTGTCTCGTGCGGACCGAAGGGTCACGATAGCTCACGAAGCTGGCCACTACGCCTTGCACTTTGGAAACAAGAAATCCAAGCAGCTTTTTTTCCGATTTTCCAAGGGGCCGACCTATTGCAGGAAAGAGGAAATCAGTCCAGAAAAGTTTAACCTGAAGGAAGACCAGGCGAATTTATTCGGTGCATGTTTGCTGATGCCCCGCAAACAGTTCCAGATCGAATGGCGGAAGGGGTCTGGAGACAGATCACGGTTGGCCAGACATTTTGACGTGACAGAATCCATTGTGCAATTGCGCGCTGAAATGTTGGATTTATGAATCACACAGCACGATTTTTCAGGATTGAAGCCGAAACGGTGAACAACTGGGAAATAAGTGCCTTAAGTCGGTGAACAACCGGGAAAGATTCTGCGGAGATTTTAAAATAACTTTTTTACTGAGGAGTGAAACGTTCTCCGATACGTTACGCGGTCCTTTGGCGTTTTTCTTTGGCCAGACGGAGGGATAAGCCCACCCATTTTTCGGTCAGCTCTCGGAGCCGCTTGTAGTTGGCC
>JBEKDI010000054.1:0-38447 GCA_050014435.1 Verrucomicrobiota bacterium | reverse complement strand
CGTTCACCCGAAAGCGTTACCCTCAAGAAATTCCTCGCAACCAAAATCAGCCCCGCCCGCTGCGGCTACGCTGAAATCCTTGAACTGGAAAAGGCTGCATGAACGTTCCACTGTCCAGTAATAAAGTCGACAACGAAGGCCCATTTGACCCCTCTGTAATGGTGCCTCGTAGGTTTATCGAGAAAAATGTAGGCTGGGATATCGGTTTTGAACTTGGTCGCCCAATTTCGAACTCGAGATATTCGTTTTGAACTGGCGCGCTTTGACGGAACTGTCCGCCAAGGGAGACGTCGTGCGGGACGCCCGAGGTTATCAACTTAAACTGTCGTTTCCCGTTTCCCGCCCTATAGACCCCCAGGGAAACGGGAAACACCACCCTTTGCTCCAGCGGAGGATAGGGCCACGCTGGGAAGCGACCCGAGCGCCGATCTGGAGCCTTGTGAACCGCAGGAGGCCGGGTGAGGTCTAACGACCCGCCCGGCCAACTCCTGCGGGGGCAAGTTCAAAGCGATAAATCCATTCCCTTATCAGGGAATGCGGATACCGTCGCAGCTACATCGCCGAACTTTTGAGGTCAGACGCAGACCACGGCTTGCCGTGAGCTATCGGTTCAAACGACGGGTTCGGTCCCATCTCAGAGGGCGTGCCCAAACCACTCGTTCAGGCTGGCCTGATTGACACCATCACTGCCTTGCCACCAACAGGCTGGATATGACATGTCGACAAAGCGACGATCGGGAAGCCTTCGTTCGCTGACAGCAACGAAGGAATCGGCAAAGCTGGGATGCTCAGGTGTCCCGAGGATGCCGCAAAAACCAAGTATTGCAATTATGACATCGCGTTCAGCTTTGTTGGATTTGATGACTTTGGCGAAATGTGCATGCAAACACGCACTCGTGACGTCCGGTGGCACGGCGGCGATAGCGGCCATGATATTGCGGAAGATCTGAAGGTCATCCGGGGTTGGTGCCGGCACTTTGTTATCGAGAAAGAGCTTGAGGTCAAATACGGCGTAGCCGACTTGATCGTGTCGGACACCACCCCACTTCCAGCGCTCAAAGTTCAAGACGTTCAAGTCTTCCTCCGCTCGGCTTAGATACAAGCCGCATATGCTACAGCGGCCCCCGGAGTTGGCAGGGGTATGGAGCGGCAGGTGTTGTTGGAAAACCGTGTAGCTGCCGAGTGGAGACCTCCAGTCAAGCCTGCGCGTGGAGAGGCTGGCGTGGAACGCATCAGCCACACGGCGTCCGTCCAGCCGCCTGATGGCAACCGAAAGCTCGTTCAACGTCTGTTGGTGGTCTAATCTCGCCGGGTCAAACATCATCCCTTTGGACTTGGCATACACGAAGTCTTCCGGCGAGGGGCCACGCAATGCCTTCGGCTTCCAGCCGCCCGGCGACCAGAATGCATCGAGAAGAATTTTGAGTGCTCGCTTATATCCCAGTTGCTGCTGCCGCGCATCGACAAGCCGGGCCGCATTGCCGTCTATGAGATCATGATTAACACCCCGGCTAGCGGGTTTTGCAGCCCTATGTGTCAATCTGGCGTTTCCTGCCGAGGCAAATCTGTTCAGCATTTATGGCGCCAGGCTGAACAGGCTGAATATCAATGAGTTATGCATTATGCTACCAAACTATACGTTTAGTCTGACCAAATGCAAAGTATGGTAGCGGGATGTCAAGACCCTGGCTGACTTGAAGGTTCATCAAAAACTCCCGGCTATCCGTTGAACGCGAGAGCCAGGCAGACCGCGTGTTCAGGGTGCGACTTCAAGACCGCCCCGACCATTATCCCGGTATAAAGGAAGGTCATCGGGTGTAGTGGCGTGATTGGGCAACGGCCTCCTTGATCAGCGTGGCCGGAACAGCGCCCGTCCAGACCTTGAGTTTGCCGCGTTTAACGATGCGGCCGGAAGCGCTGGCCTCCATTTCCAAAACAATGCGCCCCGGCGTCGCGGACACCATGAGTTTTTGCCTCCGGGGAATCCCGGCCGCCCGCCGCAGTTCCCGCGAAAGCACGATCCGGTTCGAGGCATCGAGTGCAACTGTCGTTTTCATGGCAATTCTATGGCGGGGTAATGGCGCACTTGCAACTTCCCCAATACGGCATTCAACAGTTCACGGCTCAAACTCAAGATATGTCGGATAGGGATTGCTCTTCGGAGTGCGGGCGAATCACACGAAACAGTCCCCTTGTGAGCCGCCATATCCCATACAGGAACATAAGAATGAGAACGCCGGTGACCTTGCCGGTGGAGCGCACAGATGGGCCGACATGGGGATGCCTTAAGGAAAGGCAGAGCAAGACGACCGCCAAGCCTGTCAGCACCGCGCCAATGCAAGTATCCCTGATCCCAACCTTTCAGATTTCCCAATTTCTCTCCTGGGTAAGTTCCTTGATTGTTGCGTTGGCCTCGGTTTCCGAGATGCCTCTGGCGAGCAGGAAGCCACGAACATCTGAAGCCGGCTCGCCCCAGATGATCTTAGCTCTTGCCTCCGTCATTAAATCCTCGGTCATCATGTTTTTGACAAACGCTCCAGACGGGCCAGGCCGTCGGCGGCCGGATCCGCTGCGCAATGCTGAATCTCAAACATCAGGAGTCAAACCAAATCTCAATATGGTGAGTCATTTAATCTCCCACAAGCTCACATGCCTAGCTTGTGAACGGAAAGTGCAGCCATGTCAGAAGACGAACAAGCAGAAGTTTTAGATGTTTGACGACTGTTTTCACGATTCTGGCGATGGTGCCCATTCGAACACGCGATGACACCGTATTCAGCTTTATTTGCCAGTAGTTTTCGTCGCACCATTCGCGCCGATTTTCCACTGTGGGCATGGAAGCATTAGCGCAACCCGTCCCCCGCCTTGTAGTCGCTTTGCTCTTACGCCTCCTGGTTCGACTTATCGAAATGTTCATGTCACTTAATTGCCCAAATTACAGGAGCCGCGAGCATCTCAGGTTGCATCCCATGAGCCACGCGAAGAAGAGATTCTTCGAGCAGGCATTTCCCAGCGCGGACAACCGCCTGTGGACGAATCTCGAATTTGGGTTGAATCGACTCTTGCATCACCGTGATTTTCGCACGCAGGGAGGTTTGGGATAGTCCTACGGTCGGACTAAAATACGCTATTGCATCGCCGGGGGCTTCACATGCCGGAAGGAGGTGGTAATTCCCACGGTGGATGGAATCATATGATCTCGCACGACTGGGATCATTGGCCACGCGGAGTTTTTTAATAGGCTCACTGTGAGGCCAAATTAATTTTTTCCACAGCCGCGAGCCTCGCTCGGAAGGGCCGGAAGCTCAAAAGGATGGGTGGCCCATTGGAACAGACCCAGCTACTTCCAACCGGCGCACGGCTCTATCGTTGCGCTGACGAGACAAACAATGGATGAAGACCAGTGTAATTGCACCTTCAAAATCACCCCCAGCGGGGTTTTTGCCCATTCGCTCTTCAGGAAAACTTGACTAACTCGAAAATGCCAAGAACCAGCAACAACGTATTCATGGAGGTATTCTGTAATCTGTTGTGGCATAAGGACTTGACTATTGCTTATCGTGAATCAAAAGTCCAATTCACACATTTCTCACATGCCACTCAACAAACCGTGCCATTGTCCCGTCGGCCAATCTTTGCGGCGAATCGACCGGCAATCCAAGCTCCTCCCGCACTCGTTTTGCCAAATCCCTGTGCGCAATTGGATACAATTGGTACTTCAGAATCAGAGCAAACCCATTTTGCCCCCACAGTTCATTGATCTAAACTTTTGGCAGCATCCGCGCCACGAACACCGGCACGATCTCCAACTCCTTGCAAAGCTGAATCTTCAGTTTGAATTCATTGTAATCCATGTAGCCGAGCATATTCTTGACTTCAATCCCGTAAGCGCGGTTGTCCCGCTCAAAAATAAAGTCCAAGTTGTGTTCCGTCTGGGCCCATTTTTTCCCGCCAAACTCGCGAGTGCTTTGCCCAGCCATTAAAAATCTGCTTTTCGCAAATCCTTCAAGCACCATCAATTCCCCATGCCTTCCCAATGCGCCGCCGATGTTCGGATTCGAGTATTCTTCAACCAATTTGACCACTTCCGCAGCTCCCCGCCGGTAATATCGATACGACTTGTGCCAGAGTAGTTTTATCGAACCGCCCGTTTTCAACGGCCTCCATTCCGACACTATTTTTCCACTGGTTTCCAAGTCTCTAATCGCGCGGTTCGTCACCCAATGAAAAAACTCTGATTCATGCAGAACTTCGATTTGTCTTGAGAAGAAAACCTTTTCTGGATGTTCGTTTATGAACTTTTCAACCCTGTCCCGCGCTTGATGCTGCATTGGGTCGGGCGGACGATTTCCCGCCTCGCCTTCAATGAAAATTTCATCCCGCTCATCCATCGCTGTTTAGAATTCGTGTAAGCTTAAGTTCATCGGAACGGATTGATGACCCGGATGCCACCGTAGTCCTGGCCATGATTGAAATCTTCGGTGTAAACTTCGCTGGCGCCCGAGGCGCGGGCCGCCGCCAGAATGAGCGCATCCCACAGTGAGAGCTGCCACCGGGTCTGCTCGTCAAGTGCAGTCAAAAGGATTTTCAGGGAATTGTCCACCACGGGCCAGGAGGTGTAGTCGCGGATGATCTGGGCCGCCTCGGCTTTCGCCACCCCGCGCCTTTCAAGATTGACGTGCATTTCCTGCAACACCTGCACGCTGATGGCGGTTTGACCCAGGGCGCTCCAACCCTGCTCGACCAGCCGCAGGGCCACGGAACGCTTGTCAGGCGCGTCCTGGTCGTAGGCGTAAAGAAGAATACTGGTGTCAAGAAACCGGGTGGCGTTCATGGGCTTGATCGCGGGTCAGGGGCTTTCCTGCAAGCTGCAGGCCTTTGTGCAAACGGTCGAGCGCCGCCGCCTGGGCCTCTGGAGCCTGCGTCATCGAGCGGAGGACTTGATCCAGCCCCGCCAGGATCAGCGCCTTGAGGCTGGTCCGACGCTCGGCAGCAATGATTTTGGCTCGATGCAGAATCTCATCGGGCAAATCAACAGTTGTCTTCATAAACCATAAATACAGCAATATGGCCATAAGTCAAGCCTCCAGAATGTAGCGGGTCTGTAGCGGCCGTGTTTCTATTTTTGTAGCGGGTTAAGTCGTTGACTATCAACCGTGTAGCGGATGTAGCGGGTTTTCAGGACCTATCTATCAATCTGGCGCTTTTTGCGACTCCTTGCGGCACTCCAGAGGCAGTTTGTGACGGGTCTGTGCCGGGTTGGGACGGCATTTGTGACAGGTTCACCCATGCATAAATCCTTGATTGACAACACTTGTGACGGTGTGACGGCTCCAGAACCCTGGACGCCTCGACCCCTCAGCAGCACCGCCCTGCCAGACCCGCCGGCGCTTCGTAGATTTCTCGGATTTATCGAGAATTTCTCGGGGTATATACCGGGGGGGTATCCATCGCCGGCAGTTCATCATTCCGGCTAATTCGGGGTAATTCGTGCTAAAAAACAAAATCATTTATCTTGGTTGCCCTTGTTGCCCCTTCTTTTTGAGCAAATCTATTCCACTGAAAACAGCGAAGAACCTGTTTCCCCTTTTCCAGACCTATGTGTCAATCGGGCGTTTATGGCGACAGGATGATTGCTCCGTAGTTGGTTTTGGTGAGGAAATAACCACCGCCATTGGTTCCATTGAGCAAAATCACCCCGTAGCCGGTCGTTTTGGATGCGCCGCTGCCAAAGGTCACTTTCATCAGCCCCGTTTTGGGAGCGATGCAGCCTTCCAAGGCCATTGATGGACCAGATGATTCGCCGAACTTGAGGGTCTCATTGGTGATCGTTATGGTGAAATCGTTCGTCTCGACGGGCTTGTTGTCCGCGGTTTCGACGACAGCCATGTTGGTCGGAAGAGCGCCGGCGGCCGGAAGGTTTGTCCACGGCGACAGGGCGATAGTGTTGGTGCTGGCAAACGCGCCGGGGAACAAGCCAGTGCGGACTGGATGAACCCAGTAGAGAGCAGAGCCGGACGCATTCGTCGGGTCCAGATTTACCCAGCCCAACAGCAGCCCTTTGCCGTTGTAGAGGTTGGCGTAGAGGGGAACGCTGCCGTCTTCGGAAACGGGCGCCGATTGACAAAAGGAGGTGCCGTCGGCCAAAGCGCCGGTGATTTTGGCCGTGGCCGGGGTCTTGGTTGTGCCCGAAAGGCTGATCACGGCATAACCATAGCCGACGGGTGATGAAGCATTACTCGTATCAGGCTGGATCAGCAGGGTGTAATTAGCCGAGAACGGAGTGTTGGTGGATTGGTTGGCAATCAAATTGGTGGCCTCCCAGCCTTTCCCGGAGACAGTGCCTATCACCTGCGGAGCGGGACCGTTTGAGGTCAAAGTCATCACCACCTCCACGGTTCCCTCCTGGCTGCCCAGAGGCACGGCTTTGCTGGCCTGGCACGCCACATTGAAGCAACCGCTGAAGCTTTTGCTCTCGCCGTTGATGAGAAGACAGGCGCTGTAAGTTCCCTTGGATGTCAGGGTCAACCCCTTGAGCATCCCCGCGTTGGTTTCAACGACAGGTCCATTCGTGGCCCAAAAAAGACCGTTATACGTCCCGACAAACGGCAGGAATGGATTGGGGATGAAATTCGCCTGCACGATCGTGCTTTTCTGCATGAAAAAGGTGAGCGGGTTGTTGGTGCAATTGGTGCTGCCCGTCCAGCAGGAGAATACATTAGTTTTACCCGCCACCGCCTTGAGACAGACCCTGGTTCCCTGCTTGATCACCCTGGCATCGTTCGGGGTCACCGTGCCATCGCCGTTGGTGAGAATGGTCAGAAGGCAATTGGTGTTCGCACCAAAGGCTGTGATGGGGATGGTGTTGGTGCCGCTGGTGGCATCCGAGTTGACCGTAACGGTGCCACCGTAGTTCGTCGCAGAGGTGGGCGAAAACGTCACTATCACAGGCTGTGATTCGCCTGCTCCGATTGAGCCGCCCGGCCAATTACCGCCAAATCCTCCATCCGGATAGCTGATGCTGTTGACGGTCAGCGTCGAATTGCCGGCATTGCTGATCGTCAGGGTGTTCGAGGCCGAGGATCCAATTGGCACGACACCGTAGGCCAGATTGCCGCCCAATGATATGGCCAAATTCGTGATTGTGTCGGAGGCGGAAACATAGACGCTGACCTGGTTGGTGGCGCTAAAGCCGAAACAGGTGCCCACCACCTCGGCGTTTCCGCCGGAAAGAAGCTGCCAGTTCATGGGATCCGATACTGAGACCACCGAGGGGTTGGAGGAGGTGGCCGCAAGCTCCCCATTGGTCATGTAACGCACACAACTGGTGCCGTCGCTGTAGAGGGAAACCACCTGGACGGGGAGCGCGGCACCAGCCGGCACAGTGGGGTTCCAAGGCAGGAGGCCGATCCCCGTGAGAATTGCCCCCGGCGGCGCCTGCGAGACCACCAATTGCCCGGTGACCTGAACCAACTGGTTGTCTGTATCCTGGTAGAAAGCAAAGACCACTACATCGCCGATAAGGCCGCTATCAACTGAGACTGTGACCTGGGAGTTGTTGGTTCCCGATGGTGTGCAGGTGATGCCGTTGTCGCTGACACCGTTGGTCCCGTAGTTCAACGCAAACCATGTCACATTCCCGGCCGGAAACTCGTTGCTGGGGAAATTGATTTGGAAATAGTAGTCGTTTGAACTGTCAACCATGGGGCGGGGACGGGCGTTGAATCCGCCTGTATGCTGGGAAATTGCCTGGATTGGCGATATCTGAAACACGCTGCAGGCAAAGTTGTCGATCGCCTGCTTGATGCCATTCGTCAATAACGCAGGGGGTGGAAAGCTGCCGAACTGGGTGTCGGTTGGGTCCTCCAGCCCATTCTGGTCCAGCGCGTCGATCACATGCTGCGCAATATCGGTGGAGGCCGTCTCGTTGATCGTGCCGCCAAAGAAGCTGCATGGCCCTGCGTGGCAAATCGCAATACTGGACGGCATGTCGTAAACGTTGGCGGCAACCGCGGCTGGAGGCACGTTGGCTGCCATGCTGTCGTAGTCCACCACGCCATCGGAGCCTTGGGGAATGACGGTCTGGCCTCCATTGGTGAAGACCAGGTCCAAAAGCTGATAGGCGAGGGTTGTGTCTCCCGGCCGCGGCGATGCTCCCCCGTCGGTCACGGCGCGGACGATGTGGAACTGGGCGGCCGGATCAGGATACCAGTTGCCGGTGGGAGACGGATTGTTCAAGTCCTGGATCTGATCGCCAAACGGGTCAAATTTGGGCTGGGCAATCTGGGACCAGACCGTGGCCATGGCCGTTATGGCGCCGATGGGCGTGGTCAGACCGTAAAGGTTGGTGGAGAAAGGGCCGTTGCAGTTTGCCGTGGTCAGTGCCAGCAAGTAGTGCAGGAGACGCGAGCCGTTGTGGGGCGAGCCGATGGTGACAACGCGGTGAAAACGGCCCCGCATGAAGTTGTCCGCATTGCGATAAGGAGCCCCTATCTTATTATTGACCGTCTGGCTGCTGAGCATGCGCGAAAGGACGCCACCCTGGCTGTGGGCAACCACGTCAAACCGGGTCATGGCCCAATTCTGCATATTTGTGCTCTTGGCCCAATACAACTCGTTGCTCAACAGCACCGCGCAGTCACTCAAGCTGTCGATCGTGTTCTCGTAAACGGGCAACGCCGCATTGACCCAATAACCCGGCACGACGCCCGCCCCGTAGTGGATGGTCACGATGAAGTTGTTCGGGTCTTGCTCCACTGTCATGGGCCGCGTCCGGCTGAGGATGCTCATGAAAGCCGGATCCCAGTTGCCCGGAGAGGCGTAGCCGTGGACAAGGTAAATGGGAGGTTTGCGGATGGCGAAGGCCTGCCAACCCGACTGCGTGCCCGCAGCCTGGTCCATGATCTGGACAGAGGCCAGTAGTTCGTTCCCGCTGTCAAATTCGACATCGTCCGAGGCAAAGGGGCCGATCAGCAGGAAGGCGTTGGTGTGGTTGGGGGAAAGCACAAAGTTGGTCCCCGTGCCCCAAGTGCCCACGGAGGGGTCGAGAACCTGGGTCAGAATTGGTCCCGGCACAGTGCCATTGCCGTTGATAGTGGCGGCGGCGTTAAAAGTGCGTCCATTGGGAAATAGAGCCAGCTTGCTGGGGTCCGCCTGCACCTCGATTAACAGCGGCGTTACTTCGTCGGCCACCAAGCCCTGGGTGATCACAGGTTGGGAGGCCAGAATGCCCGGGTCGCTGACGGGTTGCAGCGGAGTCCCTATTCCTGCCGCGATGCTGTCTGCGGTAAAGCCGTCGTACTGGAAGCGATGCAGAATCATGGTGACCGGGATTGGACTGGCCACGTTCTCGGCCTGAACCGCGTCCAGAGTGACCGTTGCGTCCGAAGCCAGGCCCAGCGTGACCACAATCCCGTTGGTGGATATATTCGGCGAGGTCGAGTTGATGGTGAGCGTCAAGGAGTCGCCCGGATTCATCGTCGGCAGGCTTATCCCGCTGTTGATCTGGGACGTGACATCCTGCGAACCCAGGAGGTACTGAGTGGTCCAGTCGGTGTTGTCCTGCCTGGCCACGAGGGTATAGGACAACGGCTGCGAATCATTATTGGTGATCAATACATCGATGGTCGATGTCTGGTTGGTCTGGACCACGTTCGTCACGATCTGCGGCGGAATGGGGACGGTTTGATAGATGCCCGCCCCGGCGTAGCAGGAAGCGGGATCGCTGCCGCGTTTAATCAGGAGATCGCCCTTCGGGACTATGTGTATGGCGGGGCTGGTGACCAGACGGGTCGTCACCGCACCGTCGGCGCTCACCCCGGTGGCGGCGGCCGTGAAGGTCACGGTGCCGTAGTTTGTGGCCGTGTAGAGGTTGGTAAGGCCGGCCGTAGCCAGCGGGGCCAGAACAGGAATATTTGTGGGGCCGGAGGTGCCAGAGAAAGAGACCCCGCCCGTTCCGCCGTTGGTCATGGGGGCTGCGAGTTGTACGTTGGTAAAGGTGTTTTCCGGGTCCGTTTCCAGGACGTTGACCACCGCCGTGATGGTGTCGCCGATGTGGCAGATGGGGGGAGTCGCCGCAACCGACGCAGACAATCCCAAGGCAATGCTGAATACCGTGCCCTGGCTATAAGCGCCGCCTTCCCCGCCAGTCCCATAGAGGGTTGAACCCACTAAAAGCAATTTATTGGGCTGATCTCCACCAATGTTGGGGCCGGGATCCAGGTTGGTTGCGGTCGCGCAATTATACACAACGGTAAAACTCGTGCCATCCGTTTTGAGGGCGAACACCGTCCCAAAGCCCCCGCTGCCACCGAAAAGCGTCGTGCCATACAGAATTTTGCCGGAACGAGAAAGAATCAACGGGCTCGCAGGTGTGGCTCCGTCACCATTGAAGCAGGGGCTTCCACCCCCGGTGTGTGCATTAGAACTGAGTGTCGGGGAAGTGGGGGTGAAGTCGTGCAGGATCGTGTAACCCGACCCATCCTCGTTAATGGAGAACACCCTGCCTGAGCCATAGCTGCCACCTTGCCTGGTAGTTCCGTACAGAGTGTTGCCCGAGGGCGATACAAACACTCCGCTGTACGGATCCCAGCCGTCGCCGATGAGGTTGGGCCCGGGGGTAAATACATACAGGGTGGTAAACGCTGACCCATCGGTGCCCACGGAGAAGACCGTGCCGCCATTATGGGCGCCACCCCCTGACGTTGTTCCGTAGAGCGTATTGCCCGTGGGTGATATCGCCAAAGGGCCAATGGGCAAGGCTCCGTCACTATTGTTGCCGTAATAGCCGTAAGCCTGGGTGAATCGCGCTGTGAATTGATGCAGGACCCTGAAGCCCGAGCCGTTGGGGCTTACGGTGTACACCGCGCCCGATCCCCCGGTGCCCCCAAATTCGCACACGCCATAGAGCATGTTGCCGTAAAGAAGCAGATCACCGGAGGGGAACCCTCCGTCACTGTTGGACCCGTAGATCGAGTAATAAACCGAGTATTCAAAATACGGGAAATCATGCACGGTGGTATAACCCGTCCCGTTGGTATTGATGGAATACACCGAGCCGCAGCCCACACTGCCGCCAGTGTAGTCGGCCCCGTAGAGGAGGTTGCTGATTTGAATCAGTCCTGTTTTGGGGTAAATCTCCTGGTCATTGGTAACGTCGTTAAAAGTATAAAGGTTCGTAAAACCCGTGCCGTCGGTGTTTACGGCGAACAGCGTCCCGCACCCTTCGCTGCCACCGACCACTGTCGTCCCATAAAGGACGTTGCTCGATAAGAGCAGGCCCGCCCAAGGCCATGAACCGTCGCTGTTGTACCACACAGGACCGGTCGAAATTTGCGAAAAATTGTACAAGGTCGTCAGGTCCTGCGCCGGCGCCCGGCCAGCCGGCATCAAGCTAAGGACAACCATCATCGCGGGCAGGAGGAACCGGTTTTTGAAGATCGTTTTCATCTGGGGGCTTTGCCTGAGGTTAAACTTTATCCTTCATTTGGAATTTCGAGGCAATTGTATAAGAAAGACTCTCAAAATGCAACAATCAAATCATTTTTCCTAATTTTGCCAACGTTGTCCTTGTCAGAACAAGTAATGTTGCATGTTGAACAAGAAATGGGGGAAAGGCCACTTTGGATTCTGCCGATTCCTTCCTGGATGTTGGCCATCAGCACGAAGTCCGTTGAAGCGTGTCGCTCTCGCACCATGAAGAAACTTGGCTTCGCGAGTTCGGCGGAATTGGTGCGGCAAGCGGTTCGGGAAAGGATTGCGACACCTTGAGCAGGGATCAATCGAAAGCCTCCCGACGGGCGCTCAAACTCACTTTGATTTATGTCATCGTGGCGGGAAGCTTGATTTTATTTTCCGATGAAGCGCTGAAATGGCTCACCCGCGATCCCGATAAACGCTCCCAACTCTCCATGATCAGGTGTTGGGGACTTTTAATTGTAACGGGATGGTTGCTGTATTCGATGATGCGCCGTTGTTTGCAACAATGGGCGCAGGAATGGGAAAAGGAGATGGAACAGCGCAAGGCGTCGGAAAATGATTTAAGGCGCACGCAGCTGGCGCTGAAAACCATCAGCGCGTGTAATGGAGTGCTGGTTCGGGCCCCAAGTGAAGCCACGCTGCTGGCTGAAATCTGCCGCGTGGTCATCGAGAAGGGCGGGTACCGGATGGCCTGGGTCGGTTTTGCCGAAAACGATGAATATAAATCCATCGGCATCGCCGCGCGCGCCGGCTGCGATGAAGGCTACTTTGAGAAATCAAGAATAAGCTGGGATGAAACCATCGAACGGGGTCGGGGCCCAACGGGGACCTCCATCCGAACCGGCCAAATCGTCATATGTGACGACTTCCAGACCAATCCACTGGTTTTGCCTTGGCGGAAGGATGCGGCCGAGCACGGTTATGCTTCGGTTATTGCGCTGCCGTTGCGCAACGGGGAAAAAAACTTTGGGGTGCTTACAATTTACTCTGCCGAGGCCCATGCGTTCAATCCAATGGAAGTCGAATTGTTGAAGGAACTGGCGGATGACCTGGCTTATGGCATCCAAGCTCTGCGGACACAGATGGAGCGGACCGAGACAGAGCAGTCACTGCGGGCGGCATAGGAGAAATATCGCCTGGTTTTTGAAAGCGCCCGGGACGCCATCTCCACCCTTGACCCGATTAGTGGAAGATATACCTCCGGCAACCCGGCAGCCATCAAAATGTTCGGCGTGGAGAGTGAAGCAGAATTCATGTCACATGGCCCGCAGGATTTTTCTCCTGAACGCCAGCCCGACGGGTCTCTCTCGGCTGATTCCGTGCGCACGATGAATGAAAAGCTCATGCGAGAAGGCCAGTTGTTCTTCGAGTGGAAGCACCGGCGGCTGGACGGTAAAGAATTCATGGCGGATGTGCTCCTGACCCACATGGAACGCGACGGAAAATCGTTTGTACTGGCCACCATCCGGGACATCACTCAGCGCAGGCAGGCCGAGGAAATCCTGCGCGAAAGCGAAAAGAAGTTTTCAAGAATGTTTCACTCCAGCCCGCTGCCCATGGCACTTTCCACCATCAAGGAAGGCCGCTATCTGGACGCGAACCATGAATTCTTAAAGCTCCTGCAAAGGTCCCGCGAAGAGGTCATCGGCCACACGTCGTTGGAGCTCGATCTATGGCGTGACTCCGAACAGCGGACCGCGGTTCTGGCAGCTCATACAAACGAGGGAACGGTACGGAATGTCGCATTGCAAATCCGACGCCCGTCTGGCCAGATTCGTGAGATAAGATGGTCCGCGGAAGTGTTGGAAGTCGATGGTGAAAAATGCTGGCTTGGTTCTTCATTAGACTTCACGGAGCAGAAGCGGGCGGATGAACTACTGCGACAGGAACGTGAGCTGTATCTCGACTTGGTCAACAATCAACCAGCCGGGATATATCGCATCCGGGTATTTCCCAAGGACCAGCACCGCAAAGATGCCTGGAGCAATTCAGCACACGCTCCTTATAGCTTCGAGTTGGTCAGCGACCGCTTGTGTGAAATTCTGGGGGCTGGAAGGGCGGATTTTACGACCAAGCCCGGTATCGTCATTGATCTGGTTCATCCCGAAGATAAAGCGAAATTTGCCCGGCAGAACGAGGAAGCCAATATCTCGCTGAGGCCGTTTCGCTGGGAGGGACGTTTGGTGATCGGCGGAAAAACGACCTGGGTCCACATCGAATCGCGGTCACGCCCGGCCGCCAACGGCGAAAGAATCTGGACGGGGATCCTGTATGACATCACCGAGCAAAAGCAGGCCGAGGTCCGGATGAGTTTGCAGTCCACGGCCCTGACTGCCGCCGCCAACGCCATCGTCATCACCAACCGCCAAGGCAAAATTGAATGGGTCAATCCGGCTTTCAGCAAGCTGACAGGATATGAAGCAGCGGAAGCCATTGGACATAATCCACGCATCTTAAAATCCGGCCACCACCCGCCGGAATATTACACCCACTTGTGGGCCACGGTGACCGCTGGAAAAGTGTGGCATGGCGAAATGGTTAATAAACGCAAGGATGGACAGATTATCATTGAGGACACCATCATCACGCCAGTGCGGGATGCCAATGGTGAGATCACCAATTACGTTGCGATCAAGCAGGACATTACCAATCGCAAACAGACCGAACAGTTTTTGAGTTTTATCGCGCAGGAAGGGTGGAGCGGTTCGCAGGAGGATTTTCTTGCCCGGCTGGTGCAATACATCGGACAGACGCTGGGAGTGGATTATGTGCTGATTGGCCGGCGCAAAGATGACCATACCGTGCAAACCACCGGTCTTTACGCCAAGGGCGGAATTGTTCCCGACATTGAATATTCCACCCGGGGCGCACCCTGCGACAACGTCCTTGGCAAGATTCTTTTTTATCACCGCGACCATCTCCAGGAAATGTTTCCCGACGACGCCCTGCTGGCGCAAATGGGCGCCCAAAGCTATCTGGGCATTCCGCTAACGGATTCGGCCGGCAAATCGCTCGGCTTGATAGCTCTGCTGGACACCAAACCGATGCCCGACGCGCAGCTCGCCACCGCGCTGCTGCAGATTGCGGCCGTGCGCGTGGCGGGCGAGATGGAGCGCCTGGTCAAGGTGGAAGAACTGCATTGGAAGACCGCACTCCTGGAGGCGCAGATGGAGGCCGCCCCGGATGGCATTCTGATGGTTGACAATCAGGGCAAAAGAATCCTTCAGAATCAGCGCATGAATGACCTGTTGAAAATCCCGCCGGACATCGCCGCAGATGATGAACACCGTGTGCAGATCGCGTTTGTCGCCAGTCGCGCCAAAGATCCCGGGAAAATGAAAGAGAAAGTCGACTACCTTTATGCGCATCCCGAGGAGATCAGCCGGGATGAACTTGAGTTTGCGGATGGCACCATCGTGGACCGCTACTCCTCGCCGGTGCGCGACAAGAGCGGCGGTAGCTGCGGTCGAATCTGGACCTTTCGCGACATCACCAAAGCCCATCAATTGGAAGCTCAGTTGCGCCAGTCGCAGAAGATGGAAGGCATCGGCCAGTTGGCCGGAGGCGTGGCCCATGATTTCAACAACATTCTGGCGGCGCTTATCATGCAGACCGAGATGGTTCTAATGGTGGAGCATCTGCCCGAGGAGGCGCGGGAAGGCCTGAAACAAATCCGAGGGGATGCCGATCGCGCTGCCGAACTGACCCGGCAGTTGTTGCTGTTCAGCCGGCGCCAAGTGATGCGCTCGAGCAATCTGGATTTGAATGTAGTTGTCACAAGCCTCGCCAAAATGCTGCGGCGAATCATTGGCGAGGATGTGCATTCGCAATTGAACCTGCATCCAAGGCCGCTGATGACGCGCGCCGATGCAGGCATGCTTGACCAAGTGCTGATGAATCTGGCCGTGAACGCCCGAGACGCCATGCCCACTGGTGGACAGCTGCGCATCGAAACGACAGAAGCGGTCTTGGACGATAACCTCATAGGTCTCCACCCGGACGCCAGGCCGGGGCGTTACGCGTGCCTGAGCGTCAGCGACACGGGTGGCGGCATCCCACTGGAGGTCCTGCCCCGGATATTCGAGCCATTTTTCACAACCAAAGAAGCGGGCAAGGGCACGGGCCTGGGTCTGGCAACGGTCTTTGGCATCGTTAAACAACACCAGGGTTGGATCAAGGTGGACAACCGCCCGGGAAAAGGCGTGACCTTCCAAGTATTTCTTCCACTCACTAGTGAAACCAACGTGGAATTGAAAAGGGATGCGGCGAGACCAAAACCGCGCGGTGGCACTGAAACCATCCTTTTAGTTGAGGATGACTCCAGGGTCCGCACGTCGATCTGCCGACTTCTCGGACGCCAAGGTTACAAGGTGGTCGAAGCCGCCGACGGAAACGAAGCGCTCAACGTCTGGCAGTCACATCGCGATACCGTCTCACTTCTGCTCACCGACTTGGTGATGCCCGGTGGTGTGAGCGGTCAGCAATTGGCCCGCCAGCTAAAGGCCCACCTGCCGAAACTGAAGGTCCTTTATGTGAGCGGCTACAGCGCAGACCTGGCCGGAAGGGAACTTCAATTGCGCAGCGGGGAAAAATTTGTCCAAAAACCGTTCCGCCCAGACAAACTACTGGAAACTCTTCGGCAGTGCCTCGATGAACGAATGCTGGAATCGGGCAATCACCGCGCCGACTGCGAGGCAAGTTCGCTATTCGGGGCACAGTGAAGCATGCCGCCCCGCCGCGTCCGCAACTGTCCAGATATTGAGGGACGGCTCATCGGAATGGGTTGAAGGCCCGGATGCCGCCATAATCCTGGCCGTGATTGAAATCTTCGGTGAAGATCTCGCTGGCGCCCGAGGTGCGGGCGGCCGCCAAAATCAGCGCATCCCGTTGGGAGGGACAGCCAACGAGTTTGCTCGCCCAAGGCGGTCAAGAGGATTTTCAGGGAATTGTCCACGACGGGCCATGCGGCGCAGTCGCGGATGGTCTGGGCTGCCTCGCGCCGCGCCTTTCAAGATTGACCTGCACAAAAGTGGTAACAGAGCGCTTCTTGCCATTCTTCGCGTCAATTCCGTTGCACCATTTGGGCTGCCCAAAATCGCACTTGGGCCGGGTGCCTCAAAAACCCTTGAAAATCAAGGGGGTTTGATTAGGATTCTTTTTCGCCGAGGGGTGGCATTTGTAAGTTTTTATGTGGATAGTCCGACTGGCCCTGAACCGGCCTTATACGTTTGTGGTTGTCGCGCTGATGATTTTGCTGGTCAGCCCTGTGGTCATTTTGCGCACCCCGACGGACATCTTTCCCAACATCAGTATCCCGGTGGTGAGCGTGGTCTGGGGTTATACCGGCATGTCGGCGCAGGAGATTGCTTCGCGCATCGTAACGGTCAGCGAGCGCGGCATGACCACCACGGTCAACGACATCGAGCACATCGAGTCCCAGTCGCTGAACGGCATGGGGGTGATCAAGGTGTTTTTCCATCCCAACGTGAAAATCGACATGGCCATCGCGCAAATCACCGCCATTTCCCAGTCAACCCTGCGCGTCCTGCCGCCGGGGATCACCCCGCCGCTCATCATCAGCTACAACGCCTCCAGCGTTCCCATTTTGCAATTGAGCTTGAGCAGCAAGACGCTCTCGGAAGCGCAGGTTAACGATCTGGGAATGAATTTTCTCCGCATCGGCCTGGCCACGGTGCAAGGGGCCTCCATGCCTTATCCCTATGGCGGCAAAGCCCGCCAGATCATGGTCGATATTGACAATTCAGCCCTAAACGGAACGGGTCTCTCCCCCAACGATGTCGTTAACGCCATCGGCGCGGAAAACCTCATTCTCCCGGCCGGCACGGAGAAGATCGGAAGCGCCGAGTACGCCGTCGAGTTAAACGGCAGCCCGCTCTCCGTGGAGGAGTTGAACAATCTCCCGCTCAAACAGATCAACGGCCACATGATTTACATCCGGGACGTGGCCCATGTGCGCGACGGATACGCTGTCCAGCAAAACATCGTGCGCAGCGACGGCGTCCGCGCCTCGCTCTTGACGATCATCAAATCCGGCGCGGCCTCCACCCTGGACATTGTGGCGCGCATCAAGAAAGCCGTGCCGCAGGTGGCCAAAACCCTGCCGTCCGCGTTTGAAATCCGCACCCTGCTCGATCAATCGTTGTTCGTGCGGGCCGCCGTGCAATCGGTCATCAAGGAAGCGGTCATCGCCGCCTGCCTGACGGCCATCATGATCCTGATTTTCCTGGGCAATTGGCGGACAACTTTTGTCATCGTCATCTCGATTCCGCTGGCCATCCTCTGTTCCATCATCACTCTCAGCGCCCTGGGAGAGACGCTGAACATCATGACCCTGGGCGGCTTGGCGCTGGCGGTGGGCATCCTGGTGGACGACGCGACGGTCGAAATCGAGAACATCGAGCGCAACCTGCGCCAGGGAAAGGAACTGCGCACCGCCATCCTGGACGGCGCGTCCCAAATCGCCGTGCCGGCCTTTGTCTCGACCTTGTGCATCTGCATTGTGTTCGTCCCGATGTTCTTTTTGACAGGAACGGCGCGCTACCTGTTCGTGCCGCTGGCCGAGGCGGTGGTGTTTGCCATGCTGGCTTCGTATTTCCTGTCGCGCACCGTGGTGCCGACCCTGGTCATGTTCTTCCTCCGCCGCCACGTGCATGAGACCGGCACGGAAGCCAAGGGCTGGTTCGGGCGGTTCCACGCCGGGTTTGAACGCGGCTTTGAACGGCTGCGCACCGCCTACCGCAACTGGCTCAACGCCTGCCTGCACCACCGCGGGCGTTTCGCCGTTTGTTTCCTGGCCTTCTGCGCGGCGTCGTTCCTTCTGATGCCGTTTCTCGGCGAGGATTTTTTCCCCAAGGTGGACGCCGGCCAGATGCGGCTCCATGTCCGCGCCAAAACGGGCACGCGGGTGGAGGAAACCGCGGTGTTGTGCGATCACGTGGAAAAGGTCATCCGGCGGACCATTCTGCCCGGGGAATTGGAAAGCATCGTGGATAACATCGGCCTGCCTGTCAGCGGCATCAACGTTTCGTACAACAATGGAGGGACCATCGGGCCGTTCGACGCCGAAATACTCATCTCGCTCAACCGGGAAAAACATCATCCCACCGCAGGCTACATTCGAAAACTGCGCCATGATCTGAACGTGGATTTTCCGGGTGTATCGTTCTATTTCCAGCCGGCCGACATCGTCAGCCAGGTCTTGAATTTCGGCTTGCCCTCGCCGATTGATATTCAGGTCGTCGGACGCGAGCAGGAAAAGAATTACGCCGTCGCCAGGGAAATCGCGGATCAGCTTCGTCAGGTTCCCGGCGCGGTGGACGTGCATGTGCAGCAGATGTTCGATCTGCCCAGCCTGCAAGTGAAGACCGACCGCACCAAAGTGCAGGAGGTCGGATTCACCCAGCGGGACGTCGCGTCCAGCCTGCTCGTAGCCCTCAGCGGCAGTTTTCAGACTGCGCCTTCGTTTTATCTGAATCCGAATAATGGCATGAGTTATCAAGTGGCGGCGCAAACGCCCCAGTACCGGCTCGATACCTTGCAGGAGCTGGCCGGCATCCCGGTAACGGGGCCGAGTGGGGCCGCTCCGCAGTTGCTGGGGAACCTGGCCACATTTTCGCGCCACGCGGAGCAAGGCGTGGTCAGCCATTACGATATCCAGCCCGTGATTGACGTTTATGGGGAGGTGCAAGGGCGCGACCTAGGCAGCGTGGCCAAGAGTTTCAAGGGGATTGTGGCCAGGGCCGAGAAGCAGTTGCCCCGCGGCAGTTCGATCATCGTGCGGGGGCAGGTGGAGACGATGCATTCCTCCTTCCTCGGCCTGGGGTTGGGCTTGCTCTTTGCCATCGCGCTGGTTTATCTGCTGATCGTGATGAACTTCCAATCCTGGAGCGATCCATTCATCATCATTACGGCCCTGCCGGGTGCACTGTGCGGCATTGTCTGGATGCTTTTCCTGACGCGCACCACCCTCAACGTGCCCTCGCTCATGGGAGCCGTCATGAGCATCGGCGTGGCGACTTCCAACAGCATCCTGGTGGTCACGTTCGCCAAGGAGCGCCTTGAGGAGACGGGCAATGCCTTCACCGCCGCGCTGGACGCCGGTTACATCCGGTTGCGCCCGGTGGTGATGACGGCCCTGGCGATGATCATCGGCATGGTCCCGATGGCAATCGGCCTGGGCGAAGGCGGCGAGCAGAACGCGCCGCTGGGCCGGGCCGTCATTGGCGGGCTGTTCTTCGCCACGGTCGCAACGCTCTTTTTCGTTCCGGTTATTTTCTGCATGATCCGAAGCCGGAGCGACAACCACGGCGCAACTCCGGCAACGACGTGGACGACTTGAAATCTATGAAAGAAATCGAAACAAAACCCGGGGCCTCTTCTCCTGCGCCCGCTGCGCCGCACGGACGGGAGTTGGGAGGCGCCGACGCTCCCACCAAACCTCCAGGGCCTCCGGGGCGAACGCCGTGGTTCGTGCTGGCGGTGTTCGGGCTGCTATTAATTGTGGCAACCGCCGTCACCGTTTGGTCCCGCGTCCGGGATCGCGCGCAACTCGAGCGCGAGACAGTGGAGAACACGATTCCAACGGTGAGCGTGATTCATCCCAAGCGCACCGAGGCGCAGATCCAGCTTGAACTGCCGGGAAACATCACCGCGTTCGAGGAGGCCCCCATTTACGCGCGCGTCAGCGGTTATCTCAACCATTGGCTTACGGATATCGGCACGCGCGTCCAGGCGGGGCAGCCCCTGGCGGAGATCGAAACGCCCGAATTGGACGAGGAACTCAAGCAAGCCGACGCCGCGCTCGCCCAGGCCAGGGCCAACCTGGAAATCGCCCGCATTTCCTCCGACCGCTGGCAGCGATTGCGTCAGAGCGATTCGGTTTCGCAGCAGGACACTGACGTGCGGGTGGCGACCTGGCACGCGCAACAGGCCAACGTGTCCGCGGCCGAGGCCAACGTCAACCGCCTGAAGGAGTTGACCAAGTTCAAAGTATTGACAGCACCCTTTGCCGGCATCATCACCGCCCGCACCATGGACGCGGGCACTCTCATCACCGCCGGATCGTCCCGTGAGATTTTCCGGCTGGCCCGGATCGACCCTTTGCGCGTTTATGTCAGTTTGCCGCAAGCTTACAGCCAGATGGTCAAGTCGAACGATACGGCGACGTTGACCTTCTCCGAACTGCCCGGACAGACCTTCACCGGCATCGTGGACCGCACCGCCGGCGCGATTGATCCCGTCTCCCGCACGCTCCTGACGGAAATTCTGGTGTCCAACCACGACGCCATATTGTTTCCGGGCGCGCACACCATGGCGCGCATCAACCTGGCCACAGGCGTCAACCCCGTCGTCGTGCCCGTCAATACGCTGCTTTTCCGCAACGACCAGGGAATGCAGGCTGGGGTGGTGGATTCCAACGGTATCGTCCATCTGATCGACCTGACGGTGGGCCGGGACTACGGCACAACGGTCGAAATCGTCCACGGCCTTTCCGAAACTGACAACGTCATCATCAACCCGTCCGATTCCCTTGAAGCCGGCAGCAAGGTGCGTGTAGCGACAGCCGCGAAGGACGACGTCAAATCCGCCCATGAATAAGTTTCGTCCCAGGCGACCGGGCCGCCGCGCCGGGACAGTCTTGCTGTATCTGCTGGTCTTGGGAGGTTGCGCGGTGGGGCCTGATTACGAGGGGCCTCCTTCCACCCCGGCGCCCCACGCGTGGAAGGCTGCGTCCCCCTGGAAAGAGGGCCAGCCCCGCGATGCCGAGATCAAACAGAGTTTTTGGGAAGTTTATGATGACCCCGTCCTGACCGGGCTGGAATTGGAAGCCACCACCAACAGCCCGAACCTTCGCGCCGCTTTCGAACGCGTGGAGGAAGCCCGCGCCACTGCCCGCATCAGCCGGGCTGACCTTTCCCCCATTCTGACCTCGGATCCTTATGGGAACCGCACGCGCTATTCGCCGGGCCGCCCTTTGCCGCCGGGCAGCGCCCTCACCGGCTATTCCGCCAATGATTTCGTCCTGCCCCTCGATCTCAGCTACGAGGTCGATCTGTGGGGGCGTGTCCGGCGCTCATTCCGGGCCGCGCGCGAACAGGCCCAAGCCAGCGCTGCCGCGTATCAGAGCATCCTGCTTTCCCTCCAGGCCGACGTGGCGCAGACCTATTTCATGATTCGGTCCATCGACCTGGACCGCCACGTCGTGGCCGAGACGATTGAGTTGCGCAAAAAAAATCTCACCCTGGTCGATTCCCTGCATGCCGGCGGCGCTTACAGCGCGGTGGACGTTGCGGAGGCCGAAACGGAGTTGGCCTCGGCCCAAGCCGACTACGTGGGGCTTGATTTGAACCGCGCCCAACTGGAGAATGCCCTCGCTACGCTTTGCGGCCGGCCCCCGGCCAATTTCTCCGTCGCGGAAACCGTGCGCCTCTACCGGCCTCCAGCCATTCCAGTCGCCCTGCCGGCCGATCTCCTGGAAAGGCGGCCCGACGTGGCGGAGGCGGAACGCGCCATGGCGGCAGCCAGCGAGGGAATAGGCGTGGCCAAGGCGGCTTACTTCCCGGCCATTCAATTGACAGGCTACGCCGGCACGGAAAGCGCGGCGCTCAAGGACGTCTTCAATTGGGAAAACCGCATCTGGAGCTACGGCCCAAACATCACCATCCCTATTTTTGAAGGCGGCCGCGTCCGAGCCGGCGTGCAACAGGCCAGGGCGGCTTACGAAGAGGCCGTGGCGCAATATCGAGCGCAGGTGCTGGTCGCGTTCCACGAGGTGGAAGACAGCCTGGCCGGATTGCGCCTGCTCACCGAACAATACGAGGCGCAAATGCGCGCCGTCGCAGGGGCCAGGAAAGGCTCCGAACTTTCGCGGGAGCGCTACAAGGAAGGCCTGGCCAGCTACCTCGAAGTGGTCGTGGCGGACAGGACCATGCTGGAAAATGAAATAACGGCCTATCAATTGAACGGCGAGCGCATGGTGACGTCCGTGCAGTTGATCAAGGCTTTGGGCGGCGGCTGGAGAGCCGACAATCCCATGATGACCAACGGCATCGCGCCTCTTAAAAGGTGAAAGGAGCTTCCTCACCGAACGGTTCTTCGGATGGCAAATGAGAAATTCTCAATGACAAATTTTCAATTTAGAATCAATGCGTTGATTGCGTCTTTGCACCCTTGCGCCTTTGCGTTAAAATAGTTACCAAGATTGATATGAATTACGTAAGACTTGGAAATACGGGGCTTCAAGTGTCGCGCCTTTGCCTGGGCTGCATGAGCTACGGCCAGCCCAAAACACCGGGCATGCTCACCTGGCCCTGGACTTTGAGCGAGCAGGACAGCCGCCCCTTTATCCAGCGCGCACTCGAACTGGGCGTGAACTTCCTCGACACCGCCAACGTCTATTCCAACGGCGAAAGCGAGGCGGTGCTGGGACGCGCCATCCGTGATTTTGCCGTCCGCGACGATTTGGTCATCGCCACCAAGGTCAATTCCCCCATGCGCCCCGGCCCCAATGGCCGCGGCCTGTCCCGCAAAGCCATCCTCTTCGAAGTCAGTCAGAGCCTCAAGCGCCTTGGCACCGACTACATCGACCTCTACATCATCCACCGCTTCGATTACGACACCCCGCTGGAGGAGAGCCTTGAAGCGCTCAACGACGTTGTGCGCGCCGGCAAAGTCCGCTACCTCGGCGCATCCTCCATGCATGCCTGGCAAATGATGAAAGCGCTCGCCATTCAACGCGCCAACGGCTGGGCGAAGTTTGTCTCCATGCAGAACTACTACAACCTGCTCTATCGCGAAGAAGAGCGCGAAATGCTTCCGCTCTGCCTGTCCGAAGGCGTGGCCGTGACCCCGTGGTCGCCGTTGGCCCGTGGCAGACTGGCCCGCCCCTGGTCGGCGGACGCCCCCACCGAACGCGCCCGAACCGATGCCTTCGCCCAAAAACTCTTCACCAAAACAGCCGACATCGACAAACCCGTCATCGACCGCGTCAACGAGATCGCCAAGGAGCGAAAGCTCCCGCCCTCGCAAATCGCCCTTGCCTGGCTACTGCATAAGCCGGTCGTCACCTCCCCGATAGTCGGCGCTACCAAGCCCCATCACCTGGACGACGCCGTCGCCGCCCTTTCCGTCAAACTGACACCCGAAGAAATCACCCGGCTCGAAGCCCCATACCAGCCCCATCCGCCCACGGAAGCATTTGCATAAAACTGGTCTCTCGACGTTTTCAGTGGATTTCCGCCTATTTCGGTTGGAATGGATTTGCTGGCAGCGGTTTGCAACGGAAAAAGGGCAACAATCCATTTTACGGCTTTTACGGTTCTTATTTTTAGTCGAAACAGGTCGTAACAGGTCGTAATTACTCGAAAACGACCGCGCTCGATCAAGAGGAACGCAGGCGCAAGCAAAGACAGGAAGGCAGGATGGGGATTGGATTCAGACTTTTTAAACACCAAGGTCGCAAAGGAAACGAAGGGGGGCCAATGCGGCCAATACAACTTTCAGAGTTTTTAACCACGCACCACTCGAAATGCGGGAACCATGGGGAAGCCTTTCTGACGGCAGATTGAAGGACAATGGACAATGGATAATTGACAATGGATAATGGGATAATTGATACATAAGTCCAAAAACCCCGTAACACCCGTTACACGGTTGATAGTCAACGACTTAACCCGTAACAAAAAACGTAACAAGGCCGCAACAGACCCGTTACATTCCTTCAAGGCGGGCGGTGGTTGAAGGGTCGCCGGCCTTTAACGCCATGCCCACTCGAGATGCAGGGCCGTAATTGGGCTGGGTGAATCGTTCACTGACTGTTTAACGCGGGCGTATAAAGATGATTTTGGAGTTGATTTGATCCTGCCTCATCCGCTGGAGCCGATCGGAACCTACGAAATCAGTGACGAGGAAGAACACCGGGTTATTCCAGGCATCATCTTTATTGCCGATATTGCAGATGAGGGCGATGTAATACATAATTATTCTCATCAAAAACACACTGAAATAATATGGCTTGATCCGGGGAAATTCCATCTGGAGCAACACCAGTGTGTTCCGAATTTTGGAGCCACGATTGCCCGGGCAGTTGAAGCGCGGCGAAGAATTGGGAAGGTTCAAGAGTGTCAGAGTCGTCAAGCCGCCAAAGGTGTCAGAAAACCGTAGGTTTGCACGTTTTGGTGCCTGCCGTCGATGGTTTTTCCGGCGTCAACCCCGAACCCCGAATGCTTTTGCGGGGGGACAGCTTTCGTGGTTCGGGATTCGTATTCCGCGGTTAAAACTCCTAACTCTTTGCAGTTCAGGCCATTAATCCACTTTGACCGCAAAAGTGAAGATTATTTTAAAAATGCTTTCAAATAGTGCTTTACTAATTGATGCTGTAAACATATACTTCGTCTAATGAACAATGAAACCATAAAGAATATGAAAGAAAACACCGGCCAATCGTTCCAGTTCACCAAACCCCAACCCGCCGCCGAACCCGTCGAACTCGGGGCGTTGCTCGACGAGATTTCAGCGGCCATCCGGTCGCATGTTGTCCTTTCGGAACACGCCGCAGCGGCCCTCGCGCTGTGGGTGGTCCACACTTACGTCTTCGACACGCGGGATGCCGTGGCTTACGTGTCGATTGAATCGCCTGAGAAACGATGCGGCAAGACCACCCTCCTGTCCGTCCTGGCCGGGCTGGCGTGCAGGGCGCTCGTCGCCTCCAACATCACTGTCAGCGCCCTGTTCAGGGCGATCGACGACGCCGGACCGACCCTGCTCATCGACGAGGCCGACACTTTTTTGGGCGGAAACAGCGTCATGCGCGGCATCCTCAATTGCGGCAACACCTGGCGAACCGCATACGTTTTGCGCTTGTCCGGCGGTAAAGCCCGCAGCCCAAAGGCAAAAGCCGGCCAGGCAAAGGAAGAAGGGGATCCGATAAACGACGAAAAGCTCAATTCGAGCTTAGTGCGCTACAGTTGCTGGTGCCCGAAAGTGATCGCCATGATCGGGCGCGTCCCGGACACCATCGCGGACAGGTCCATCGTGGTGCGATTGGAGCGGAAACTCGTCACTGAAAAATGCGCGCCGCTGACGGATTTCAAGCCGGAGCCGATTACGTCAAAATGCGTCCGTTTTGCCGACGATAACAGCGAACTTATTGCCAAGGCGGCCCTGGAAACGGTCCCCGGTTTGAATGACAGGGCCGCCGATACCTTTGAGCCTCTTTTTGTGCTGGCGCGCATGGCCGGGCCGGAATGGTTTGAGAGAGCGGCTCAGGCGGCGCTGTTCCTGACCTCATCTCAGAACTGCGATTTGCAGGGCGCGGGGCTTTTGCTCGATATCCTGACCATCTTCGTGGAATCCGGCAGGGACAAGATGTTCAGCCGCTCCATGGCGGCGTGTTTGCGCGGAGAAGGTGATTGGCTGGCCTCGCAGTTCTTCGAGGGCAATGCGCTCGATGAATCGCTCCTGGCGCAGACGCTCCGGCCTTACGGCATCAGGCCGGTGGCAATACGGATTGGAGAGGAGATCAAAAGGGGCTACCGGATAGACGATTTCAGGGATTGTCTCAGGCGATACGTTCCGAGGATAGACGTAGAAGCCAGGATTGCAGAGATGAAGGCGAACACGGTTTTACGACAGGAGGCGAAGTCAGAGGAAGCCGAGCGGTTGAAAAGGGAGGCGGAGACGGAAAAAGCATCGGATTCAAGTTTGGCGTTGAGCAATTTATGCTAAGAAAATAGCAACAATTGTGGCTTGCACGTTTCCAAGGCGAATGTTAATCTCTATTATATTGATAGAGATAGATAACTTAAACCGAACCGCAAATTGAAAGGAATATTTATGCCTATTTATCAGGATATTATCAGCACAGTGGGACGCACCCCGCTGATCAAAGTCAACCGTGTCGCTGCGGGCGTGGATGCCACGATTGCGTTGAAGGGCGAGTTCTTCAATCCCCTCGGCAGCGTCAAAGACCGCATCGGCATTGCCATGATCGCGGCGGCGGAGCGCGACGGAATTCTCAAGCCAGGCACCACCATCATTGAACCGACTTCCGGGAACACCGGCATCGCGCTGGCGTTCGTGGCGGCGGCGAAGGGTTACAAGCTGATTCTCACCATGCCCGAAACCATGAGCCTGGAGCGGCGCACGCTGCTGGCATTGCTCGGGGCAAAGTTGGTGTTGACACCCGGCCCGGATGGAATGAAAGGCGCGATCAAGAAGGCGGAGGACCTGAACAAGGAAATCGCCGATTCGTGGATTCCCCAGCAGTTCAACAATCCAGCCAATCCCGAAATCCACCGTCGGACGACCGCCGAGGAAATCTGGTCGGACACGGATGGAAGGGCGGACATCCTGGTTTCCGCCGTCGGCACGGGTGGAACGCTCACCGGCATCAGCGAAGTGATCAAGTCGCGCAAGAAAAGTTTTCGTTCCATCGCGGTCGAGCCGGAGGGTTCGCCGGTCATCACGCAAACGCGCAACGGACAGCCGGTCAAACCCGGCCCGCACAAAATTCAGGGCACGGGCGCGGGCTTTGTGCCGAAAAACCTGAACCTGCAAGTGGTGGACGACGTCATCACGGTCAGCAACGAGGACGCGATTGCCACGGCGCGCAGGCTGGCAAACGAGGACGGAATTCTCGCGGGCATCTCGACCGGGGCGAACGTATGGGCGGCGCTGCAAGTGGCCAAGCGCCCCGAGAACAAGGGCAAATTGATCGTGACGATCGGCTGCAGCACCGGCGAACGCTATCTAAGCACCGCGCTGGCCGACGAGGCGCGCAAACAAGTGTCAGGACAGGCTTGAACTTTTAAAAGACTAGCAGCCTGCCAGAACACTGGAGGCAAAATCAAACGAAGAAAAACTCGACAACAGGCTGACCGAGCGATCGGAGGTCTGCTGGCAAAACTCAACGAAAAATGAAAATAAATCCGTATATCCGAATCAATCCACGTAACTTCCGTCCGCCCGCGCTGTTGCTGGCGCTGGCGGTCGCTGCTCTGCCTGCTCTGACACTAAAGGCGGACGACGCTCAGTCCACCAATCAACCCCCTCCCCAAATCCCTTCCCAGGCAAGCGCGGAAAAACCGGCGCCTTTGCCGTTGCATCAGATCGAAGGCAGCGGCGGCATTTTCTCGACGCTCTCGGCTTACATTGTTAATCCACCGCGAGGCGGGCAGGCCGTGGGCCTGCCCGCCGTGGGGTTTTCTTACATCAGCCTCGGATCCGATAAGGACGTCGAAGCGTTTACAGTCACCGAAGCGCCGTTCAAGCGCCTTGAACTTGGCTACGGCTGGGACCGCCTGGGTCTGGGGGACCTGCCTCTGGCGTTGAGAAACGCCGGCCTCGTCAATTATCACCAAGACGAGGTGCAACTGCACAACTTCAATGCCCGGCTGCAAATCCTCAAGGAAGGCGAGTTTGACGAGAAATGGATTCCGGCGCTGACCGCCGGGGTGCATTACAAATACAATGACGGCATCACCGAGGTAAGAAACGAAGTCGAATCGGGAGCCGGCGTGGACTTGCTGGGCCAGCACGGTCTCTCGCGTGAACAAGGGGTGGATTACACGCTCTACGCCTCGAAGCTCTTCACGCAACTGCCGCGGCCCGTTCTGCTGGAACTGGGCGGTCGCGCCACGGAGGCGGTCTGGGATGGTTTGGGAGGATTCACCCACAGCTACAGCGCGGTCTTTGAAGGCAATTTGGTGGTGTTCGTCACCAGCAATTTCGCGCTGGCGGCGGAGTACAAAGAGATGCCGCGGGATTATCAGGCCATCGGCAACCTGGTGAAGAGGGAGGGCGACTGGGCGACAATCGATGCCGCTTATGTGGTGAACAATCACTTGACGCTCGCGGTGGGTTACGGCCACTTTGGCAACGTGTTGAATCATCAGGCCAACGGAGTTTGGGGCCTTACGACCAAATGGGAGTTCTAAGCGCGAACCAGATTATGCTGGGGGCCGGACGACGGCTTGTGTTTGATTCGCGTCCCGTTCCTCCTAACGCGCCGGTTCACACCAGACATCCCGGCACCCAGCCTGTTCAACAACATTATATCTGACTAACATTATTTATGAGCACTACATCCCAAGGTTTGAGCACCATCGCATTGCACGCCGGCCAGGTCCCGGATCCGACCACCACGGCGCGCGCCGTGCCGATTTACCAGACGACTTCCTATGTTTTCAAAAACACCGAGCACGCGGCCAATCTGTTCGCGTTGAAGGAATTCGGCAACATCTACACCCGCATTATGAACCCGACGACCGATGTCTTCGAACAGCGCATCGCCGCCCTCGAAGGGGGCACCGGCGCGTTGGGGTTGGCGTCAGGCGCGGCCGCCATCACCTATGCGCTGCTGGCAATCACGCAGTTGGGCGACGAGATTGTGTCGGGAGACAATCTGTATGGCGGCACTTATGCGCTGTTTCACTACACGTTTCCCAAGCTGGGCCGCACGGTGAAATTCGTCAATTCGCGCGACCCCGAAGCGTTCCGCAAAGCCATCACGCCGAAAACCAAGGCGCTTTACGCCGAAACCATCGGCAATCCAAAGTTGAACGTCCCGGACTTCGAGGCCCTGGCCAAGATTGCTCATGAAAACGGCATCCCGCTGGTGATTGACAACACTGTCGGCGTCGGCCTGGTCCGTCCCTTTGATTTTGGGGCGGACATCATTGCCACGTCAGCCACGAAATACGTCGGCGGCCATGGCACCAGCATCGGCGGCGTCATCGTGGATTCCGGCAAATTCAAGTGGAACAACGGCAAATTCCCGGAGTTCACCGAACCCGATCCGAGCTATCATGGCTTGGTCTATTGGGACGCATTGAGCAACGTGCCCGGCCTGGGCAACGTAGCTTTCATTCTCAAGGTGCGCGTGACGTTGTTGCGCGACACCGGCGCGGCGCTCAGCCCGTTCAACTCGTTCCTCTTTTTGCAGGGACTGGAAACGTTGCCGCTCCGGCAAAAGCAGCATTCGGCCAACGCGCTGGAAATCGCCCGCTGGCTCAAAACGCATCCGCTGGTCAAATGGGTGGCCTATCCAGGCTTGCCCGACGATCCGAGCCACGCAATTGCCTCCAAATACCTGAAGCGAGGCTTCGGCGGCCTCGTCGGCTTCGGCATCAAGGGTGGGCTGGAGGCGGGCAAGAAGTTCATCAACTCGGTCAAGCTGCTCTCGCACCTGGCCAACATCGGCGACGCCAAATCGCTGGTGATTCATCCGGCCTCCACGACACACTCGCAGTTGTCACCTGCCGAATTGGAGGAAACCGGCGCCACGCCTGATTACGTCCGCCTTTCCATCGGCCTTGAGGACGTGGAAGACATCAAGGCGGACATTGACCAGGCATTGCGGGCGGCAAAATCTTGATGCGGTTGCACGAAGAAGATTAAGATTAGGATTAAGATTAAGATTAGGAAGCACCTGGCCAAATAAATGAAACCTTCCGCCAGCATCATCCAGGGCGATCTTCAGGACCAAAAGATCACGGGGTATAAATCGGACCTGGGGGTGACTCAAACCCAATCCGCCGTCCTGCGCGGAGTGCGGCTCCAGTCGGGGTTCACTTTTGATCAGGTGGAAGTGTCGTACCAAACGCTGGGAACACTCTCGGCCAAGCGAGATAACGCCGTCCTCGTCTGCCATGCATTGTCGGGGACGGCGCACGCGGCCGGACTGCATCCGGAGACGGGACGTCCAGGTTGGTGGGATTATCACGTCGGTCCGGGCAAGGCGATTGACACCAACAAGTTCTTCGTCATTTGCTCCAACGTGCTGGGCGGCTGCGACGGGACGACCGGCCCGATGTCGCCCCGGCCCGACACGGGCAAGCCTTACGGCATGGAGTTTCCGCCCGTCACCGTCCGCGACATGGTGACGGTGCAGGCCAAACTCATCGAACATTTGGGCATCCCGCGGCTGTTCGCCGCCATTGGTGGTTCGATGGGCGGCATGCAGGCGTTGGCTTGGGCGGTGAATTTTCCGGAGTTGGTCCGCGTTTGCGTGCCCATCGCCACCTGCGCCTCGCACAACGCGATGCAGATTGCATACAATGAAATCGGGCGCCGCGCCATCATGACTGATCCGAATTGGAACGGCGGTGATTACACGCCCGACCACGGCCCCAATCACGGCCTGGCGGTGGCCCGCATGGTGGGGCACGTCACGTATCTCAGCGAGTACGCCATGACGCGGAAATTCGGCCGCACCTTGCAAGCCCCGGGCACTGCCGAAGCCGACGACGAGGCGCTGTTCAGCGTCGAAAGTTATCTCCACCATCAGGGGGAAAGCTTCGTGAGCCGGTTCGATCCGAATTCTTATATTTACCTGACCAAGGCGCTGGATCAGTTCGATTTGTTTGGCGGCGAACCGCAGGAGGAAGTGCTGCGCCGGATCAAAGCGCGTTTTCTGGTGATCTCGTTTGCCTCCGACTGGCTTTATCCTCCGGCGCAATCGCGGGAATTGGTGCGCCTGCTCAAGCGCGCCCGCGTGGCCGCCACCTACATCAACCTCGAAACGCTTTACGGACACGATTCGTTCATGATCCGAAACCCGGAACTGGACAACGTTGTGCATCATTACCTGGACAATGAGTATCGCCACGCCGGCGCCAAGCCAGCCGGGGCGGCGGTTTAGCTGAGCCATGCACCCGGGAATTTACGAAACGGTTCTGGACTGGATACCTGACGGGGCGCGCGTGCTGGACCTGGGGACGGGCGACGGCGCTTTCCTGGAACAGGTCGTCCGCGCCAGACACGCCGTGGCCGAGGGCGTGGAGATTGACCCGGCATTGGTGGCCGGCTGCATCCAGCGCGGGCTGGTCGTGCATCAAGGCAACATTGCGGAGGGCCTGGACCAGTATGGCGACCATTCGTTTGATTACGTGCTGTTGCTCGGCACGTTTCAGGAATTGATTTCGCCGGCAGAGATTCTGCGGGAAGCCTTTCGCGTCGGGGGCCGGGTCATCATCGCCTACAGCAACTTCGCCCATTACCGCGTGCGGTTGCAGATTCTGTTTCAAGGGCGCACCCCTGTCACCAAATCCCTTCCCCAACCCTGGTATCGTACGACGAACCTGCATTTCCTGTCCCTGCTGGACTTCCGCGAATTCTGCCGCGAGATGGGCGCCTCCAGCATCCGCGACGCGTGTTTCAGCGCGCGCGGCAAGGTCGGGGTTCTGCCCAATCTTTTTGCCGAGGAAGTTGTGACGCTCCTGGAGCCTCCCGGACCAGAGCGGGAGAAAAGCTAAACGAACGTGAAAAGGCTGGAGTGATCCATGAAGATCAGGCGACGGGAAGCAGCCGGTAACGCTTTACCGTTTCCAGTACTTGACGGGTCATATACCAATCGTTTTTCGTGAGGCTGAGGTTCCGAATGTTGGTGGTCCCAAATCGCCGGCTTCGCAAGCGTTCGAGGGCGGCAGCCAACTTTGTGCCGTCACGCAGCGCGGCTCGAAATCGGACAACAGTCATGTGGGCGGTTTCCAATCGATACCGCCCATCCAGGCTCTTCGCCAGGCCGCGAACGCGGAGTTCCCGGCGAAGATTGTCGCGGATGTCGTTCAAGGCCTCGTCCTCGATGAAACCCTGGACCAAAATGGCGCCCGGCGACACGGTAAGGCCGGCAAATTCAATCAAGATTGGACCGGCAATGCGCAAGGCCGCATCCGCCGCGGACACATAACGTTCTGTTCGGGCAAAGAAAGGCTCGGGCGCAACCGTGGCGGTAAAGAGCGACAGCATGGTGATGTGAAGGTCCGATGGAGTGTAGTAGTATTGATACGGTTCAAGGCGTCGCAATTCGCGAAGTAACGCCCCAACTCTCTCCCGCACCATTGCCGACGGCCGGGCGATGAGCGTCATGCCACGCCGGTGATCAACCAGGCCCCGGGACAGAACGGGATCCAATTCAACCTTCCCTGTCCTTATGTTGCCAATGGACGACGACCACATCTCGTCGTAGCGGTTTTGCAACCAATGGCAAGCACCGGTCCTGCGCCCGGTATTATCGGAGGTCAGAGGCTCCATCTCCACTCGACCACGTCGTCCAGCCGTTTCGCGGCAAAACCTGCAAGCGAATTGACGACAGCAAATTGACGATGGCCTGTTTTTTCGAAGCCTCTCATAGAGTGGGCCGCCGCTTTCTGCTGAATCGATACGGCGCGGGATCTTCTTTGATGTGAAAGCCTATTTCCGGCCGGGGCGGATCAGGAGGCGGAGCCAGAAGCGGTTGCAGCTTTGTCCAGATGGGGCGCAACGCTGAATCGTGTTCCAGCAAGGTCTTGTCCATCTCCGCCAGCCGCTTGAGAATTGCTGGGTTGGCGATCAGCCGCTCGCGCATCTGCATAAACGCCCGCACCACAAACACGCTCATCGCCACCGCTTCGGGACTGTTCAAAATTGTCGCCGCCATGATGGCGCCATGTTCGGTGAAAGCGCAGGGCGCGTATTTGAGATTCTGTCCCCGTTTCAAGGTCACAAATTGTGACCTTGAACGCTGCACCGCCTCTGCTTCCTCCAAGGTCAGCCGGAAACAGAAATCCTCGGGAAACCGCTCCGCGTTGCGTTTTACCGCCTGGTTGAAAACCTTCGTCGGCACACCGTAAAGCTCCGCCAGATCCGTATCCAGAATCACCTTCTGACTTCGCAGGTTGAGAATCAGCGCCTCGATGGGTTTCTTTGGCTTTGTCATTTTCATGGGTGGGTTTACCACTCAATAACGGCTGCACCCCAGGTCAGGCCGGCGCCGAAGACGATCAGCAAAACCAGGTCGCCCCGATGGATGCGGCCGCATTGCACGGCGTCGTCCAGGGCAATGGCCACCGACGCGGCGGAGGTGTTGCCGAATTTTTGCAGGTTGACAAAGAGTTGATCCTGCCCGGCCCCCAGCCGTTCGGCCACGGCATCGATGATGCGGCGGTTGGCCTGATGGGGGATGATGCATTTGATTTGCGAAATATCCAGTTCGCAACGCCGCAGGACTTCCCTGGCCGCCGTACACATGGCGTTGATGGCGCTCTTGAAGGTTTCCCTGCCGTCCTTCATGTGCAGGTAATGCATTCCAGCAGCCAGGGATTCCGGGCTGGCCGGGTTGTGTGAGCCGCCTCCGGGCATGCAAAGCAGGTCGGCCCGGCTGCCGTCCGATCCCATGCAGGCGGTGAGCAGGCCGTGCGCTTGCGGACGATGACGCAAGATTGCCGCGCCCGCGCCGTCGCCAAAGAGGACGCAGGTGTTGCGGTCTTTCCAGTTGACGATGCAGGAAAGTTTGTCAGCGCCAATGACGAGGGCGGTGTCATAGGTGCGGGACATGATGAATTGCTGGCCGACTTCCAAGCCAAAAACGAAACCGGAACAGGCGGCCTGGATGTCGAAGGCGGCGGCGCGACGGGCGCCAATTTTTTCCTGCACCAGGCAGGCCGTGGATGGAAACGGCATGTCGGGCGTGATAGTGGCGACCACGATCAAGTCGATTTGATCGGGAGTGATTTTGGCGCGTTCGATGGCGCGCAGGGCGGCCTTGGCGGCCAGATCCGAGGTGAATTCGTTTTTGGCGGCGATGCGGCGCTCCTTGATCCCGGTGCGAGTCGTGATCCATTCATCGGAAGTGTTGACCGTTTTCTCAAAGTGGGAGTTGGCCAGCACGCGTTCGGGGACGTAGGAGCCGACGGCCAGGATGGAGCAGGTGCGGCCCTGGAAATTGTGCCTGGCGCGCGGGTTGTTGAACTTTTTTGGCATTGTTTTCATGGTTTGGCCGCCGCCAGGCGCTCGTTGGCGCAGGCCGCTTCGTTGCGAATCATGTCATTGATGTGATGTTCCACGGCCTGGATGGCCTGGCCGATTCCGTTCATGATGGCGCGTTCGCGGGCCGAGCCGTGCGCCTTGAAGACGATGCCGTTGAGGCCGAGCAAAGGCGCTCCGCCCCGGGCATCGGGGTCAGTCCGGCGTTTGATGACGCGCAAGGCGCCTTTAACGAGAAAGGCGCCCAGCATGCGTTTGGGGTTTTTGGTGATTTCGTTGCCGAGCCACACGCCCAAGCCCTTGGCGAAGCTCTCCAGGGTCTTCAACACGATGTTGCCGATGAATCCGTCGCATACCACGACATCGACGCGGTCATGAAACAAATCGTATCCTTCGACGTAGCCGATGAAGTTCAGATCCGCCATTTTGCACAATTTGAAGGCTTCCTGGGTCGTTTCGGTGCCTTTGTTGGCTTCGGTGCCGTTGGACAATATGCCGACCCGTGGGTTTTTATAGCCCAGGATTTCCCGCGAGTAAACACTGCCCATGATGGCAAAGTGCAGGAGATGAGTGGGCCTGCATTCCACGCTTGCGCCCGCATCCAGCAGGACAAATTCGTTCTGCGCCGCGGGAATGACCGCAGCAATGCCGGGGCGGTCCAAGCCGTCCAGGGGCCGGAGCCTGATGGTGCTTGCAGCCACGATGCCGCCGGTGTTGCCGGGCGAAATCAGCGCATCGGCCCTGCCTTCCTTGAGCATATCCACCGCGCGCAGGATGGAGCAATCCTTCTTGCGGCGCAGGGCTTCCACGGGTTTGTCGTCCATGGTCAACGATTCGCCGGCGTGAACGATTTGCACGCGCGGATCGCGCAAGCCGGCTCGGTCCATTCCGGCCCGGATCTCCTCTTCGCGCCCCACCAGAAACAGTTCGGTGATGGAGGGGTGCGATTGCAGGGCGAGGCGCGCCCCGTCTATGACGACTCCCGGCCCGTGATCCCCGCCCATCACATCCACAACCATGCGCATAAACAAAAGAGCGCGGAAGAACCGGACTTCCACGCCCTAAATTGCTTCAGGCCTTGGCCTTGACCGTGATGACCTGGCGCCCGTTGTAAAAGCCGCAAGCCGGGCAGACCCGGTGCGGCACGTAAGGGGCGGCGCATTGCGGGCAGGTGCTTAGTTGCGGCAGAGTCAGGTTGCTATTGTAGGCGCGCCGCATGCGTTGGCGGCTGTGCGAAGGTTTGCGTTTGGGTACTCCCATAATTTATGTCTTTCAAAATTTCAGTTTGTTCAATTCCGACCAAACAGACGAACCGGGCGATTGGCTGGCGCCTTTGGATTGTCTGGCACTTTTCTCCCCACGATTGGGCAGACCGGCGCAATCGGGTCCGCACAACGGATGTTGCGGAAACTCAAGGAGGATATCTTCCCGCAGGAAAGGCGTCAAGTCCACGCAATCGTCCTTGACCGCGGCTTTTTCCGGTCCGGCCAGCGGCACCAGCGTCGTCCACTGCCCCAATTCCACTGGCTGTTGGAAAGATTTCAAGCACCGGGCGCACTCGCAATCCAGCACCAGCGTGATCCGGCCCTGCACCAAAATGTCCCGGCCCGACTTTTGCGCCGTCAAATCATATCGCAAAGGCTGGCGGGCATGGACCAATTCATCCTGGAGATCCAAGCCGGCCTCCTCCGCCGTCAATTCCCCGCGCAAGGCAACATCGCCCGCTTCCAAATGCCGGATATTCACTTTCAAAGACATCGTCGTAACGCCGCCGGGTCATAAAACCATGCGGCCGCCCTGTTTATTGCCGAAATTTGCGCGCCAAGGCCAGCCGGACGTGCTCCGGCACAAAACAATCCACATTGCCTCCCAAGGCAGCGATCTCCTTGACGATGCGTGAACTGAGAAACGTGTAACTGGCCTTGGGCATCATAAAAATCGTTTCCACCCGCTCGTTTAACTTACGGTTCATCAAAGCGAGTTGAAATTCAAACTCAAAATCCGACACCGCGCGCAAGCCCCGGATGATGGCCTGGCCCTTCTGTTCCTCCACGTAATTGACCAGCAACCCGTCAAACGAATCCGCCTCCACCTTCGGAATCTTGGCGACAGCAACCCGCACGAGTTCCAGCCGCTCCTTCAGCGTGAACAGCGCCTTCTTGCGGTCATTGCGGGCCACAGCGACGATGAGGCGGTCAAAAAGCTTGGCCGCGCGGTGAACCAGATCCAGGTGGCCATTGGTCAGAGGATCGAAACTGCCGGGATAAATCGCCGTTCGCATGGAGAGAGGATAGGCACGGGTCACTGTGAATTCATATCGAAAAGTGAGAAAAAGCCTGAAAAAGGCCGAAAATGAGTCCAAAAGAATGGGATTTTAGCAAGTTTTTTCGATTGTATTCTTCTGTGGCTGAATAACTTCCGAAGGCGAACCGCGAATTTAAAAATATCCGTTGACAATCTTCAATAAATGAAGTAAATACATTGTAATGACATTGGATGTGCATTGAATATACATTATACATGTTTTATGAATGCATATAAAAGTCTGCAGAAACTCTCTTTGGCGGCTTTTTTTATGGTGCTGTTTGGCCCGGTCGAGGCAGGCGCGCAAACGGGGCCAATAATTACGCAGGATCTCAGCGACCAGACGGTGCTGGCGGGGAACTATGCGACGCTGAGCGTAAAGGTGTCCGGCACCGGGCCGTTCACCTACCAATGGCAGGAAAACGGAACGAACATTCCCAACGGCATTATGACCACCGTGGCGGGGTTCAACGGGTCTGGTTACTCCGGCGATGGCGGCGCGGCCACCAATGCGATGCTGTCCCTGCCCCACAGCCTGACGCTGGACGTTTCCGGCAATATCCTCTTTGCGGACACCGACAACAACCGCATCCGCGAAGTCAGCAGCAACGGCATCATCACCACCGTGGCGGGCGGCGGCGACAGCTATCCCGGCGACGGCGGCGCGGCGACGAATGCCATCCTGGAGAATCCCAATGGCGTGGCTGTGGATGCCTACGGAAACCTGTTCATTGCGGACACCTCGCACAGCCGAATTCGCAAGGTAAACATCCAGGGACCCACATTTTTGGTGACAAACTTTTATCCCGCCGCGACGAATTACGACGTGGTGGTGACGAGTCCTTACGGCAGCGTGACCAGCAGCGTTTTCACTGTCACAGGCCTGTTGCCGCCGCAGAATCTGAGCGCCAGCCTGATTCCCGGGCAAGGTGTGGAATTTCAATTCACCGGCACGCCGACAAACGCCTATGTGCTTCAGGCGGCGGGCAATCTTGTCCCGCCAATCAACTGGCAGCCAGTCGTCACCAATTTTACCGACATCAATGGCAACTGGACATTCACCGACACCAGGGCGCTGACCAACACCGCCGGTTTCTATCGCGCCATGCTGCCGTAGAAATCCAATTCGAGTCTGTCAGAATGCTCACAAATGTCTGTAAACAATGCGTTTTGGGTAATGTTGCCTCAGATTGTGGCTGGCCAGTTGGCCGGGCAATCTGGATATGGACGCAAAAAAATGAACGTGTTTTAATCCTCTTCAGGTGAGTTTTTTTAATCCATTCAACCTCTGATTTTTCCCTGATTTTTCCTAATTGTTCACAGTTGAGGGTTTCTAATATTTTTTTGCAGGAACCACAATTGCAATTCCCATATTCATAGAACCGCCTCCGCTTTTTCCATCGTCGGCATCAATGATTGCTCCCGGCTTTAAGTCCCAATGCCCGTGCATTAACCCGCGCAAGGAGGCTCTCCATCCATTGTCGGTTGGTTTTAGAACAAATACAGGTGATCCGCTAATGCCTTTAATCGAGCGCGCTTCGATTAAGTATGCCTCCATGTCTCCGAATTTTGTGGTAGGAATAAATTCATCTGAAATCAAAGCTATGTTTCCAAACCTAACAATCGGCAAATTTTTTTGGTTCCCTGCAACGCTAGAGAAAAGACCAACAGCATAAACCTCATCTCCCGCTCCAACTCAATCCTGCCCCAAAAAACACCCAGTGGCAAGTGCTAAATCGCGCAACTGTACGGTTTGACCCCTTAGACCTTAGATTAGATTAGACACTGCTGTCCAAATTAGCCGGTTTTAAGAGGGGTTTCCCTCGGAGATGTTCCTCGAAATGGCATTTTTGGAAAACAGGTTGGTCATGGCGACGCCGGTGTGCTGTCCAAATGAAACTCCA
>JBEKDI010000053.1:0-38487 GCA_050014435.1 Verrucomicrobiota bacterium | reverse complement strand
ATTAGCAGGCCGCAAAATTTTTGTCGCGGCACAGTTATTCACCGTCGGCTGCGGGGAGCTGGTCCTTCGGGCTCTCCTCGCCGCCGGTTGAATAACTGTGGAAACCGTATCAGAACACGAAGACCCAGGAAAGGCTGAGGATTGAGGGCTGAAGGATAATTCTCTTCTTCGCGGACTTTGTGCGCTGCGTGGTAAAATAGTCAGGAAGAATAGCCCAAGGCGCGGCAGTAGGGGGCCAATATCGGCATGATGGGGGCAAGGTGTTTTTCGTAGGCGCGCCAGCGGGCAACGGCCCGGGCATAGACGGGCTGGCTGGCGTCGCGGTAGGTGGGGGCAAACATCAGTTTCTTGCTGCTTTTCTCGTGGAATTGCGCCTGGGCCGGATCCCAGGTTAATCCCAGGAATTCGTTGACCCGGCGGCCCTCCTTCTCGAGGCCGGCCACGATGTCTTCGTAGCGCGTCTCGATCCAGGCCAAACCTTCCCATTGCCGCACGGCCAGCCAGACGTCCATTAAATCGGCATAATGCCGGGCGGTCCGCTCCAGAGTGAGGAAGTTTGCATTGAAGGGATTAAAAGGAAGATTCTGAAAATAGCAACTGATGACCACGTCACGCGGATCGCGCAGCGCAATGAGGACGCGCAGTTCGGGGAAGAGGCGCAACCAAACGCACAGCTTGAAGGTGGGCGAGGGGTTTTTGTCCAGAAGCAATTTTCCCTCCAGGCTGCCGCCCCGTTCACTCTGGATCATTTCCAGATAGCGGCGGCGGATGATGTTGAGACGGGCGGCGGAAAGCTGGGGTGATTCGTTGAATAACTTGACGCCAACCATGGCAAAGGCGCGCGGCTCATCCAACGCCGCCACGCCCGGGTGCGCGCCCAGAATCTGCTCCAAAAGGGTGGTACCGCTGCGGGGATGGCCTCCGAGGAAGGCCATTCGCGGCACGGGGCAACGGGCGCGTTCGGGAAATTCTTTGGCCCACGCGCGAAGGATATTTTTGGGCAATGCCAGGGTTGAACGGTGGCTTCGGCCCGCGTAATTGTCGTATTCCTTTAACATCGCTTCGATGTCCCCCAGGCGTCGCACGAGGTTTTTGGCCTCAAGCAACATTTGCATCGCTTCGTCAAAGCGGTCCGTGCGGTTGAGGACTTCGGCCAATTCGTAGCGGCTGGCATACTGAACGTACTGGTGCTGGGGATTGGAAGCGATCAGATCACGCAACCGGCGTTCGGCGTCCTCGATTTTATTTTCGCGACGGTCGAGGAAGGCGGCAAAAAAGCGGGCCTGATCATCGCGGGGATCAATCGCCAGGCAGGAGGCAACCGCCGCGCGAGCCTCCGGAAAACGATGCTCCTGCTCGGACAAAATCGCCAGGGCCATGCGGGGGTTGATGCCCTGGGGATCGGCTGCGGCCGCCTTCTCAAACCAGGTCCGGGCCTTTTGCGGCAGGCGCAGACGCTGGCATTGATGGCCAATGTCGAGCAAGAGCTGGCCGTTGCGCGGCTCCAGTTCAACGGCCTTGTTCCAAGCCAGTTCAGCCAGTTCCGATTGGCCCGCGCCACAGGCAGCGCCTCCATATTCAAACCAAATCTGCGCTTTGTGTGGGAACCGCTGAACCAGCTTTTCATAAGCCTGCACGGCTTGGGGCAAGTCGTAACTCTCCAACAGCCTGCGGGCTTCGTTGAGTTTTTTATCGGATGGGCCCGGGTTCATGCCTGAGAGTTAAAGTGCCGGCCCTGAATCATGTGCGCTGAGACGGATTTGTATTCAACCTTAGGCAATCATTGCCTGGGCTGGCGCGGCGCTGGTGGCGCTGGCAGGGGTCCCAAGCCTAACGCCACCGATTGCTCATTCAGTTTCTGAATCTGTTCCTCCGGCTCAAGCGTCGGCGTTGTCGGCACATTGGCAGGCAGGCTCGCTGACGAGCCTGAGAACAAGTTATTGGCTATTTGCGATCCGAGTGAGCTGGAGCCGCCGCCGGAGACTGAGACTCCTCCACCTCCTCCATAAGACGAGGGACTGGCCCCACCGCCGCCGAAACTGCTGCCGCCGCCGCCTACCATCGTTCCACCTCCGCCGAAACTGCTGCCGCCACCGCCAATGGTCGTAGCGGCCCCACCGCCGCCGCCGCCGCCGGAAACCTTTACGCCGCCATAGGGCGAGGAATCGCGGTTGGGGGATGAGGCGTCGGGAGAGTCCATCCCGCGCCGCTTGCCGCGCAGCACTGCCGGGGGTGGTTCCGGACCGGAGCCGCCGCCGGCGGCTTTGCCGTCCGACACGGCCAGGGAATTGCTCAGGACCGAGAGAGTCTCTGCCGTGCCGTTAACCAGGATATCAACTTCCTGCTGGTTCGGATGAATTTTAACCAATTCCAGGACGTCGTCTCTTTCGCCCGGGGCCAATTTGAAATAGGATGTGGCGCCCTTTGCATCTTTGGGCGGAATGGAGAACAGGACGCGGACATCATCGCCAATCCTGATAATGCCATCGAGATAGACCTTGGGCAGGTCCCTGGCCTTTTTGTCTGCGTCAGAAGGGGGCGGGGGTGGGGGATTGAGGCGGAAGACATTTCTATCGACGATGACGGCGTAGGGATTGGAATTGTCGCTGAATCCATCCGAAGCGCTTGATGGTGTGTATGTTGCGGCAGCGCCTGTGAGGGCGAAGGCCATCAAGCCGGCAATTGCCAGAGCCGATGTCGGTTTCAAGTTCACGATAGTAAGATAGCTTCAAAGAGGAAAAACACCAGCCGAAAGGTAAAGTTTCGGGGGGGTGGGGCAAACTGTTGAAACAGTTGAAGGGTCTGATTGCCTCAAGTTCCCCTCGTTAAAACGAGGGGTTAATGAGGGTCTGCCGTTACGGCAGATGGCTCCGCGGGAGCGTCGCCCTACCAGGGAAAAGGTAAAGTTTCGGGGGTGCATAGTGGCAAACTGTTGAAACAGTTTAAGGGTCTGGTTGGCTTCGGTTCCCCCTCGTTAAAACGAGGGGTTAATGAGAGGCTCTGGTTAAGATGGAGGATGGGTCCGCAGGAGCGTCGCCCTGCCAGGGAAAAGGTAAAGTTTCGGGGTGCATAGTGGCAAACTGTTGAAACAGTTGAAGGGTCTGGTTGGCTTCGGTTCCCCCTCGTTAAAACGAGGGGTTGATGAGAGGCTCTGGTTAAGATGGAGGATGGGTCCGCAGGAGCGTCGCCCTACCACCTTCGTTTCGGCGTCGATGGGGACAGGATTAGGATTAGGATTAAAGATAGGAAAAGAACGCCAGTTTCGGGGGGGCGTGGGGGGGATTATGATTAAGATTAGGATTAGGATTAAGATAAGAAAAGAAGCGGGCGGGCAGGTTGACACTTGGGCTGGTTGCCAATAGTCTTTGGCGGACAGAATGGCGCGTTCGTCTATCAGTTAGGACACGGCCCTCTCAAGGCTGAAAGACGGGTGCGATTCCCGTACGCGCTACCAACCTGCCGCAAAATCAGGCGTAGCCGAAGGCACGGAGGTACTTTTCCAGACCCGGCTGAAGCGGAGCAATGGCCTCGGCATAATGTTGCCACCGCCCCACGGCCCGATTGTATATGGGCTGCGTCACTTGATTGTAGGTCGGCGAATGGACGTATTTGCGGCGCGCCGTTTCATAATAAGTCGCCTGGGCCTCGTGCCACGGCAAACCGAGAAAGCTTGTCACCCGGCGTCCTTCGGTTTCCAAATTGGCGACGATGTCCTCGTAGCGTGTTTCAATCCAATCGAAGCCGCCCAGTTCGCGCATGCGCAGCCAGGAGTCCATGGTGTTGGAATAGAACTTCGCCGTCTGCTCGAGAGCGAAGAAGTTGACGCTGGCCGCATTCAAGGGGAAGTTCTGAAAGTAGCAACTGATGATGACGTCGCGCGGATCGCGCAAGGCGATGATGACTTTGGACTGGGGAAAAAGACGGAGCCAAACATGAAGCCACGTTGTGATGGGGGGGTTTTTGTCCAGCAACAAGCTGGCGCCGGGGCTTTCCTCGGTCTCGCGCAGGAGGCTTTTAAAGTAGCGGGCGATGTATTGGGCGCGTCCGGGGGCGGTGAGGTCGTTGAGGGTTTTGAGAGTGAGGGTGCGCTCCGGCGGGGGCGAGTGCAGCGGGTTCATCACCTCTTTCTCGAAGGCATACGATTCGTCAAATACAAGAATGCCCGGATGGGCCCCGAGGATTTGTTCAAGAAGAGTGGTGCCGCTGCGGGCCGCGCCGGTCAAACAGGCCAACGGATGCGGGCAGGGGGAGTCGGCCGCCTCCTCGCGCCAGCGCCGCAGCGTGTCCGGCGTCAACTCCGCCAGGGCCGCGCGCCGGGTCTGGTCCATCAGCGCATAAAAGCGTTCGAGTTTGGTCTTATCCGTTAATTTGAGCCGCAATGCCTTGGCCTGGCCGAGACAGCTCCATGCCTCGGCATATTGTCCGAACTTGTCCAGCACTTCGGCCAACAGATAATTGGCATCGGCTTGCATAGCCAGGGGCGGCAATGGATCGCTCTTGAGGAAGTCGCGCAAGGCGGTCTCCGCTTCCGCGTCGAGGCCCTTGCGATGCAGTAAGAACGCCCTGAAATAGCGGACGCCAGGATCCTTGGGATGCCGGGCCAGGCAGGTGTCGACAGATGCCAATGCTTCGTCCAGGCGGCGGTTGCGCTCCTGCCAAGTTGCCATGGCCATGAGGGCATTGGCGGAGGAAGGGTCCAAGGCCACGGCGCGCTTGAAGCAAGCAGAGGCCGGTTCCAGGCGTCGCAGGCGATAGTATTCCTTGCCGATGAAAACGAGCAAATCGACATCGGTGGGAGAGAGCTCGATGGCGCGTTGAAAGGATTGATCGGCCAGGGCGAACTCCAGATCGCCCGCGGCGGCCAGGCCCAATTCGGCCCACAATTGGGCGACACCCGGGAACTGTTGAACTAAATCGCGGTAGATGGCGAGGGCGGGAGCATGGCGGCCGGCGTTGAGGTGTTGCATGGCATTTTGCCAGGCAGCCATGGCGGGGGACCGGCGTAATTTTGCGAGGTCTTCTTGTGGATTGCTATTGGCACTATCTGTCATGGAACGTAGTAGCTCGGGAATACGGTAAGGATTCTCCAAAGCATTGGCAAGCTTGGCCTAATCTGTCAGTCGTAGCCGAAGGCGCGGCAGTATTTGGCCAGACGCTCCTGAAGCGGAGCCAGGGCGTCGGCGTAATGTTTCCAGCGACCGACGGCCCGATTGTGGACTGGCTGCATGACTTCAACGTAGGTCGGGGAATGGACGAAGGCGCGGCGCGCCTTCTCGTAATAAGTCGCCTGGGCCTGATGCCACTGCAAACCGAGGAAATTTGTCACCCGCCGACCCTCCGTTTCCAAATTGCCGACCACGTCCTCGTAGCGTGATTCGATCCAATCGAAGCCGCCCAATTCCCGCATGCGCAACCACACATCCATGCAGTCAGCATAGAACCTGGCCGTCCGCTCCAAGCTGGAAAAGCCGACGATGGCCCAGTCCTCGGGGAAGTTCTGAAAGTAACAACTGATGATGACGTCGCGCGGATCGCGCAAGGCGATGAGGACTTTGGATTGGGGAAAAAGCCGGAGCCAAACGTGAAGCCAGGCGGTTCGGGCGGGGTTTTTGTCCAGCAACAACTTGGCTTGCGGGTTTTCCTCCGTTTCGCGCAGGAGACTTTTGAAGTAGCGGGCGATGTATTGGGCGCGTTGGGCGGAGGAAAGGTCATTCAAGGTTTTGAGAGTCAGCAACTGTGTATGCGGGGGCGGAAGAATTTTGTTCAGCACTTCCTTGGCGAAGGAAGGGAGTTCGTCAATGACACGAACATCGGGATGGGCGCCAAGGATTTGTTCGAGGAGAGTCGTGCCGCTGCGGGGCGCGCCGCCCAAAACGGCCACCGGATGGGGGCAGGGGGAGTCGGCCGCTTCGTCGCGCCAGCGCCGCAGCGTGTCGGGGGTCATCTCGGCCAGAGCCTGGCGCCGCGTCTGGTCCACCTTTTCATCAAGCCGTTCGAGCGCGGCGGCATTGATTGCTTTACGCCGCAGCGCCTTGGCCTCGCCGAGACAGGCCAAGGCCCCAGCGTATTCTCCGCGCGCGTCCAGCACGAGGCCCAGCAGATAATTAGCGTTGGATTTTACATGCAAGGGCAGCGAGGGGTCGCTCTTGAGCAAGTCGCGCAAGGTGGTCTCCGCTTCCCCGTCGAGTTTTTTGCGATGCAATAAAAATGCCTTGAAATACAGCGCGTGGCCGTCTTTGGGACGGCTGGCCAGGCAGGTTTCGACACATTCCCATGCTTCATCCAGGCGGCGGGTGCGCTCCAGCCACGACGCCAGAGCCATGCGCGGGCCGGCGGGGGAAGGGTCCGCCGTCACGGCACGCTTGAAGCAAGCGAAGGCCTGATCCGGACGCCGCAGGCGATAGTATTCCCAGGCGATGAAACCGATCAAATCGGCATCGGCGGGGGCCAGTTCCATAGCGCGTTGGAAAGCTTGATCGGCCAGCGCGAACTCAAGATCGCCGGCCGCCGCAAGGCCCAATTCAGCCCACAACTGCGTGACACCCGGGAACTGTTGGATCAAATCGCGGTAAATGGCGAGGGCGGGAGCATGGCGGCCGGCGTTGAGGTGTTGCATGGCATTTTGCCAGGAAGCCATGGCGGGGGACCGGCGTAATTTTGCGAGGTCTTCCAGTGGACTACTTTGGGCGTTTTCTATCATGGAACTTGGAAGTTCGGCAAAACGGTAAGGATTCCCCATGGCGTTGGCAAGCCTGACATAAACTGTCAGCTATAACCGAACGCCTGAAAGTACTTCGCCAGATCCGCCTGAAGCGGAGCCAGCGCTTCGGCATAATGTTCCCAACGCCCCACGGCTCGATTGTAAATGGGCTTCATCACTTCATTGTAGGTCGGCGAATGGACGTATTTGCGGCGCGCCGTTTCATAATAAGTCGCTTGTGCCTGATGCCACGGCAAACCAAGGAAATTCATCAGCCGCCGCCCCTCGCCTTCCAAATTGCCGACAACGTCCTCATAGCGTGTTTCAATCCAATCGAAGCCGCCCAACTCGCGCAGGCGCAACCATACATCCATCGTGTCGGCATAGAACCTGGCGGTCCCCTTGAGGCTGAGAAAGCCCACGGTGGCCCAACTGAAGGGGAAGTTCTGGAAGTAGCAACTGATGATGACGTCGCGCGGATCGCGCAAGGCGACGACGATTTTCGATTGGGGAAAAAGGCGGAGCCAGATATAAAGCCATGCCGTCGTGGCGAGGTTCTTGTCCAGCAATAATCTGGCGCCGGAGATTTCGTCCGTCTCGCGCAGGAGGCTTTTGAAATAGCGGCCGATCAAGCGGGCGCGGACGGTGGCGGTGAGGTCGTTCAAGGATTTGAAAGTCAGCCACGGGGCGGGCATGGGAGGGTAAAGCGTACTGACCACCTCCCTGGCAAAGGAGAGTGTTTCGTCAAATACAAGAATCTCCGGATTGGCCCCGAGAACCTGTTCAAGAAGAGTCGTGCCGCTGCGGGCCACTCCGCCCAAACTTGCCAATGGGTGGGGGCAGGGGGAGCCGGCTGCCTCGTCGCGCCAGCGCCGCACTGTCTCAGGTGTCAGCTTTGCCAGCAGCTCACGCCGGCCGCGGTCCATCTTGTCATAAGCCCCTTGGAACGCGGTCGTGTCCTCCATTTTCTGCCGCAGCTTCTTGGCCTCGCCGAGGCAGGCCAGTGCGCCGGGGTATTGTGCGAGCGCATCGAGCACGCGGCCCAGCAGATAGAGGGCGTTGGATTTTACATGCAAAGGCAGCAACGGATCGCTCTTGAGCAGGTCGCGCAAGGCGGACTCGGCTTCGGTGTTGAGTCCTTTGCGATGCAATAAAAGCGCCTTGCACTGCAACAACTGGGCGTCCTTGGGATGGCGGGCCAGGCAGGACTCAACACATTCCCATGCTTCATCCAGACGGCGAGTCCGCTCCAGCCATGACGCCAGAGCCAGGCGCGCGCTGGCCGAGGACGGATCGACCTCCACGGCGCGCTTGAGGCAAGCCAGGGCCTGGTCCATGCGTCGCAATTGAGAGTATTGCGCACTAAGGAAGACGAGAAGGGCGGCATCGGCGGGGGCCAGTTCCATGGCGCGTCGAAAGGCCTGGTCTGCGCGTGAGAACTCCAGCTCGCCCGCGGCTGCGAGGCCTAATTCGGCCCATAACTGCGCCACTCCCGGGAACTGTCGGACCAAATCGCGATAGCCAGCCAGGGCGGGAGCAGAGCGACCGGTATTCAGGTATTGTTTGGCCTGTTGCCAGGCGACCATTGAGTGAGGCGAGCGCTGTAATCTTGCAATGTCATCCGGCGGATCGCTTTGAGCGCTGGTTGTCATGGAGGTCCGGCAGTTCGATAAATTGGCAGGGATTGGCCCAGGCCATTGTCACGTGTCACGTCATCCATCAGTCGTAGCCGAACGCCTGACAGTATTTGGCCAGATGCTCCTGAAGCGGCGCAACTGCTTTGGCATAATTTTTCCATCGTCCCACGGCTGTATTGTAGACTGGCTTGGTGACTTCATTGTAGGTCGGGGCGTTGACGAAATTGCGGCGCGCCGTTTCATGGTAATTCGCCTGCGCCTCGTGCCACGGCAGACCCAGGAATTTCGTCATCCGACGCCCCTCGACTTCCAAATTGGCGACGACGTCTTCGTAGCGGGTTTCGATCCAATCGAAACCGCCCAACTCGCGCAGTCGCAGCCACACATCCATGCAGTCGGCATAGAACCTGGCCGTCCGTTCCAGGCTGAGGAAGTTCACGTTGGCCGGGGTCAGCTGGAGGTTCTGAAAGTAGCAACTGATGATGATGTCGCGCGGATCGCGCAAGGTGATGATGACTTTCAACTGGGGAAAGAGACGGAGCCAGATATGGAGCGACGCAGTGAGGGACGGATTTTTATCCAGCAACAACCGGCCATGCGGCCCTTGCTCAAAGTCGCGCAAGAGACTTTTGAAGTAGCGTCCGATCAAACGGGAGCGCGCGGTGGCGGTGAGCGCGTTCAAGGATTTGAAGGTCAGCCCCCTGGCCGGGGGCGCCGGGTGCAGAGTACTGACCACCTCCTGCACGAAGCCCTCCGGTTCGTCAAACGCCAGAATCTGCGGATGGGAGGCAAGGATTTGTTCAACGAGAGTCGTGCCGCTGCGGGGCGGGCCGCCCAGGAACGCCAACGAATGCGGGCTGGGGGAGGCGGTCGACTCTTCCCGCCAGCGCCGCAGCGTTTCTGGCGTCAATTCAGCCAACAGCTTGTGGCGCGCGCGGTCGGCCTGGTCGTAAGTTGCTTCGAGCGCTCTTATGTTTGTCATTTGGCTCAGCAGCAATTTGGCGCCGCCAAGCCAGCGTATCGCCTCAGCGTGTTGCCCCAGAGCGTCCAGCACGACTCCCAGGAGATGATGGGCGGATTGGTTTACATTCGGATCCAGCGAACCGCGTTTGATCAAGTCGCGCAAGGCGGTCTCCGCCTCCGCGTCAAGTCCCTTGCGGTGCAACAAGAACGCCTTGTAGTAGAGCGCCCGGCCGTCGTTCGGATGCTCAAGCAGGCAAGCCTCGACACATTCCCACGCCTTGTCGAGGTATCGATCCCGCTCCAACCAAGCCGCCAGGCTGAGGCGGGCGTGGACGGAGGAGGGGTCGGCTTCCACGGCGCGCTCGAAGCAGGCGCGGGCCTGTTCAAGCCGGCGCAAGCGATGGTATTGCTGGCCAATGGAAACGAGCAACGTAGCATCGCCGGAGGCCAGTTCCGCGGCGCGCAGGGAGGCTTGGTCGGCAAGAGCAAAATCCAGCTCGCCCGCGGCCGCGAGGCCCAATTCAGCCCACAACTGAGAGACACCAGGGAACTGCTGGGTCAGCGTGCGGTAACCGGCCAGGGCGTTAGCGTAGCGGCCATTGAGCAGGAAACGCTGAACATTCTGCCAGTAAGCCTCGGCCTGGGGTGATCGCCGTAATTTTGCGAGGTCGTCCGGCGTGTCGCTTTTGGCGTTTTTTATCATGAATGAATATTTGGCAGTCCGGCAAAAGTATATGATTGCGTTGCGCCGTTAGCAATGGAAAATCTGTGCTTTCGAGGGCCCTTTCAAGCGAGTCACCGCCGCTTGCGTCCCAAGCCAAAGATGAGCCACAAGGCCAGGACAACAATCAATATCAGCCACCAGAAGTAGCGCAATTCGCGGGCCGACATTTCAACGAATGCGTAGGCCCGGGGAAAGCAATACACCAATGCGCCGATAACCAGAACCAGCACCGTAATCTGCAAGGTGGCGCGCAGGCGCGGGTTCACGGAGTCGCCGCTTTCTCCGCATTGCCAATGGGCAGCAGGAGGCCGGCCACCGGGTTGCTCGCATCGGCTGGTACAACCAAAGGTGACTTGCCGTTCCAACGATCCACGATTTGCCAGCGCAAAAAGGCAGGATTGAGTTTCAGCGCCTCGCCCCGCACCCGGATGGCCGCCGCCTCACCCTGGGCCTTGATGATCGCGGTTTCGGCATCGACCTGCACCTGCGCCTGCGAAAAGTGCGCTTGCGCCGCCTGTTGTTCGGCGACCATTTTTGCCTCTATCGCTTTTTCCAAATCAGCCGAGAGATCAATATTGCGAATGACGATGTCCTCGATCGTTAGCAAGTTGCCGATCTTCTGCCGCGCCGCCGTGAGGGCATCCTGTTTGATTTGTTCGCGATGCTTGACAATTTGTTCGGCAGTTTGCAGGGCGGTGACTTCCTTGATCGCCTCTTGCACCCGCGGCGCGATCAGGCTGTCGAACGGGTCCCCGGCGTATTGCTTGTAAATCTGGACCACCGATTGCTCCGGCGCGCGGTAGAGGACGCGCAAATCGGCCCCGACCTGCTGCAAATCAGAGGAAAAGCAATCTGCTTTAACCGTCCGCGTTTCCTGGCGGATGTTAATCGGGACGATGGTGGTGATAAAGGGCGCTTTCCAACCAAACCCCTCGGATAGAAAATGCTCATCGGCTTTGCCCAGTGTGACCTTGATGCCGCGCGTGCCGGGCTGGACGACATAGGTGGCCGACGACGCCAAAACAATGGCGATAAACAACAACACCGCGCCCCCCACAATGGCAGCAATGGAGTTGCGTTGCATGCCGTTACCTGTTTCGCGATACGGGGGCGTTCGATTGGGAGGAATTGGCATTTTGAGTCAGTTTGCGCAAGTTTTCCAAATCTTGCATTTGATATACCAGGCCCTCGCGGCTGCCCACAACCAGCGGCGCGATGCCGTCCCATTTTTCCACAATTTTCAGGTCCACCACCGCCGGGTCATCCTTCAACGCCTGGCCGCGAAGCCGGATGGATTCCGCCTCGCCTTTAGCCTGGATGACCGCGGTGTCGGCGTCAATTTGGGCGCGTTGCTTGAAATATTGCGCTTTCTGCGCTTCTTGTTCCTGCACCATCTTGGCCTCGATGGCGCTTTCCAATTGCTTGGTCAGCGTAATATTCTGAATGACGATATCCTCCACCACGATAAGGTTGCCCACCTTTTGCCGCGTCAAGTCGAGCGCGCGCGCCTTGATTTGTTCGCGGCTCTTGACGATTTGTTCGGCGCTTTGCAGTGCGGCGACTTCCTTTAAGGCTTCCTGGACACGTGGCGCGACCAGACTTTCGAACGGATCGCCGTAATATTGTTGAAAGAGCTTGACCACCGAGCTTTCCGGAATGCGATAGAGCACACGCAAATCCACCTGCACCTGCTGCAAATCAGACGAATAACATTCTGCCTGGTCCTCCGCAGTTTGCTGGCGGATGGAAATGGGGGTGATCATCGTGACAAACGGCGCTTTGAGTCCGAAACCGTTTGGCTTAAACGCCGGCGACACCTGCCCCATCGTCACTTCCACCCCGCGATAGCCCGGCTGGACCACGTAAGTGCCCGCGGCTGCCATGATGACAATGGCGAAGATCAGCAATGCGCCGCCGATGATTCTTGCGATGGTTTGGGGGCTCATGGCGTCAAAAAATTGACAAGCGATCTAATTGGCTCCCCGCAAACAAGCTCCGACAAGCGGAAAAAGATGTGCTTGGTCATTTCGGCTTCACGATACCCGCCCTGCCGGGGGTGTCAAGAGCCGCCCGTTTGGCCAAAATTTCATAATCTGTTTCGGCAAGTTTCAGATAAGTGTCAGATCACGATTGAAAAATCACGTGAATTCTGGCATGAGTCCCTGTTCTTATGCGATTGACGGTTGGTTTTTTGGGATGGCTGTGTGCGGCGCTGATGGTGGCGGGTCTGCCGGGTCTGGCGCCCGGGTCCACAAATGGCACTGCCGTGGCTGCGGCGCATTACCATTGCGCCGGCAATGCGCAGTTGGCCGGCAACACGAACCTCGGGACACTCCAGGAAGCCTTCGCCCTGCCGTCGGCGGATGACGTACGGGATTTGGCGCTGGCCAGAATCTCCGGGGCGCTGGCCGGCGGCCTGAACTTGGGAAGCAATGGGGCCGCCGCCCCCTGGCTTGAGCCTTTGTTGAGCGATGTAATGGAAACGGAATCCCTGGGCTCTTTTTCCGGCACGGCGACCAACTCCCTCAGTTTTGTTCTGGCTCTGCGATTGGATTCAAAACGAGCACAGGTATGGCGGGAGAATCTGGGCAGGGCATTCGGCGCGACCGATGAAAAACTCACGGTGGAAGGCTTTGATGGATGGCGTTGGAAGAGGGGCGCTTCGGATTCATTTTGGATCGTGCCTGCGCGCGATTGGCTGCTGGTTGGCCGGGGCGACGACCTCTTGCCGGCACGAGCTGATTACCTGCGGCAGGTGAGCCGCCAGGGGCGGCCCGGCCCGGCCTTGACGGACAACTGGCTGGAGGCGGACTTGGATTGCCCGCGTCTGGCGGGTTGGTTGCCGGATTGTTTGCAGCTCTTGAAACCGGCGCGCATCAAGCTGAACGTGGCCGGCGAAAAGGACAACCTGCGCCTGACCGCCCGGATGACTTATCCAGAAGCCATACCGTGGATCTCCAGCCCGTGGCAAATGCCGACCGGGCTTGCGCGCGGTTCGATCATCAGTTTTACCGCCGGTCAAAACGTCGCGGCATTTCTGGATTTGAGTCCGGCTTTCTCCCGGCTTGACGGTGATCCATTAACCAGCCAGTTCTATGCCTGGGCGTTGAAGGATTTGCCTTTTCTGAATTACATGGCCTGGCCGGTGGCGGACGCCACAAACACCTTGGAGAACCTGTCGATTGAGGCATCCGATTCGTTTAATTCTGAATTGAAACGATTCAATGGCACGGAGCTTCTCTGGCTGGCAAACCAGAGAAAGCTGGTCTTGTCCAACTTGCGGGTGATATTGCCCTCGTTGCAGGTTGTGCAAGACCAGGACAGGGAGTTTTTATTGTTGTCTGTGTTTCCCGCTCCGCCTACGAGCGAGCCTGCGCCGGACGAGTTATGGAAACAGATCAATGGGCGCACCAATCTGGTTTATTATGATTGGGAATTGACCGGCCCGCGATTGCAAGAATGGCGGATCCTTGGCGATATGTTGTTGAGGCGGTGGCGTGAGCCAACCGAGGACCTGACGCAGGCGCGGCGGCTTGAAGACAGGTGGCTGGGCGAGTTGGCCCAGCTCACGGGTAACACCGTCACCGAGATCACCCGCACCGCGCCCAACGAGTTGTCCGTGGTTCGTCGCGCGCCGTTGGGTTTTACCGGGATCGAGCTGTTCCTGCTTTCGGATTGGTTGAGCACCCTTGGCCTTCCGCCGGTTCAGTCTCGACCCCCCGGGCCTTGAAGGTTAAGATTGCACCATGCAATTCCAAATCATCTTCAATCCGATCAGCGCGGCCGAACTGGCCCGGATGCCGCGCGAACTGCAGCTTCACATTCTGGGCGAATTTCGCGGCCTGCCCCAGGAAGTCCTGAAGAGCGATTTGCATCAATTCGGCAAATTGGAGCGCGCGGGCAAAACCCTGCACCGATTTCGCCTGGGGGATTACCGCGTCTATTTTGAGCGGCATGAATTGGGGGTCGTTGTCCATCGCATCCTGAGCCGCAACACGCTCAAAGATTTTCTCTTCCGCTCCAGCCTGCCGACCGGGGAGGACGAAGCGCTGCAGGAGAATCCGAAGTTCTGGGACATGATCGAATCAGCCCGCCTGGCCTCCTCGAAATCGTAGCCTGCCGCGGCGTTCTCTCGGTTAGACGCCGATATCTTCGTTCCACAACTGCGGATTTTTGGCGATGAACTCACGCATCAGCCGCACGCATTCCTCGCTTTGGACGACTTCAATCTTGACGCCGTTGGCCCGCAGATGTTCTTCCGCCCCCATGAAGGTCACGTTTTCGCCCACCACCACGCGCGGTATCGCATAGAGCAAAATGGCGCCGCTGCACATCGGGCAGGGCGAGAGCGTCGTGTAGATGGTGCAACGTTTGTAAACCGACGCGCGTTGCCGGCCCGCGTTTTCAAGGCAGTTCATTTCGCCGTGATGAATGACGCTGCCTTTTTGCACGCGCTGATTGTGGCCGCGGCCAATGATTTTTCCGTCGCAGACCAACACCGAGCCGATGGGGATTCCGCCCGCGGCCAGTCCCTTTTTGGCTTCATCGATGGCAGCTTGTAAGAATGGGTCCATAAGTTTCAGGGGTTCATGATTTCTTTGTAGGTTTCCGGCCGGCGGTCGCGATAGAACTGCCAGACGTCGCGCACTTCCTGGATTTTATCCAAATCCAGATCGGCCACCACCAATTCGTCCTTGTCGCGGCTGCCCACGGCCAGCATCTGGCCGCGGGGATCGCAGAAATAGGATTGACCATAGAATTCGCCGATGGACCACGGCTTTTCCACCCCGACACGGTTGACAGCGGCAATAAAATATTGGTTGGCCACGGCATGGGCCGGTTGTTCGAGGCGCCAGAGATACTCGCTCAACCCCGCGACGGTGGCCGACGGGTTGAAGACGATTTCAGCGCCGTTCAAACCGAGACAGCGGGCACCCTCGGGATAGTGGCGGTCGTAGCATATATAAACGCCAATTTTGCCGACGGCGGTTTGAAAGACCGGATAGCCCAGGTTGCCCGGCCGGAAATAGAACTTCTCCCAAAACCCCGGCGCGCAATGCGGGATGTGGCTCTTGCGGTATTTCCCCAGGTATTTGCCGTCGGCATCAATGACCGCGGCGGCGTTGTAATAGATGCCCGTCCCTTCGACCTCGTAAATCGGAACGACCAGCACCAGGCCGAGCCGCCGCGCCGTCTCGCACATCAGTTGGATGGTGGGGCCGTTGGGGATGGGTTCGGTGGTGGCATACCAATGCGATTTTTGTTCGGCGCAAAAATAGGGGCCGTAAAAAATCTCCTGCATGCAAACCACCTGGCAGCCCTTTTTTGCGGCCTGTTCCAGGAAGCCGATGTGCTTCTCGACCATGGCTTTCTTGATGACATCCAGGGGAGCGGTGCCTTCGTGGGTGCTGCTGGCTTGAATCAATCCTCCGCGAACAATTCTTGGCATATTCCAGTACTGAGTATCGGCTGCCGGAGCGCGTCAACTTCGCGACAGCACATTTTTTTCTGGCTTGACGCCGCCTGTTGCTTTACAATGCCGTAGTCGTTCAGAATTGGAAGTCAAAACTATGCCAACACTTGCCACGACAGTTGATGGACTGAAACTGAAGAACCCGTTCATCATCGCCTCCGGCCCGCCGGGCACCAATCTCAACGTCATCGGCAAAGCCTTCACGGAAGGATGGGGCGCCGTCATCGCCAAAACGGTCAGCCTCGATGCTTCCAAGGTCATCAACGTCTCGCCGCGCTACGCCAAATTGATGGCCGACGACGGCAAGGAAGTCATCGGCTGGGAAAACATCGAGCTGATCAGCGACCGGCCCTTTAAAATCTGGGTCGAGGAATTCAAGAAATGCAAGGATCTGTTTCCCGACGGCGTCTTGATTGCCTCCATCATGGAGGAGTATCGCAAGGACGCCTGGATCGAGATTGTAGAACGATGCCAGGAGGCCGGCGTGGATGGGTTTGAGCTCAATTTCTCGTGCCCTCACGGATTGCCGGAACGGAAAATGGGCGCGGCCATGGGGCAGGATTGCGACATCCTGGAGGAAGTGTGCGGCTGGGTCATGGGCGCGGCCAAGAAGCCGGTTTGGGCCAAGATGACTCCGAACATCACCCGCATCGAAGACCCGAGCAGGGCGGCGTTGCGCGCCGGCTGCCAGGGTGTCAGCGCGATCAACACAATTCGTTGCGTCATGGGCATCAACCTGGACACGCTGCGTCCGGAACCGTCCGTCGAAGGTTACAGCACGCCGGGAGGTTATTCCTCGAAGGCCGTCCGCCCCATCGCCCTGCGCATGGTCATGGAGATTGCCCAGCTTATCCGACAGGAATTTGCCGGCCGTTCCCTCTCCGGCATCGGCGGCATTGAAACCGGCGGCGACGCCGCCCAATTCCTTTTGGTGGGCGCGGACACGGTGCAGGTTTGCACGGGCGTCATGAAATTCGGCTACGAATGCGTCAAACCCATGTGCGAGGAATTGCTGGCCTTCATGGCCAAACACAAATTTGAAACCCTGGCCGACGTCAAGGGGAAGAGCCTTCCCTTTTTCACCACCCACGCCGACCTCGTCCTCCGTCAGGTTGACCGCAAGGCCGCCATAAAAGCCGCCGCGCAAAAGAAAGTGGTCAGCGCCGACAGCGAATGGAGCGGCGATTCCTTCGTCCAACAATCCGACGCGCTATCAAAGGGCTGAGGTTTCCGGATCCGAACGTTTATGCCAACGCGCCGCTTATTCTCATTAACACCCAACTTTAGTTGGGTGTGGAAACGTGGTCGGCAGCACAAACCGTTTTAACGGTTTCAACAGCCTCTTATGAATAGCATTCCCTGTCCCTTCTTTATCAACGGCGAATGGGTTGAATCCACATTAGCCGGCACGCCGGTCCATAATCCGTCCACCGGTGAGGTCATCGCCCAATGTCCCGCCGGCGGGGCGTCGGAAGTTGGTGCAGCAGTCGAAGCCGCCGCCGCCGCGTTCCCGGGCTGGTGGGAAACTCCTGCGGTGGAGCGGGTCCGCATTCTGTTTAAGTTCAAGGCGCTTTTGGAGGAGCATTTCGAGGAACTTATCCGGCTCAACACGCGCGAACACGGCAAGACCCTGGGCGAATCGCGCGGGGACGTGAAGCGGGGCATCGAAATGATCGAATTCGCCTGCGGCATTCCTTCGCTGCTCATGGGGGAAAGCCTGGAGAACCTCGCCCGGGGCATCGACTGCGAAACGGTGCGCCAGCCGCTTGGGGTGTGCGCCGGCATCACGCCTTTCAACTTCCCCGCCATGGTCCCCCTGTGGATGTATCCGGTGGCGCTGGCTTGCGGGAACACATTTGTGCTGAAGCCCAGTGAAAAAGTCCCGCTCACGGCCATTCGCATTGTCGAGCTTTTGCGCCAAGCCGGCCTGCCCAACGGCGTGTTGAACCTGGTTCATGGCGGGCGCGACTGCGTTGATGCCTTGCTGACCCATCCCAAGGTCAAGGCCATCTCATTCGTCGGCTCCACGCCCGTCGCCCGGCACATCTTCGAGGTTGGCACAAAACACGGCAAGCGCGTGCAATCCAACGGCGGCGCGAAGAATTATATTTTTATCATGCCGGACGCCGATGTGGAGAACTCGACGCGCGGCCTGATCGAGGCTGCTTACGGCTGCGCCGGCGAACGCTGCATGGCCGGTTCGACGGCGGTGGTGATTGGCGACGCCAACAAAACAGTGCTGCCCTCCATCCTGGAGGCGGCCCGCGCCATCAAAATCGGCCCCACCGACCGCGAAGCCCAGCCGGACATGGGGCCGGTCATCACCCGGCAACACCGCGATCGCATCGTGCAATTGATCGACGGCGGCGCAAAAGAGGGCGCGAAAATCGCCGTCGATGGCCGGGGCGCTCGGGCGGCCGCGGCGCCGGACGGCTTCTACGTGGGAGCCACCGTCCTCGACGACGTGCAAAGCGGCATGACCGTGGCGCGCGAGGAAATTTTTGGCCCCGTGCTCAACGTCATGCGCTTTGCCGATTTGGACGCCGCCATCGAGCTGGCCAACCGTTCCCCTTATGGAAACGGCGCCTCGATCTTCACGCGTTCCGGCAAGGCCGCGCGCGAATTCAAGCATCGCATCAAAGCCGGGATGGTGGGTGTCAACATAGGCGTTCCGGCGTCGATGGCCTGGTTCCCATTCAACGGCTGGGGCGAGTCCTTTTTCGGCGACCTGCACATGCAAGGCAAGGAAGGCGTCCAATTCTTCACCCAGCAAAAAGTGACCATGACCCGCTGGTTCAGCTACGGCGAAGGCGACATCTGGCACAGATAATTCAGAGTTCCGGGATCATCTCTCATTAACACCCAACTTTAGTTGGGTGGTGGAAAACCGCCCGCAGCATCAACCGTTTCAACGGTTTTTCCGTGCGTGGCATTGGATAAGGACATTCAAGTCGCCTCGGTGGTCAAGGGCAAATTCCCCAAGGGCCACGCCGGCATGGCGTGACGGACTTTCCGAAGTATCGCCTTCCAAGTGTTTTGTGAACATCTCTCATTAACACCCAACTTTAGTTGGGTGGTGGAGAACCGCTCGCAACATAAACCGTTTCAACGGTTTTGCGGTGGGAAGAGCCGGATGAGGACATTCAAGTTGCTTCAGTGGTCATCCGATTGTGACTTTTGCAAGGCTCAGCGTGAATCCGCGTTAACCGCCCCAATCCTGAACGGGGTCAATTCCTTGCATGTCCACCCTTGGTGCGCCACACCCCCACCCGCTCTGTTTACCAACAAATCCGTGTAGAAGACGAAACGCAGAGCGCATAAGCCGCTAAACCGCAAAGAGTTCTGGCAGATTAGAGGGATTCAGGCACACATCTTAAATCCGAATCCATTCCCCATCCTGTCCTGTCTTCTTTTTCTTGCGTCCTTGCGTCTTATGCCCTTTGCGTTAAAAAGCGGCTGTTTTTAGGGATGTGTCAAGAATACATATTTGACAAGAACGCCCACGACACCTGTTTTCATCAATGTTTACAAGGGTTTCGTGTTTTAAAAATTGATCCCGCCATGGGGTGTACACTTTTCTCGGTTTATGCAATAATTAAACGAAAAGTCTCAATTATGAATGAAGAATCAAGAATTCCCGCCGTCGCAGAGGCCAGGCAGCACGACAGGTTGGCGCTCGCCGTCATGAAATCTTCGATCTCAAATTTTCGATGCTCCTGCAGGAGCCGTCCCACGACAGAATGCCGGTCAGAAACCCGCCACGGACATGATTTCTCGCCAAAATCGCGCCGGGAAATCCGGGAATTCTCACTTTTCTCGGATGCTGGGCTTTTGGCCGCTTTTCGGTTGGAACCTGCTGCCGTCCAATCCATTCCAACTGAAACTGACACTTGGATTTCTCGGATTTATCGAGAATTTCTCGGGGGGTGGTATACCGGGGGAGGGGGTCCAGAAATCCTAATCCTAATCTGTCCAGCTTCGCCGCGAAACTTCGAGGCAGGGCGCAACAAGGAGGCAAACCATGAAAATTAATGCAGCGCCACGGGAAGGGTCTTATGCGGCGGCGTTGACCGAAGAGCAGCGGACGTCACTTTATGCCCTTCTGCGCTCCGGCATCACCTTGGCCGAGGCTCGGGAAAAAGCACCACCCTGGCCCGATGACCCGGGCAGCCCGGAGAAGGATAATAGACCATCAATGCCGTGCCTCGGAAGAATCCGCTGGCGGCTCAGGGTCGAAGAGAAGGTCGTTCGCATCCAAAATGCGGCGGCAACGAGGCGCGCCACGAGGCGCCTGTTGAAAAAGCTCGTCACAGGAACAGACCAGGAACAGGTGCTGGACGAGGTCATGACTTTGATCGGAGAGCAGGTCATCGAGGCAAGCCTTGGAATGGAAAGCGCCTCGACACGGACCGCGGCCGCTTGGTTGCTGCTCAGGCGGGCCGATCAGCGTCGCTTTGACCAGCGCACAGCCATCTTTAAAGCCCAAGCTGCCAAGGCCGGGGAAAACGGGGAGGATTCTCCCTTGCCACCCCTGAGCAAGGAGGAGGAGGAAGAGAGATTCGACGAGATATTTGGAACACATCACTTATGAACGAACCCCATGCCAATCCCCGCAACCGGCTCCTGCCTTACCAGCGCCGCTGGGCTGACGACGCGTCGCGCTGGAAATTCGGACTCATGGCCCGCCAGACCGGCAAGGATTTTTGCTCCGCTGAAGAAGGCGTGCGCGATTGTTTCCTGCACGAACGGGCCAGGCGCAAGACCACCTGGCTGATTGCCGCGCCCTCCGAACGCCAATCCATCGAATCTCTGACCAAATGGAAGGAGTAGACTCAAGCGTACAAGTTGGCCATTGCCGGCGTCCGCGAGGAGCGGGACGGCGGCTCGGAAGCCCTTCTGAAATCGGTCACGATTATTTATCCACACGGCAGCCGCGTCATCGCCGTGCCGGGCCGCCCCGACACCGTCCGCGGCTACAGCGCCAACATTCTCCTGACCGAATTCGCCTTCTTCGAGAACCCGGAAGCGACCTGGCGCGCCATTGTCCCCGCCGTCACCAACCCCTTGCGTGGCGGCGTGAAAAAAGTCCGCCTCATCACCACCCCCAACGGCATCGGCAACAAAGCCCACGACATCTGGTCCAAGAACTACAATCCCCAACGGTGGGGTGAGACTCCGTCGAACCCTAACTCGATTGACTCTGCCCCAGTGGAACAGCCCCCCGGCCATGTGCCCGAGTCGGAAAGTGTTCCCGTTATCAATTGTCAATTGTCAATTCCTCTTCCGTCTCCGTTGTCAATTATCCATTATCCATTGTCAATTCGTGCTGGTCCTGTCATTTCGTTGACATCCACACCGCCGTCAAAGAAGGCCTGCCGGTCAACATCGAAGAACTCAAAGCCGCTGTGGACGATCCCGAAGGCTGGGCACAGGAATTCGAATGTCAGTTCCTCGACGTTCAAGCCGTCCTGCTGCCCTACGAATTGATCGCCTCCTGCGAAAGCATCGAAGCCACCGCCACCGCCACGGCCGGATATTGGGACACAAAACCCTCGTACTCCATCGACATGGGCATTGATTTCGGACGTCGCCATGATCTGACTGTTTGCTGGTCCAACGCGAAATTGGGCGACGTGGCCCAAACGGTCGAAGTGCTGGAATTGCCCAAAATGAGCACGCCGGAGCAGATTGAGCACCTCAGACCCCGCCTGAAACGGGCGCACCGCGTTTGTCTCGATTACACCGGCGCGGGCATCGGCATGGGCGATTATCTGGTGCGGGAATTCAAGGAATGGAAACCGGCAGAGCATAAATACGGCAAAATCGAACTCGTCACCTTCAGCAACACGCTCAAGGTGGAGATCTTTTCCAAACTCCGCATGGCGTTCGAAAAGCGCGGCGTGCGAATTCCGATCAGCCGTGCCGTGCGCGAGGATTTGCACAGCATCAACCGCGTCACCACATCGTCGGGCGGCGTGACCTATCGCGCTCCGCACTCCGCCGATGGCCACGCCGACCGTTGCACCGCCTTGGCCCTGGCCTTGCGGGCCGGTGAGGGCGACGCTGGCGGCTTTTGTCGCCTCATCACCGACACCCGCATCAACCGCGTCCTTGCCGAACGTCGGAACAGAAACCCCTTCGCATGAAACACCCCGCCAATCACGAATCGCCGAACTCCGTGGTGAAGAAGGAGGCTTCATTTTTTCAATGTGCCGCGCAGTTTTTTCAATTCACGCCCGGCAATGATTCTGTCGTAGCATGATGACATGAAAACTGTGAACCCGAGATTTCTGTCCGCTTCGCGCCGCCGAAAGATTATTTTGGCAGTCGTGCTGGCCGCCGTCTTCGTCTGGGCCAGCCTGCCGGCGCGGCCTTTTCGCCCGGTTGAACCCATCCCCGCCGGCATCGTCGATATGCATTGTCACATCGCGGGAATCGGCGGGGGCGGCAGCGGTTGTTTTGTTTCGTCCCGGCTGCGGCACAACTTTCGGTTCAAGATTTATCTGCGCTGCTTCGGCGTTTCGGAGCAGGAACTTTTGCAGCAGGGCGACAGCCTGGTGGGCGATCGCATATCGGAATCGCTGGCCCAAAGTAAATATGTCAGCCGTGCCGTATTGCTCGCGCTCGACGGCGTGGTGGACGCCCATGGGAACCTGGACACGAACCGGACGGAAGTCTATGTGCCGAATGAGTTCGTTGCGGCAACGGTGGCGCGTCACACGAACCTGCTCTTTGGCGCGTCGGTCAATCCTTATCGCCGCGATGCGCTGGAGCGGCTGGAGTGGGCCAAGGCGCACGGCGCGGTGCTGGTGAAATGGATTCCGCCCATCATGGCGATTGACCCGGGTGATCCGAAGCTCATTCCCTTTTATAAAAAAATGGTCGAATTGAAATTGCCGCTGCTCTCGCATACCGGCAAGGAGAAATCATTTTCAAGCGCCGCCGAAGAGTTTGGCGACCCGGACAAACTGCGGTTGCCGTTGAGTCTCGGCGTGACGGTGGTGGCGGCGCACATTGCGTCGGCGGAGACATACCACGGCGAACGCGGGCTGGACCGGCTGGCGCGGATGATGGCCGAATATCCCAATCTCTATACGGACATATCCGCGCTAACGCAGATCAACAGGCCGGGGCGATTGAAGGAAGCCCTGACCAGGCCCGAATTCTCCGGGCGGCTGGTCTATGGCACCGATTATCCCCTGATCAACACACTGCTGGTTTCGCCGTGGTATTCGTTTCACCTTTCATTCAGGCAGAAATTTTCCATCTGGCGGACTAAAAATCCTTGGGACAGGGATGTTTTGATGAAACATGATTTGGGCGTGCCGACGGAAACTTTCGCGCGGTCAGGGAAAATGTTTGGCGGGACAAATTGAATCCCCAGTTGCGCACCAAGGTAATTGACAGCGCAGGTGGGCTGCGTCATTCTGGTGCCTCAAAGGAAGGCAGTGTCATCGATTTGCCGTTTATGATGAAGCACAGAATTCAAATCCTCTTTGCTGCCGCAACCGCCGCCGGCTTGTGGCTGTCGCCGCCCGCTACGGTTCAGGCCCAAGTTTCGCTGGAAGTCTCAATCTCGGGAACAGTGTTCGCGCAAGGCTCTACGAACGCCAATAACACAACGACCACGACAAGAGCGCCCATCAAAAGCTCCCTCACAACTGCCACGTTGCTCAGACAACTGGCCCAGGACGAAAAGGCCGCGGGCATGTGGGCCAAGTCCAGCTTCCCGCCCGACGCCAGGCTGATATATGTCAACGGCGCCGGGTTCAAAGTCGTTGATCGACACTATGAACTGCTGGTGATCGCCACGAATATCTTGTCCTTGCAGACCAACGGACAGATCGAAATCACTTCCGGATCTTATGTTGACGGGTCCGCCGGAGATGCTTTTCAGTCCTACAGTCAAACCGATGTGCTACTGGCCACCTTCACGTATAACGCCACCGCTTTTGGCCGCCTGACAACGTATGCCGTGACGGGAGTGAGCACATCGACCGCCAAAAACACCCCTGCAAATGCCGAAGGCAATTCCACCGAAACCGACTCGTTCAGACTTCAGTACGGGACCGGGGAAGGCACCAACGCCGATGGCGTCAACATAGTGCTGGCGGGCTTCACCGTCACCGGAAAAGGAAAGGCGACTTTGAACGAGGGGCAGGGGACTTCGACTTCTTTGCCACAGAATTTCCCGCCACCCTGAATGACGGCGCAATAATTTGGCGGGCGGCCCGCAGCAGGGCGTCGATCTCCGCGTCGGTCCCGATGGTGATGCGCAGGTAATCCTTGGTGGCCGGGGAATTGAACCAGCGGACCAGCACGCGCTTCTCGCGCCATTTTTGCAGCCAGACTGCGGCGGGAAACACAGGCGGGCGCGCGAAAATAAAGTTGGTTTGGCTGGGCAGGACGTTGAATCGGAGTTTCGCCAATTCGCCGGCCAAACGCTGGCGCGTGGCGATGATGCGCCGGAAATTGGCGCGGTAATAAGGCAAGTCGGAAAGGGTGGCCAGGGCGGCGACCTGGCCCAACCCGTTGACATTGTAACTGTCGCGGATTTTGTGCATGGCCCCGATCAACGCCGGATGGCCGGCGAAATAACCGATGCGCTGGAAGCAGAGAGAATAGGCCTTGGAGAAAGTGCGCGCCACAATGACGTGGGGGAACTTCAGGGCGAGGGCGAACGCGTTTTCCCGCGCGAAATCCACATACGCTTCATCCAGCACGACAACCCCCTTCTGGGCGCGGCACAATTGTTCCAGCTCCCGGGTGGTGTATCCGCGTCCGGTGGGCGCGTTGGGAGTGGTGACAAAAGTGAGCGCCGCGGTAAAATCCCATTGGCCGCCTCGCTTCAATTCGCGCGGCGAAGGCAGGGCGAAATCTTTGCCCAGGGGGACGGCGAGGCTCGAAGCGCCGTGGCCGTCCGCCAGGACCGGATACAGGGAATAACTGGGGGTGAAGAATTGAACGGTGGCTTTGGAGCGGGAGGTTGTTGCGCCTTGGGCGGGTTGGACAAAGGCGCGCGTGGCCAGGGCGAGCAATTCGTCCGAGCCATTGCCCACGATGAAATTCTCCGGCCGGCATCGATGGAGCTTTGCCAGCCTGGCCCGCAAGGCGGCTGCCGTAGGATCGGGATAAAGGCGCAGGCGGTCATCCACCGCCGCTTTGACCGCCGCCATGATTTTTGGGGAAGGCGGATAAGGGTTCTCGTTGGTGTTGAGCTTGATGAGGCCCTTGATGGCAGGCTGTTCCCCCGGCACATAGGGCTGCAGCTCGCGCACCAGGGGCCGGATCAGTGATTGCGGATTGATAGAGGCCATAACGAGATTTATTCGTCCGCCGACTCAAGGGTGGAAGAGCATTCATCACCGCGGTCGGTCGATGGATTGGCTGATCAGACTGGGCTGCGGCGCCTTCCGGAGCCGGCGAATTAAGAACACCACCAACACCACCGCAATCGTCAATAATGAAAACGCCATGACATACAGCGCCAGCGGGGCGGCTCCCGGCGGCGCGATGGCGGCAACGGGCGCGTTTCGCGCGATTGGCGGGGCGGGCGGGGGCTGTTGATCGTTCACGGTCACCGGCGCATGAGGCGGGGGATTTGCGGTTACTGGTTCCAGGTTCGGTCGCGCCTCGATGGGCGGCGGAGCGGGCTGGACAGGTGGCGTCGCAATTTGCGGCGCGAGCGGCGCAGCGGCGGCATTCGCGGGGTGACTCGCCGGCGCGGGCGCGGCTGAGGCGAGAGGCGGCGGAGCGGGAACTGGCGCGATTGCCACGGGTGGAGGAGCAGGCACAGGCGCTGCAACCACGGGAGCAGGAGCAGGAACGGGCGTCACGACCACGGTTGGAGGCGGCGGTGCAGCAGGTTTAACCGGAGCTGCCGCTGTGGCCGGCGGCGGCGCGGCCGCAAGCGCATTGGTCTTGGCCGACATGATGAAAGAGCGCGTTGGCCGGGGCAGCGGGGGAGCGTTCGTGGGCGGGATTGGGACCGCCGCCACGATGGGCGCATTTGTTTCGACGGGCGGCTCGGGTCTGGGGATGTGGGGAATGGCCACCCAACCGGGATAATTGATTATATAATCGAATACCGCGCCGTCACGCACCGCCAGAACGGTGACGAACGGCTGATGAGCGGAGCGCAGCTCGCGCGCGTATTTTTTTTGCAGCAGGTTGATTTCCCTGTCGAAGGGAGTCCCTTGAATGAGTCCCGAGCCGTCAGAAATCAATATAACGGCAAGCCTCTCCGAGTTTTTGATGACCTGGTTCAGGGCGGGCATGACGTTTTCCAGATGGGCCCGCCTACCGTAGCGCCGGCCCCGCAAGTAGGCCGCCATTTCGTCTATAATGGCGCTCTTGTCCTCCGTTGACCAAAGCTGCATGGGATACTCCGTGGACAACTGATCATTATAGGTCCAGAGGCCAATGGTGTCGCCTTTCCGGAGTTCGCCTTTCATGTCCGATCCCAGCAAATCAACGACGCCCTGCACAGTGGCGTTGGAACAGCCGCGCATGGCGGCGGATGTATCCACGACGAACAGAAACCGGCTCTCGTAATTTTTTGCATTGGAGGGCGCGGCATCCACCGAGAAGGGCAGGGCGACCAGGAGCAACGGCAGGACAGTGAAAAATCTTTTCATCGGCAGGGCTGCCTTTCTGGGCGCGGAGTTTTGAAGCGGAGGCGCTCGACGCGGTTATGGCGGGCAATATCGCGCCCCTGCTCTTCGAGAACGCTTTCGATGTCGTCAATGAAATTCAAACAACTGGCCGTCATGCCTCCGTGGCAGGACACCGTCTCGCGTTCCACGTTATCGTCCGTTACGGCCAGCACTTCGCCGTAGGGCTGGAACCGGACGGTTGCGCGCTCGATGATGTCGTCCGCTGTCTGGCCCGCGCGCGAATAGAGCACTTCCATTTCCGGGGTCGGCGTCGGCGCCGTTTTGCCGCCGCGCGGTCCGGAGCCATCGAAGACGATGGTAATGGGCGTGCCGATGGCGTCGCGGTAGAGGGTGAGGCGGCGGATCAACTCGTCGCGCGCCGCGGCGGAATGGCGGGGCTTGCCCGGGGCCAATTGCGGCCAGTTATGCAGCAGGCTGTAGCCATCCACCAATATTCGAACCAGCGCCATGCCCACAGGATAATTGCAAACACACGAAAAGAAAGGCCAAAGCCAGGGGGCTGAATGAAGAGTTGGGTTGCTTGTCTTGTTCTCCTAACTTTAAACTTTAGCCTTTTGAGTGAGTGCGCCAATAAAAAAGCGGCCTGTGTTCAATAGCAAGAGACAAACCCAACCAGCCTTGCGCTGGCAATTGGCGGGGGTTTGCCTTGTGCTGGCTGCGATCACCTTTGCCGTTTTCGGCCAGACGCTGCATCACGAGTTTATCAATTATGATGACGACAAATATGTGTATTACAACCCGGTGGTGGCAAAGGGTTTGACGCTGCAAGGAGTTGTCTGGGCGTTGAGCTATGGAGAAATCGGCCACTGGCACCCGCTGACTTGGATTTCTCACATGCTGGACTGCCAGTTCTACGGATTAAACCCCGGCGGTCCTCATTTGTCCAACGTGGCACTGCACGCGGCAGCTGCGGTGGTGTTGTTTCTGGCGTTGAGAGAGTTGACGGGGAGCTTGTGGCGCAGCGCATTTGTGGCGGCGTTCTTTGCGATTCATCCACTGCGGGTGGAATCGGTGGCCTGGGTTGCGGAACGCAAGGACGTGTTGAGCGGGGTGTTCTTCATGCTGGCGCTGTGGGCTTATGGGCGCTATGCCCGCCAGCTTTCGCATTGGCGCTACGCGTTGGTGGCCGCAGCCCAGGGGCTTGGACTTTTATGCAAGAACACACTGGTGACTCTGCCGTTTGTGTTGCTGTTGCTGGACTGGTGGCCTCTCGAGCGGCTGACGCCTGGCTCTTTTTGGGGATTGGTGAAGGAGAAGATTCCATTGATTCTGCTTTCGGCTGGGTCCTGCGTGGCGACCTTCCTTGTGCCGGAAAAGGTATTTGGCCCCGGTCAGACCCCGTTGCTCGAACGTGTTGCGAACGTCGTCGTTTCTTATGGCATCTACCTGCGGCAAATGGTATATCCGGCGGGATTGGCCATCCCGTACATCAATCCGCCAAGCGGTCTGCCTTTTTGGGAGATTGCCTTGTCCTTGGCCGTGCTGGCGGCCATTTCCATCAGTGTGCTGGCGTGCCGGAAGGGACGCCCCTACCTGCTGGTGGGCTGGCTCTGGTATCTGGGGATGCTGGTTCCGGCGATTGGGTTGATTGAAATATCCTACTATTCCCATGCCGATCGCTACACTTATTTGCCTGGTATCGGACTGGTTTTGGCGGGGACATGGACGGTGGGGGATTGGAGCGCGGGGTGGAAACATCGGCGGACAGTGCTGGGCAGTGTGATGGCTGCGGTCATTGGCGCCTTGATGATCTGTGCCTGGACACAAACCGGGTATTGGAAAAACAGCGAAACCTTGTGGGCCCACACGCTTGCCTGCACCACCGGCAACTACCTAGCCCACTCCAACCTTGGCAATGCTCTTGTCCAAACCGGCAAAGTGGATGAGGCGATCGCCCATTACCAGAGCGCTGTGCAAATCAACCCCCGCTACGTGGACGCTCGGTTCAACCTCGGCAACGCTTATCTGCAAAAGGGAAACGCGGACAAAGCGATTACCCAATATCAAAAGGCGCTGGAAATCCAGCCGGACTACGCGGTGGCACATTTGAACCTTGGCAACGGTTTTTCCCAACAAGGCCGGTTGGACCAGGCGATTTCTCAATACCAAGCGGCGCTGGAAATTCAGCCGGCCTACGCAGAGGCCCACTTCAACCTTGGCATTTGCTTTGGCCAACTGGGAAGGATGAACGAAGCGATTTCAGAGTACCAAAAGGCGCTGGAGACCAAACCGGATCATGCGGAAGCCCGCTACAATCTAGGACTTGCCTTTGCCAGGCAGGGCCGCATGGACGAAGCGATTTCAGAGTACCAAAGGGCGCTGAAAATCAAACCGGACTACGCGGAGGCTCACTTGAACCTTGGCATTTGCCTTGGCCAACGGGGGAAAACAGACGAAGCGATTTCACAGTACCAAAAGGCGCTGGAAATCAAACCTGACTGCGCGGAAGCGCACAACGATCTTGGCATTTGCCTTTGCCAACAGCAGAGGATGACCGAAGCCGTTGCGCAATTCCAGAGAGCGCTGGAAATCAAGCCCGACTACGCGGAAGCGCGCCATAATCTTGGCAACAGTTTTTTCCAACAAGGCCGCATGGACGAAGCGATTTCGCAATACCAAAAGACGCTGGAAATCCAGCCGGCCGATGCAACGGTCCAAAACATTCTGGCCTGGCTGCTGGCGACTTGTGCGCAGCCATCGCAGCGCAACGGCAATAGAGCGGTGGAACTGGCCCGGCAGGCCAACGCGTCGACCGGCGGGAAGGACCCGGACGTCCTCAGAACCCTTGCCGCCGCCTTTGCTGAAGCGGGACGATTTGGCGCCGCCAGGGAGAGCGCCCAAAAGGCGATTGAATCAGCCCGGGCGAAGGGGCAAACAGGTTTCGCGGAGCAATTGGGCCGCGAGTTAAAGCGCTACGAGGCGGGACTCCCCTGGCATCAGTAGTCAGCTTGGCGGAGGCATATTGGGCAAAATAAAAGCGATGTTCGAAACAATGCAGAATGATCATAAATAAACAACGGCTTTGTCCTCAATCCATTGGGTTAAAAGATACACAACTCATTATAGTTGAACGTCTTATGATTCAAATGTTACAATTGTGTTACGGCGGCATGGATTGTGCATACAGTTTCAAAATGCGGTTGGAAAGGACATGTTAAGGTTCAGCACTAAAAGCTGCGGCTAATCACGATTGTCGCGAGATTGTCACCATCTTGTGCATAAGTTGCCATTGACAGTCTGGGGTGATTCTGCGATTCTCGCGCCCGTTAATGGCGGGTAAGCTGGAAAAAGTAAATTGGTTTTCAGGGATTTCAGTTTGGGGCGGCCGTTTTTTGTGGCCGGCAATTCGAGCAGTTCTGTTCTTTAAAACCTGGCCCAATGGCCATGCAGAAAGTCTGCAGCTAAGTTAATTAATACCGTAAATCGAGACACCAACAGTTAAAACAAAACCCTATGAAAAAGCACATCCTCCCAGCAATGGCTTTGCTGGCTTCACTTCTGACCGCGCAGGCGCAAGTTTTTACCAACACCAACCTCGTTGTCCTGAGAATCAGCGGGAATGTTGGTACCAGCGGCTCTGGCGCCGCCATCTATATCGATGAATTCCAGACCAACGGAATTGGAACCAATGGAGCGGGATCCACGGTAAACAGCTTCGCGGTCCCCACCACGAGTGGTAACAATCCGGTCATCAATGTTGGCTTGAGCTACGCAGGGCTTATGACCATGACGCCGGCGGCCACAAATGTGGTGTTCGCGGGATATAACGTCGCCTTGGGAGGTTCGTTTACGGGCAGCAGCGCGGGCGTTCTTGTCGATTCGTACTCCTCCAGCGTGCCTCGTGCCATAGCGTCAGTGGACGCCTACGGCAATTATTCCATGCCAATCGCAAACCCGACCAATTTCAGCACTTTCACTATTATTGGCGCAGCGTCCGATGGAACGAACTACTGGATGTCAGGCAACGGGCCAGCCTCTGAATTCATTACGGGCTCATATCCTGAAGTTGTCTATGTCGGAACAGGTGGGACACAAACCCAAGTCGAGGTGGCGACAAATACTTTCAGCAGCACCATACGCGCCGTGAATGTTTTTTACAACACGACTGCGGGGGCTTACAACCTGTTTGTCAGCGGCACTTCCACTAACACGCCCACCACGACCATTTACCACGGCGGCACCTTTGTGCTTTCCAATATTTCAGGCTCTCTTCCGACCACGCAGATCGGCGCTTCCAATTACTTTCCGGATGCAAGCGGGTCAGGGAGTGGCAACACCGCCGCTTATGATATTGCGATCAATCCGGCAGGCACGATTGCCTACATGGCAGACAATGACCTCGGTATCGTAAAGTACACGTTCAACGGGACGTTGTGGGTTTCCAATTACAATGTTTTCCTGACAAATTCGATCGACACAATTACGGGGTCGCCACAATTCAGCGGGACTGCAACCAGCGTAACAGCCGACTGGAGTCAAAACCCGCCTGTCGTCTATGCGACCAGCGGAGAAACCTTAACGAATCGCCTTGTGAAGTTTTCAGATACGAACGCGAATGGTCAGGACACCGTCATCAACCTCGCGCAAGGCAACGTTGTCTCCGGTCCCGGTGGCATCACCAATACTTTCCGCGGTGTGCGGCTTGGTTTGCAGCAATATGGTTACATCTCAGTTCCGCCGGTGGCGTTTGTGGGCAACCCCGGGGACACTGCCACATTCTCGGCCACCGTCCTCGGCAGCCCCGCTCCCAGCTTGCAATGGTATTCCAACAGCGTGGCCAATCCAACTTGGGTGCAAATTCCCGGCGCCACCACTGCGACCCTCACTTTGCACAGTATAAGTCAGGCCCAAAGCGGATCGCTGTTTTACCTGAAAGCTTCCAACATTTACGGGTCTTCCACCAACACTCCCGTCTCTTTGACAGTCGCGAATCCGGCCATCAGCACCGAACCGGTGGGGGCGACCAATCTGCTGGGAGGCCCAGGCGTAAATCTATCCGTCACGGCAGTCGGCACCGGCACGCTGACTTACCAATGGTTTGCCAATGGCGTGCTCATTGCCGGCGCGACGGGTTCTACCTACCCCGTGCCCAGCAGCGTTTCGGCCAGTGCCGTGACCTATACGGTTGTTGTCACCAACACTGTGGGCGCGACCCATACGACGGCGACCAGTACTGGTGCGATCGTCTCATACACGCCCTACCTGCTCTATGACACTTTCCAGTATGCCAACGGCAATCTCTTCACCGATGCCGGTTCCCCGTGGACGGACATCAACGGCACCAATCCCGAGCTGGTCATCAATGACAGTGTTCAGGTCAGCCAAACCAACGCCACAACCGATGCGCAGAGCCTGTTCATTCAGGACCTGCCTGCCGGTGCGGACCCGGTTGTTTATGCGAGCTTCCTCATCAACATGACTACAAATCTTCCCACCAATGGAGGGGTCTATTTTGCCAATCTGGAGGGCACCAACGACTTCCAGTTCATTGGTTGCGTCTATGCCCTGACTTCGAACGCCTACCCCGGCACCTACCGCCTCGGCATTGCCTGCACCAACCTGGACTATAACTCCACCACCGGCAAAGGCGGCCCAAGCGCAATCATTCCAGTGGATCTGGCCCCGGGCATCAATTACCAGGTGGTTTTCTCCTATGACGGGACGGAGGATCTTGCTTACTTGGCAATCAATCCCAGTGTCACGTTGGACACCAGCACCACTGCTTTCGAATACAACGATCCCGCAGTCGTCTTTTCTTCGGATTCCCAGGCTTTCACTAATGACATTGGCGCGTTTGGGTTTAGGCAGCGCGCCGGCACGGGCACCATGCAGATCAGCGATCTGGAAGTCTCGCTTGACACAGCCTACACCAACGGCATACAAGCCGTGACCGCCGGCATTACGCCCCAAGCCCCGACCATCGGCTTCCAGCCGATTGGTTTCACCAACTACACCGGGGCCAGCAACACCATGGAAATCGCCGCCTCGGCCATCGGCTCGGGCATTAATCTGAATTATGCCTGGTACAAAAACACCATAGCCAGTCCGGGAACCTATACGCAGGTCCACGATGGCGGTGATGTCACGGGTTCTTCCACCGCTGCCATAACCTTCAGCGACCTGGCGGCGAGCGATGCCGGCACATATTATGCGATCGCCTCTGATTCGACCGGCAATTCGCCGCAGAGCGCCAGCGCCGTGGTGGATGTGATTACCACGCCCACAGCGCCCTTCTTCGTCGCCCCGACGCCAACGAGCACGACGAACATCGGTGCCACAATCTATGGCAGCGTGACCTTGACCGCCCTGGCAGAAGGCTCGGGGCCAATATCTTATCAATGGAACTTCTACAACGGGACCAACACCACTTCCGTGGGAACAGGCCCAAGCCTCACCCTGAGCAGCCTGGCAATCAATCAATCGGGCAGTTATACCGTGGTCGCCACCGGCACGCAGTCGCCAGCCGCCACAAGTCCCGACTATGTGCTGACCGTTTCGCCTCCTGAGCCTGTGACCATCGCTTACCTGCGCAGTTTGCTGGTTACCACCGCGGCGCCGACCATCACGCTGCCATCGACCTCGGCCGCAACGGCTGAATACTCGGTCACGGGCGTCATCACCGTGGCGACAAACGTCACCACCAGCTCCTATGCTTCGTATTACGTGCAGGACAGCACGGGCGGCATCGACTTCTTTGTCGAGGATTCAACGTTCCGGCCCGTGATGGGGGACATTGTCACCGTGATCGGGACCCTCTCCTTGTTCGATGACAATCTGGAACTGGACACGACAGTCGGCAATCCGTCCGAGACCTACAGCGTGGTGGGCGGCAGCCTGACCCCGTCGGGTTCACTCCCGGTTGCGACAGTGACCCTCCCGGTCGGCTATCCGCAGGCCAGCACGGCTGACGCGGCCGCGACCTCGCAGTTTTACGAAGGCGAGATGATCACGCTTACCAACGTGTATTTCACATCTTATCCGGGAACATTCGCATCGGAGACGGATTACACTCTGACGAATCAGGCCGGGATCTCAGTCGGCATTGAGATCTATACGGATGAGGGAACTGGCACGCCGGACACTACAATTATAGGACAGACGATCCCGCGGTTTGCCTACACCGTCACCGGCGTCCTGGACCAGTACCAGACTGGAACGTTTGAACTCAACGTGACGCGGTATTCTGATATCGTGACCACTCCGCCGCCGGTGCCGGGTAATTTCACTGCGGTGCTGTCGGGACCCAGCAACAACCACGTCACCCTGACGTGGACGGCCTCGCCCAAGTATGCCTATAGCGTGCTGAGCGCGAGCGTTGTTACCGGGCCTTATACTACATTGTCTTCAGGGATGACGTTTACCACGTCAACCGGAACGTACACCGATACCAATCCGGGCGCCGGTCCGAAGTATTACGAAATCGTCAGCCCATAAACGAAAAGTGGATCAATTAAGATTAAATTAGAAACGATGTGCGCCCCGGAGGCCCTTGCGCCCCGGGGCGCATTTTGGCAGATTGAACGCATGAAAACGCGAGCCTTTACCCTGATAGAGCTGCTGGTGGTTATAGCTATCATCGCCATTCTGGCGGCCATGCTTCTGCCGGCCCTGGCCCTGGCCAAGGCAAAAGCACAACAAACTGGGTGCCTCTCGAACCTCAAACAGTGGGGAGTGGCCGAGCAGATGTATGTCAACGATTCCAGAGACCTCCTGCCGGCTGATGGAATGGGGACTACTGGCGAGTACACCACGGGAGGTTCCTTTACAAACGGCCAATGGGGTACACCGGAAGACGCGGCGGCTTGGTTCAATCTCCTGCCTCCATATATGTCGGCAAAGAACCTCGCCTTCTACGATCAAAACCGATTTGACTGGCAGACTGGAAGAAGGACCGGCGAGCCTAAGGAGTATATGCCATTGCCGGGCAGGGCTGGCAGCAAGATTTGGTTCTGCCCTGCTGCCACAATGTCTGATAGCGACGTGGCGATGCTGCAGGGAGAAAGCCCGCAGGGAGTTGGCGGTTTTTTTTGCTACGCCCAGCCAATCGATCTGAACAAGCAAATTGGAACAGGCGGAGAACCCAGCAGTCCCTCAGAGGGAACTGGTTATCCATACCCGCAGATGCCCAAGTTAAGCAATCTCCCAAAATCCAGCGCCACCATTCTGCTGTTCGATCAGCTTTTCTGTCCCAGCCAGGAGCCTTACGCCCCCAATCCAACGGAATATTACCAGTCAGAGAATCCGGGAAACCGCTTCAAGTTTTTAACCTCGCGGCACAGTAAAGGCGCAGTGCTGGCTTTTTGCGATGGCCACGCGCAATACTACAGGGATTATTATTTGACCAACTATTGCAATTTCAACGCCTCTCTTGAAGGTTACGGCGCGGGCAAGCCGGTGGTGCCGGATGTCATTTGGAACCCCGCTTTTCGTGCCGCCTTGGGCTATTGATCCGTTTGTCCCGGTGTATTGATAGAATCGCGAAAGGGTTGCCGCTTTTCGAACGTGGCCCGCATGAGGACAGCTTTTTCTTCAAGCTGCCTGTTGCCGTTTGTCTTTGCGAGGTCCCGGCCTTTTTCGGCTGTGGCCAGCGCCTCGTTGAAATGGCCCGTTTCGGCATAGGCCGCCGCCAGGGTCAGCAGCATGGCGGGGTCTTGCTGTTTGGTCAGTTCGGAGGCCCGGCTGGCCATGGCGACAGCTTGGCCTCCATTGCGCAATTCCGGGTGCGAATCAGTCGCGGCGATCCAGGCCAGGGCGCTCAGGGCATCGGCACAATCCGGCGTCAATAAGAGCGCGTGGGCGTACTGGCTCATGGCTTCGCGGGTTTTTCCCTCATGGGCCAGCGCCAGTCCAAACTGGTACTGGGCATCGGCATTCTTCGGCCGTGCCAACGCAACGCGCTGCAATAGTTCAGAAGCCTCCTTCCATTGCTGCTGCTGATTCAACGCCTGGGCCAGATTATACTCCGTCTCGGCATTGCCCGGGTTCAGCCGCAAGGCAATCCGGAGTTGGGCCGCGCCGTCTGCCGGCTGGCCCTTTTGCAAGTAGAGAACACCAAGGTTGTTACGGGCCTGTGCCAGCCCTGGCTCGAATTGCAGCGCGGCGCGGTAGTGCTGGATGCTTTCGTCCAGCCGGCCTTCGGTTTGGAGGAGTCGGGCCAGGTCATTGTGGGCAGTGGCCGAGCGCGGGTTGATCTTGAGCACGGCCCCGTATTCGGCGGCGGCCTGGTCGTAGTTCTTTTCCCTGGCCAGGAGCAGGCCCAGAAAAATGTGAGCCTGTTCGAACCAGGGATGCTGGCGCAGGGCCAGGGAGTACTCGGATTTGGCCTCATCAATTTTCCCCTGTTGCTCCAGGGCGCGCGCGAGGTAGTAGTGCGCGGCATAATTCGGTTTCTCCCGCAGGGCCTCCCGGTAAAGCGCCACCGCTCCGTCCAAGTCGCCGGCCTCCGCTTGCAATTCTCCGAGCAACATGACAGCCAGAGAGTTGTTTTGGGTGACCTGCCGTGCATGTTCGAAGACGGTGCGTGTGTCCTTCCAGTAATGGACCTGATTCCAGGTGGTAGCCAGCATAACCAGCCCCACGGGGGCCACGAGCAGTTTCACGACGGGATGACGCGCGGCCAGTTCAGCACCGCCCCAGGCCAGGATAATAAAGAGTCCAATGGCCGGCAGATAGGTGTAGCGATCCGCCAGGGCCTGGTCACCCACTTGTATCAGACCTATGACCGGCACCAACATCCCGATAAACCAGAACCAACCGACTGCAAGCCAGGGTCGTCGCCGCGCGGCCGCAATCGCCAGCGCGGAAACCAGCGCCAGCACTCCCGCCCCGCCGAGGACCCGGACGGTTTGTTCGTGGAGCGGATAGGGGTAATAAATCGCAAGATGGCGCGGAAAGACCAGCGTCACGATGTAATCGAGATAAGACGCGAGCACGTGACTGAGCCGGTGCGCCAGGTGAGTTTCCCCAACTGCGTGTCCCCGCCGTTGCGCCCAAAGAGTCCAGGAGCAACAAGCCGCGCTCAAGGCGAACAATGGCGCTTTCTCGATGATCAATCGTGACAAGGAGGCACGCGACATCCGTCCCAACGGCCAGAAATCCAGCAGCAGCAAGACAAACGGCAGCGTCACGGCCATTGGTTTGGATAGCAACGCCAAGGCAAAGAAGAAAAGCGCTCCCATGTAATAGAATTTGAGATTTGAGATTTGAGATTTGAGATTCTCCGAGTAGCGGACATAGGCCCAGATCGTCAGAAGCCAGAAAAATGAGCAAAGCACGTCCTTGCGCTCCGCAATCCAGGCCACCGACTCGACATGCGCCGGATGCCAGGCAAAGAGGGCCGCGACCAGCGCGCTGCGCCACATGGCGCCGGTCATCTTTTGCAGAAGGAGAAAGAGCAGCACCGCGTTGGCGGCATGGAACAAAACGTTGGTCAAATGATGTCCACCCGCTTTCATGCCATAAGATTGGAAATCGAGCATGTGCGACACCCAGGTGAGCGGCAGCCAGTTCCCCGAGGTGCTGGTCTGGAAGGCCCAAGCCAGGCTATTGAGATTGAGGCCGGAGCGGACGTACGGGTTCTCAGTGACGTAGATCTGGTCGTCAAAGGTAAGGAAATCGTAGTGGAACAGAGGCGAGAACAAAGCCACGGTGATTGCGGCCAGGGCCAGGCAAATCAACCATCGCCGCGGTGAGATGCGATGTTCGTTCATCGTTCGTTCAATGAGAGGGGATTGTAGTGGCGGGGCATATCGGATTTCAAATTTCAAATTTCAGATTTAAGATTTCTGTTTCCTCATTCGACAATTTCCCCATATTCGCTGGACGGCGGCCAGCGGCTTGCCATACTGGATCAATATGAAATTTCGAGTTTTTCTTTCTTTTCTCGTTTGCTGCGCAGCGACGACCGTTTTTGGCTGGGGCGACGAGGGCCATAGAACCACCGGCGCCATTGCGGACAAGTTGATTGCCGGCACGACCGCCGCCGCGCACGTCCACGCCCTGCTGGGTGATGAGACCCTTTCCACCGCCTCGGTCTGGGCCGATCAGGTCAAAGGCCGCAGGGATCAGACCCCCGAAATGCTTCAGTTCAAGCAGGACAATCCCAACCATTTTGTCTTCCATTACACCGACATCCCATTTGAGGAGCCGGGCTATCGGGACGATTCCGTTGGGGCGACGAATGTCGATGTGGTCCATGCCATCCCGGCCTGCATCCTCATCCTGCAAGGGCGCGCGGCCGAACAAACGCTCTACACCAATGTCAGCCCCAAAATCGCTTTGCGCCTTCTGGTTCATTACATCGGAGATATTCATCAGCCGCTCCATGTGGCCGCGGGATATTTGGACAGGACAAATTTTATCGACCCCAACGGCTACGGCAAACCGTACAAAGATGACCAGGGCGCCAACCGCCTGCTCTTCGGCGGCACCAATAAACTGCACTTTTTCTGGGACGTGACGGTGGTGCAGCTTTGCCTGACCAACGCCCACGCGCAGACGCCGACAGAGTATGCCGCCTACCTGTTGAGCAAGCCGGCGCCCGCCTGGCAGAACTCAGGGCCGTTGATGAGTTGGGACCGGGAGTGGGCCAGGGAATGCATGCCCCTTTCGGCCAAAATCCACGATGTCGCCGTCCTGGATGAGGACGACAGCCAGACGGATAATCGCACCGGCCTGCCGCGTCCGCAGTGGCACATCAAGAATTTGACGCCGGAACAAATCGCGTGGTCCAGCAAGGTTGCGGAGGAACAAATGACCAAGGCCGGATACCGGATCGCGGCGGTGCTGGAAGCCATCTGGCCGGACAAGCAGTAAAAGTTTTGTTAATTCCGGGAATGAGGTTGTGTTTTCCGCCATTTTCGTTATAATGGCTGGGAAAGAATAAACCCGTATGAAAACACTTGCTTCATCCCGGCGCGCCCCCGTGCGCGTCCATAATCCGATTCGCGTCGGCAAACGCCCGGCGAATGGCAACGGCGGGAATTCGTCTCCGAAGCCCGCCCTTGGTTCCCAACTTTCAACCTGGCTCTCCACGCCCCGTCGGCATTTGATCAATGGCCGATGGGTCGCCGCGGCTTCGGGCAAAACTTTCGATGTCTTCAACCCGGCCGACGGCTCCGTCATCGCCCGCGTGGCGGAGGGGGACCGGGAGGACATTAATCGGGCGGTGTCGGCGGCGCGGCGCGCCTTCGAATTAGCCTAACTTCCTCCTTCAATTGACGTAAACCCTTGAAGAATCGAGGTTTTGCCCTTTTTATGTAGCAAGTAATATATGCAAAATACCCCTTGACACGCTTGAGACGCTCTGCCATGTT
>JBEKDI010000052.1:0-39000 GCA_050014435.1 Verrucomicrobiota bacterium | reverse complement strand
AACCCAGTCCCTCCTGAGAGTGCCCATGAGATCCATCTGAATTTTCAAACCGGCGCCAACACTTAAAACCCCGATCCATTGTCAACCGCCCAGATTGCATCCGGTCCTCGCCGCCGCCCACACAGTTCTTATATTCTGAGGGATCTTTGCAGAACGGAATGCGAAATCTAGCCTCGTAAACAAAACAATCGGCGGCGTAATCAATGTCGACGAGATTGCCACTGGGAGGCAAAGGCATCCCACCCAGCTTCTCCCCGGCCTCCATCCGGTAGAACAGTTTTTTAATCAGGAAGAAGCGGTCGCAGAAAAAGCCCAAACTGGTCCTCATGAACCATTCCTCTTCGTCACCGGGAAAAGGTGCATGCCAGTACTTCTTTAAGAAGCCGAGCGTCAAGCCGGCCGTCTCGACTGCCCGTATCAAAGCCGACACCTCCTGGGCGGTGATGCGCTCCAAACAACCGGGCTCCCCGGACTTGTCGACGAAGACATCATGGGTCTGAATGAAGTCGAGGATCTTCTGCAGCTGAGGGGTGAGGCTGAACTCGGGCCATCGACGATCCTCGAGCTGCTCAGCGTTATTGCCTTTCCCCGGTTCTTCGAAAATAGAAGGCTGCCGCGCCAGCGGCACGTTTTCTGTCTTCGAGTGAACAATCTGATTTGGAACATTGTTCTGGGCTGTAATCGGAGATGTCTGTCCCGGCTCAATCATCCTGTCGGGATTATAACACTTAAGATAGTCGGCCCCTTCGGGCGTGTTAGGCCGCTTCAATTTCCGTCCGTAGCCATACTCTCCTTCCCCAGCCAACGGGAATCTTTTCACTTGGATGGATTGCCGCCCGGGACACCCATAAATGGCGGCATCAAGCTTCGTGTACAGCCGGTAACCCTTTAAATCAATAAACAGGCGGCATTGGTGACTTTTTCCGTAATATCCCTTGGTTTTGTAGATCAATCCCTCCCTGTGGAGCAGCAACAGCGCCTTCTGAACGACTCGCTCCGATAACCGCCTGCCGGTTAACTGATATGCCTTTCCCGCAATCTCGTAAAGCGATGTGACCAGGTGATCATCCTTTGTAAACTTCCTATGGTTTTTGAATTTCAATGGGCCATCTTTGGCAGTTATGGTGAACAGGGCGACCAGGGCTTTCAAGACCATTGCCGCCGGCGGATAGGCCAGTTTTGAATTGCCCTGTCTTAAATCTGCCGTCACCAAGTCGTATTTGTCGTGGGGGGATCTCCAACTCTGGAAATTCAAGATGAATCCTCGATTGCCTGCCCTGGATTTGCAGTTGGCAACGGAGATGGGGATAATTGAAGGATTCTCCTGCGGCGCTACGTTCGGTTCTCCGGCTGCAAATGAGGTCCAGTGTTTGCCTCCTTGAAACCCCCACTGCCTCTCGGCTAGTTTGTCTCCTTTACTTCCTCCCAGAATCGTTGCGCTCATTGGCATTTTTCACCCTGTCCGTTCGACGGTTTACTTGTCTCTTGCGGTATTTCCGCCGAGGGACGGTTTTTCACAAGGGCTGCAAAAGGTTGATCGTATACGAACGTTCTGGTGTTGCCCTTGGCAAACTCGCCCGCAGCGGCCCGTTCGTGGAACCGGTTTATTTCCTCCTGGGACACATATAGCCGCCCGGAAATATTGATGGTTGCAATCAATCCATTTTTCCGCCAGCGCCAACCGCAAGTCGCGGAACGGCCTACTTGTTCAAGAAATACTCTGAACGGCACGACACTGTTGTCGACCGTGTTATTGCATTTTAAGTTTCGCATGTGCGTATTATGTTAAAGCTATAATAAATGTCAAGCCATTATGGAAATATTTTTACTAGTCTCTAGTCACAGCATGTATCTCATGTTACTTGTCATAGTGATTCCGGCTAAGTCGCTGTCACTGCGAGCGTGATAGAATCAGTCGATGCGTATGCGTGCGGGATTAAATTTGTGTAGCCTGACGTGTGTCATTTCATAACGGACCCGCCCGGGCTTGTGCGGGTTAAGGTGTCTGCCCAACCTGGCGCGACAGTACCGTTATTTCGAGCGTAAGGGCCGCCTGGAGCGATTATTATGGCCCGGGGCTATCTAATGATGGTGTCTGCGTTTTAGGCCATGCTAAGGCAGCCGCACTCAGACCAGGTGTTTGATCACAAGGCCGCCCCATTTCCGTTGCAGGTATTCCGCCACCAGACGGCGGTGGCAGTGGTGCGGCTTGTCTTCAGAACAGAGGAGGCAACCTCCGGCGACCATGTCCGGGTCGATTTTGTCTTCAATCCTCCGTTCCTCCATCAAGGCGATGAATTCGCGTTCGTAATCGGCCCACGGCCCTCCATCCTTTTTGAAGCGGTCAAGCATCGCCTGCGTGGGGGCAAGCAGTGGTTCGTGGACGTATTCGACGTGAAGGATTTCCTTGAGGAAATACCGCAGGTCATCCTTTTTGGCGAAAGCCGCAAGCTGAGAACGATTATTTAATCGCACGTCTACGACGCGCTTGACGTGGGCATCGCGGAGCATGGTAAAAAATTTGGCGGCCTGCTTCCGGGTGAAGCCGATCGTGAAAATGGTGGGTGTTTCATTGGGCATAATATTGATTCGGATTTTGTTCCCATTGGTAACGTTTTGTGTTGTAAGCCCTTGCAGGAGATGGGGCCCTGATTTCCACGGCCCCTTCTCCCGTGGGGTTACATGCAATTAGAGAGCGTGGCTATTTTCGCCATCGCACAATTCCTCTTCCCTCAACCACATAAAGGTGTCACGGGCCCCTTGGGCCATGATTTCACAATGCCCCACGAATGTATGGGGTATGCCATCCTCTTTTATGGCAAATAATTTCTTAAACTCATGCAGCATCAAATCAACTGCTTGCTTCTCTTCATCTGTCAGCGATTCATATTCTGAATATTTTTGCATTATTTTAACTTCTTTACTGGTTTGTGATACGACGGAGTTTCCAGGACTGTCACTGCCAGCCTCCGTCTTGTTGTCCGGCTTGACCTGAAAGTGTTTTGAATTGTCATGTGCGGCGGGCCCTGCACCGTTTTCGGCATTTGGTGCCTCGGTGTGGCCTGGTGCGTTTTGCACTTTATTTATTTTCATCTTATTACATTGCGTTATTTAGATTTATCTGGTTCCATCATAGGTAATTCCCGACGGCGTTCGAGCAGGTTGGCTTTTTCGAAGATTTTGCAGCCGACTTTGTCTGCCTGTGCCCACAGATGCTGCACCCACTCCCGAGGCGGTTTGAATTCAGGCGTCTGCGTGCTCTTGCTCGCACCGCCGATCATGATCCACTGAAACAAATTCAGTTTCTTAAACGTCAACTGTTCCTTCAATGGCTCACACGACAGGCATTTGACGCGGGCTTGGACCTTTTCAAACGCTGCTTCAGCGGCGGCGACACGCGCCTGTGTATCCACCGTCGTGCCAACCCAGGCATTGTCCGGGAATTGGAACTCGGTCAGCCGCCCGGGGAATTTCGTGAGAAATACGTAATTCCACAATGGGGCGTTACGGGCCGCGTCCAATACCATCTGGATCAATTCGGAGGGAACCCATTTCCCGAACAGGTCCGCCATGGAACACGTGAAGACATTTTTAGAGGCAAAATCCGCACTTGCGTCTGCCGGCAGTTTCATCAGTCCCGGTGCTTTCAGCCGGCCGGGGTAAAACGAAGGTGCAAAGCCTTGGGGTAAACGGTGGTTCGCGCTGTCCCGCGCAAAGCAATATTCGCAGTTTTGCAAGCATCCGGTCATCGGGTTCCACGACCAGTGAGCCCACCCAATGCCGTCCGACTCCTGTCGGTTAAATTTCCCGTCCGGCCATTCCTTTGCCAGGGCCTTCGTCTTTTGGTCGTGGGACATTTTTTCCCAATCCGAGATTAGAATATAATCCTCCTCGTCTGCCGACTCTTCGGTGACAGAGGCCCTCAAGAAGCCGCCTTCCAGGGCAACTTTGTGCGCCCGGTTGACGCTGAATTTATTCAGTTCGGTGCATAGTTTTTTTGCGTCCTCCTCGCTTCCCTCTTGGGTTAACCGGTCGATCGCGCCAACCACTGCGGCCGACTGGTCGACCTTCTTGGCTCCGATGCCAAGTTTTTTGGCGACCACGTCGCGGGCATCACCTGTACCGTCCGGCGATATCGCCGGGAGGTTTTTCTGGGGTTTTCCGCGCACCTGGCGCTGCCGCGCTTTTTCTTGCTCCACGATCAGGAGGGCGGCGGCTTCCCGGGCAATTTGTTCGTTGGACTTGGCTCGCTGGCGATTGGACTCAATCAACGCGGTCTCGATGTCCCATTCGTCATCAGATGGGAAGAACGTGACCGGGACCTCCAGCAGGCCGGCTCTGATGGCAGCGTCAAGCCGCCGATGGCCGGAAATGACGCGGTTGTTTTTGTCTGCCAACAGCGGCTGGAGCACGCCGCTCTCTTTGACGCTTTTAATCAAGGTGTCATCAGCCTCGTCGTCGTAAATCTTGGCATTGAGCTCGTGAGGCTTCAGATCCTTTACCAGTTTATTTATAATCTTGGGCGCGACCAACTTTTCAGCCTTGTGCGCTTCATTTACTTTCCCGTTTATTGGCAGCGCGGTCCCTTTGCCGGCGGCACATTCTGTTTTCATATTCTTCATAATAATTAATTCTTCGCTGTCTTATCAAATTCGGGGATTGGGCGGCCAACGCTGGCCGCATTTTCGTAGCGGATAATGTCATCGAGCAAAATGAGCCGGTGACGTTTAATAATGATCGATGGCAGTTCTCCCGAGCGGAGATACCGGCGCATCGTCTCTGGGCACACCTGCCACCGTTTGGCGGCTTGGGCCGTGTTCAGAAGGACTCTTTCTTTTTCCAGTGTATACATAATTCTATCGGACTCTATTCTATCAGGGGAAACAAAAAGGGCTGGACATCAGTACACACGTTTACTTGCGTGATACGGATCTCCAGCCCCAAACGAGGTTATCGACGATCTGCCAGGCCCTTTATGGCCTCCACTAGGTAGAACATACGGGAACGATTCAAATTTGCAACAAAATTTTAAATTATTTTTCGCCCCCCCCCGCCGGGTGCCTGATTCGATGCAGTCAACAGCCCGCCCAAACCGCTGGTGATCCGCCGCTTCTTGGCCAGGTAATCCCGCTCGCTCGTGGTGATGGTGCCGATTGTCGCAAACCGCAAGCCAACTCGCCAAAGGGCGTCCGGATCGTCCGGGCCAATGACCGACCGAATTTTAAAATTCGCCCTTATTTCCCAGATTCCAGCGACGTAGCCGGAGCCAGCGATGCACCCACCGGGACTGTGATCCGATTTTGGTGAGAATGACGATGTTTATTTCTTTGGTCGTTCGGAACGATCCCCGGAAGGAGCATCAACCAGCAGATTGCCCAAGCCCGCCGTTACCCGGTGCTTCTGGTCGGCGTAATGCCGTGCCGTGGTGGAAATGTCCGAATGACGCAACAGGTGTGATGCTGCGTAGATGCCGTGCTTCGACGCCATTAACGCCCCAAGTTCTTTCCTCAACTCGTGAATGGGTTTGTTGGCCGTGATGCCCCTACCCCGAAGCCACGCAGTCAGAGAATCGAAGTGCGGCTCGCATCGGTAATAGGCCAGCTCCGAATCCGGGCGCGGGGGCCGATGGGAGGTGATGACAAACGGCGTTTGGCTCAACTTGTGCAGCTCCTTCAATTCCGCCATCACTTCAGCGTCAACAGCCACAGCAGCCTCACTCTCGTCTGATTTCAAATGCAGCACATCCGTGTTTTTAACGTGGATCACGTTGCCCTGCCAGTCCAAGGCGCTCCACTCCAGGCCATCGATTTCATTCCGGCGCAAACCCGTAAACAGTGCGAGCAGAAATATTTTGTAGGCCTCCGGGTGTTCGTTTTTCAAATCCTTTTTGGCCGCCGTTACCAAGTCCGCCACGACGATGGTGCTCTGATATTTCATCGAACCCGACTGCTCCATCTCCACCCCTTCGAACGGCAATGGTTCCGGCAGCGTGATATTGATGAACTTGCTGATCTTCCGGCTGAACAACGCCCGGCTACAACGGATATACGAGTTGACCGTTCGTTTGGCAGATCTTTGGGCAGACGGAGATTCCCCGGCGGCTTTGATTCTGGCCACCTTCCAGGCTTGAATTCGTGCCGGCGTGATCTTCGTCAGCTTCACCGCATCAATTCTGGTCCGCCATTGGACATTGCCGTCACCATGATAATCGAATTTGCTGCCTCCGCCCCGGAGTTTGAAGACCTCAGCAATGATGGTTCGGAAACAGTTGGCATAATTTCGGAAAGTGCGAATGCGAAGACCGGCCTTGGCGGAGACTTCGGTGAAGAACTGTCCAACCGTTGGATTGTCCACAGCCTGTGCTGCGGCTGATTCGTGTCTCCTCAGCACAGCATCCCAACCCTCTTTCAAGATCGACAGATAAATGTCTCGCGCATCGGTTGCCGCGACTGTTTCATTGAGGGTGTGAAAGGTGAAGGCACGCTCACGCCCCTGATGGTAGATGCGGACGTAAAAGGCTTGGAGCTCCCGGTAGGTTCCATCTGTTTTACTCCCGTAGCGTTGACGACGGAGTCGGCCACGCCAGAAATTGACGTGTGTTTTGGGGAACTTGTTTCGTGCCGGGGATGAATCAGATGGTAAAACCTCTACGGTTTCTCTACGGTTTTTCGAACTGTGCATCGTGGTATTGTGTTGTGTATTGTTGCCGTCTATTCATACACAATAGCCTATTATACAATGAGTTCAATGCAATTCTCTGCAATTCGATGCAACACTACACAACCGATAAGATATGAACTACGGATCAGAAGGTTATAAGTTCAACTCTTATTGGGTGCACCACTTTTCTCAAAAGAATTCCGAGTAAGAAACCAACCGCAGCAACATTCGTGAGTAATTATTTTCAATGTGCTTACAAGTGGACTGCGCCTCGAGGCTCCGCTCGAAAAATGAAGTCTGTCATGAAACGGCTTCTCGGGTCACCGCTCTTGTCGAAGAAGGCCATCTTGCGTCCAACGCATGCTGACTCATGCGTTGTCAGGCCCGATTCTCATTACTGTCAGTGAATTGGGTTTGAAGGTGTAACGGAACCTGGCTTTGACCTCTCCTATCGAAACCGCGACCGGCGCGACTTTGCGCGGCTGATCAAATGAGTTTTCATCAGCCATGTTGTCGCTCGTGAGGAACGTGGCTTGCGCCCTCTGCGCGCCGGGCGGGATGCCGTTCAAATGAATGGAGGCAGGTAGCTCCTGACTGTTGGCGTTGACCACTTTGAGAATGATGTCATTCGAGTGGTTGTCCCGGACCGCCGAGACAAAAAAGTTGGTCGTCGCTGTGCTCCCATTGGAAACGGGCAGCACGACGTCGCCGCGGTTGCGGCTGAAAAGTTGCTGGGTGTAATAATTTGGTGTGCCGTAAATGCGATGGTTGTCCACCCAGATCAAGTTCGGCGTCCACTGCCAGGCATCCACATTGGCAAAGAGAGGCGCGTAAGAGGCCATGCACACCACGTCAGCGTTGCGCTCCAACCCTGTCATGAAAGCGGCCTCGGCGAGCGCACATTCGAGGTTGTTCCGGTTTTTGGTGCTGACCATGGCCACGCTTTGGGCGGCGTATTCGCCAAAGAACACCTTGGGGCCGCTGCGGTCGTAATGGTCGTAGCGATGAACATTGTTGAAGAACCAAGCAGGGTTTGCGTAGCAGTGCTCGTCCACGATATCCGACTTCAATTCGCGGAACTTTGGCCACAGATAATGAAAACGTTCATCGTCGGGCAATGGACCGGCACTGACAACAAGCGCGATTTTAGGATACTGCGCCTTGAGCATCTTTGAGAAACGCGCCAGGCGCTCGATGTATTGGGGACCCCATTGTTCGTTGCCAATGCCGAGCATCTTCATGTTGAATGGTTCGGGATGACCCATGGCGGCGCGCTTCGCGCCCCAAGTGCTGGTGGCGTGGCCGTTGGCAAATTCGATCAGGTCCAGGGCGTCCTGAATGTAGGGAGCAAGTTGGTCCATGGGGCAAAGCTCACCCGAATTGAACTGGCAAGCCATGCCGCAGTTGATGATGGGCAGCGGCTCGGCATTTATGTCTTCGCACAACTGGAAAAATTCAAAGAAGCCCAAGCCGAACGACTGGAAATAATCCGGGGTGGGCCGGTGTTTGAACTCATAATTCCAGCGGTTGATGAGGAGCTGGCGTTCTGCGAGAGGGCCGATGGTTTTCTTCCATTGGTAACGTTTCGAGAGATCGCTGCCCTCGACGATGCAGCCGCCGGGAAAGCGCAGAAAGCCGGGCTTGAGATCGGCGAGCATCTGAACCATGTCGGCGCGCAGACGGCCCGGCGGGTGTTTCCAGGTGTTGCGCGGGAAGAGCGAGACGCAGTCGAGGTCCACGGCACCCGCGCCCTCCAGGATGATGTTGAGACGCGCCCTGGCATCGGTGTCGTTCGGATGCAGCGTGATCTTGATCTGTTTCCAGCCAGAGGCAATGCCTTCGAGCACCGTGGAATCCAGGGTGGTGCCGTCGCTGGCGACAAGTTCAACGCTGACGCGTGGCGAGCCTTCGACGCCGCGGATTTGGCAGGAGAAATCGCAAGCTTCGCCCAGGCTGACGCCCATGCCGCGGAAGCCTTCGTTGCAGACGCCAAAGGGCGCGGCGGCCTCCGAGCGAATGCGGAGGTAATTCGGGCTGGCCGCGTTGAACGGGTTGTCGGCGCGCACCGTCAGCCCACCCTTCGCCAGGCTGGGACTGATCTTGAACCAGCCCATCATCGGGTCTGGAAACGCGAACGAGCCATTCTTCACCATTTCGGCGTAAAGGCCGCCGTCGGCGCCGAAATTGATGTCCTCGAAGAAAATCCCCCACATGGCGGGATTGATCTTCGCGCCTGGCTTGTCGGCTTGAACTATTATGGTTGTCATGCGATTTCGTGGGTGACTTTCTCGCGGATATTTTCGTTATAGTATTTGTCGGTGATAAAATAGCGGAACATCAAAAGCCCCATGATGAGGTGGAAGAAGCCGGGAATGACCGTGAGCAGCAGCGCGATGCCGCTCAACGTAAATGCGCTTTGCACCACGTCCGGCGTGTATTTGAAGTAGGTCAACATCCAGCCCACGGTGCCGGCGGCAAGGCTCATGCCCATCTTCTGCGCGAAGGAGATGCCGCCAAACGCCATGCCGGCCACCCGCTTGCCGCTCTTGATCTGGCCGTAATCCACAGCCTCCGAAATGATGGACCAAAACACAGGCCCCTGAAGGTCAACGATGAAGTTGATGAGGAAATACAAAACAAAAGCCGCGGCAATGCCACCGGGCTTCACCGCCACGTACATGATCAGGCTCAACGCGAAGGAGGTGAGTTGCGACCAGCGGAAAAGTTGAATTTTGCAGAATTTCTTCGTAATCCACGTGGAAGCGATCATGGAAAGTATGTTGCCGATGATACCCGTGGTGATGAAGGCGGCTTGCATCCTGGCCCCGCCGCCAAGAAAGTATTTTGCGTAGTATAAACCCACCGATCCACGGATCACGTAACCGATCGTGCCGATCACGCATACTCCGGCCAGAATCATCCATTGGTCGTTGTCGCGGAGCAGGACAATTTGCTGCCAGAGCGGTTTCCGATCGTTCTTATGCACCACCCGTTCGGAAGTCATGAAGAAGCAGAATATGAACAGCAGCGTAGCCAGGCCGGCCATCACCGCCATCGAAACCTGATAGCCCCTGGCGAGGTGCTCCTGTCCCCAACGAGCCGCAAAGACCGGGACAAACGTATTAACCAGCAAGGAGGCACCCTTGGCGAAGAACAACCGATAGCCGTTTGCCGAAAGCCGTTCCTGAGGGTCAGCGGTCAGCACGCCGGGCAGCGAGATGTAAGGGATGACGATGGCCGTGAACACGAGCATCATCAGGATGTACGTCGCGTAGGCCCAGATGAGTTTGCCGTTGTAGGACAGATCCGGTGTCGTGAACACCAGCATGATTGAGATTCCGAAAGGGACGGCGAAGACAAGAAAATACGGGCGGTAACGGCCCCAACGCGTGGTGTGGCTGTCGGTGTAAATGCCCATTGCAACATCCGCAAAAGCGTCAATCAGCCGGGGAATAAGCCCCAGCATCGCGATATGCGCAACATTCAGTTTGTAAACGTCGGTGTAGAAGAACGTGATGATGATCGCCAGCGCCGACCAGACGACATTCACGGCTGCGTCACCGCCACCGAATCCGATTTTTTCAGGAACCGTCAGTCTTTGAGTTTTCATTACCGGTAGTCTTCTGATTTATGGACTCGAATGCTGTGATACTCACTGAGCGCTTTTTCATCAACCACCGGCCATTGCGCGGCATCCCATTTGAGCTCGGCAATTTTAAGTTTCTGCAGGCCGTTGTCCGCCACCTCATAGGCATGAAGGACGAGATAGTCCTTGCCGTCAATCGTATAGGCGCTGCAGCCTCCCCGGCCGGCCCAATCTTTATCGCCGCCCAGCAGCAAAGTGCCGCCACCGTATGCCATTGGGTTGCTTTTCTTGTCCAGATACGGGCCCCGGACGTCCTTGGACCTTCCCACCATGATGCGGTAGGTGCTGGCATTGCCTCGGCAGCACAATCCCCAGGAAACAAAAAGATAATAGTAATCGCCCTTTTTGAAAATGAAGGGCCCCTCGATCTCGGCGGGTCCCGGCACGCGGTCATCCACCAGGACCGAACGCTCCCGCTTCGCCAGAGAGTGCCATTCCTGCGGCTCCGCCAGCGCTTTCCAGCTTGCGTCCAGTTTGACCAGCTTGATGCCCGACCAGAATGAGCCGAAGCTCATCCACGGCGTGCCTTTTTCGTCCACGACAATGTTCGGATCAATCGCATTCCAAAGGTCGCGATTGGGCACTGACTGGAGAAGGATGCCTTGGTCTTCCCATTTGTAGTCGGGAGACTTGGGATTCATCGTCTTGTTGATCGTCAGACCGATGGCCGAGCTGATCGAGCCGGGAGCGGACACGGCAAAATACAGGTAGTATTTGCCGTCATGCCGGCCGATGTCGGGCGCCCAGATGTGGCCGTTAAATTTGCTGTTCACTTGCAGCGCCCAAGACGGATTACCCGGGAAGACCCGTCCGCCTTGTTCCCAGGCTTTCATGTCTTTGGACATGTAGAACGTGATTCCAGGCCCACTGCTGTAGAGGTAGTAGGTATCGCCCTCCTTGGCCATGGCCGGATCGTGTACGTCCACTTCTCTTGCCTGCCCTGCAAACAGGCCGCCGGTGACAAGCCAGCCAAGCATCGAGGTGAATATGGTTTTGGAAAATGCGCCCGTAAGAGAGAACGGGTTGTCTGCGATACGTTTCATAAGATTCGGAAGAATGCACGGGGCGGTTTCATCGTTGAGTCTTCAGGCGGATCATGGTCAGGGAATTGGGCGGAAATATCTCGCTAAAACTCGTCCCGGCCACTGCGATGGATCGAGTCGCTGGCGCCACTTTGGGAGGTTCTCCCAATGTATTCTCGTCATCGGCGCTGGCGGAGGTCAGGACGGTTTCTTGCGCGGTATCGGCCACACGCGAAGCGCCTTCCAGATTGATCCGGGTTTCCTGGGGCTGGGATGAGACGTTCACGACATCCAGCACAATGTCGCCGCCTGAACGGCCGGCCACAGAGTAAAGCCTCGGGATGGACTTGCGTTCCGCCTGATGAATCAATTTCCCGTCAAGATAAGCCATCACCTCGCCGTGGCGCAGTTCAATTTTGATGTTATACCAGCGGCCAGTATCAATTGAACCGGGAACATGGAGTGCTGCCGGCGCGCCTTGCAGGCCATGCTCCGTGTTGCCCCAGCCGCCCAGGTTCCACCACGTTGGCGCGTTCATATTCGTCGTTTCAAAGAGGATCAGAAAACCCTCCTCGCCGCCCAGTTTCCTGGCTCGGAGCGTCAGCGTGTAATCCTTCCACGATGGGTCCCCTGTTACCGCGCGAACGTTTTCATCAGTCGCGCTCTGGCGCAACGCGCCATTGACGACCGACCAGTCGCCGCCGGCGGTTTTCCAGCCGTCCAATCCCCTGGCAAAGTCGCATTCAAACAAAGTCCGGCCCTCCGCCGAAACCACGCGGATGTCTTTGTATTCCGCCCGCGTCTTCCAGGTGCCGACGCCAATCATGCCGTGCGGATCCGGCGCATCCACCGGCGTTGTTACCGCGGCGGGCAAAACAACGTCGGGCCGGTTCCGGGCAAACAGGGCCTGGACGTGGTAGTTCGGGGTCAACAGAACGCTGCTGTTGTCAAACCAAATTAAATCGGGCCGCCATTGGGCGCGGCCCATCCTGGCCAATAATGGCGCGTAGGAAGCCATGGCCACGATGTCCGCATTGCGCAGCAAGCCGGTCATGTAGGCTGCCTCGGCCAGAGCGCAACGGAGATTGCTGCGGCGGTTGCCGTCATGGCCGGCAAATTCGCCGACAAAGATCTTCGGTCCATGCCGGTCATAGGCGGCGTAGCGGTCACTGTTTTCCAAAAGCCATTGCGGAGGAACATAATAGTGCTCATCCACCAGATCGGCGGGCGTGCCCGTACGGAATTTATCCCAGGCGAAGCGCCACAGACCGTCCCCCACAAGGGGGCCGGACGAACTGATGATCCGGATGCCGGGATATTTGGTTTTAATGGCGCGGTAAAATACGTCGTAGCGGTCGAAGTATCCTTGCAGCCACTGCTCGTTGCCGACGGCGAGAAATTTAAGGCCAAACGGTTTCGGATGTCCCATGGCCGCGCGCTGCAAGCCCCACTGGCTGGGCTCCGGGCCATTGGCGAATTCAATCAAGTCCAACGCATCCTGCACCCAGGGACCCAGCTCATCCAACGGAATGGGAATGCCATGCCGCGCCTGGCAAGTCATGCCGCAATTGATGACGGGGACGGGTTCGGCCCCAATGTCTTCGCAGAATTGAAAGTACTCAAAAAATCCCAGCCCGTAGCTCTGGTCATAATGCGGCGATTGGGCGTCCTGCCAGATGTTCCAGTTTTGTTTTCGTTCCGCCACGTCACCTATGGTGTCCTTCCAGCGATAGGCGTTGGCATAGTCTTTGCCTTCCGCAACACAGCCTCCGGGGAAACGAAGGAAGCCCGGCTTCATGTCCGCCAGTGCCTGCGCCAGGTCGCCTCGAAGGCCGTTGCGCCGTCCCCGGAAAGTTGTCTCCGGAAAGAGCGAAACCATATCCAGATCGACGGTCCCGGCTTTTGTGGCAAGAACAACCAGACGCGCATTGGTCGCATCCGCGGGGCTGGTCATCGTAGCCTCAAATTTTTTCCAAGCCGGGGCGACATTCGTAATTTCGGCGGAAGCCAGGACATGACTTTGGCCGTCTTCGAGCAAAATGCGAAGGGCGGCCTCATCGCCGGCGCGCCGGTGCGCATGGATGGAAAAGAAGTAACGACCGCCTTTGGACAGCACGAGGCCATCGAAACCCGAGTTGGCCATGCCGTAACCCTGCGTGCCGGGATCCATGACATAAAGGCGGAGAAAGTGGGTATTGTTGACATTAAGCGGCTCCTCCGACTCCGTGCTGAACCGTCCTCGCGCGCCCTCCCGGGCCGCCTCGCTCCAGGCGTAAAGATGCTCGCGATCTTCAAAGGAACGATTCTGGATCATCTCGGCGTACAAACCTCCGTCAGCGCCGTAGTTGATGTCTTCAAAAAACAAGCCGTGCATCGTGCAGGGCACGGCTATTCCCGGATCGTTCACTCGCACGGTAATTTCAGCCGGTTCAGCGGCGCTGGGGTTGGCGAGGCACAGGGTCAAAAAAAGGATTTGTTGCAGAGTTGGGAATCTCATATTTGTTTTTTCATTGTTGCTGGGTGCCCACTTCCGGCCAGCCCGCGGCGTCCCACCGGAGCGGGAGGAGAGCCAGCGTCGGTCTTCCCTTGCGCGTGCCGTCATAAAAATGGCAACTGAACCAATCTTTCCCGCCGACTGAAATAATGCCCGCATGGCCCGGCCCGATGAATGGCCCTGTGCTGCCCAATACCAAGCTGCCGCCGTCCATCAGCATATCCATTCCCTCTTTGTCAAGGTAAGGACCTGTGATCTTCAAGCTGCGGCCGACACGTATATTGTAGGTGCTTTTGACGCCCCTGCAGCATTTGCCCCAGTTGACAAACAAATAATAATGACCGTCGTGCCAATAAATATAGGACGCTTCGATCATGTCATGATGGGCAAGAGAATGGATCGGAGAATTGGGGTCGAGGCGTTTGCCGGTTGCGGGATCCAGTTCCGCCAGTTTGATGCCGGTCCAAAACGAGCCGAAGGCGAGCCATAATTTCCCGTCGGCATCCAGTGTGATGGCGGGATCGATGGCGTTGTAATCGTTGGTGGCCGTAGTTTGGATGACGGGACCCTGATCCACCCAGGCGTAGCCGGGATCGCTGGGATCAAGGGTGGGAGTGGTCGCCAGTCCGATGGCGGAAGTGTTTTTGCCCCAGGTGGAGACAGCGTAGTAGAGGAGGTAGCGATTGCCCAAGTGGATAACGTCCGGGGCCCAAAGATGGCCGTGATTGCCGGGAACAGCGTTGGTGGTCCACGAGGGAATATTTTTGAAAACTGGGGGGCCTGGAGTCCAATGAAGCAAATTGGTGGAATGGCGGGGAACGATGCCGCGTCCGGTGGCGAAAACCCAGTACTCATCCTTGCACTGCACAATGGTGGAGGGGTCGTGGACGGAGACGTCGCGCCGCCCAAGCAGGAGGACCGCGGTATTGGTGGCGCTGTTGGTCTCCGCGCCGAAGGCAACGGCACAGCAAGCCAGAGTCAGAACAGCAACGGATAAGTCTCGAGGTGACGAATGCATTTCGGAATTTAACCGCCAGTGTCCCGCCCCGCACAGCCCAAAAAGCCCGCTATAGGCGGCAGAACGCCAATGAGCGCCATAGCGCCTGAGCCATGTTTTTCGGTCGGCTCACCAATAGAACCACGGGCTAGTGGCGTTGCGGTCAATCATCTGCTTGAAGGGTCTCCACTCAACATGGCCGTCTATCATCCCAAGATTTCCCCCCTCGGGAGTCGTCGTATTCGCCATGTGCGCGCTGATATGGTGCTTATGATAACCGCCGTCAACGTCAGACCAATTGTAGTTGATATTGGTGGGATAATCGTAATAGGCAGTGCTATTAAGTGTGGCGCAGGCCGTGAGGGCGCGCTGGGAGATTTGTCCTATTGGTACGCCGCCTGGGTGCGCCGTCGCTGGTGAGCCCCCGTAACCCGGAGTGCTGGTTGCTCCCAACTTTTGGTTGCAGTTCGTGATGTAAGGGCTGGTTCCCAAGCCATCCTGGATAGGTCCGTACGACTGTGTGCCATAAAATGTCTGGGCGTATCCTATAACCCGAAAATGACCGTCGCCCGGTGTTGCGCTTGGATCGGGCCAGGCAGCATTCCAGCCCCACAGGGGGCCAGCGGGGCCTTCATTGGCGTCGGGCACGTTGGCTGGATTGGGGCCAAACCAGTCTTCGGGGCCAAATGTAGGAGCTGTTCCCGGATCATACCAAGTGATTGGCGTCGTTCCACAGGCCATTAATACGTTTGCCAGATAAGCGGACATATCCCAACACCAAACACCGTTTGTACCATCGGGAAGAAAATCCCTGTTCTCTCCCGCGTACATCGTCAGGGCCACAAGTTGCTGATGCTGATTATTCTTGCACTGGATGACTATTGCGGTTCTCTTGGCCCTGGCCAATGCAGGTAGAAGCATGGCCGCCAGGATGGCGATGATCGCAATTACGACCAGGAGTTCAATCAAGGTGAACGCCCGTTTTCCCTGGTGGAATGAATTTCTCATACTACAATTCTGTCTTCTCGATGCTGCTTTGCGTTCTCTATTCTATGCTGTTTGCTTTAAGAGTGGTGCGGGTGGCAGCTAACCAGTCTGCCACCCGCACTCGTAACAACTTACTCTAATCGAGTCATTTTATGCCTCGTGTGTTTATGAACTAACCATGTCACGGTTCGTCATGGCAGCGGAGCAATGCCATAATAGCGGTTGCCCGTGGGAGGAATCGTGACCGCCAGCGTACTGCGATTGGCGGTGCCGGCGACCGGTGTCCACGTAACCAAATCCGTGCTGGACACCAAACCCAGCCCGACTACGTTCCAAGTCAGGTTCATGGTGCTCCCGCTTCTGGACGCGAGGATTTGTGGCGCGGCAAACACCCTGGCTGCGAAGGATTCCACAGGATAGCTGACCCCATCTGAGGCACCGAACGGAGAATCAACAAAAAAGCCTGCATACAGATCAGTCGCAAGATTCAAATTTGGTGAACTAAAGGTCCCGTTAGGCTGTTGTTCGCCATACCATGGAGAAGTAAAATAGTCTTCCTCGCCGTCAATCGCCCAGTACCAGGTGCCCGCCGTGCGGCCGATGGTAACGGTCATCCCCTGGCTGACGTCCATTGCCAGACCATCGTTACCATTTTGATCGGAATTACTCAGGTTTGCAGTGTTATTGCAGGCAAATCCACCCGCAGCCGTGTCCGCGTACGGCCACCAATCCCCAATAAACCCGGCCCTGGTGTGGCCGGTGAGACCGCCGTCGCCGATCAACAAGCCAGCCTGGTCGGGAAAATACCAAATGGATATCGGCCCAAAGGTTACTGTGGCGTTGAAGTCCTGGGTGCCGGTAAATCCGAGGGTGGCGAGATCAACTGCGGGAGCCGTCATATTCGCCAGGTTCGCGCCGTTCCAATCAGCCGTGGCATTAAACATGTCCAAAACACCGCCGCCAATCTCGAGGTTGGGGTTTTCCTGGCTGGGCGTCCAACTTCCCGTGGTGGGATAATATGTGGAAAGCCCAATGGTGTTGCCATTGACGTCCGTAATTCCACCCGTGTTTTCGGAAGTTGCGAAGTTCACCGCTGTCGATGCGCCCGGCAATGGGATCAACACAGCGAGAGTCGCAGAGCTGCTGGTGACGGTGTTGAGAGCGCCTCCCACGCCGATGACGGCGCATTTATAAACGCCCGCGTTGGCCGGCTCGACATCAGGAATAATGAGCGCGTAGTTGGTCTGGCCTGTCAACGCAACGTTGTTTTGATACCATTGGTAACTGACTGCGAAAGTGGCGCCGACGGTCATTGAGAAAGCAACGTTGCCTTCCTTTACGACCTGGGAAACAGGCTGGGTGGTGATGACAGGCGGCGGCAGGGTGATACTGTTCACCTCCGCTTGGAAACTCTGCAAGACCGTCGGCTCGACTGCGTTGTCAAGCGGCGTCGTATAAAAGATGCCCGCTATAAGGTCGGTTGCTGAATCCAGATCGGGATTTGGGATCGGCGCAGGGGGTGCATAAACAAGCGGGAAAGTAGGAACAGAACCGGCACGAACCGGATTGATCATAACACCATCAACGAAGTAAACCCAATTGCCCTGATAACGAATAATCGTTACCGACATTGGGATGCTTGTATTGAGCGGCAACAAATTGTTCCCATAACCCCCATCACCGCCGATCACATACAGACCATTGCCAATGTTACCGTCAGTGTTAATCGTGGCGACGTTATCGCATCCAAAAAGGTCCGGAGCCCCGCCCCAATAGGAAATCTCTCCGGCAAAGGTCACGTCCGAGGAATCAAAGCCAACGTACACGTTAATTTGGTCAATGAACTCTTGTGTAAATGGAGCGAAGACGGCGTTGATCTCGATGTCATTTGCGCCGGTGAACCCGAGCGACGCAAGATCAATGCCGGGCGTGTTTATTGCGGGGACATCGTTTGCGCCATTAAAGTCAGTGTTCGCGCCGGCAGTGGTTAACGTGAATGTTCCACCACTGAGCAACAAGTCAGGATTGGGCGTGCCCGGGGAAGTGGAGAGCGGATCCGTGCCGGGCAGATTGGTTGTAAACGGCGTATAGACGCCGTTCCGATCCACAACATTGCCTGCGGCGCCCGCACCATTAAAGTTGAGGTTTGCAACGCTGGCTAATGCCGGAGGAACCATTGAGAGCAGGCCTGCCGCAAGGGCCGCACAGCTCCAAAGGACAACTGGACGATGAGTGATGATGTTCTGTTTCATATGTTCTGAGTTTTAGGGTTTATTTGCTAGAGGTTGATTCGATTTTCATGCGTCAAATTGAGTCATAGCGAAAGAGCATCGACCGGCTTTGGTTGATCCAATATTGCAAATGAATTGCTGTGATCATGCCTTACAGCATCACACTGAGGCAGAGATCCCTCAACGCCAGTTTGCGTAAAAGAATCACCAGATTGCGGCGGCGGTGGCTGAGTTGAGTATTCTGCATAGGCTTTGCGGTAGGCCAAGGGGGTCATTTTTTTGACCGAACTGAAATAGCGCGCAAAATGTTGCACATCATTAAAGCCCAGGGTTTCGGCAATTTCACGAACGGGCAGATGGGTCTCCACCAGCAATTGCGCCATCTTGTCCGTGTGCATGCGCCGGATTTCATCCAACACCGAACAGCCCAACTCGCGCCTAAATCGCTTTTCCAAAAGACGCCGGGAGACTCCGGCGTTTTGGGCCACGACCGCCACAGTCAAATCTTCCTGGCGCGAGACCCCGCGGATGTAGCGCAGCGCCTTGGCGACACTCTTGTCCTCCACCGCCACAACATCGGTGGAGCGGCGAACGACGATATGCGTTGGATAGACCACGATTCGAGCCGGAACGGGCTGTGTGCCCTTCATCAAGCAATCCAAGGCGGATGCTGCTTCGTAACCGGCGCGGTCGAAATTGACGGCAACACTGGACAGCGGCGGGTCGGAGAGTCCGCAGACCACTTCGTCATTGTCCACGCCGATGATTCCCACCTCCGACGGAACGGATATTCCGGCAAACTTGCAGGCTTCGACAACCTGTCTGGCGCGGTCATCGTTGGCGGCCATCAGACCGAGCGGCTTGGGCAGTGATTGCAACCAGCGTGCCATCAAACCGCGTTCCCGCAGCCATGACAAACGGCTGGACGCCGGCGGGATGGGGAAGTTTTCACAGGACCAGCCAGCTTGGCGAATGCGTTGGGTGAAGAATTGACGGCGAAGTTCGGACCATGGAGTATTCTCCTCAATCGAGGCCCGACATCCGCAGTAGGCGAATTTTTTGAAGCCGCAGGCCAAAAGGTGCTCTGCCGCCATATGGCCAATCCTTTCGGAGTCTGTCACCACGTTCAACAAACACGCGACCTCATCCCGTCCGTGTCCAATGACCACCGCCGGGAGGCCAAAGCCCAGCACCTCCTTCAGCTTATCCACGTCGCGCAGGATAATGCCATCGAGTTCCAGCGTTTTCAGCTTCGGCCATACCTTCTCCAGCCCGCCTGGCTCCCAATAGAAGGACCACGGGCCCCGGTGACGAACATAATGCGCTATGCCCCGCAACAAGGCCCGTCCGGATCCTCGCGAAGACTCGATCACAAGGAGAACTTTCGGAATTCTCGACATATAGTTCTATCTCTAAATGCGCCAAATATCGCCAAAACCCGCCATTTGCCCTGCCTGCGTCATCGCGCCAATCGGAAGTAAAGCATTGGACTGGAAGTGATTACGTTGGTTTTTATGATCCCACCGACAATCTGTGGCGCCGACAAATCACCCACCTACCCAACCAGAGGCGGCAGGATTTTTTCCCATTGGGGCGCGACACTAGCCGTGGCCAGCGGCTATGACAGGGCTAGCCTGGCGTCCGATATTGGCCTAAAGGCTCGGCCTTGGAATGCCTGGTCTTGGATTTGGGACAATCCAATTCAAATGCCAGGAGTAATTCCAAAGCGATTCCAGTATGGGCATTTCGGCATGGCCATCGATGAGCCCAATATTTATGCCGCCGGGGAGTCTTTGGGAAACAGGATGGTCTGTCGGCGCGGTTCTTGGGTTGTTCCAGCCGTGGCGGGGGGTGACGATGCGCTCCATTCCAGCGGGGTTCACCCATCCGCCGCAGAGATAAAGATTCGGATTAGGCTCGTCGGTCGGCATCGGTTCGAAGTCAACCCAGACGGAGTCCGCAAAGATGGGTGTCAACGACGGTTTCCGAACATTCCCTTCCTTGTTAAAGAAGTTGGTCGCCTCGGCGGGATTACCGAGGAATGCGCCGGCACCTTTGCTGGAATAAAACCAGACGTTTATGCAGTAGCTGCCCTGCAAGCAAGGTCGTGACTGATTCCAAACCCATGCCGAATCACACGCGCCCGCGCCCGCGTAACTGGGATTCACATTGTAATTCGAAATGCTGGCGGAAGGACACAACCGCACTTTGTCCACCTTGGCATCATAAGCCGTCAGGTTGCTCATCCATAGCCCGCCTGCGTCTTCAGCTACATTGTTATAAGCGGGAAAGCAGTAGCCGTTGGCGTCAGAGATATAAAGCAGCGAGGAAATTGTCAGTTGTTTGATATTGCTCAAGCAGGAAGTGCGTTGGGCTGACATTTTCGCCTTGCCCAGCGCGGGCAGCAGCATCGCCGCCAGGATGGCAATGATCGCTATGACCACGAGCAGTTCGATGAGTGTAAATGCCAGGAAATGCTTTGTCTCAGAGTCAGTCATTCCAGAAGAGTGTTCGGCGCGCCGGCTCATTGCGTCGCCCAATGCAACAAACGAAGCACGTTGATCATGTTCTGAGTATGACATACCGGCAGATGCCCTTCAAAGCCACTTTGCGCAAAAAAATCGCCAAAATGCGAACTCGGCTGTTGCAAATATTACCTCCGCAACTTATGCGTTTCACTTTAAAATGCGCCAAATATCGCCTAAAGCCGACATTTGCCGCGCTTGCGTCATCGCACCAGGCGGAAATAAAGCGTCGGGCCGGAAACGGGGACGGTGGCCTGCCATTGTGCGCCGACGATTTGTGGAGCCAGCGAGCAGTTTGTCCAGAGAGACGTGGCAAGATTAGTTTCGCAGTGGAGAGTGAAGCCAGACGAGGCCACCGGCCATGACAGGGTCAGGTTGGTGCCTGATATTGCGGCGCCCAGAGTTGGATTGGCGGCGCTCAAGAGCTGGTTCGGTCCAAGGGCCTGCGTGGCGGCAACGTCGTTCGATCGCAACACGCCATTGTAAATGCGGAACTCTGCAATGGAGCCTTGCATGCCAGCATCGGGCCAGTTGTCGGCGCATATGATGTTACGAGCATCTTCTACACCCGACATCGGGATGGTGACATAATCATCCCCACCGGCCAGGACACCATTGAGGTAAATGGCCACGTAACCATCCGGCGGATCAAAAACGGCGGTGATATGCACGTTGGTGCTGCCATCCAGACTGCTCCCCGAGCCGAGATCAATGTATTGGTAGTCAACATTCGCGTTGTCGGAGTCAGAAATCCCGGCGATCGTCGAGTCGTCACTGGAGTGAACACACACATGAATGTCATACTCAGAGTCGCCACTGCTGTCCTGATTGCCGAAGTCGAAAAGATTGGCCCAAGTGTATTGGTTTGGCGAGATCGTTGCCCAGGCTTCCACCGTCACCGCGAGATCCACGCCATTGGCGGCATTGGTGAGGATGCCTGCCGGCAACTGCAAGTAGTCGGTTGCGGGCGCGGTGGAAGTTGTGTTGGGGATCACCAGTTGGCCGCCGCTGATGGTGGCATTGCCCACCAGCGTGCCGTTGGCGGTGCCAACAGTGTCGTGTGCATTGCCATTCGCGAAATGGTAACGATGCATAAGGGTCGCCGGGACATAGCTCGTAGGGACATAGGTAACCTGAACGGATTGCGTGGCGGACAAACCCAGGCTCGCGTAAGTGGCGATGATGCTCGTCGTGCCCGCGCCCACACCCGTGACGTTGCCGTAAACGTCAACGGCGGCGATGGCCGTATTGGCGGAGGACCAGGTGATGGCGTAATTGGAATTGGTTGTGAGGTTGATCCAGTTGCCGGAAAGTTGACCCCAGACCGTGGAAGCGACCGTCTGGCCGCTGTCGATGGACGAAGCGCATTGCAACATCAGGTTCGTGTAAGTATTGATGCCGCTGGCGTTGAGCCGGAGAATGGAAAGCGAATTGGCCGGGAACGTGAGCGTGAAATTGGTTCCGGCGTTGGAGATTGAATTCGTGACCGGAAAAACATTGGTCGGCGACGAGAAAGTGTTTTCATCCGCCGAGCTGGCCGAAGTCAACTGGATGAGCGTGGCATTTGGCGAGATGGAACCAACGCCGGTGACATTGAACGTCGTGGCCACCGGCGTGTTGTAAGGATTGACGGCCTTGACGATGATTTGGCCGGCGGCGCTGGCATAAGTTGTCGAAGCCAAAAGCCCGCCGTTTTGCGTTGTTGTCGGCAAGGTCACGTCCTCCACCAGATTGGTGAGCGCTTGGGCCGCATTGGCGCCGAGATAACACTGGGCGCGCGCCCCGGTTACCACAATGCGGATGTAATACCAGGTGTTCGACGCAATAAATTGTGGAACCTGCCCGTACGTGGTCTTGGTGCCGTTTACCATTTGTTCGATGCCGTCAGATGTATCGGTCCAGCCGCCGATGTTCCACCACGTCCAGTCGTTGTCGTCCAGAACATTGAACAGGACGAGAAAGCCTTCAGAGCCGCCAGTCTTGCGCGCTTGCAGGGTGAGGGTGTAGTTGGCCCAGTTGGTGTTGCCGGTTGTGGAATAGCAATCTGTGAGGTTGGCGCCGGTTTGCTGATACAATCCGTTGCTGGCGCTCCAGGTGCCGTAATAGACGTTCCAGCCGCTGGCTCCGTCATCGAAAAAGTCGCTTCGATAGAGTGTGACGCCATTGCTGGTGACAACGATGTTGGTGTATTGGACGGAAGTGTTCCACGAGCCGACGCCGATGGCGCCCTGCGCGGGGATATTGGTGGGGGTGGTCAAAACGGTCAGGGTCGCGGGTAAAACCGCGTTGCCGCGATTTTGACTGAACATTTGCTGGACGTAATACGACGGCGTGCCGAACACCGCCCGCGCACTGTCGTAGTAAATCATGTCGGGCTGCCACTGCATCCCATTCACGTTGGCAAAGAGCGGCGCGTAAGAGGCCATTACGACAAGGTCGGAGTTTCGTTCCAGACCGGTCATGAATGCTGCTTCCCCCAACGCGGAGCCGAGGTTGTCATAAGGGAGGTAGTCGGCAGTGTCGGCATATTCGCCCACGAAAATCTTGGGGCCGGCACGGCTGTAGGAGTCGTACATGGTGGCATAGGAAATAAACGTGCCCTGGCTTTCATAGTAGTGCTGGTCCTCAATTTGCACCGGCGCGGTCGTCGGAATGCCGCCCCAGTCCATCGCAATGATGTTCATGGCCGGATAATTCGACATGATCGCGTTGTAAAACAGAGCGTAACGCTCGTCGTAATACGTGCCGCCGCTCTCGTTGCCTATTTCGATATATTGCAAATTAAAAGGCGCGGGATGCCCGTTGGCCGCCCGCTGCGCCCCCCATGCAGTGTTGGTGGCGCCGTTTGCATACTCGATCGCATCCAGCGCGTCCTGCACCCAGGGTCCCATCTCATCCATCGGAACGGTGTTGTTGGTGTTGCCGTCGGAACCGAGCGCCTGGCCGCAATTGATGTCAAACAGCGGTGTCATGTCGAGGTCTTCGCAAAGTTGCAGATACTCGTGATACCCCAGGCCGTCCGTGGACCAGTAGCCCCAGACGTCCCAATGGCCGGGCCGGTCGGCGATGTTGCCTATGGTTGTTTTCCAGCGGACAGCATCGGAAATGGAAGAGCCTTCAACAAAATTTCCGCCGGGAAAACGCAGGAACGTGGGCTGCAAGCCCGCCAGCATGCCAGCCAGGTCGGCTCGCACGCCGTTGCTGCGGTTGAGGAATGTCCCCTGTGGAAAAAGTGAAACCACATCCAGCCAAACCGTGCCCGCGTTTGAAACGCTCAACACGAGGCGCGCATTCGTGGCCGTGCCGCTTGACACCATTGGCGCGGTGAAAAGCTGCCAGTTGGTCGTCAGCCTGGTGAACGAAGCCTGCGCATAAACGCTGGCGCCGCTGGAACTTTCCAATCGAGCCTGTATCGGCCCGGTAAAACCATTTGAAGCCGCCGCGTAAAAATTCAAAGTATAATTGGAGGCGGCTTGAAACGACATTCCCGAGTAACCGGCATTTCCCGCGCCGACGCTGCCGACGCCGGATTGCATCGTGAGTTTCAGCGAATTGACAATGTTGGTGTTCAACGGCCGGGTGGGGTCCACGCTTATCGTGCCCGTCGCCGTGCCCTGCGTGACGAGCGTCCAAAAGTCAGGATTGGCCGGATCGTAAAACGAACGATTCTGCACGATCTCCGCGTAAAGGCCGCCCTCGCCGGCAAAGTTGATTTCCTCAAAAAAAATTCCGAAGAGATTGGAACTGACGACCGCTCCGGGCTGATTCACCGGAATCGTCAGCGCGGCGGTCGTTGTGGGGTTAACGACAGGCGGCCCGCCCGCCAAGAAGATGTCATCGACATAAAATGTCGGGATGGTCGAACCGGTGTTGTTCCAGATCCAAATGCCGTCAAAGTCCGGCTGGTCGGCCACGCCAATGGTGGAAAGGGGAATGGTGAATTCCTGCCAGGTGTTGGTGGCCAGGGCCGGCAGCGTGTAAAGGGTCTGGTCGGCCTGATCGAGCGTCCCTGTCACCGTCAGCACCTGTCCGCCAGTGGCCCCGCCATTGACCCAGAAGGTCAGGTTCGTATAGGGCGATGAATCGGACGGGGTCTGAGACAGATAGAGTCCCCCGTACGCGGTGCAGAAGACACTGATCGAGTTGGAAAAGCCCGCAAGCACGGGATTGGTATTGGCCAGATTGACGGTTGCCCAACTATCATTCACCCAACCGCTTTGCAGGCTGCCGGAATAAATTGTCTCGTTTGCGTGAGCGGAAAGCCCCGAGGCCACCGACGCCAAAGGAAATTGCAATCGGAAAAACATTGGACTGTTTGAGGGCGTTAACGTCAAAAAGTTGACGCCATTTGTCGTAACGGGTGAATTTGTGATTGCAGTCCAACTGGCGCTCGGAGCTAGGTTCGTTGCCTCATAAAGCCCAAGGCCATAGGTCCACGCTGGCCAGTTCAAGGTCAGGGCTGAGCCTGTGTTCGAAAAACCGACGCTGGATGCGGTGATCTGCTCAATCGGCAGAGTCAACGACGAAACTTGTATGGAGTCCATCTCGCCGTTGAAATAAGGATCGGAGGAGAACTGACTGCGGCCAAAATAATTGGCGCTGCCGGCAACATCGGAGGGCAACAAATTCACGCTGGGGTTGACAGCCACAGCCTCGCCATTCACGAACATCACCGCCTGCCATCCGTCGAGCGCCACGGCCACATGCGTCCACACATTTGTCGGCAATGGATTGGGCGAATCCAACTCCCGCGTTTCATCAGAACCGTTGGGGGTGATTTCAAAGCGCAACCTACCGCTGTTGGCTTTGGCCGTGAGCATGGCGTAGATGTTGTCGTTGGCGCCAAAATCAAAAATGCGCTGCCAATCATCGCCACCCCCCCCATTTCACCCAAGCGGCAAAGGTTCGCATCGCGCCAATTCCCGATGGCAAAGCAACGTATTGGTTCACACCATTGAGGTTTAATACAAGACCTCGAATGGAATCGACAAAGGTGCTAGCGCCATTTTCCAAAGTGCCGTTAAAAAATCCATTCGAGTCCGCCGCGCCGTTATTGAAGGAATAAAATGAGGTCCAATCCGTGTTTGTCGGATTCGGGAAAATGTCCACGAAACTGGTTGCAATCCGTCCGAGGGTGTCGGTTGCCGCGAGCATAATGCAATAAAATCCGTTGGTGGCTGCCACCCCGCTCGCCGGAATCGAAAAGCTGCCGCCGCTGATTCCTGAAGACGGACCGGCAACTACGTTGGTTGTGTTAGTGCCGCAAAATTCAACCGTCCATGTCAGTCCGGTGACGGACAACGGCGAGTCGGCGAAATCCGTGGCTGTTCCGGCGAACTGAATCGTTTCGCCGGGTTGATAAAATGAATTTGCCAGCGGCGCGGAAATCAACGGCTGCGGGGCGACGATTTCATTGGCGGAAAGCGCGCGTCCGTAGATGCGAATGGAGCTGATCTCGCCGTTGTAGTAAGGATCGGCGGGGAACTGGCTGCGTCCGAACCAAACGTTCACCGGCACGATGTCCGATGCGGTCAGTGTCATTGAGGTGTTGGTCGTCACAGGCACGCCGTTGATGTAAAGAATTCCGCGTGAGCCGTCAGTTGTTGCGGCAAAGTGCGTCCAAACGTTCGCCGGCATTGCGGCGATTGCGTCCAAATGCTGTTCGCCGCCGATACCGGAGGAGGTTATGGTAAAGCGAGGGTAGCCGGTGGAAGCGAGCGGCGTCAAAAAGACGTAACTGTTCGTTCCGTTTCCGAAGTCGAAGACGCGTTGCCAGGCTAGGCCGCCGTTCCATTTGACAACAGCGGCGAATGTTTGCGCATTGGCCAAACCATTGGGCAAAATGACATATTGATTTGTTCCATTGAGCAGGAGTGAATCGCTGAGCGACGGGTCGCAGAAAATGGAAGCGCCATTTTGCAGCAGCCCGTAATACTGATCGTCGTCATCGCGCGCGTCCATGCGGAAATGATACGCCGCGGACCAGTTGTTGGTGAACGCCGGCCAGCCGTTGCTGGTCCACGAAAGCGGTTCGAAGTCAAACGTCGGCGCGGCATAGTTGTTGGCATCGAGATAGTGATAACCAAAGGAATAATTCCCGTTTTCTTCGAAAATTCCGATCTGCCCGGGCGCAATAAATTTCCCGGTTGTCCCCAAAAAAAGCGTTCCGCCGCCGGTAAGCATGCTGATGCCGTTCTGGTCAAGGTAAGGGCCGGTGATGTTCGCGCTGCGACCGACGCGGATGTTGTAGGTACTGTCGATGCCGTCGCAACAGGTGCCCCAATTGACGAACAGGTAATAACAATTCTCGTAAAAATAAAGGTAGGACGCCTCAATGGGATCTCCGCTGGCGCTGTCGGTGGCCAGATGGTAAATATTCGTGTTGGTCGTGCTGGCTTTGCCAGTTGAGGGATTGAGTTGAATGAGGTAGATGCCGTCCCAAAAAGAACCGAATGACATCCACAAATTGCTGGAGGCATCGAATGTGACGCTCGGATCAATGGTATTGTAAGCGGATGCAAAAGAGGACTGAATGACTGCGCCTTGATCCGTCCATTGATAACCCGGGCCGTTGGGGTCAAGCGTGGGGCTTGTTGCCAGGCTAATGGCTGAGATCTGGCTGCCAAAGGATGATACGGCATAGTAAAGATAATATTGGCCGTTGAAATAATGGATGTCCGGCGCCCAAAAGTCTCCGGTGAACCCGGGAACTGCATTGGTCGTCCAATTGGGAGCATTGGCAAATACGCTCGGTCCAGTCACCCAATAAACGGTGTCGGCGGAAGATTTTGAAAGAATGCCCTGGCCGGTGCCGTAAACATAATAGAAGTTGCCGCACTTGGTGACCGCCGATGGATCATGGATGCCGAGGCTGCCACGCAAATTTGGCGGCGAAGCGCAAAGAATCTGGACCTCCAGAAAGAATAAAACGCAGACGCCACTTTGAAACAGATTTGGGCATGTCGGTCTAAACATCACCGCTCCTTGCAGACACCTCAAAACTTTGGTCGCACGCCTGCCTGCACGCTGCAACAACTCGCTATTAGTAAATGCGCCAATTATCGCCAAAACCCGACACGTGTCCGTGCCAGAGGAAGACTATTTATTCCGACGCTTCCCGTAGAAGGATGCGGGCAAAAACCCAGTCGAACCAGAAGCCCTGAGCTGCGCTGCCTGGTTCCAAGCCCTCATTGAATTTGCTTTCAATGGACTGACGGGCCTGGCTGAGTTCTCTGAGCGATTCGTCCCTTTGCCCTGTCTGGGACAAAGCCAGAGCGAGCTCGAGGTGGGCAGTCGCGGCCCTGGGCGCATTGTAATCGGGAAAGGCCAGGCAGCGCCTGGCCCACACGATGCTTTCGGCATAGTGGCCCTGACGATACTCCCAGAGCGCCAGAGAAACTGATCCCCAGGCCGCGCGAAAACTGGCTTCCGTGTCGTGACTATCAACCGTGGCGAAGGATTCTGCGGCAAGGCGGGCCAAAGGAGCCAGGGATTCAATCCTTGTTGTGTCTGGAGATTCCAAGAGGCTGATCTTGACGATTCGTTCCGCGCCAACCGCGTTTGTGGTGGAAGCGAAACGAAACAGGCCCGCCTGACGAAACCCATCGTAATGGTCCGCGGCTCCGCTCTCGATAAGGCAGACCCCGCAACCAAGAAAATCCAGGCTGGATTGATCCCATCCGTCCAGTTGGTTCACTTGCAGCAGCAAACCGAAACGATCGACTGCTTGCGTCCATCGGCTTTGCAGGGCATGCCATTCGCTCAAAGAACGCAGGACCGCCGCGTGTTCCACACTCGGCCCCATCGGAGAGACCTCTCTGATCATCTTGTCAGCTTCATCGAATCTGCCCTGGCTGACCAGGACTTCCGCCTGGGTTATCCTCTCCCGGGCTTCGGCTTGGAGACGCAATTTGGCTTCATTGGAACGGGCCCGTTCCGCGTCCTGCGTCAGGCGGATCTGCTGATGTTCAGCCGCGACAGCTCGCTGGCGGGCTTCTCTTTCCTGTAGAAAAAGCCACGTCGATGTACCCAGCCCCGCAATCAATGCGGCGGATACAGCGGCGGTGGCAATAAACACAACTTTGTTTCGTCGAACCAGCTTTTGCAGGCGATAGGTACGGCTGGGTGGCCGGGCCATGACCGGCTCATTAGTCAAGTAACGCTTGATATCCATCGCCAATCCGTTCGCCGTCTCATAACGCCGGGCCCGCTCCTTTTCCAACGCCTTCATGACAATCCAATCCAGATCGCCGCGCATGAGCGCAATTAATCTGGGCGGTTCGGCGTGGCGCCGCGCAGCGGTGGTGGTCAGATCGCTGCCGGCCAGGACCGTCAACAGGGCAGAGGGTCGTTGCGGTTCCTCATCCCGCAGCGTTCGGCGCATCTCGTCCAACCCCGACTGGAGAAGTGTTTTGGAGTCGAAAGGTGTTTTGCCGGTCAGTAATTCGTAGAGCAGCACGCCCAGACTGTAAATATCGCTGCGCGTATCAATGTCCAAGCCGCCCGTTGCGGCTTGCTCGGGGCTCATGTAGGCGGGCGTCCCGATGAGTTGGTTTTGCAAGGTGAGAAGCGTTTTATCCGTCAGCGGCGCTTCAGTTGCTTTCGCGATTCCAAAATCAATCACCTTCGGAACCGGCAGACCATCATGCAACGTCACAATGATATTCGACGGTTTGATATCACGATGAATAATCCCTTTCTGGTGCGCGTGCTGAATGGCATTGCAAATCTGGATGAACAACTCAAGCCGGTCGCGGGTATCCAACTGGTTCTGATCGCAATAATCCGTGATCCGCGTCCCACGCACCAATTCCATGACAAAGTAGGGGCGCCCGGTATGAGTGGCGCCTGCGTCCAGGACTTTGGCGATGTTCGGATGGTCCATCATCGCCAGCGCCTGACGTTCGGCATCGAAGCGCGCAATGACCGCTCGCGTGTCCATCCCCAGTTTAATCACCTTCAGCGCCACCAGACGGCGCATCGGCTTTTCCTGTTCCGCCGTGTAAACGGCGCCGCAACCACCTTCGCCGATCTTTTGCAGGATTTTATAATGCCCGATTTGCGCCCCGGGCTGTTCCTCTTCACCCCCCCGCGCCAAATCGCGCTCCGCCGCCGGGGATTCGGGATTGTCGGCGGAAGATCGCAACGCGGAGAAGCATTCGGTAAACAGCTCTTCGGCGTGGCTGTGGATGGAAAGCAATGCTTCGACTCTTTCCCGCAGTTTGGGATCATCGTCACATGCGCGATCCAGATACGCTCCCCGTTCAGCGGGATCCTCCAGTTTTCGCGCCGCGTCGAACACTTCTTCTTCGCGTGAAAGAGTGTCATCCATGGTTCCGCGTTGGTGGCAGTTAGACTAAATTTGCTCGCGAATATTCTGAAACAACCAAGCCTTCGCATAAGCCCATTGCCTCTCGACGGTCCGCTCGGCCACTCCCAGGATCTTCGCGACTTCCTGGTTTGTCAGTCCGCCGAAAAACTTCATGACCACAACTTTGGCCCGTTCCGGATCCTCCGCCTCCAAGTGTTCCAGAGCCTCATTGATCAGGAGCACCTTGTCATCCGGTGTCGCTTCGGCCAACGAAAGCTCATCAATGTCCAGCCGCACCCACCCCTGGCCATGCTTGAGTCGGGATTTGCGGCGGGCGCGTTCAATTAGAATTCGCCGCATCGCCTCGGTGGCCTCGCCAAAAAAGTGACCGCGATTCTGCCAGCGCCGTTCGCCATTCCCAAACATCCGCAGCCACGCATCATGAACCAATGCAGTCGGTTGCAACGTTTGTCCTTGCGCTTCGCTCGCCATTCGCGCCGCCGCCATGCGGCGCAGATCGTTGTAAACGAGCGGCATCAGCTCCTCCGAATCACAACCAACACCTTGCGGTGACAGCAGGATTTGGGTAATCTCATTCATAGCCTATACCAAAAAAAATACCTAAATTAAAAGGGATTGTCAATGTTGAAGTTCGCCGGCTGAAGATTTTTCCATAATCTTTCTTTCACGAAAGACTTGCCTTCGGGGGACTTAGTATGTTTTCTTAAGTATTGTGATCCTCGTGCCGTCTAAAATGGGGCAACTCAACAAGCGCGCGCTCCTGGCACGGTTGCAGGCCCTTGGCGCTGCCTCCCGGGCCGATTTGGCCAAATCTCTCGGACTCAGCCAGCCGACCACCGGTAAAATAGTCGATGAGTTGCTTCATATTGGCATCGTGCGAGAGTTCGATTCGGACCGCCTCCGGGAGGTGTCGGTTTTAGGACGTCCGGGACGCCAACTCTGCCTTGATGACAGCTGCCCGCGCCTGATCGCGGTGCAGTTGGGTGTGACGCATACCAGCCTGGCAGCCCTGCCGATCGGTACGAGCCGGGAGGACCATTGGACGGTCCGCTTCGCGACCCCTGCCAGCCCGGTGCGTTGGCGGCGGGCGCTTTCCAAAGCGGCGGCGTCTCTGCCTGTCAAAGGCCTTTGGGGCGTGTTGACCAGCGTTCCGGGTGTAGTTGATGAACAAAAGGCCGAGGTGCTTTTTTCGCCCAATTTGCATTGGACGGAAGGCTCGGGGCTGATCGAGTTGATCCAGGAAGTTTGGGATGCGCCGGTGGCGCTGGTGCAGGAGGAACGGGCACTGGCCCTGGGTCATCAGGCTTCCGATCCAGCACAGGAGGATTTTCTGCTGACCGATTTCGGGGATGGGGTTGGCGGCGCCGCGATTGTCGGCGGGAAAATATTCTCTCCGCCTCTGCCGATGAGTGGAGAATTCGGACACACTCCCGTCTTGGGAAATAAGCGGGCTTGTGGTTGCGGCGCGGTGGGTTGCCTTGAGACTTTGGTGTCTACTTCAGGACTGCTGCAAAGTTTCGCGGCGAACCGGCCCGTTGCGGCTGCCAAATGGCCCGCGCTGGTCCAGTTCATAGCTGCGCGAGGCGTCGTTCCGTGGCTGGCCGAGGCATTGGACGCCACCGCGTTTGCCATTGCGGGAGCGCTCAATGTGTGCGGACTGCGGCGCGTTGTGGTCACGGGCAGCCTGGAAGAATTGCCGCCGGCGGTCTTGAGGTATCTGGCTGCGGCCATCGAACGTGGCGCTCTCTGGGCGCGATGGGGCCGCGTGGAAGTCGAAGGTGCCCGTCGGCGCCGGGCCGCCGGCCTCGCAGCGGCCGGAATGGAGCGATTAGTCCTGCCTATGATCGAGGACGAACACCGGGTGAGAAACTTCATCAGACGATAAATGCTATGAAAATCCTTTCCTGCGCATGGTTTTTTTGGGCGATAGCGCTAATGGGCGCCGAAGCGCCGCCCGATTATCCCTTTCAGCCGGTGCCGTTCACGGCGGTGCATTTGACGGATTCGTTTTGGGCGCCGCGCATCGAAACCAACCGCGTGACGACCATCCCGTCCGCCTTTGGAAAGTGCGAGGAGACGGGGCGGATGGACAATTTCATCCGTGCCGCCGCTGTGCTGCGCGGCGAGCCGCTGACCAACACCAATCTGCCGGGCTTTCCTTTCGATGATACCGATGTCTATAAGGTTATTGAAGGCGCCTCCTACGTTTTGGCGGCGCAACCGTATTCGAATCTGCGTACTTATCTTGACAAGGTGATCGCCGAGATCGGCGCCGCGCAGGAGCCGGATGGCTACCTCTACACTGCCCGCACCATCAATCCCCGGCATCCGCACCCCTGGTCCGGGCCCACGCGGTGGTTACGCGAATCTGACCAAAGCCACGAACTTTACGACGCCGGGCACTTGTTCGAAGCGGCAGCGGCCCACTACCAAGCGACCGGCCAAACCAACCTGCTCGCCATTGCCCTCAAGGAAGCCGATTTGCTCTGCGCCACTTTTGGCCCGGATTCCAACCAGCTCCATCTTTGGCCGGGACACGAAGTGGTGGAAATGGGCCTGGCCAAACTCTATCGCATCTCCGGCCGGCGCCGCTACCTGGACCTGGCGAAATACTTCATTGACGTGCGCGGTCCGGGCGGCGACGCATACCATCAATCCCACATCAAACCAGTCGAACAGACTGAAGCCGTCGGTCATGCGGTGCGCGCCGGCTATTTATACAGCGGCATGGCGGACGTGGCGGCGCTGACGTCCGATGCGCGTTATGTCAGCGCCATTGACAAGATTTGGGAAAACGCCACCGGCAATAAATTGTATGTGACAGGAGGCATTGGGGCTGTGCCGGCGGGCGAAGCCTTTGGGGCGGACTATTTCCTGCCGAACATGAACGCTTACTGCGAGACCTGCGCGGCGGTGGCGAACGATTATTGGAACCAGCGCCTATTCCTCCTGCATGGCGGCGGGCAATACGTGGATGTACTCGAACGCACCCTTTACAACGGCCTGCTCTCGGGGGTGTCGCTGGATGGAAAACTGTTCTTTTATCCCAATCCGCTCGCATCGGCGGGCCAGCACGCGCGCAGTCCGTGGTTTGGCTGCGCCTGCTGCCCCGGCAACATTACCCGCTTCATGGCCTCCGTTCCCGGCTACTTTTACGCCCATCGAGGCCGGACAATTTATGTGAATCTTTTCGCGTCCGGTGTTGCGGAAATAAAGCTCGACGACGGCCGAGCCGTCACGCTGACCCAGGCGACGCGTTATCCATGGGATGGAGCGATCCGGCTGACAGTCCAGCTGGACAGGCCAGGCAAATTAGGGATTCGGCTTCGCATTCCCGGCTGGGCGCGCAACGAAGCGGCGCCGGGAGGGCTGTACATGTTTGCTGACGAGCTGAAGGCCGGTCCGGCGCTCCGCGTCAATGGAAAGGCGGCCCGCATCATGCTTGAAGACGGTTACGCCGTGCTGGATCGGAGATGGCAAAGAGGCGATGTGATTGAATTAGACCTGCCCATGCCCGTCCGCCGGGTGCTGGCCAACAACCGGGTGGAAGCGGATCGCGGTCGGGTGGCATTGCAACGCGGCCCAATCGTTTATTGCCTGGAATGGCCTGACAATCCCGGCGCCTGCTTGCGGGATGCCGTCCTGCCGGATGAAGAAAAACTCGCTGCCCAATTCGAGCCGGCCCTGCTCAACGGCGTGGAAACCATCAAAGCGGGGCCCTTGAAGGCCATTCCCTATTATGCCTGGGCCAACCGCGGGCGCGGTGAGATGGAAGTCTGGATCAACCGCGCCGCCCAATGAATCCTCATTCACTCCCAGATTTCGCTTTACTTAATAATGTTTATATAATAAATCTATGGCCATCATGACCATCAACTTATAATGAACGACCTGAAACAATACGAAATCTGGTTCGTGACCGGCAGCCAGCATCTTTACGGCCCCGCCGCCTTGAAAAGAGTGGCCGCCAATGCCCAGGAGGTCGCCGCCGCTCTTGATGCCTCGGCCGCCATCCCGTTAAGAATCGTTTTCCGGCCGGTCATCACCAGCACCGCCGACGCCACCGCGCTGTGCCAGCAGGCCAACAACGATCCCAAGTGTGCCGGACTGATTACGTGGTGCCACACGTTTTCTCCTTCTAAAATGTGGATCAAAGGCCTGCGTCTGCTACGGAAGCCGTTGCTCCATTTTCACACCCAACACAATCGCGACATTCCCTGGGCCCTCATCGACATGGATTTCATGAACCTGAACCAGTCGGCCCACGGGGACCGCGAGCACGGCTTCATCATGGGCCGCATGAGGCTGACCCGGAAGGTGGTCGTCGGTTTCTGGCGCGACGCCGCCGTGCAGGACCGCATTGGGGCGTGGACTCGCGCCGCCGCCGCGTGGCACGATTGGCAGGGCGCGAAATTCTGCCGCTTTGGCGATAATATGCGCGAAGTCGCTGTGACAGAGGGTGACAAGGTGGCGGCGCAAATTCAGTTCGGCTACTCTGTTAACGGCTATGGCGTGGGGGACCTTGTCAAATGCGTCAACCAGGTTTCCGACCGCGAGATCTCGGGCCTGATCAAGGAATATGAGGCCGCTTACAAAATCGCGCCGAAATTACGTGTTGGCGGGGCCTTGCGCGGTTCCGTGCGTGAGGCGGCGCGAATCGAGGCGGGCCTGCGCGCGTTTTTGACCGCCGCCGGCTGCAAAGGATTCACCGACACCTTTGAGGATTTGCAAGGTTTGGCGCAGTTACCCGGCTTAGCCGCGCAACGCCTCATGGCCGAAGGCTACGGTTTTGGCGCGGAGGGAGACTGGAAGACGGCGGCGCTGGTGCGGGCCATGAAGGTGATGGCGACCGGGCTTCGGGGGGGCGTTTCTTTCATGGAAGACTACACTTATAACCTCGCCCCCAACAATATGAAGGTTCTCGGCGCGCACATGTTGGAGATCTGCCCCAGCATTGCCCAGGGCAGACCCTCGCTGGAGGCGCATCCACTGGGCATCGGCGGCAAGGCCGACCCGGTGAGATTGGTATTTGACACGCCACCTGGTCCCGCCGTGAACGCCTCCATCATGGACGTCGGCAACCGCTTTCGTTTGCTCATCAACGAAGTCAACGTCGTCCGCCCGGATAAACCGCTGCCAAAATTGCCCGTGGCGCACGCAGTCTGGGTTTGCAAACCCGACTTGGCGACGGCGGCTGCGGCTTGGATTTACGCCGGAGGCGCCCACCACACCGGATTTAGCCCAGCGGTAACCACGGAAATGCTGGAGGATTTCGGCAACATCGCTGGGATCGAAATCCTGATTATTGACGATAAGACTTCCTTGCGCGAATTCAGGAAGGAATTGCGCGGCAACGAAGTGTACTACGCGCTTGCCGGTGGTTTTGTTTCCTGATTTCCAACCATGAAGGCAACTTTGACGCTTGGCCTCGACTACGGCACCAACTCCGTCCGCGCCCTTGTTGTGGACACAGCGGACGGACGCGAGATCGCCACCGCCGTTTGGAACTACGAGCATGGCGACGCCGGCGTGATCCTGTCGCGCGACCCCAACCTGGCCAGACAGCATCCGGCCGATTACATCAAGGGTGCGGAGCTTTCGATCCTCCGCGCCTTGGCCGCCGCACAGAAGAGTGTGCGCGGCTTCAAGCCGGAGCAGATTGCCGGCATTGGTGTGGACACCACGGGCAGTACCCCCTTGCCCGTCGATGGACGCGGCCATGCGCTGGCGTTTGACCGGCGTTTTGCCCGGAATCCAGCGGCCATGGCTTGGTTGTGGAAGGACCATAGCGGGGTGGCGGAGGCGGCGGAAATCACCGCTCTGGCCAGGAAAATCCGGCCCCAGTACCTCGCCAAATGTGGTGGCATTTACTCCAGCGAATGGTTTTTCAGCAAAATACTCCATTGCCTGCGCACCAGCCCCGAAGTCTTCGACGCCTCCGCTTCGTGGGTCGAGCTGGCCGACTTCGTCCCGGCGGTGCTGACCGGAACGGAAGCGCCGGAAAAGCTGACGGCAGGCATTTGCGCTGCCGGCCACAAGGGCATGTACAACGAGGGTTGGGGCGGCTATCCGGACACCGGGTTCCTGTCGCGGTGTTCGCCAAAGCTTGCACCCTTGCGCCAGCGCCTGTGCTCCAAGGCGCGCGACGTGAGCGTCAAGGCGGGCGGACTTTCCAAAGAATGGTCGCGCCGCACCGGATTGCGCGAGGGCATTCCAGTTGCGGTCGGTGCTTTCGACGCCCATCTCGGCGCCATCGGAGCCGGCATTGCTCCGGGCACACTGGTCAAAATTATTGGCACAAGCACGTGCGACATTGCCGTCTGGCCCTTGACGAAAAAATTGGCGGACATTCCGGGCCTGTGCGGCATTGTCAGCGGCAGCGTGCTGCCGGACTGTTACGGGCTGGAGGCAGGACAGTCGGCAGTGGGTGATATTTTCAACTGGTTTGTTAATTATATCCAGCCCGGCGGCAAAAAGGCCGGTTCGCACGAGGCACTAACCGTGGCTGCGGCCAAACTGCGTCCGGGCGAGTCCGGCTTGGTTGCACTGGATTGGAACAACGGCAACCGCACTGTGCTGGTGGACCAGCGCCTGACAGGGCTGCTTCTCGGACAGACCCTCTACACCACCCCAGCCGAAATCTACCGGGCGTTAATCGAGGCCACCGCTTTCGGCGCCCTTGCCATTATCAATCGGTTCGAGGAATACGGCGTGGCTATCCGCCAAGTGGTCAATTGCGGCGGCATCGCGGAAAAAAATCCTCTGGTCATGCAGATCTACGCGGATGTGACGGGCCGGCCCATGAAAGTTTCACGCTCGGCCCAAACATGCGCGCTGGGGGCGGCAGTCGCTGCCGCGGTGGTGGCGGGCGCTCACCGTAATTTTGCATCGGCCATTCGCGCGATGACGGGCTTGAAGCCGCACACGTTCGCACCCAATTCCAAGGCCCATGCAGTATACCGCGATTTGCATTCGCTTTACAGCGCGTTGCACGACGCCTTTGGCAAGGCGGACTGGCAGGGCAACCTCCATCCTGTAATGAAACAATTGATTGATATTCGCAACCGGGCGCGTTCCTAACGCTGGCGAACATGCTGGAACCACTCAAAAAGGCGGTGTGCCAGGCCAATTTGGATCTGGTCAGGGAAGGCTTGGTCATCCAAACTTGGGGCAATGCCAGCGGCATTGACCGTAAACGTGGGTTGGTGGTTATCAAACCTTCCGGTGTTTTCTATGCAGGCATGAAACCGGCCCACATGGTCATCGTGGCGCTGGCAACCGGAAAAGTGGTCGAAGGAGAATTCAAGCCCAGTTCTGATACGGCGACACATCTTGCGCTTTATCGCGCATTTGGCGGAATCGGTGGCATCGTGCATACGCACAGTCTTTACGCCACGGCTTGGGCGCAGGCCTGCCGGCCCATTCCGGCCTGGGGCACGACGCACGCGGATTATTTTCACGGCGACGTCCCTTGCACGCGCCCTCTTACCGCGCGGGAAATCAAGACGGGCTACGAGTTGAACACGGGCCGCGTGATCATCGAGCGATTCAGCGATTTGGACCCCCTCCATTATCCCGCCGTTATAGTGGCCAGCCACAGTCCGTTCACTTGGGGCCAGGACGTGGCCGGCGCGGCACACAACGCCGCTGTCCTGGAGTTTATTGCACGGCTGGCCTCCGAAACCCTCCGTCTTAGCCCAAATGTTAAGCCGATGCCCGGCAGTCTGTTGGACAAACATTTTTTCCGTAAACACGGGCCCGAAGCCTATTACGGGCAAATCAAAAGCAGTTAATCACTCCATCATGCCATCTATGACCACAATCAAACAAATGATCCCTTGGATGCTGGCGAGCGGCGCTGGCGTCTGGCTTTTGACCGGTTGCGCCGGCGAAAGCGCTCCCGCCAGCCATATTGACAAACAACCCTTTGGCAACGGGCCAAACGGCGAAGCGGTGGATATTTACACCCTGCGCAACAACAAAGGCGCCGAAGCCCGCATTATGACTTACGGCGGCATCGTGGTTTCCTTGAAGATGCCCGACAGGAATGGCCGTTTCGACGACGTGGTGCTGGGCTATGACAATCTGCAATCGTATCTCGACAAGAGTCCCTATTTCGGCGCGCTGATCGGGCGTTACGGCAACCGCATCGGCGGGGCAAAATTCACGCTGGACGACGCCATTTACACACTGGCGACCAACGACGGTCCCAATATGCTGCATGGCGGGTTCAAGGGTTTTGACAAGCGGGTTTGGGCCGCGTACGCCCAGGAAAGCACGCATGGCCCGCAACTGGTCCTCAACTACCTGAGCAAGGATGGCGAGGAAGGCTTTCCCGGCAATCTGAACGTCACTGCCACCTACACGCTGATGAACGACAACTCTCTCCGCCTGGAATTCCGCGCCACCACCGACAAGGATACGGTCCTCAATTTGACGCACCATTCGTATTTTAATCTGGCCGGAAAGGGCGACATTCTGGGCCATGTCGTGATGATTCCCGCCGATCGGTTCACGCCGGTGGACGCCACCCTGATTCCGGACGGGGAATTGCGCCCGGTCGCGAATACCCCGTTCGACTACCGTGCGCCGACCGCCATCGGCGCGCGCATCGGGCAGGACGATGAGCAACTTAAATTCGGCAAGGGCTACGATCACAACTGGGTTGTCAACAAGAAGCCGGGCAAACTGGCCCTGATGGCGCGCGTGACCGAGCCGGAAACGGGACGCGTCATGGAAGTCTGGTCCACCGAACCTGGTTTGCAATTTTATTCGGGCAACTTTCTGGACGGCACGATTACGGGCAAGGGCGGCTGGGTATACGCAAACCGCAACGCCTTTTGCATGGAACCGCAGCACTTCCCCGATTCCCCCAACAAACCGGCTTTTCCCACCGTGGAACTCAAGCCGGGGGAAGTCTTTAAAAACACCATCCTCTACCGCTTTTCAGCCCAATAAACTTCTAACATGAACACTTCATTACCGGCGACCCCCGGCGCGACCCTCACTGCTCCTGACTGGCTGGCCATTGCGCTTTACTTCGGCATTCTCCTCTGCGTGGCGTGGTGGGTCGTCAAAAAAGGCAAGGACAACGCCACCGATTATTT
>JBEKDI010000051.1:0-39304 GCA_050014435.1 Verrucomicrobiota bacterium | reverse complement strand
AAATGTTCGACCAGACTCAACTTGGGATGAATATTCATCCCTCTCTATTTAAACACAACTTTATGTTGTACAAGGCAAATTTTGCCTAGTTGCCCAGAAATTTAAATGCGTTTGCCCTGGCCTATTTGTCTGTAGTCCGTGGATGACAAACCAGACTCGACGGCTTAACGAGCCGCCGGATAAAAATCAGGCCGCAGCCCCGAACCTTCCACGATAATCTGTGGGGGATTGCCCCTCGATTTTCTTGAAAACACGGTTAAAGTGCGTGAGGGAGTGAAAGCCGCTGTCGTAAGCGATTTCACCAATGCGCAAGTTGGGGTTAAACAAAAGGTTTTTCGCCCGCTCCACCCGGGTGCGCGACACAAATTCGGTAAAACACAGACCCGCGCCCTTGTGAAACACTTTGCAAAAGTGAAACACACTCATATTCGTGGCGCTGGAAACCTGCCTCAGCGAAAGGTCTTCCTTGCACTGCTCACGGATGAAAACTTTCGTGTTGGTGATGACGAATGACTCAGCATCCCTGCAAAAGCAATGCAGGTCAAACTTGCCGAACAACTTGAAACCGCAACGACAAATCGGGAAGCAGCAGAATTCAGATGGGAAAGTTTCCCGTCACTTGACGCCTATGTTGCAGATTTTTCCCCGGTGCTGATAAAAAAGGCTGCCACGGATGCCGAAGGTAAATTTTCGTTTGCATACCCGCGCAACAAGCCATACGTGATTTTTGCCAGAGCAGAGAGAATAGTGGGCACAAAAACAGAGCATTATTGCTGGCTGGTAAATACGCCTGCCGACGGCGAAACGGCGGTTTTATTACTGAGCGACAACAATTTGATTTTCGATGACCCCGATCAATTCTTGAAATTCAAACCGAAACGACCGCAAGAAATCTCTGGTTCCGTTCCTGAGTGACGCCTGAGTGACGGCTAAAACCGGGCCATTCAGCGATTTTGGAGATTCTTGAAAAATGCCCTTCCCGCAGGGAAAACGGCTTTTACCATGCGGAAAAAAGTGGTGGTAGGTGATGGATTCGAACCATCGAAGGCAAAGCCAGCAGATTTACAGTCTGCCCCCGTTGGCCACTTGGGTAACCTACCATGTCCCTCCGGCCCGCCGGCCAGTGGAAAGGGGATTTAGCCAGACTCCGGCCTTTGGCTCAAGTCTAAACTACATCTTTTAACCGGTCACCGCAGGGTCTTTTCTTTTGTGGATGGAAGTTGTTGAAGTTGAGGGTTGAAAGATTTTGCTAGACGCGATGGGCGGTTTTTGCTTTGCTGATACTGGATGAAAATGCAATCTGGTTTGGTGGTTTCTAACCCGACTTTCGCAACTGGGAGTGATTTTCAACTATTTTTGACCGGTTTGCCCACAGGCTTACGAGGGAACAAGGGCTGATTTTACTGCAAAATTGGGTTTGGTGCAGACCTACCCCCTTCCCCATCTCTGACGAATTGCGGTAAGATGCGGGCCATTGTTATGGCCAAGCCTTATTTGCATCGTCATCACCGGTTCAAGAACGGCAAGGATCATTGCTCCTGGAGCATAGCAGAGAAGGTGCGCACACGCCAGGGCTGGGTGCAGCGGCATCTGCTTTACCTGGGCGAGATCAACGACAGTCAGAAAGCCGCCTGGACGAAGGTCACCGAGGTGTTTGATCCGGTGGGCCAGCAGACGCGCGAGTTGGCGTTGTATCCGGCGCAACGGGAGGTGCCGGGCCATGCCACCGAGTATGGCGTCCGGGTCCGGTTGGATCAGTTTGAGTTGAGGCGTCCGCGGCAATGGGGCGCGTGCTGGGTGGCGGACCGGTTGTGGGATCAATTGCAGTTGGATGAGTTTTGGCGGGAGCGGTTGCCCGATTCGCGGGAGGGAACCTGCTGGCGCCATGTGCTGGAGACGTTGACGGTTTACCGGCTGATCGATCCGGGGAGCGAATGGCGGCTGCATCGGCAATGGTTTCAAAACAGCGCGATGGCCGATTTGCTGGAGGAGGATTTCGGCCTGGCGCAGAAGGATAATTTGTATCGCTGCCTGGACAAGGTGCTGGAGCATCGACCCGCCCTGTTCCAACATTTGCGGCGACGCTGGGCCGACCTCTTCGGGGCGAAGTTCGAGGTGCTGCTCTACGATTTGACCAGCACCTATTTTGAGAGCGATTCGTCGTTTCCCGAGGGGGACAGGCGCCGTTATGGCTACAGCCGGGACAAGCGGCCGGACTGCGTGCAAGTGGTCGTCGCCTTGGTGGTGACGCCGGAAGGCTTTCCCCTGGCCTACGAAGTGATGGGGGGCAACACGGCGGACAAAACCACGTTGCGCGGTTTTCTGCAAAAGATCGAAGGACTGTATGGCAAAGCCGAACGGGTCTGGGTGATGGACCGGGGCATACCGACGGAGGAAGTGCTGGCGGAGATGCGGGCCAGCGATCCACCGGTGCGTTATTTGGCGGGCACGCCCAAAGGACGATTGAGCCAATACGAGAAAGCCCTGTTGGAGCAGCCGTGGCAGGCGGTGCGGGACGGGGTGCAAGTCAAACTGCTCTCGGAGGAAGGCGAGTTGTATGTCCTGGCGGAGAGCAAAGACCGGGTGAACAAGGAACGGTCCATGCGGCGGCGTCAATTAAAAGGATTGGTCGAACGGCTCAAGGATTTGGCGAAAATGGAACTGAGCCGGGACCAACTCCTGCTCAAGCTGGGCGCGGCCAAAAGCCAATTTCCGGCCGCCTGGCGTCTGCTGGCCATCCGGACCCCGGGAGAAGGAAAGGAAATTCATCCGCCCAATTTCACTTTCGAGTTGCGCAAGGACAAGCTGCGCCAGACCCGCCGGCGGGAGGGCCCTTATCTGTTGCGCAGCAATCTGAGCGGGCAAGAACCGGAAAAGCTGTGGCAGTTTTACATTCAACTCACGCCAGTGGAAGCGGCCTTCAAGGACCTCAAGGACGACTTGAGCCTGCGGCCCATTTTCCACTCCCTGGAACGGCGGGTCGAGGCGCACATATTTGTCTCCTTTCTGGCCTACTGTTTGCATGTCAGTTTGCGGGCCTGTTTGAAGCCGCTGGCTCCGGGTCTGACCCCGCGCTCGCTGTTGGAAAAGTTCGCCGCGATGCAAATGCTCGACGTGCATTTCCCGACCACCGACGGCCGGGAACTGATCTTCTGCCGCTACACCCAGCCGGAGAAAGATCACAAAATGCTTTTGGCGCAATTGGGCTGGGAACTGCCGCCGCAATCGCCGCCGCGTATCACCCAGAAAGGCCAACTGCTGCCGGAGTAAGTTTGGTGCAGACCTTTTTGGCCCAAGCGCGTGCTTTCAACCACTTACGCTTTCACCCACCCTCCAGTTGCGAAAGTCGGGCTAAGGTTCCCGCACCTGGAAAAACTGGCTGGAGCCTTGGTTGGTCGGAAGGTTGAATTGCCAGGGAATGCCTGCGCCCATCAAATTCGTGTAAAAGCACCATTGGCCCGAGGACAGGTTGGTGCATTCTACAATCGTATAGCTCTGCCCGCTGACGGTGGCAAAGGCATAGGCCCCGGCCTCGGATGACGGGAGAATTTGCACCGGGCTGGGCGCAAGGACGTTTACAGCGCGGGTGTTGGTGCTGCAGTTGCCGCTGGGATTGCTGGCTTCGTAGGTCAGTGTGTAGGTCCCGGCAGTTGTGGTATCGACACCACCGCTGACGGTCACGGGGACGGTCCCGACGCAAGCATCATCGGCGCTGGCGCCCGGATCGGTGAACACGCTGTTCAGGGCCACATTGGTGACCGCCAGGCCATTGAGCGCGATGACTGGGAAGAAGGAGTCAAACACCGTCAGGACGGCTGGCTGGCTGGCCGTGCTGCCGATGAAATTGCTCACCACCACTGTATAACTTCCGCCGGAATCCGACAGCGACACATTGGAAAGGGTCAGCGTCGAAGCGGTGGCCCCGGAAATGTCCGGGCCATTGGAGAGCGCGGAGTCATTCAAATACCACTGGTAGGTGAACGGGGTCATCATGGCCACGGCGCTCACAGAGAACGACGCGTTGGAGCCGCATGGCGCGGTTTGATTGGTCGTTTGCGACGCGACGGCAGGATAGCTGGAAAGTTGGAAGATCGTTCCACCGCCGTTGGCGCCGCCAGCCGCGGTTGTCCCGTAAAAATTGCCGTCGCTGGCTTGAATCAGGCCCGCATAGGGATCGGCGCCATCAGAGCCATTGAATGTCAACACCTGCGTCGGTTGGTCGTCGGCGACCGATATGACCATTCCGTGCGCAGTGAAAACCAGCCCCGAACACGCTGTGAGATACAAATTGCCGTCCGTGCCTTGCACGATTGTGCCTCGAGGAGTTGGGCCAGGCCCCATGAAGGGAGCACCACTTAACTGCGCCACGGTGCTCAAACCTCCGTTGGTGGTCATTTTAAATACAGTCGAGTATGGATCGTCGTCCCACCTCGTCGTATCTGATACTGAAGTCGTTCCGTATAAGCAGCCATCGACGCCCAGCATGAGGCCTCCATACGGCTGTCCTGAACTGCTGGAAGTGACATCGAAAGAAACGAGCAAGGACAAAGCGCCATTGGTCGTCACTTTGAAAACCGTTCCGTCGCCATACGAGCCGCCGGCATAGGTGGTGCCGTAGAAATTGCCGTCTGGGCCCAAAGTCAGGCCGGCACAGGGCATGGCGCCATTCGTGTCGTTGAAAGATACGAGGGACGTCAGCACTCCGCCGGGCGTAACCTGGAAGATGGTTCCATAATTGCTCGTGCCGCCAAAATAGGTTGTGCCATAGAAATTACCGTCAGGGCCCAGCGCCAGGCCGGCACAAGGATTCGCGCCGTTGCTGCCATTGAACGAAACCAGCGACGTCAGTCCGCCATTGGTCGTAGCCTGAAAGACCGTTCCATAGCCGCCATTGGTCCCGCCGCCGTACGTCGTGCCCCACAGAGTACCGTCACTGGCCTGCAAGAGGCCGCCATAAGGGTTGGCGCCGTTGGTTCCACTAAAGGACACGAGCGAAGTAAACCCTCCATTGGTGGTCGCCTGGAAAATCGTCCCTCCGCCGCCGTTGGTGCCGCCAATGCTGGTGGTTCCGTACAAGCTGCCATCCGCGCCCTGAACCAGTGGCGCGAATGGAGCGGCCCCACTGGCGTTGTTGAAATAAGCCAGCGAAGTGAATACCCCGTTGGTCGTAATTCTAAAAACCGTCCCGCAGCCGTTGTTGGGACCGCCGCCTTCAGTGGTACCGTAGAGGTTGCCATCCCCGGCTTGCACCAGATTTCCCTGCGGAAAAGCTCCATTGGTCGAATTGAACGAGAAAAGCGAAGTCAAAACCCCACCGCTGGTCAATTCAAACACCGTTCCGAAACCACCGTTGGCGCCGCCTTTGCAAGTGGTGCCAAAAAGATCGCCCGAGTTGTCCATGAACATCGTTCCGCAGGGGTTGGCTCCATCGGTGTTGTTAAACGAGGCCAGCGTTGTTAATGTAGTCCCCACAAGCTTGAAGATGGTTCCGTAGCCGTAAGCTCCCCCATTGGATGTTGTGCCATAGATGGTGCTGTTGGCGTAGATCAAACCGCCCATGGGATTTGCCCCATTGGTGTTGTTGAATGAAACCAGGGAGCTAAGCTCATTGCGAGCCAGCTTAAAAACGGTGCCGTACCCGAAGGTGCCGCCATTTGCCGTGGTGCCGAACGAAGCGGAAGACCCACCAATTGCGCCATTATATACCATCCCGCCGTAAGGATTGGCTCCATTGTTTTGCTAAATGAGAATAGGGTCTCAATGGGGAAGACTGGTTCCTGTGCCTCGGTAACACCAAATATTGTGCCATAGCCGCCGTTGGTGCCACCGGTGTATGTCGTGCCACCAATAACCGCGTTGCCGATAGACAGCGGAACGCCGTAAGGATTTGCTCCCATTGGCTGTTTAAAGAAGCCTGTATACCAAGGAGTGGTGCCATAAAAGAATTCCACGCTGAGAAGCCCCCAGTTGGTGGGCATCTGATAGGGGCCCGGAGGCTGGGAGCTACCGTTAGTGCTCAATTGAAATAACGTCCCATACCCAACGCCGCCATTTGCGGATACGCCATAGAAGCCGTTCGTCCCTGCGGCCACCAAACCGCCATATGGATTGGCGTTGGTGGGGCCAAACGAGAGTATAGTGGTCACTGTCCCATTCGTGTTTATCTGGAAGAAAGTTCCGAAACCGCCATTGGTCCCTCCCCACGGAGTCGTGCCATAAACATTGCCGTCAAGACCGACCGCCAAATTCCCGCACGGGCCTTGCGGCGCTTCGGGAAAGGAGTAAAGCACCGTGGGTTGCAAGCTTTGGCCGGCGGCGGTCAGAGAGGCCAGCCCAAGCAGCGCGCCAACAACCATCCCCCGCCCCGCGTCAATCACTGCGCGACGATTGCGGCCTAAGAACCCAAAACATGAAGAAGTGGGTTTCAATAGGCTTGACTATGGCTCGTTCCACCCCGATTTACAAGGCAAAACCCGTTGTAAAGGCATTACAATTTTTGCCACGGCACGGGCAAAATTTGTTGTAATCCTCCGAGCCGACTCCTCTGCAGATTCTAACAAACCTCCGCCACCGCCTCGCGCAGGGCGGCGACCGTCCGGCGCGCCTGGGCCGGCGTGGTGCAATAGGGCGGCATCAGGACAATCACGTCGCCCACCGGACGGGTCAGGACGCCGCGCCGGGCCATGGCTTCGCAAACGCGCATGCCAACGCGTTCGCGCGCGGCGAATCGTTCGCGCGTTTTCCAATTCTTGACAAGTTCCACGCCGGCCATCAGGCCCACTTGCCGGATGTCGCCCACCGCGGGCAGGCTCCACAGCGATTCCAATTCCACGCGCAGCGTTTTCTCCAGGATGCGCCGCGCCGCGGTGGAGCGCGCGGATTGGAGCAGCTCCAGGCTGGCCAGCGCAGCAGCCGCGCCGAGTTGATTGGCGGTGTAGCTGTGACCGTGGTAGAAAGTTTTGAATTCGTCATACCGGCCAAGAAAGGCGTCGAAGATGCGTTGCGTGGTCAGCGTGGCGGCCATGGGCAGATAACCGCCGGTCATCCCCTTGGCCAGCGCGATCAAGTCCGGCTGGACCGACTCCTGGTGACAGGCGAAGAGCGATCCGCTCCGGCCAAAGCCCGTCATCACTTCATCCGCGATGAGGAGCGCCCCGTGGCTTCGGGCGATGGCGGCGGCGCGATGCAGCCAGCCCTTCGGGTGGGCGATCATGCCGGCGGAACCTTGCATCAGCGGTTCGACTATGAACGCGGCGTAGGCATTTCCCTTCTTTTTTCGCGCGGAGAATTTTCGTTCGACCAGGCCCGTGCATTCCCAATGGCAGCGGCGGTATTCCCGCGCATCGGCGCGTTCTGGTTTGGCGCGGTTGAACGGGCAGCGGTAGCAATACGGCGAAGGGACGCTGTCGCTCTTGAACAGCAAGCCGCCGTAAGCCCGGTGAAAGAGATCGATATGCCCCAGGCTGACCGCGCCGATGGTGTCGCCATGATACGCGCCGCTTACGGCCAGGAATTTCGGCTCCTTGCCGGGACGCGTCCGGCAGGCGAATTGATGGGCCATTTTCAGGGCCGCCTCAATCGCGGTCGAGCCGTCGTCGGAGAAGAAAACCCGCCGCAATTTTCGCGCGGCGTTTTGCGCCGGGCCGGAATTGGCGGCCCGGATCAATTTTTCGGCCAGGAACGACGCGGGCACGTTGGCCAGTCCCAGGGCCGAGGAATGGGCTATTTTGCCGAGCTGACGCCGGATGGCGGCGTTGATTTTCGGATGGCGGTGGCCGTGCAGATTGGTCCAGATCGACGAATTGCCGTCCAGATACTCGTCGCCTTTGGCATCGCGCAACACGGCCCCTTTGCCCTCAACGATGACGATAGGCTCCCGTTTGAGCCAGTCGCGCATTTGCGTGAACGGGTGCCAGATGAATTTGCGGTCCAACAGCGCGGGAGACAAGAGATCCGTTCAAGGTTTGAGGTTCAACGCCGGGTGCAACGCGGTCAGCAACCGCGCGATGTCTTCCGGCTCGTGCGCGGCGCTGAGCGTGACGCGCAGGCGCGCCTGGCCATGACCGACGGTGGGATAGCGAATGGCCGGGATATAAATGCCCTGTTCGCGCAACGCAGCCGCGATCCGCACCGCCCGGGCCTCGTCTCCGATCATGATGGGAATGATCGCGCTTTGTTTGTGGCGGCGTTCCAGCGCGGCGGCTTTGCCTTCCGCTTCGGCCCGGTGGAAGGCTTCGACATTCGACCACAGTTTGTTTAGCCGCTCCGCGCCTGCCGCGCTTTGCACAAAACGCACCCCGGCCGTGGCGGCGGCGGCGGCGGCCGGAACCGGCGCGGTGGAGAAAACAAAAGGGCGCGCCCGGTTGATCAAATATTCGATCAGCGACCGCGGCCCGGCGATGTAGCCGCCGGAAGAACCAAGCGCTTTGCCCAGCGTCCCCATCTGGATTTGAATTTTTTGGGCGACGCCGAGTTCCTCCGCCAAACCGCGCCGCGCGCTGCCGTAAAGCCCGGTGGCGTGCGCCTCATCGACCATGAGCCACGCGCCGTGTTTTTCCCTCAACTCCACCATGTCGCGCAACGGCGCATGGTCGCCGTCCATGGAGAAAATACTTTCCGTCACGATCAACGTGCGCGGTTTGCGATCCGTCTGGATGATGGCGGGCGCGGCATGGCGGCTGTCGGCCCAGCGGAGAATTTTCTCCAAATCATTCATGTTATTGTGGCCAAAGACGCGCAACTTCGCCCCGCTCAACCGCGCGGCATCCACGATGCTGGCATGGACAAGTTTATCCAGGACGATGACATCATTGCTGTCCAACAACGCGCCAATCACTCCCGTGATGGCGGCGTAGCCGGAAGAAAAGGCCAGCGCGGCCTGCGTGCCTTTGAAGGCGGCGAGCGTCTCATCCAGCTCATGGTGCGGGCCGAGCGAGCCGCAGATCAGGCGCGAGGCGCCGGCGCCGGCGCCAAATTTCCGGATGGTCTCGATGGCCGCGTCCTTGAGCGCCGGCTCATTGGCCAGTCCCAAATAATCGTTCGAGGAAAAATTGAGAAAAGGTTTGCCGTCAATGTTGATGTGCGGTGATTGCGGCGAATCAACGCGCCGCAATTCGCGGAACAGGTTCTGTTGGCGAAGGTCGCTTAAACGTGAAATCAACTCTTCATTGAACGCGTTCATCCTCCAGAAATGACACAACGGGCGAAAGTTGGCGAGCGTTCAATTTTCATCCCGTCATTCCTCCTTGACCGCAGCCAGTTTGGCGGCGGTGGCGGCGCGGTCGGTCATCAGGGCCTTGAATTTCCATTCCTTGCCCGGCTCGATCGATGGCGTGTAATCGGTGGCCGTGCCGACTTTCCCGTCTGCGGCGTTGAAAACGTCCAGTTCCACTTTGACGCCGAAACGCTGGTGGTCGCTGGTATTGCGCAGATGGCCGACCGCGTAGACCAGATGGCCGTCGGACGCCTTTTCCAGCGTAATCGGGCCGGCCACCAACCCGTGCCACGGGTCGGGCGGAACGACCGGCGCAACCACGGGCGGCGCGGCTGGTTTGGGCGCCGGATTGCCGCCCCGGTCCGGCTGACTTTCGGCGACGGGCGTGGGGGTCGGGCCGGTGGCGCTGTGGGGCAACTGCCAATGCCAATAAAAACCGGCCCCGGCGATGGCCGCAATGATGGCTGCGATGAGAGGCACCCAAAGCCTCTTCTTCCGCCCCGGCGCGCCGTCAACGGGGACCGCCGCGGGACGGGCGGCGGCGACCAGGAGCGTAGGCCACTTGCAATGCGGACACGGGACAGTGTTGCCAGCGCCTTCGCTGGGGAACTCGATGGGCCCTCCGCAGTGCTGACAGACACATTTGGAATAATCTTGCAACATTAGGAATTGGACGCCGGTTCATGGGGCGGCATTCAGCCAGCCTCCGCAACACTGAAATCCAGAAAATGAATTAGCGCAATACGCTTTTGCATTCCTTGTTCCTGTCCTATACTGGACGGGCATGCAGGAACTATTTCCGTTGGAATCATCATGGGTCGTTGCCATGGCGGCGGGCGCGCTCGCGCTCATCATGCTGCTCTGGCTGGCCCGCTCGCTGCCCGGCCAGAATATCGCGATCATTGCGTTCGGCCTGCTGGCGGGCCAGGCGCTGCTCGACTTTTTTCTGGCCAATTATGCGCAGATTGAAATCGTGGGCCCAATGTGGTGTTACCTGGCCGGGTCCGCATTGTTATGGCTGGCGGTTGTTCTGTCTCTCCGCAGAGTCGCCCAATTCATCATGCACCCGTGGCGCGGGGGCACATACTATGGCATCTGGGTCATCGGCATGGCCTCCGTCTTTACGGCCGCCTTTCAATTTGGCTGGCCGTGCCTGCTTAATCTGAATCCAGAGGTTGATCCCATTCCTCCGGAGAGGGCGGCCATCATGGGCCTGATTCGCGGCGCGGCCACGGCGTTGTTTTTGACCGGGCTTGTGCCCTGGTTTATTCGCAAGCGGCCCGTTTCGCGCAAGAAGCGCTCAGAGCTTGCGCAACAACCAGAGCAGAAAACTCAGTAGAAGGCTCACCAGCAGGCAGGTCATCAACGGGAAATAAAAACTGACGCCGCCCCTGGCGTAATGAATGTCACCCGGCAGGCGGCCCAGCCAGCTTCGTCCGACACCCGCCCAAAGCAGCGCCCCCGCCGCCGCCATGACCAAGCCCGCCACCACCAGAATTTTTCCAAGCTCGCTCATTTATACAACCGCGATCTTTTCAAAACTCTCCTCGATGAACGTGGTATTTTGGATTTTCGACAGGCGGGCGTAGAGGCCGTTTTGTTCGATCAGCTCCCGGTGCGTGCCGCGTTCCACGATCTCGCCATGCAGCAGCACCAGGATTTGATCGGCATTGACGATGGTGCTCAGACGATGGGCTATGACAAAACTGGTGCGGTTGGACATGAGCCGTTCCAACGCTTGCTGGATCAGCTTTTCCGTGGCAGTATCGACGCTGGCCGTGGCCTCGTCCAGAATCAGGATCGGCGCGTTTTTCAGGAGCGCGCGGGCAATGCTCACGCGCTGCTTCTCGCCCACACTGAGCCTGACGCCGCGCTCTCCCACCCGCGAATTGTAACCCTCCGGCAGCCGCTCGATGAATTCGTGGCAATTGGCCGCCCGCGCCGCGCTCACCACTTCCTCCTCCGTGGCGTCCAGGCGGCCGTAGCGGATGTTTTCGCCGACGGTGCCGTTGAATAAAAACGCCTCCTGGCTGACGACGCTGATCTGCGCCCGCAACGAGGCCAGCGAGACCCGGGCCGTGTCCTGCCCGTCGATCAGGATGCGGCCGGAAGTGGTTTCGTAAAAAGCCGGGAGCAAATTGACGAGGGTCGATTTGCCGGAGCCGGTCGGGCCGACCAGGGCAATCATTTGGCCGGGGGCGGCTTCGAGGGAAATGTTCTTCAGCGCCGTTCGCCCGCCGGCGTAACTAAAATGAACGCCTTCGTAACTCACCGCGCCGCGCACGGGCAGGACCAGCGTCCCCGTGCGCGTTCCGGACAGCCCTTCCTCCGTGGCGTCAAGAATGTCGAAGACCCGCTCGCCCGCGGCGCGCGCCGCCTGCAACATTTGATTCAGCCCGTGCAAACGCCCAAGCGGTTCGTAAAAAAGAGACAAATACAAAACAAACCCCACCAACTGGCCGACGCTCAGTTTATGTGCCGTGACCAGTGAACCGCCCAGCCACAGGACCAGCGCGATGCCCAGCGACGCGGCAAAGGTCATGGCCGGCGAATAGACCGCCCAGACCCGCATCACGCCCAGCGTGCCCCGGCGCAGATCGTCGGCCCGCCGCGTGAACCGCTCATCTTCGTGTTCCTGCCGCCCGAAAGCCTTGATCTGGCGGATGCCCTGCAATCCGTCCATCAGAAAGGCGTTCATGGCGCTGGCCGCGCGGCGTTGGGCCCGGTAACGGCGGTGCGCCGTCAGAGTGTAACACAGCGTGCCGCCCGCCAATATGGGAATGGGCGCCAGCGCCAGCCACGCCAGCACCGGATTCTTGTAAAACAAAATGATCAGCACCCCAATGACGCTCAAGGAAGCCACCGTGCCCTGCTCGGTGCCGTCGATCAACACCCGCTCCACCGCGTTGACGTCTTCCACCACCCGCGTCATCAAATCGCCCGAGGCCCGCTGGTCGAAATAGCCCACCGGCATCCGCTGCAGATGTTTGAAAACGTCGCGGCGCATGTCGTAGATGACATTCTGTTCAAAGAAATTATTGACCCAGATGCGGATGCCGTTTAACAAATCCCGCATGAAGAAGGCGCCGGCCAGTCCGGCGGCCAGCCAGGCGTAGCGGGTCGTTGTGCCGTGGATGATGTCGTCGATGACCCACTGGACTAATTGGGGAAAGGCCAGGGAAAAAGCCAGCGAGCCCAGCGCGCAGGCAATGTTGCCCAGCGCCAGGGCGCGATAGGGCCGCAAATAGACCGCCACCCGCCGCACGACTTCAAGTGTCGAGCGCGGGCGGGCGCTCAAAGTGGCGTCCTCGTCTGAATTGAAATGCCGGTGCATCGGCCCTATTTTAGAGGGTTCTGGAACGAAGAGCAAATGACCAAAATGGACCCTTTTCTGCCACACGTCCCATTGGCCGCATTCGTCATTGTCGGGGCCCGTATCGGGCATTCACTATTTCCCGCAAGCGGGTTGAAAAATCTTTTCCAATCAGCCACTATGCGGGCAGGCGTTCTGGAATGAACATAAAAGTCAAATTGGGCTTGTATGCCGTGCTGCTGATTTTGGCGGCGGGGTTTGCATGGGGCTTTCATGCCAACTATGCCAGCAGCACGCAGGCTCCGCCGGCGCCCGCCGCCAATGAGACCCCCGCCGCTGTGACCAACAGCGCAAGTCCTCCCGCCGCCGCATCGGAAGCATCCACGAACCCTCCCGGCCAAAACGGCCCGGACGCTTCCATCGCAACCGCCGCCGCTTCACCTGTCCCGACAAACGTTCCGGCTGCAACAACCACGGCCACTCCCCCGCCGGAACACGGCAGACAGGGGGCCATGATCGGGTACCTCGCGGCCCTGATCGGCACGCTCGTCGGCTTGGGAATAATGATTGCGCATGACGCCACGCAATTCCTCGGCAATGTCGCCATCGATGCCCTGCTCGATGTCGGAGGCGAAGGGGAGCGCGACCCCGATTACGAAAAAGCCGAGCAAGCTTGGGCCAAGGGCAAGCATATGGACGCCATCGAATTGCTGCGCGAATTTCTTGCAAAGAAGCCGCGCGCCCAGTACGCCGCCCTGCGCATCGCGGAAATATACGAGAAAGACCTGAATAATCCCGTGGCTGCCTCATTGGAATACGAAGAGATCCTCAGGCAGAAATTGCCCGACGAGCGCTGGGGATGGGCGGCGGTGCATTTGTGCAATCTTTATTCGAAACTTAACCAGCAGGACAAAGCCAAGGCGTTGCTCAAGCGCATCGCGGAAGATTATCCCAACACTGCCGCGGCCAAAAAGGCCCGAAGCCACCTCGGTTTGCCTGAAGCGGTATCCGAACCAACCGCCAGGCACGTGAGTACCGAGAACGACGCGGAACCCGGCGGGGTCGCAAAACCCGCCGGAAACGAACAGCCCGCGCCTGTCGACGCCCCGCCCAAATCCAACATGCCTCCCGGCTTCCGTCCAAAGACTTAAAACCCTTCTTCCTCCTCATAATCTTCAACAGAGCCAGGCATAAAGCGCCACTATCAAACCAATGGCGGTTGCCAGAATCACGCTGTGCTTCAGCGCAAAGCGAAAGAGCTTCGCCTCGTCGGACGTGGGCAGCCCGGTCGCTGCCACCGCCACAGCGATGCTGGATAAGCTGATCATCTTGCCCATCACGCCGCCGCTGGAATTCGCCGCGGCCATGAGAATGGGGTCATAGCCCAACCGCCGGGCGGTCTCCACTTGCAGATTGCCAAAGAGAGCGTTCGACGACGTGTCACTGCCAACCAGAAAAACCCCCAGCCAGCCGAGCAAGGTTCCAAAGAAAGGAAACGCGCGACCCGTCGAGGCAAACACCAGTCCCAGCGTGCCCGTGGCCCCGCTGTAATTCATCAGGGACGCAAACGAAAGCACCACAACAATGGTCAGGACAGGAAGAGCCAGTTGCCGCATGGATATAGCCAGGACCTTGCCAGCCTGCCTCCGCGTTACCCGGAGGAACAAGCCCGACAACAGCGTGGCCAACGCGCAGGCCGTTCCAGCCGTCGTCATCCAATTCAGCATGTATATGCAATTATGCAGTCCAGGCCATTGAAACTTCATGGTCACCCGGTTCAACGGTTCCTTCACCGCGTCCAGCCCCCACAGAAACACCAGCAAAACCAGCAGCAGATAAGGAAGCCAGGCCACGAATACCTGTCGGGCACTGTGCCGCGCCGGCTTTGCGCACGCCTCTTCATTGGCCAGCTTAAAATTATCCTTGGGCTTCCAGAGCTTGAGGAGAAGGACGAGCGATCCCAATGCCGCGAGCGAACTGAGGATGGCGGTGAGTTGCGGCCCGTGAAAGTTCGAAACCAGGTACTGCACTCCGGCGTAGGCGATTCCGCATACCAGCGCCGCAGGCAGCACGCCGCTCAGGGCTGGCAGGCCCCCCATGACGAGAATCAAATAGGAGGGAATGATCATCGCCGCCGGCGCGCAGATGCGGCCCACCCAACTGCTCAGACCCCGCACCGGCAGCCCGGTGACGCCCGCCAGCGTTATGATCGGGATGCCGATCGAGCCGAAGGCCACGGGAGCCGTGTTCGCCAGCAGGCAAAGCGCTGCGGCATAAAAACGCGGGAACCCAAGTCCTGTCAGCATCGCGGCCGCCACCGCGATCGGAGCGCCAAACCCAGCCGCGCCTTCCAGGAATGCTCCGAAAGCGAAGGCGACCAACAGGGCCTGCAGACGCCGGTCCTGAGTCAAGCCTCCGATCGAATCCTGAAAAATCCCGAAATTTCCCGTTTCCAATGTGAGCCGGTAGAGTGTGATCGCCCAAATGACGATCCAAGCGATGGGAAAGAGGCCAAAGGCCGCGCCATAACTCATGGCTGAGAACAAGGTTCCGAAGGGCATGCCATAGGCGAACCGGGCGACCACAGCCGCCGTGCCCAATCCCGCCAGAGCCGCCACCCACGCAGGCGTTCGTTTCACGCCGAGGAGAAAAAGCACGGCAAAGATTGGCAGCGCCGCGACCAGCGCGGACAAACCCAGAGATCCCCGAAGAGGGATGCTGTTTTGTTGCCACATAGGCAGGGAAAAAATGGTCGGGGCGGTGAGATTTGAACTCATTTGAAGTTTTTGTAGCATCCCTCGAAAACTCAGCATGTTACGTAACATCAACGACTTCTGATACTTGTCGCAAAACACACTAGATGCAACAAAATGCGTCAAGTGCCGTTTCGGATGATAGGAATTGTTAGGAATCCTCTGCCTCAAACAGCGCGATAATCACCGTACAGCACTGGAAAACCGACGCGGTAATTCTTTTGTTCCCGGTTTGGTTTGATTGCAAGCGTGAACGAGATCACGAATGCAAATGGGAATGATCCAACGGCAGTCAAACTGGTGGATGCCAAGGGGCTGCTCACTGCCCTTTTCGATGAATCCTGTCGGCCAAGTCTGCGCTGGATTCGGGACCAACAGCGCCGAAGGGCAATCCCATTTGTTCGCATTGGTCGCCTCGTCTTTTTTGACGTTAACCAGGTTCGTGCCCGGTTGTTTCCTTCCACACCGGCCAACACAAGAATCCGTTGAACGCTGGCGGCATGGAGTCAGAAAAGTCAGACTCGAAAACTCCGCAAGACGCGAGCCGTCCCGCGCGAATTTATTACCTCAAGCCGTTTGTCGAATCCGCTCGTCCTGGCGCGATGCCCGCAGGGCCGGGGCGGAGCGGCGCGCCAGCGCCGCCCGCCTCGGCCCTTATTCATCAAAAGAGTAACAGCGGCGTTGAAATTCAAACGCCGCAGCAAAATAAAGCAGAGAAGGTTCAGACCGGAACCGCCACAAAAGTCCTTCCGGGGCGGCTCAGGAAAAAGGGTTTTTCAATTCAGGATCGCATCCAATGGATGGTTGACGAATACGGGCCGGAGCACATCGGCTTCCAGACATTGACCGTTCAGGAAAATCTCACCGACAGGCGGGAATTCAACCGGCGCTTCAAATCGCTTGCCAGAAACGTCTTTCCAAGGCTTTACGAGGATTGGTTGCGAGTCTATGAACGGCAGAAAAGGGGCGCTTGGCATGTTCATTTGGTTGTCGCGTTAAAGGCCGATATTCGGACTGGCACCGATGTTGAGGCGTTGGACAGGCTTCTCAAAGCGAAAAAGGACGGGAAGATTTCCAAAGCTGCCTACTACGCGAGCATTCAACGATTGACATCGGAAAACCTGCGCGGTCTATGGAAGGAATACCGTCGCCTGTGCGGTTTGGGGGAATTCAAGCAGCGGCGTAAGTCCAAAGGGAAGCGGTATTACAAATTCGACGCCAGCCATTTGCTGCCGGTAATTTCGACGCCACAAGCCTTGGCCGCATACGTGGCCAAGTACATCAGCAAGGGATTTGAGAACCGTCGCACCGAGGACAAGGGAATGCGGCTGGTGGGCTGTTCCAAGCGTGTCGCCCATGTTTGCAGCGAGCGTTTTTCCTGGGCGGATGGGGCTGGCAAGGTGTGGCGTGCCAAGCTCGGTGTTCTGGCCGAAATGCTGAACTTCAAAAGCTCGGATGACTTTGCCAAGGCGCTTGGTTGCCGGTGGGCCTATCACATAAGACCGGCCATTGACCTTCTGATGCTGTCGCACTACGCGACGATGAGAGAGGCGCGGGCGGACGGATGGGACTTGGTCAACAAGGCCGATGGCTCGCCTTGGCCGTGGCCCGATTTGGATTCGCCGAAAGCTCAAGTCCAGGCATCCAGGATGGAGGCATTCAAAGTGGTCACAGGGCTGATCCAACGGCGGCGCGGAAAGCCAAAGTGGAAGTCAAGGGCGGAAATGGCTTGGGACCCGGAACGATGGGAAGGACAGCAGGACAGACCGAGAGAATTCAAAGTATTCAAACCACCGCCAAAGCCTCGCGTGATGTGTCAAGACGAGTTTTCAGCCTTGGAGCCACCACGAACGATGAAAGATTAAACCTGACTCGAATCCTTTCCAGTCGGTTGAAAGGCGGCGCGGAGCGTAAAGGCCAGCGCGAGCGAGAAACGAGTGCAGAGGGCTTGCCCTTTGCCGCCTGGGTTTGGGGACAGCGCAAGGCCCCGACAAATTAAGAGCGGCTGAACCATTGCGATTCAGCCGCCGTGATTTCTTCGGGGTCGTTAATCCTCACTTGGCAAATAAACCGTGGTCATGAAACGGTCGCCGGTTGTCATTATGCGGAATTCCGTTCCAATGTCGGTGTGATAAACTGAAAGCAGCGTTGAGGCTGTCGAGAGCGCAAGTTCATTCGCGTCGCGCTCGTGTTCTGAAACGTCACCCCATTGCCCCAAAACATGTTGGTCAATAGCGCGGCAAATTTCATCTTCCGAAAGGGTTTGGAGCGCGGCAGGCGAAATAACCAGCCGGCCAAGATTGAATTTCATCATTGAGGAAAGAATCATAAAATCTCCTTATTTTGAGTTTTGAGAAGGAAACAAACGGGCTTGCGCGGATTCTGCGGCACGGCGGGCACGGTCTGCCTCGTCGCGTTCGCGGGCCAGGCGGTCTCCGTCAAGTCCGGTATCCTGAATCAGGGTGAACGTGTCCGGGACAAAGCCAAACTCGTGCTGCGGAATTGGTAAGCGGCGTTTGTTTCGTTGCATGGGTGGTTCTCAATCAAGCGGCTTGACGGTCGGCTGGAAAATACGAGCCGTATCTGCGGCGTGGGTCGTAATTGGCGGAAACAGTCAACTGCCCGCAAGGGTGCTGCCATACTTGGCGGCGATTGTTCCAATGGAATCCAAGCTCAGACAAAAGCCCCGTGATTTGCGGCGGTTGCTTTTCGTCAAACTGAATCCAAACCCACTTGCCAACCACTTCGGCCATTTCCCAAAAACGGGGCGTTTCCTTGCGGAGTAACTCCAACAAGTGGTCAGTGGAAAGGCTGCGATTACGGATGCGTTTCGCCAAATCCAGTTTGGGCAATTCGGCTTTGCCTTCAATGTGCTGTGCGGTCCGGTTCTTGAGCTCTGAATCTGAATTTTTCTGTGTTTTCATAATCTTTTTTTTAATCTGCTGTGCGTTCTCGGCCTCTCGCCCTGCACGAAAAAGCCTGCCGAGCCATGCGGCCAGCGGGAGTAGTCTTCAGAGGGCACCGCGTCCGGCCCGTGGCTCGATTAGCAGGCTGGTGAGGGCGAGAGGTTGAGAACGCCAAAAAGGATTTGAAAACATCTGTCAATGAGCCGGGCAGCAGGGTTACTGGCTCACACTATGCACGGAACGGCGCGGCTGGCGGGATTCATGCCAGGTTCACGGGCGGGCATGAAACATGACAGACGCGCATTATGCCGATGGGGAAATGGGATATAGAAAGCGGGCACGCGGGGGTCGCGATCTCTTGTCTCTCAGCCGGAAAGGCCCGGAGTGGAGCGGTCGCCCATTTGAGGAGGCCCAGACGCGCAGAGCGAGAGCAGCAAGACCGAGCATCGTAGCCGGAGCAAATGGGCGAGTAAGCGGAACAGAGAGGCTTTCAGGCTGAGTGACAAGCTCGAAACCGGGGCGGCATGAGTGCGGTGGTTTTGTGGAGGCCCAGCCTCGCACGAAGGAGAAGCGTAGCCGGGAGCAAAAGCCGCCGCTCTCAGGACGCGGGGAACAGCCTGTCTCAGACAATTCGAGACGGTGGAACGAAGCGCAATGGAAGAGCCAGCCGGTGGAGCGGTTCACTGGCGGCACTGGAATGGAGCGGAGTGGAGACGGCTTGAAATCCTTGGCGGTGATGGCGGTGGATTCCATGTTGCGAAGAGCAGAAAGGGCGCAAGCTGGAAGCCAGCGACTTCACGACTAGGCTGACTTTGGGGCGGAGTCCGAGTCTGTGACGTTTGAGGCGTCGTCTTGAAAAGGGAAATCACAAACGACACAGTCTCGGCGAAGCAGGGCCTTGCGCGTTGCCTACCTTCCAAGATTGCGCGAGCCGGAGGGGTTGATCGAACAGGCGCAGTTCTGGTGGCGTTTATTTGTCACTTCTGGCGGCTAAACGTCATTTCTTCCATGTAGAAGCCTGGCTCAGTGTCGTATTTTAAAATAAATGCCTTTAATTCTTTAGCTGAGGCGGTCAGGACAATAAAACCACCCTTCTGCTGCTCATGTTTGATTTCCAGCTTTTTCGCTTTGAGCATATCATCGAGCCAAGGTTCATTCATATCGTACAACGACATTCTGTCCCCGTTGAGATTAACCTTCCAGAAGCTCCACGCTTGAATAAAATGTCCACCAAAAAGACTCTTTGCGTGGATACAGTCAGGCCGTTGCGGCACCATCTGAAAAAATCGGTTTGTGCCAATAAATCCAATCTGCGCTATAAAGCGGCCTGGCACTTCGTCGTGCGTATCGAATTCCACCATGTATGTATTCCCCATGAATGGAGCTTGGCTAATCGTAATCTTGCCATCGGAGTTAGTAGAATCAGGTGCATGTGCCGGCACTGCGTTCCAAACTCCTACCAGTGCAGGATCGTACCGAACCTCCTCATTCTCGAAAAGAGGATAAAACGAAAGAACACAGCCACCCAAAAATATCAGTGATAGAATTAGGATTGACTTGATTCTGAACATACCCTTGCTCTCGTTTTTGCTTACCGCTCCAAATTGCGAGAACCAGATGGATTGATGGAGCAGTTCCATTCCAAATGTGCGGGTGAGCCTTGGGCGGCGTACCATTCCACATGTAATCTTCCGTAGTGGCCATCTGCTGTTTTAATGTAATAGTCCTTCGGTATAGGTATTCTGATGTCCCACTTTGGATCGTCTGATTTTTGGCCAAATGTAAAGCTCGGTAAATACCCATTCTCCGGCGTGCGATAGTCAAATTCATCGTCGGTGGGTTGAATGCCTCCGCCCACAACGGCAATTTGAAACTTATAATCGAAGTGGCCATTGCCTGGTGGAGGGGAGTTCAAAGGGCTGCGGGTGCATGTTATTTCAAGCTCGCCATTGGCACTTTGTTTTCCAGTGTTGAGATCGAATCGCTCCACTCCGCCATCGCCAGGAATCCTACCGTGCCATGCAGAACCAACCAACGGCTCTTTCCCCGCCAGTTGCCACATCTTAAACACAACCGGATTGGCCGGGTCGGGTTTGTAGTCAGGATGGATGCCAAAGAGATAACTGCGGATTGTTTTCGGCGAGAGTTGGTAGCCCTCTTTCTCAATCCAAATGTTATCCAGGGAGTACCCCGTGACACCCGTCACTTGAAACTTGCCATCTTGACCTGTTTGCAACGTCATCGGCTTTGAGTCGTCCCCGTATCCGCCGAGACGAGTAGTGACTACGTCAAGCGTAACCTTTGCGTTTCCGACTGGTTCCCCGTTCTGATCAACCGCTCTCCCGTAGAAGTGAATCGGAGGATTCGCCGGGGCCTGCGCGATGGATGAAGTCGGCGCAACATAAAGGGTCAACGTAGCAATAACCGCAACAAAGGAAAGATCATGTTTTTTCATAGGATGTCAGTGGTTGATACCGAAACTGATAAGTAATTGATGCCAATAGACTGCCGTGGTCATGTTGTCAGAACGAAATTGAAGGCTGTGTTGAGTCCCGAAGTTATACGGGGCTGCGTGTAAATTGACCGCCAACGAACTTGGAAATGTGGCTGCGATATTCGTCTCCGCTCCCAAGGGAAACGAATATGACGGGACCGCCCTGGCGAAAATCTCGTATGTGTTGGTCGGGAAGAGCAAAGGGCGGGGCTGTTGGATTCCCACTTGGTAATAATAACCGGAAGGATACCGCTGGGAAGGTGTCTCATATTGATAACCAACGTCCGGTTTTATCTGCTGATCGGTAATCCACCAGCTCAGGACAGAGTCATTGTAATTGTAGTAATCCACAAAATGGCTGGCCCCTCCAATACTGTTGAAGTAAGGGGGTGCGCCGTTGGTGTAGTAGTGGCCTTCCGAATCGGGCGTTGCGGGCCGGTAGGGGACATCTTGCGCAATGGTATTGTCGTAATCATGGGCCGAAATCGCCGCCTGCGTCGCCACGTACGTATTCACGATATTACTCGTCCCTGCCAGTCGCAACGCCTCGCCCGTCACAACGTTGCCCATGCTATGGGCCAGCACATAGACGTTGCCAGGATACTTGCTGTTCAAGCCCGCAAGGAACGTTTCAAAGGGCTGCCCGCACTGCCAGGCCGTCCACTCGCCAAGGTCAAAATTCGGCAAGGCTAATAACAAGGTGTTTAGATTGAGCAAATTACAAGGCCAGCGAAACTCTCCAAATCGCCCTTGATACCCCTGCCAATAGAGCCGTTTATACATCGTCTCGGCGTCACGGTCTTTTTGCCATGTGAGCTTGTTCCAGCCATGAACACAAACGATATAAGCATCGTTGGTGTCGTAGTCCGGGTCGTACGAATAGGTGAAATATTGGGCCGGGTATCCCGGCGAAAAATTGTCCTCCGCTGGAACGGCGCTGCTCATGGGAGCGCCGGGGGCCGTATCGGGGCTGTCACCCACCGTCCATCGCTCATACATCTGTTTGATGTCCTGGATTTGAATGGACTGCGAGGATTGCGCCAACAGGTTGCCGCTGCCGTCCGAAATCGTCAGGGTCAATGTGCCACTGCCCTGGAAAACGCCGCACCAGATGTAATGATCTCCCGCCCAGCCGTTGCTGTAGCTGGAACTGTTCAGCACGATGTTCGATCCCGGCCCCAGCCTGCCGACATACTGGCAACGGGTGTTGTTGAGTTGATTGGTTGCTGTGGCCAGGTTGGTCAGATAGCCAATACCGCCGTCAGGATCAGCCGCTTGGAACAGGTCAATCGTGGGACTTCCGGCCTCCGTAGGGTTCCCATTGCTATCGTAATTAACAGGCGCCCAACTCAGCGTCACGGTGCTGCCGGTGGGCAGACGGGAAAGGGTATTCGAGACGCCGGACACCCAAAGCCTGGCATAGTCTTCCAAGTCACGCGGGCAGGGAATAGCCCGGTATCCGCCAATCGTGTAATTATAATCGGGTTGTGATGCTGTTTGCAGGTCATCCTCGCCCCCGCCGGTATAACGGTCATAGTCGTTATTGGCCCAGAGCGTATAGCTGCCGTTATCAGGGCCGGTGTATGTTTCGTTCATAATGCCGTCGTGGTTAACATCCAGGGAGAGCCGGATGATGTCAACCACGCAGGTTCCCTGCATGTAGTTCTGGTCGGGATCGGGCATGGTCAGCAGCGCGACCTGGCCGGGCACGGTGGGGAAGAATTCGCCGTATTCCGAGAGAATTCCCGCCGGATTGGTGGTCACGACCCCGTTGCTCATGAGGAAGGCGTTGGTGAAGTATTGGCCCAAATAGGCGAATACGTTGGGGCTGCCGTTCAGCACCGCCTGCTTGGCATATCCTGCGATGAGCATTGGATTGCCAACGGAACCAATCATCAGCGGCGTTGTGTTGGTGACATTGAAGGATTCAAGTCCGGGCAGCGGATCATTCGCCGCATAGTAATTCATGGGATCCGTGAAAGGCCGGCCAAAATAATAGCCGACTGTTTGCAGGACGGGCTCGGCAGCCGCGGGATAAAACGAGCCGCGATTCCAGCCGGAAATGTAACCGCCCGGTGAGAGCATAGTCTGAAAGCCATTGGTCAGAGTGAGAACCAGGGAATCGCACGACAGACCATAGACATTAACCACAGGCCACATGACCAGGCCACTGCCGGAGTTGGAAACCCCAAAGGCACCGATGACCGAGCCATCAAAGTACCCCACCGAGGATGCGCCGCCGGAGGGCAAGACACACGGTATGGGTGCCAGGTTGCTGCTCACAACGTAATCAAACGTGGGAAACATGAAGGCCGGATTATTGTTCGTTTCATTACAGGGCCACCACGTCGATTCCCAGGGGGAAAAGCCCGTTTTGAGATTTCCATTGCTGTCTAAATAAATCGGGTCGAACACAAAATTGCGGTAGAAGTAATTGTCTTCAAAGGGCGCGAAGTGATCCATGAGGTCCTCGCCACCACCGACCATGCCGAAGTAATAAAGCGATGAATAAACATAATTGCTCGGATAAGTGATGAGGTAGGTTTCCGGCCAGGAGGGATTGAAATTGTGGACTTCGTAGCCAAAGGGCGCGTTGCCCGCTGCCCGCAGCAGAAACTGGATGTTTTGTTTCATTTGCGCCGTGCCATCAATGAAAGGCATGTTTAAACCAGATGCGACAGCCCCCACGTTGAAACCGGCCGCCCCTCCCTGTAATAGCGGATTGAGAAAGTAAGCCTCCAAAAATGAGAACGGCAGGTCTTGCGCATCGGACAAGACGGCGACCCCGTTGGTGAATTGGCTCGCTGGGATGTAAATGTTGCTCGAATACAGGTCCGAGTTCGTCGGGTAGAGGGCAGCCGACTGAAAATAGGCCGTGGCTTCAGGAAACGTTGCGCCGAACCCGTCTGGTTCGGCAATGTAGCCGGCCAGATTCGAGGTCAAGAGCGAGGTGAGCAAATAGGTTTTGCCCTCCAGCCCTGACACGATGGCCGCTTGACTCAACACTTGGTTTTCCGTTGTGGGGGCTGCATAAGTGGTAGTGCCGTTGGCATAGTTGGCTTGGACGTAGAAATTGACGCCTTCAGGGCCCCACCCTCCCGTGTAATCGGCAAGATCGGTCAGGATGCAGCTTAATTGTGTCGAGGAAGTAGTGGCAATGGATTCTTCTGTGTTGAGAGTGCGATTATAAGCCCATACGACATAATTGCTGACCGACCCACCGGCAGGCTCCCAAGACAAAACGATTTCATTGGTTCCATCGGTGTAGTCGGCAAACAAGTCTTGTGCGCCGACGGGTGTGTCGAAGACGTGTGGGTTTGTTCCATTGTACATCTCCTGAAGATTGCTGTAGCCGTCACCGTCCGGGTCCTTATACCCGTCCGGGGTCCCGGTCAGGCCAGTGTCGGGCAGGTACGGATCGGTCAGGGTGGCCAGAACTTCGTACCCATCCGGCAAACCGTCCCCATCGCTGTCTTCTCCATAGCCCCCTATGAAATTCAGGCTTCTGCCGTTGAGCGCTATGGCAACGGTGGTCGCCGTGTTGGTGCCCAGATAATTGGTTTCCACCCGCCAAGTCAGGGTCGGATCGCCTTGCAGACAGGTGTAAATCTGGTAATTGGTTCCCACCGCTGTCGGCCACATCGTGACCAGCGCCGTGTTCGTGTCCGGGCCGTTGGTAACGAACAGTTGGTAATAACAGGCCGGATCGTTGGTGTAGGCCAGAAACAGGGCTTGGGCGTTGTTGTGCAGCGGGGAAATCGCATTCGCGTTGGTCGGGCAAATTCCCAAAAGGTACTTATCCAGATTGCAAAGACCGTCGTTATCGTCATCGGCGTACGGGTCAACGTCGAGGGTTCCAAAATATTCAAGGCACCACCAATCGGCCAGCCCGCTCCCGGTGCTATCCTGGCAGTAAATAGCGCGGAAGAACAACGCGGTTTGCCCCGACAAGGGAAATGTGATTGGAGTCCAATCCTGCCCGCTGGCTCCACTGATGGGTGGCTGTGGCGTCCAATCGGTGGCGGTCAGGGAGGCCGTTGATTGAAGCTGATAGGACGACGCATCGGTCGTGCCATGGAGAATGAAGGTGAGCGAGTTTGTATCCGAGTTGTATGCATTCGTCCCGGATGGCAGCGCCTCCAGCCAAAGTCCACTATAGTTGGTGGGGTTAATGTGATTTGTGTAATCGAACAAGAGCGTTTGGACGCCATTGACATCCAAATTAGTGTCCGATAAATCCACCGTCCCGAAATATTCCCAAAACCACCATTCAGGAGTTTCGTTCCCATTGGAAGTGATGCCTGTCCAATCCCGCGCCCAGACGAAGAGGTTTCCTCGGCCTTGTCCGGCGATGGTGAAGGGCATCACTTGCTGGTTGGTGGGGAACACTTCCGTTTCGATGTTCCAGTTCGTCTGGTTCAAGTTGGTCTTACTCCACACCTCGTACACGGTATCCGCTGCATTGTTGAGATTCAACGAGACGATGCCGTGGGTGATGCCGGTAATCTGCATCCATAACCCGTTGGTCGAAAAGGACGGGACAGGGTACGGGCCACCTCCACCGAATGAATTCGTGCCGCCGCCGCCATCGCCGGGCGGTAAAGGCGCGCCGCTGTCATCCATGGAAGCTGCCGCTTCACCGCCTGGTCGCGATACGTCTCCCTGTGTGCCAGCGGCAGAGTAATTCACCGAACTGTCATCAACCACAAACTGGCCATTTCCAAGTGGATAGACCTGCAAATCTGGCAGCCAGTCATATGGGAGCGGCGGTCGGTTCTGAGCGGAATAAAACGTGCCGATTCGCGGTAGGTCCTCGGGCGGGACTGGCGGGTTCGTTTCCGCCTGAGCCAGCAAGGAGATGGGGCTTGTGCCGTTGCCACCAGCGTTTGACGGCGAAGGCACGCCTTTGTCGTTCGCAGGAGTCGCCGTTTCATCCCCGGCGCGACGACCTGTTCGTCCCGATGGACCCGGCGTGGAATAAATCACAGACCTATCATCGACCACAAACTGGCCATTTCCAAGTGAATAGACCTCCAAATCTGGCATCCAGTCGTACGGGAGAGGCGGCCGGTTTTGAGCGGAAAAAAACGTGGCCTGTTGCGGCACCTCGTTGCTAGGGACAAGCGTTAATGTTTCTGTCTGGGCGCGCAAGGCAAGGCTGAATATGAGAAAAATTGCCAGCGCAAAGGCTCCCTTTTTAATCGTTGTTTGCATGATTCTCGTTCGATTTTCAGTTACTTATTGCAGTCCTGCAATTCTCTCCATTCTTCCCCAACTGCATCGTTGCACTTGAAATATGGGCCGCGCTTGCCCGGGGTTCACTTTGCCGACCTCCCGCCGCCAGTTGCGCCCGTCCCGCGGTCAATGCAGCACGCAGGACTTTCAAACATCGTCCGCCGTATTGGACCCGGGCGTGTTGCAATAATGCCAACGCATCCGGCGATGGTTTGCGCCCGGCTCCTTTCCGGCGTTCCCGCAACCCAAGGGACACCAAAATCCGGCTCAAAATGCTGGACACCGTTATTCTCGGATGGCCCGCGTCCACTGCCCAACTCAGGAGCATTCCACGGGAGACGCCCTGCTCAATCAAACGCCTCACGGTTTCCCGCCACGTCTCCGCGTTGGTGGTGCGGCCATGAAAGCACCCCAGGTATTTTTGCTTGAGCGCTTGGCGGTCAAGAGAGTTGATATTCTCGTGGCTCATAGTTGTTTGGCGCCGGATTAGATTTTCTCATCCACACGCTCGATTTAGGGCCTGATGTTGGAACAAAGCAAAACATTTGTTTGTCAATTCCCGGTTACGAACAGTTCCCCATGCCATTGGGATGATTCCCGCCGCAGGCGGTGCCGCTGATGTCTCTGGGACTGGCCAATTCTTGCACTTCCGGCGTTTGCAATGCAAGCACAATCTAAAGCTGGTAGCTTATGGCGTGTCCCTGGGGTCTGCTGTTTTTGTAAAGGGCTGTGAGTGGTCCCCCAAAACATCGCCGATTGATTGGCGAGAATATTCGGTTGCACCGTGAGAAGGCCAGATTCAGCCAGGAGAAACTGGCCGAGAAAGCGGAGCTCCATCCCGTTTACATCAGTCAAGTGGAACGCGCGGAAAGGGCGATCACGATTGATTCGCTGCTGAGAATCACAAAAGCCCTCGGCATTCGGTTGCGCGACATTATTGGCGACCTTTGACCTTCCAACAGCATTGGGGAGGTTCGTTCGACGGGTGCGATAAGGGATGTTTGATTTCATCGTTGTGACGGTTTCTTCGGTCCGCAAAGCAACCGCTCTTTTTGGATTTGGTCTGAAATCCTCTGCAACAGCATTCGCCTGATTTCTGCCATCGTGCGTTGCGGCTTGCCGGGAGGTTTGTGCAACGAAGCTTCGATTCCCATCATTCCTCCTGAATCCCAGCCCTGGATTGCTGCACTGCATTTTCATTTGACCGTTTTTGACAGATTCCCGCACCAAGCGCAAGCACAAAATGCGGATTATAATCCGTGGACGATAAATCCTCAGTGGCCAACACTGTCAAGTGTTGAAAAAGGACCCTTCGCTCAAGGCATTCGGGGAGAGAGTTCGCAAGGCCCGCAAGGAAAAAGGGCTTTCGCAGGAGGGCCTTGCCTTCGAGTCGGAGATTGACCGCAGCTACGTGGGTGGAGTGGAGCGGGGAGAGCGGAATCCATCTTTGAAAAAGATGTGCCGGATTGCCAGGGTTCTTGGCTGCGACTTGGCGAAGCTTACCAAAGGGTTGCCGGCTGAGTAAACAAACCATCTTCGGCACAGCATCCCGGGTGATTTCCGCCACCATGCCACCCGTTTGACAGCAAAAGATGCAGTGGTCATCCCAAAGGGCTTGTGGCTTTTGTCGAGAGTGGATTTTCAGCCCCTCCGTCCCTCATAGAATGCTCAATAGAAGGTGGAACTTCCGCAAATAAAGTCATTCACATGGACAGCAAATGTCCAGCCTCTCGGCGGATAATGACGGCAAAGTTAAATATTGAGCAAAAAAAGAGAGGAAACCATGAAAACAAATCCCCGGGGCGGTAGCGATACGTCCTCGAATAATGAAGCCGTCAAAGCCCTTTTGCGTCGAAAACCGCTTCTGGAACGGCTGGCCCCTGTGATGGGCGAACTGCTTTTGACAATTAAGGGCGGAAAGAAGCCGTCCCGGCAAGAAAAGCCACTGCCGGAATACTGCTACAACATCTTCAAAGTGTTGCGGAAAACGTATTGCAAGATTTTGCCGGAGCCGGAGCAGTTGAGTTTTGGCGATGCAAAAGAAACCGATTGGGAAGCGCTGGGCAAATTAATTGGCGCGGGTCTTCGGTGCCTTCGCTTCGGCGAATCGGACTTCGACGCCATCATAAAGCGGGAAGGATTGCCCGTGGAGGAAACAGCGCAATTAACGGAAATGATCCGGGTGATGCCCTGGCTGTCCGAAAAGAGAAATCCTTGGGGCAACGGTGCGGAACTGGTGTGGAAAACGTTTCTGGCCACCAACAAATCGGCGCATGAGCGCGGACTTGGAACCTTTGCGCGGCTTACCGGCGCGATTGAAAAGGGCATTGGCGGGTTCATGGATGAGGAGGGGCAGTGTGTCGGCGAAAGCGGTCGCGCCAACATCTATTGGTTTCTTCTATTGGTCTGGCCCGAAATTCAGGAAATGCAACGGCGTCGTCCGCCAATCACCCGCGCAGACTTCAACGAATGGCTGCGGCCCTTCGCGCAATGCGGGCTGGTCAGCATAACCGATTTGGATCAATTGCTGGACGTGTGCGACAGCATCGCCTTGAGGTTCAAGGGCACGGGCGCACCGAGGAAAAAATAATTACCGTACGGCCCTACAAGTACGACGCGGTAATTCTTCACTGCAACCTGTGGTTTGATCGCTCCATGCAAAACACAGGTGCAGCAAATTCAAGAGAAAGCGCAAAGAGGCGGATCAATCTGCCAGGCGCGTTTGTTTCCGGCTCACCCATACTTTTCCCGCCTCCAACTCCGTGCCACGGCGGGATGCAACAACGCACGGCGCGCGCCGCACAGGCTGGCAGTGGGCGCGTGATCAAAACCGCCAGCAGTGAAAGGACAGAAAACATGACAATCAAAGCACTCGTACTGAGCGACCGCGCCGACGAATACACGGGCAAGCGGGGCTTGGTGAAACAGCAAATCATCACCGTGATGGACCAGAGCGAAACGGGCGAACGCCTGGCACAGCCCATCGAATACGCCATGAGCGACGAGGAAAAGCCCGTCCACGCCGGCAAGCTGCAAGACAAGGTCATCAACCTGGGAATCCGGGAACTGACGGCCTTCGGCAACAAGCTGCGGGCGCGTGGCCGGATCGTTGGCGTGGCTGGCAAATAAAAAGAAAGACCTTCGCCGGTTGCCCGGCGAAGGCTCAATTTCCCAACCGTTTGTTTCCGGCGCGTGGTTTGCGTCAGAGCGGTTGGGGTTAACCGAAGGAACAAAATGCAGAAAGTATCAAATAAAATCAAGAGGGTGTTCGCTGTGGTTGCGGCCACCTCTGTCGGGGCCAAGCCGGCCTTTGCCCAATCGTTTGCCGATCCCTCCACGATCACGACCACGGCCACGACCGTGTTCACGGCGGTGGCCACCTTGATGGTGGGCATCGTCGGGTTTTGGGTGGTTTTGAAGATCGTCCGGAAAATCTCCGGCAAATAGCAGCCTGGCCCGCGCGGCGAACAACTGCGCGGGCCTCTTTTCCCATGAGCGCATTATTATCATTCATGGCCGGGGCGTTGCTCTGCTTCATGCTGATGTGGACTTTCAAGTATTGACTTATGAAAACAAAGCCTTCCTCTTTGCTCCTGCTCGGCGGGCTTCTGTGCTGCATCCCTCCGGTTGAGTGTTGCGGTTACGTCGAAGTGACCATTGATAACACCACCTCCGTTAGCATTATGGTTGGGATTACCGACCAAGGTTGGGGCGATTCCGGCGAGGTCGGCAACGCCGTTGGTGCGGGTGCGACAAGCGGGCCTTGCAGTGTCTTCTTCATTGCTAATGGGACGGCCACGTTTTCGGCAATGGATTACAACGGCAACCCCTATCCGTGTTGGCCCAGCAGCTTCACGGCGGATTCCTCCGGCAATGGCGCTGTGACCATAACCGTTGGCGGGAGTGGCGGCGGACCGCCTCCCACGCAAACAAACAGCGGTTGCATAACCCTGAACAATAACACAGACCAGGTTCAGTATTACCAATTCGGTTATGAGAATCCCTCTGTGGGCAATGGCGCGGCGCAAGGATTATCAGGGTGCAGCACCGCCATTTCCGCGAGTATTAACGGTTCGCCTCAGCAACAGGGAAATGACGACAACAATCCTAATAATTTCATGGCGGTGTACCCGGGGCAGACGGTGACGGTGTGCCATACGGATGTCTCTCCAACCGGCGATCCGACGGAATTCATGGCATACCTGGCTCCGCCCGGGAGTTATCCTTGCGGACTGGTGGTGGGCCAGCCCTCGTGCGTTTCGTTGTGCGGCGGTGACGGTGTGCCGGTAACAAGTCCGGCTTTTGGTGGCAATGGGTCATTGGTTGGGGGTGTGCCTGAAACAACAGGAAGCGGCATTCCGGCGTCACCGAATCCGAATCCAGGGGCCACGAATAATGGGATGTTCACCGGAACCAACGGCATCCTGTGGCAGGATTCGCAGACCAACGGGGGACTGATGCTGGACGCAACGGGCAAGGAAGGCTTTGCGGCGCTGCATAATGACAACGTCGTTGGAGCGGTGGCGGCGGCGGCCAACGCTGCTGGCATTGAGTCCGCCGTGGGAAACGCCGCCACGACGATTGCAGCCGCAATCCACAGCAATGCGGTGTCACTGACTATCTCGAATTTGGTGGTGAGCAATCAGGTGTCGTTCACCAACTTTCCAACGAACTTCCCGGATGCGGCGGCCATAGGCTTGTTGGGAACGATTGCCTCCAACACGGGCCGGACAAATACTTTTGATACGAATCTGGAAGCGTCGGCGGCGGCCATAGCATCGAACACCGCCGCACCCCTGGCCTACACCAACCTGGGAATTGGGGCGTATTCGACCAATCCGTCGGACGTTGTCGGGTACGCGAGCAATACGCTGGCCGGGCCGGTAAATCAGTCGATGCTGAGCTACGCCCAAAGCGCCTCGACGGCGGCGGCGGACGCGAATGTGGGAGGATCGCCGGGCAATTTGCTGACAATCACCTTTGAGCTTCCTGGCGTTGGCACTTACACCATTGATTGCAACCCAATGGACAATCCCGACGTGGCGGATTTTGCCTCCTGGTTTCACAACGTCATGGAATGGCTGGTGGGAGTAGGTTTCGTCGGGATGGTGCTGCGAGACGGGAGCCAGGCCACGCGCACAGCCCTGCTCACTCCTCAAGGACAATTCCCGAAACTAATGGTGCTGGGCAATAGCGTTGGCTGGCCGCTGGCGGCGGTTTATATCGTGGCCATCATCGCGGCTATCGCGGCGGTGCCGTTTGCCATCGTGACTTGGTTTTCGGTGGGAGCGACCGGCCAGATGTGGTGGCAGGAGATCGCCGTGAATCCCTTTTCAGGCGAGGGGGTGGGCCGGGCCGTGGGCTTGTCCTTGTGGCTGGCGGGGCAGTTTCTTCCCATGAGTTATATCGTGTCCAGTGTCCTGTATTACATCGCCTTCCGGTTCACCTTGAACGGGATTGTCACGGTGGCCGCAACCATCGTTCGAGCATTGATGGCATGAGAGCCTTATTGCCAATCATTTTCTTCGGCGTTTCGGTGTTAACCGCTGTTGCGCAATCTGAATCCGTAGGCGTTCCCTGGACTCCGGTAAACCTGACTGCCGGCCCCTTAACGGTGTCGGTCGTTGACAGTGGTGGGAACACTACCAGCACATTTGTGGTGGCTGCTGGCCGTGCCGGGACATTATGGGTGCCGGTTCCCGCCGGGGGCGGTTTGCAGTTGGGCGGCCAGTTGCTGACCTTGGACGATTCGGGGACAAACGCGAATTACACCGTGTTTTCGGGCAGCACCAACGGCGCGGTGATGTCCCTGATTTCCAATGCGCCCGCCGTTTCTTCTGACAGTTGGCCCGATGTGAATTGGGAATGGTTTTGGGCGGGATTTGGCATGTTCGCCTCGTTCTTCGGCTTCACCTGGGCGCTGCGGTTCACCAAACAAATAGGACGGGCCAATCCTGAGCCATGAGCCTTTACTTCGTTTGCGGGAAAGTCGGGGCTGGCAAGTCGTATCGCGGCGTTGTCTCGATTGTAGATCAATTGTTGCATGATGACCGTTTGATCGTCACCAATTTGCCATTGAACCTGGGCGCGTTGGCCGACTTTCTGGCCAAGCGACATCCTGGGCGTGATATTTGTTTGCTGGATCACCGGCGTCCAGGCCGGCCCGGTGAAGAAATGGATGCCGATGGAATGGTGTTTGAACCGTCGCGGGTGCGGATGCTGGATGAAGGGGAACTGGCGGAGTTCTATCGCATTCGACATCAGGCGTCGGACGAGGTTCCTCGAATTGAACGCGAGAAGGGCAACCGCAATCCTGTCTGCCTCGATTTTTCGCAATGGCTGAAAGGCGGAAAGTTTTCGGGTCGCGGCGTGATTTACCACCTGGACGAATTGCAGTTGTTTTACAACGTCCGCAAATTTGCGGAAGCCCCCGATGAGTTTCCTTTTTACCTTTCCCAGCATCGCAAGCTCGGCGATGACATTTACGTTTACACTCAACAACCGCAGAACGTTGACAAGATGTTCCGATCCTTCACCCAAGAGTTTATTTACGTGGTGAATATCGGCAAGAAGCGGGTCGGGCCGTTTGCGGCTCCAAAGATTTTTCGCTTTGCGGCCTACCCGGAGCCATTTACCGGCCAGGTTGGACAGGTTTGCCAATACTCTGGCTACTTTCGGATGGATTACGAGTTGGCGGCCACCTACAACACGGCGGCGGGAATTGGCATCGAGGCTGCCAAAGCGGATGTGGGGTCCAAGGTCAAGGGCCTGGATTGGCGCTTGCTTTTGCTTTTGCCTGTAATGGTGGCGTTGTGCTTTGTCGGTTTTCGGTGGTTTGGCGGGCTGTGGGTGCGCTCCGTGTTGCCTGGCGTCAAGAAACAGGCTGTGGTGTCGAACATCCGCCCGGTTGCTGACGTGGCGACACCGCAAGCCGCAGGGCCGTCAGGGGCGGCTTCGCCAGCCCTGCCCAAAGTTTCCATCGAAAATGGGCTGGAAAAGACCGGTGGCACTACAGATAGTATTGACAAAGAAGTGTACATGACCGGCTGGGCATTGGAAGGGGACAAGGCGCGGGTGGCTTTGTCAGACGGTCGTTGGGTTGGCAAGGAAGACGGTCTGACGCAAATCACCCGGTCGTATTGCATCGTCCAGGGCCATATCTATCGAATTCGTTCCCTGAATGAACGATTGCGGGATGAGGAACAGGCGGCGGCGCGGCGTTGGGCTGAAACCAAGCGCCATGTTGCGGGCGGATATTGAGAGATATTTCAGACACTCTTCGGCGGCAGGATTGCAAACCATGCCTGCGCCTGTTTGGGTTTGACGCGCTGCAAGTAATTGGTGCGAATGATGGCCGGACTGTTGCCGGATTCATCAGCCACGCGCGGCACGTCGGCGCATTCGGCAACGCGGTAGCTGATGAAGGAATGCCGCAAGGCGTTCTTTTTCCATTCCACCTTTGCGTCGGCGGCAAGCTGCATGAGCGGGTTGACAACATTCTTGAACGGGCAAACCGGGCCTTTCTGTTTGGCAAGCGGGAGCAACCATGCTCTGAGGTTGTCCTTGATCGGAACAAGCCGGCGCGTATCCGTCTTGGCCTTGTCGGCGGCGACTTCAATAAACCCGTCCGCAAGGTCAATCTCCCCCCAGTCCAGCCGCTTGATTTCCTCGCCCCGTAAACCGGCAAAAGCGCCGATGACCAGGTAAGGCAAAAGGCGGCTGTCCGCCTTTGCGAGAAGCGCGGTCAATTGCTCCGGCGCAAATATCTCGATCCTGCCGATTCGTTTGTTGCGATACGATGGAACGTGCTCCATCAAATCGTCGGGGGCGGTCTTGGCCAGGTAGCCGCTGGCGGCGCACCATTTAAAGAAGGCGCGCAACACGTCCCGGCAATTCTTCTTGGTGCGCTCGCTGGTGTTCATGGCGGTCAAAAAGCCCTGAATCGTCGCGCTGGTGATGTCGGCCACATTGCCGTTGAAATCGGTTTTGAAACGGTCCAGGTAAGTCCGCAATTGATGCAGCCGTTCCTGGCTCTTCCCGTCCGCCTCGGCCTGCGCCAGCATCGCCTCAACGGCTTTGGCGGTGTCAATGGCCGGGAGTTCAACGTTATGAGTTTTGGCGTAGAACCGCGCCGCTTCCACCAATGACCCCCGCCCGCTGAGAATTTGAATCGCCTCGGCATACTCCCGGCAGGCGGTGTCCAGGGTGGCGTTGAACGGCGCCAGCGCCTCGGTCGCCCGCAAGTAAGTCAAGCGGTCGCCGTTCTTGAGTTGCAATGCCATGTGTTCGCCGTCGGCGATTTTCCGGCACGCCTCCCGCGCGGCCTGCCTGGCTTCGTCCAGATCGGCCCGCCATTCCAGCCTCCGTTTTCCCAACAAGGTGTAATCAACCACGTAAGCGGTGTATTCACGCCCGTTTTTCAATTTGATGATCTTGCGGATTTTGGCGGAGACGCCATCCTGCTTGACGAGGAGCGGAAAAGTCGGTTTCTGTTTCATGGAAATAATGTAAGGAATCCGTTAGGAAAAGTCAACAGTTTTCTTACTTTCCTATGAAGGAATGGTCGGGGCGGTGAGATTTGAACTCACGACCTTCTGAACCCCATTCAGACAGTCTCCCAATGAACACTTAATAATAATGGCATGTCGTCTGTTGTCGTCACCCAAGATTAGGGATCATTGCACAATTCCCATTGAAGATCAGTCTTCCGGACGCTCACCGCCGGGTCGATCAGGCGGCTTGAATAGTTTGGAAGCCAGTCGACTTCGTCCCCGCTTTCAATTTTGGGCCAAACCAGTTGGCGTGTTCTCATGGATCACTTTGGCGTTCATGTTCACCACGTTCTTGCTGTGGGGTGTGATGGCCTTCTTCTAATCCGACGGTCGGTTCGTTGATGGGAACATCTGCATTTTCAAATCGGCACTTTTACCGCATTTTCAAACCGGCGCTAACAGATGATCAATAAAATACGCCAAAGGTGACGGTTGTCACCCCTCATCTGGCAACCCGGAGATCGATGGCTGCCTCGGGGTTCGTCAAATCTGTTGTGCGTCTGAATCAAATTCAAACATTCATACCTATGAGCGAATGGCGTATGATGCCTCCGATGTCGCTGACAGTCAGTCTCTCGTGCTGGCAATTGTACGTCTGAATTTCAATCTGAACGTATTTCAGAAGCGCAAGATTAGGCCCGACGCAAACAATCAATCTAATGTGCCGCGCTCCCCAGCCCGGCTTCACAAGCCTGAAGTCTGAAACGAGGGTTCGATGAGAAGGTGGGTTGGATGAGTCCAGTAATGTTTCAAACTTCCCGGGGCCGGAATAAACGGGAAAAAGATGTTTAACCGTGTTCACGATATTGGCTATGTTCACGACACAGTGAACATGGCTATTGCCGTGAACAAGCAAGAATTGAAAGGCGCCGCCTTGGAACGGGCGCTGGCGCAGAAGTTGCGTGAACTGCTTGCCGGCGTGGCATGGCTGAAGGGTTGGCAAGTCGAAATCGCCCCGGCGGAATACCGGACGGGTGGCGACATTGAAGCCACGCTGCCCCTGCCGAACGGCGGCAAGACGGAGTTGTGGGTCGTGTGCAAGGCCAATCCACGGCCACGTCAAATCGCTTATGACAGAACCCAGGATCTGCCTTCGTCGCAGAACAAAAGCCAGAGCCGGGTGTGGGTCCTGGCCACCCCGTTCATTTCGCTGCGCATGGCGCAATTGTGCCAGGAACTGCGCTGGAGTTGGTTTGATCTGGCGGGCAATTGCCATTTGAGCGTGCCCGGCGCCTTTCAATTGGAGCGCACGGGACAACCGCCAGTCCATCGGGTCCCAAAGGCCGGCGCCAATTTAAGCACGCCGGAAGCGGCGCGCATTGTCCGCGCGCTCCTTGCCACGGATAACGCGGGGCGGAAATGGACGCAGAGAGACCTGCAACTTCACGCCCGGCCGAACGTCAGCATTGGTTTGATCAACAAAGTGGTGCGCCATCTCCATGACGAAGCTTTCCTTGAAAAGCTGCCCGACGGCGGTTTCAAATTGCGCGCGCCGGTCGAATTGTTGAAGGCGTGGCGCGACGTATACCGTTTTGACCGTCACCAGCGCCGCAGTTACTTCACGCTGTTGCAAGGCCTGCGTTTGCAGGAAGCCTTGGCGAAGCTCGAATCGATGACGGGCGGACACGCGGCGTATGCGGCGTTCTCGGCGGCGGATTTTCAGGCGCCGCATGTTAGGCAGCCCAAGACTTGGCTTTACGTCGCCGACGATTGGGAAGACGAGTTTCGTGAAGTGGCCGAAGCCAAACTGGTAGATTCGGGGGAAAATCTCGTGGTGCTGATACCCGAAGACGACGGTGTTTTCTATCTTGGAGACGGCGGGACTATTGGCGGACGCCGGTTGTCTTGCACCAACGCGGTGCAGACTTACGTAGACTTGTTTCACTGCGGCGGACGGGGCGAAGAAGCCGCCGAAGCGTTGCTGGAACAGAATCTCAAACGCGCCTGGAAGCAGCGGGGTTTATTGTGATTCCCGAACCTCGCCAGCGGGACGATTACAGCCCGCGCCAAGTCGAAGCCGCCCGTCGCGTTCTGGTTGACCTTGGGCAGGTGCTGGCGGCGTTTGTAGACTCTCTGGTGGTCGTGGTGGGCGGTTGGGTTGCCCGATCTCCTGCTGGAACAAGCCGAGGAACCGCACGTGGGGAGCATTGACGTGGACTTGGCGCTCGATGTGAAGAAACTCGCTGAGGGCCTGGTCATGTCCGCGTCACTGGCAATTTGTCCGTGATGAAAGGCTGGCCCGTGGAGGATTCACCATTCCCGAACCGATGTAGGCGGCATTGTGCCGCGGGAGGACGCGATGAAACTCAACCTTTGCAATTTTTCGAACGAACCAAACAACGAGAATTTTGGCAGAAGAAAGAAAGAACAAGATGCAATCAGGATAGATGCCGCGATCAAGACGGCGCTGGACGAACTTGGCGACAACGAAGAACGCCGGGCCGCATTCTTGCGCCTGCTGGCGCGCGTGCGCTCCTGCACCCAATTGCTCAAACCCAGCCCCGGAAAGGGGAGTGCTGGCTGGGTTACGCCGGTTTTCCTGATTCAACGCCTCAAGAACCTGGCGGCGCGCCAGAGCCATTGGATCCGGCCGTGCGAATCGTGGCGACCAGAGACCGAGAATCTCAGACTGGCGTTTCGGTCTCTGGCTTTTCATCTGTTGATTCGATACCCGGTCCCCGGCTTCATGGACTCAGTTTGGAATCTTGGAGCAGGCCCGGAAGGATTCCGCCAGCAATCGTGGTTCATTCGCCTTGGGCGGGGAGCCAGTTTCCGCAGCTTGAACCTGCCCTTGGCTCTCACCCGCAACATGGAACATTATGCTCGCCAAGCGCCTGACCATTACAGCGTGTCCCAAGCCTTGCGCTATGGTCAGACACGCGGTTTGGGAGGCAGCGAGGCGCTTGCCCGCGAAATTGTCGCCGGCCGCCTCGGGCAAAAAATCGAGCACCCTGAGTTCTGGCGCACCGTCCTTTGGTTCTTTTCGGCTCATCCTGAGACGCCGCTGGAACAAGTGAACCCCATCATTGATTTCATCCACGCCAACAAGTTTGCCGGCGAAGAGGTTGTGACCGAGCATGGTATGAGACCCAGACCAGCGCCCTGGCCGGACTTTTCCATTAAAGGGCGGACCCTTAAGTCGATCCTCCGCCTGACATGTGCATGGCACTCGGATCTTTCGAGGGAGGAGAATGGTAGATCCATCTCTTGGGCGAAGTCAGGCATTCAGGGTTATCGGTTTTTGGAGAAACGCGACGGAGAGGAAGATGATCGCGATTGGAGCATCCAGGAAATCTTGGAAAGCCGGGCGCTCCAGGCCGAAGGCCGGGCAATGCGCCATTGCGTTTAAAGTTACGCCAATCACTGTTGGCGCGGCGAAACTACCATCTGGTCTCTCAGACTGCGGATCAATGATCAGGAAAAGAGCATGGTCACGATTTAGGTGGACCCGCGCAAGCGTGCGATCATCCAAGCACGAGCAAAATGCAACATGCGTCCGGGGGTGCAATCCAATGAAATCATCCGTCAATGGGCCGCCTGGGCGGGACTACAATTTGACCTGCGTCTGTGATCCTCCGTTATTGACCCTACGGGCATGTTTGCATTACCTCTCTCCGATGATAAATCTCCATGATTTAACGACAAGTCAACTCCATCGCATCATCGCGATTAAAGAGCAAATCGAGACGCTTCAGGGCAAGCTTACAACCATCGCGGGTGATAGCGGCGAAACGTCAGCGCCAACCAAGGCCAAAAAGGGCAAGCGGCGGATGAGCGCCGCTGGGAGGGCGGCCATCAGCGCGGCTGCGAAGGCCAGGTGGGCCAGGGTGAAAGGCACCACTATCGCACCGAAGACGCGGAAAAAGCGGGATCGACGCAGCAGTCCGGCGGTTAGAGCTAAATTGGCAGCGGCTGCGCGTGCCAGGTGGGCAAAGGTCAGAGCGGCTGGGAAGACTAGCCTATAAGCGCGATTCATCGGCAGTTGCAACCTCGGTGCCGGCGAGATTAGGGGGGCGATGAACTTGATGTCCCGATGGATGCGCAATGAAGCGGCGAACATTCAAGCACCTCCGCCACACCCAACTGCCGGAGCACCATCACAATGTGTACGTTGTTTTGCTCGACCCGGCAGCCGGCAGGTTACAAAAGGTCCGAGCTGAAAACCCGAAACGGAACCCCAAGAAGTCTTGCGTTTATGTCGGGATGACGGGCTTGTCCCCGGAAGAACGATTCGCGAACCATAAGTCGGGAATCAAAGCTGCCTCGGTAGTCAAACGCTACGGCCTCCGCCTTTTGCCGGAATTGTATGAGCACTTGAATCCGATGCCGTTTGAGGCAGCAGTCCAAATGGAAATGGATTTGGCGGAGGATTTGCGCCGGGCCGGTTACACGGTCACGGGCGGACATTAGCCAGGCAAGAGCTGCTGCGGCGGCAGCCCTGAGAACGGATTTCCCGCTATCCCAATGGACTTGAGTGGAGCGCCCACTGATTGTAGATGTTCCATATGCCACTCTTAAAACTCGAAACTACGGTTGTGCTTTCTGATGACAAACGGCAAGCCCTGCTGGCCTCTCTGTCCAAAACCGTCGCCGAAACCATTGGTAAGACGCAGCAATACGTCATGGTGGCCGCGGGCCAGGCCGCCATTCAGATGTCCGGCAGTCCGGGTGACGCGGCCTTTGTGGATGTCCGGAGCATTGGTGGGTTGACCAGCGACGTGAACCGCAAGCTCTCGCAGAAGGTCTCCCAGTTGCTGCACGATTCTCTCGGAATCCCGCCGAATCGTATTTACCTCAACTTCACCGATGTCCAAGCGAGCCACTGGGGCTGGAACGG